>NZ_JBALDC010000069.1:0-40032 GCF_036917575.1 Nostoc sp. | reverse complement strand
TTTGTAATTCTACATCCATTGCCCTACCTCCCTTGCAGAGTTTTTTCTTCTAATCCTTTTATTTAGAATAACCGGAAAGTGACAGAAGAGGGCTATACCAAACACACCACCAGTCAACAGCCAAAACAAACCAGTTACGATCCTGCCATTGTAGAAACGGTGCAATCCTCCCACCCCGATAAATCCGACTGCACACAAGATATAAGAGACAAGAAGTCGGTCTTTTTGCTGCTGATTGTTTTCAAGATTCATCTTGTTTTCAACCCTTTGGATTTACTTTTGTTGTTTAAGATAGGTTTTTTTAACTGTTTTTGATACCAAGTATTAATAGCTAGATTTGCATTATGCACCAGTTACTTGCTAGCAATTTTCGTAGTGGATACTACTGTTCGCTGCAACTCTGATTTGAAATTATGGGCATTGTCCAATCTCTAGTTATTAATAAGAGTGCAAGATATCACTAAAGTACTTATAATTTTTCAGTAATTATGCTACTTATAGATTGTTAATTTTAAGCCGCTCAACGTATTAATAGAACCCCATGAATTTATTTTAGTAAAAACCACAGAAAATTACTGAGATAGTAATGCTTTGAGAATCAAGAGGTGAGTGCTACTGCACTCGCTCAAAATAATGCTGCTCACTCAACTACATTTATTTGACTACTAATGTGCGATTTTTGATTCCGCAAATATTGAGTGATTGTTGCAACTCTTAATGTTTTGCTTACGAATTTCTCACCCGCACCTTGGTAGACTGAACTTTATACAATTCGATTATTGTGGGCTGTTACGGTTTGCCAGAGCATTTCTGGTGAGGCAGTCGGGTCTTTCCCTAAAGGAAGAGGCTAGCGCCAACGGGGTTTCCACGCCAGTTGCTTCTCCCAAGGGGAGACGCTGCGCGAACAAGTCGCCACAGCCGCCCAACGCACTGGCTCCCCATGAAAAACTGCCGTTACCGTGGCGGTAGAGACGTAGGAACGTCACCCGAAAGGTCTACTTAAGATAATAAAGACGAAAGAGAAATCAAGACATGGTAGATTCCCTTAAAAAACCAGGCTTTGAAGAAATCCGGCCAGGAATTAAAGTCCCGGCAAAAGAAACCTTGTTAACACCTCGGTTTTATACTACCGATTTTGATGAAATGGCACGGATGGATATCTCCGTCAACGAAGATGAGTTAAGAGCCATTCTTGAAGAGTTCCGCACTGACTACAATCGCCACCACTTTGTTCGGGATGCCGAATTTGAACAATCCTGGGATCATATTGACGGGGAAACTCGCCGATTGTTCGTTGAATTTCTAGAACGTTCTTGTACAGCAGAGTTTTCCGGCTTTTTGCTGTATAAAGAACTTGGTCGTCGCTTGAAAGGAAAAAGCCCTGTTTTGGCAGAGTGTTTTAACCTGATGTCACGGGATGAAGCGCGTCACGCTGGCTTTTTGAACAAAGCTTTGTCGGACTTTAATATGTCCCTAGATTTAGGGTTTTTGACTAAGAGTCGCAGTTATACCTTCTTTAAACCGAAATTCATCTTTTACGCTACTTATCTTTCTGAGAAGATCGGTTATTGGCGCTACATCACCATTTATCGCCATTTAGAAGCACATCCCGAAGACCGGGTTTATCCAATCTTCCGGTTCTTTGAGAACTGGTGTCAGGATGAAAACCGTCACGGCGATTTCTTTGATGCCATCATGAAATCCCAGCCGCAAATATTGAATGATTGGAAAGCAAAGCTATGGAGTCGGTTCTTCCTGTTGTCAGTGTTTGCGACTATGTATCTTAATGACATCCAACGCAAGGACTTTTATGCCACCCTGGGATTGGATGCGCGAGAATACGATATCCATGTGATTAAGAAGACCAACGAAAACGCAGGTCGGGTATTCCCACTGATGCTGGATGTAGAGAATTCCGAGTTTTATGATCGCTTGGATGTTTGTATAAACAATAACGAGAAGCTGGGTGCGATCGCTAACTCCAACACTCCCAAATTCCTGCAATTCTTCCGAAAACTGCCGCTTTACATCTCCAACGGCTGGCAGTTATTGCGGCTGTACTTGATGAAACCAATTGATACTGTTTCTACTCAAGGGGCAGCTCGTTAATTTATAACAGATTTGCGAAAGCTTTGGTGGTTCTGCTGATTGTAGAGCCACTTTTTTGTCCTTTTTCCAAGCCAATGATTATCGATATGTCAAGCAATTAAGCTAAACCACATCTAGTTTACATAATCTGAAATTGTACATTTATTGTGGGGTGGGCGTCTCGCCCGCCCAATATATGCAAGGTTATTTGTGGAACAGCTTAATACTGCGATCGCTAATTGATTAACAGACAAAAATCGGAAATAGTTGATTAGGTGTCGTTTAGTAGTAGATACCTTGAGTTAAGCTGATTTTTCCATTCTGATTACATCTGGAGTCAATGTTTGATGCTTGGCTGCTTCTGTCTCGTAACATCTGAGAATCAGTGATGTCAGTTGATCTAAATCACTAACAGAGGAAATAATTACTTTTGATGCGACATCCCCCAGAGAAGCTGTTACTTCCTGCACTTCAAAGTTTGAAGCTAGCGACTTTACTTCATCTACACTTAGTCGAGTAACAAAACTTTTTTTCTGCGAAGATAGATATAGTCTCAAAAACCACCAAGTACTTTTGCCAAGATTGATACCAAAGTATGAGGTCGTATCTCTGTACTTAAGTTCAAAACTGTAGCTCTTTGAAGTTTGCGTAATCGCTTTAATTTTTTCAAAAGCTGCTATTTCTTCAGCAGTTGTTAATATTCTGGATTCTTGAGGGTCTTGGGGTTGTTCCTCTTCTTCAATTTCTGCTTCTACTTCAACTTTGACAGGTTGAGACATTTCTCGGCTAAGTGAGCTTGTCATTAAGTCTAGTAAACTTCCCTGAATCGACTTTTTAACAATTGCCTTGAATTTTTCAATTATCCTAGCATTAATCTTACCTTGAAATTCATACCTGTGGTCAGAGGAACGTAGTTCAGATACCAAGAAACGAATAAATTCTTCCGAAGGAGAACGTAAAAGATTTCCTACAAGCTGAGTCATGCCTTTTACATAAACCATTTCTTCAGCATGGCTCGTAATAGCTGTGATATCAAAATTATCACGATGAAAGAATTTGAGGTTGTCAATATCTTTAGAATCATATTCAAGGATGTTAAAAGTAAAAAATGGCTCCTTGTCCATGACATTTTTATCACGCAAATCTGTAAAAAAACGGTATTCAACACCGTTAGTGACGATAGCTACTTTTGTTGTCAAAAGTGCATTAAAATATTTGCTCAATTGTCCATCATGTGCCTCAGCTTTTTGACCACGGGCTTTTGCTTCTACAAGCATAACTTTAGTACCGTTAATAGCTAAGGCGTAATCTACCTTTTCAAACTGTCCTGATCTTCTAATAGCAAAGTCTGCTACATATTCCGGCATTACTTCACTAGGATCATAGACATCGTAGCCAATAGCAGTCAAAAAAGGAACAATCAGTGCCATCTTAGTAGCTTCTTCGCCAACAACTTGGTCAGCCCGCTTACGCACTTGTTCAGATAGCTTGGCAATCTCTTCAGTAAATCCCATCTTGCTTGCTCCTGGTAGATTAGTGAGTATTAATACGTCTTTTTTGTAAAATAAGAGTGATTTTAAAGTGACGTAGTACATTTGGATTGAAAGTGTTAGTGCGATCGCCTTTTTTATCACTCCTATAAAAGTATTCCCAAATAAGTACCAGCCTGTAACACACATGACTTGTTCACAGGTGCAATGGCATCGGTAATAAATAAAAATAAATCAGAATAATTTTTTATGAAGCTTCAGCCTCTTTATCACCTTGTCAATAAGCAGACCAAAATATTGCTGAGTCAATGAATTTTACTTTTTACTCAGCAATATTTTGGTGAGAAAGGTTTTCGTGAGTTTCTACGGTTATAACAGAAGCCGACATTAGGATACACTGGCATTTGAATACACCGGAAGTTCATCAGCGACTTAGTTTGTCGCTTCTGGTGACTTCCTTGTTAGTATCCTATCGCTTTTGGCTGTATGAAACTTACTCCAATCTCCGGTAAGTCTTTGTGAAGAAGGTTTTTAGCATCTAAAACGACTGCCACTGTTTTGAGGCTATAGCCTTAGAATATTTACAAGCTTTACTTACGAATTAGCTCTCTCTAGATAAAAGTACCGTTTTTACTGTGTAAGCTGACATTCTACTTGTTTCATCCAGATTTGTGTAGCTTATTAACAAATCAGCGGATTCATTAATATTAAGCCTGTTTTACTATTTAGTTTCCTACCCAGACCTATTAGACAGCTAGAGTGTTCATTTCATTTTGTTCAATAGCTTTTAGCCTTTATCGCTCCCATGCTCACTCATCACCGCAAGCCCGTGTGCTTATCACTGATTTCCACTGACCTACCGATCTGGTCTGTTGTCGAAACTGCCGCGACATTGTATCAAAAAGATACTGATCGATTCCATTTACTGATGACTGCACCACCCTTAATTAGCTGCGAAGTAGAGAGTGTCATAAGTCCAGAAGACACACTTCCTCAAACTAAGAGCAAAGCTTATGCCCCTAACAGTCCCAGAATTTTGTGGCTGGAGATTTCCCCTTACCGAGTTATTATGACTATGCAAGGTAATGCTCAAGTGAGTTACCGTCACTTTTGGGAACAGGGTGTTTATGGCATAAGTCGTTATTGGTTGCCAACTGAGTCATTGCAACCTAACGATCCCATTCGTTTACGAAATTTTACTCGTAGCCTAACTCTCAACGGACATCCCTTGCCCGATAATTTGCGGCTGGAATATGAATTGTGGGCAGAAAAAGTCCAATTAGGATGCTACATACTAAATTTGGAAATTAAACATTAATAGTCATGAGTATTAGGGAGTAGGGAGCAGGGGGGACAAGGTGACTAAAGTTAAAACTTGCAACAAGTCTTTCCCTTCCCCTTGTCCCCAATTCTCCTCCCTGTTTGGCCACTGCTCAATGCCTAGTCCTTCTTAACCAAAATAACTGGGTTGGTTTCCAGGTTTCCATTTAATATTGCAACCAACACTCGGCTTTTGCTCGCTTGTAACAGGTTTACCCACTAGCACTGCTTCAATGGCTGCGCGTAAATCTACACCTGTTACGGGTTTACCATTACTGGGGCGGCTATCATCTAATTGTCCCCGATAAACAAGTTGGCGTTGATCGTCAAATATAAAAAAATCTGGCGTGCAAGCTGCTGTATAAGCCTTCGCTGTTTCTTGGCTCTCGTCGTAACATAAGGTAAAAGTAAAGCCTTGTTCTGTTACAAATGCTTGTAACGACTCTGGGGCATCATCTGGGTAATTTTTTGCATCGTTGGCACTGATGGCAATGATCGCTAAATCACTTGTAAAATAATCTTTTCCTAGCTGCGCTAATTCTTTTTGGACGTGTTTTACAAACGGGCAATGCCGACAAATAAACATTACCAACAATGCTTTTTTATCTGCAAAGGTAGAAAGTGAAGTTGCCTTTCCAGATACTACTTCCGGTAGATTAAAATCTGGCGCTTTAGTGCCTAGTGGCAACATAGTTGAAGCAGTTAAAGCCATAGTTCACCCAATATTTTGACGCTGATAATTAACGGCTTTTGTTATCAGTATATTTTCACTCTATCACTAAGTTTTCCATAAATTAAGAGACGGTAAATTTACCGTCTCTTAATTTTTTGAGGTGATGTTAAATAAATTAGTTTTTATAGACTTGTCAAGATACCAACAATACCGTGTCCTGTAAATACTTCTAATGCTATCAGAGAGACAAAACCAATCATTGCTAAACGACCGTTGAGCATTTCTGCATAGGGAGTGAAACCAGTGCGATCGCCTTGCTCATCTATATAAACTTTTGGCTCAAGCGCAAAGTTGTTCAGTTTGCCTTGGTTGTCAATGATAGCAGTGCTTGTACGCATGGATTTTTCTCTGTCTTTTGTTTATGTAAATAACTGTAACAAAGATATTAATATTTGTAAAGTATCTTAATCTAATCGAGTAGAAGTCCAAGCCAGAGAAAAGATATGATGATGAATCGAGTTCAAAGCTATGTCTAAGCAACAGGCTTTGCTCCTTGTTAGTAAGCACTTTCAATCACAAATCCATTCCCCAACAGCTAATGCATCGATTTCGAGTAGAGGTTATTGCCAAAACACCAAACCCGCAGCAGGTGATTTATGCCGCGATGCACCAAGACTATACCGATGGGTTCGTGTTTGACGAGCGTGACTCCTGGCCGTCGGAGTCACAAAGCGGTGAAGTTATTGTTAAGCGGCTTTTAGCGGGTGAGAGGGGACACTATGGGCCTTTAGAGCATCCCCAGATTGTTTTTAACTGTGGCTACTTTCCCCACAGTGTGATGCAGCAGGCTCGGACTCATCGGGTTTCTGTATCATTTGATGTACAATCTTTTAGATACACAGGCAACCAATTTATTGATGTAGTAGAAGGTAAGAAAGACATAGAAGATGTTTTTTACCTACGTCCCGTTGGTTATTACACTGATAGACAAGGCAAAAAGTACCACTATTCACCTGAAGCAAGAGCTGCCGATTTGCAATGGTGTGAAGACGCAGCTAAACGATATAAAGCTGATTTTGAGGCGGGAATGTCTGAAGAACACGCCAGAGGTAAAGTACCTTTTGATTATCGCCAGCATTTTGTAGTTAGTTTTAATTTAAGGTCTTTCTTGCATTTTTGTGACTTAAGAAATAAGAAAGATGCTCAACTTGAAATTCAAAAATTGTGTGAAATGATGTGGCCTCATTTTGAAGATTGGGCACCTGCGATCGCACAATGGTATGAAAAGCAGCGTCTAGGTAAAGCAAGGTTAGCACCTTAAATAATGGCTTATCTTAGACGAGAGTTGACATAATTTGCGGTAAGATAAAGCGACGCGACTATCCTCCGATTTATTAGGTTTGATGATTTAGAGCGATCGCATCTATTTTTTAGATGAACAAAGCTACAGATATTAGTACTAAAAAATTAATTCAGTCTTGCACCAAATAATTGGGCAAAATGGGTGACAGGAATTGCCGACATTGTTACAGGCGAAATCTTAAATACAGAATTCCAATGGATTAGCCGACAAAGCGATGTTGTAATTCAGGCTGAAAGTCCCCAATACGGAAAATTTCTCATCCTCAATGAGTTACAATTACGGCACACGTCAGAAATGCCGCGTCGAATGCGTGCTTATGCTGCTCTTGCAGAAGAGAAATATAAATTACAAACCTACCCTGTACTGATTAACATTCTCAAAATCAGCAATAGTGAAATACCTACAAGCTTTGCATCAAATTTTATCGGGTTAAGAGCAATTCAAGATTACCGCGTAATTAACCTTTGGGAGGTTGATGTAAATATTGCTTTTGAGACACCGTTACCATCGCTGCTTCCTTTTGTACCAATTCTCAAAGGCGGAGAAAACGAGTCTACAATTAGGGAAGCATTGCGAATGTTGCGTGCTGATGAACAATTAAATCAACTTGAGACAGTTCTCGCATTTTTTGCAACCTTTGTATTAGAAAGTACTTTAGTTCAGGAAATCATGAGGTGGGATATGACAGTCTTAAGAGAGTCACCTTGGTATCAAGAAATTTTACGTGAGGGACAAGTACTAGGAGAAGCAGAAGGAGAAGTACGTGGAATAATCTCTAGCATCGAAACAAGTTTAGAAGCGAAATTTGGCAGTGATGGTTTAGAGTTGATGTCGCAAATTTCGCAAGTTTCTGATTTAGAGCAATTGAAAGAGATTTTACGCAGGATTGTTGTAGCAAATACAATTCAAGATTTAGGGAATGTTTTGTAGGATAGAGCGATCGCTCCAACTCCTGCCTGAGAGCTAGAATGTGATGAAGGTTTAAACTATAGAGTTTTCGAGTTATTACACCAGAGCGAGTTCTATATTTAGCATCCTAAGTAAGATATAGTGCTGGCTTATTTATCAGCCTCCTTAGATGCGAAAGCTGACAAAATTTGCAGTGGGATAACGCAAGCGATCGCACTCCGATTTTTGAGTATGATTTAGAGCGATCGCATAATTCTAAGCAAAGCAGCATCTAAGTAAGGCAAGATTAGTTCTTTGCTACTTAAACTTTAGCTAGAGTTACAATCTCTAACTGATCCTGATATTTACCCTGTCTTGCTTCATAACTAACAGCGCACGGTTCACCTTCTAAAAATAGCAATTGTACCACGCCTTCGTTAGCGTAAATACGACAGTCTGCACTGGAAGAGTTGGAAAATTCTAAAGTTAAATGACCTCGCCATGCAGCCTCAGCAGGTGTTAAGTTCGCTATTATGCCACAACGGGCATACGTAGATTTTCCAATACAAATAACAGTAATATTCTCAGGAACCTCCAGTTTTTCTAAAGCAACTCCAAGTCCATAGGAATGAGCAGGTAAAATAAAGTAACTGCCATTGACATCTGTATGCAGTGCTGTTGGCTCTAGATTCTGAGGATTAAAGTTTTTGGGATCGACAACAGTTCCGGGAATGTGACGAAAAATGCGGAACTCGGCCGAAGAAAGGCGTATATCGTAGCCATAAGAAGATAAACCGTAGCTGATTACATGTTTAACTGCTGCTGATTCATCTGTCTTAGAAAGTTCTGAACAGTGGGAACCGCCGCTCAGACTTTCCGCTTTTTGTACTTTTCGGATTAAACTTGGCTCAAAGGGGGAAATTAGACCCTGTTGAGCCATTTCAGTAATCCAGATATCATTTTTAATCACAACTTCACAGCTAATTCAAACGGAATTACTAGGATATCCTGAACTGAGTATTTTGTTTAAGGTCGATAACTGCGGCGGATTTCTGTAATTTGATCTGCTACATCAAGAAGAGATTTTGGCATCTCTGGCCCTGTGAGAATAATATCGACTTGGGGAGGGCGTTTTGCCAGAAACGCTAAAACTTCCGTTTCTGAAATTAAACCAAAGTTAATCGCTAAACTTAACTCATCTAACACCACAAGAGAATACTTACTTTCACAGACGACTTGTTGTGTATACTGCCACAGCTTTTGTAAAGCTTGGTTTTCTATATCATCTAAATGCGGTGTATCAATACAACGAGGCAAATCACAGCGAATCCAATCTAAATTTTGTCCTAATTGTATAGGTCGATCTTGTCCTTGGCGAATACCTCCTTTGAGAAACTGCACTATTAATACTGGCGTTCCTTGTCCAGCTATTCTCAGTGATTGAGCCATCACATTTGTCAAAAAGTTGCGATAGGAACTAGTGAAAACTTGCACTAGCCCTTCAACTGGATATGGTAGGGTTAGGGTTGAATTGATACTTTGAGTTTCTAACTGGACAACCATAAATTTAAGTTCAAAGAAATACAATAACTAAAAGGTTATTACTGACGGTGAAACTGACAAATTTACCTATATAATCAATCTGTTTTTACAAATATGGTGGATTTGGTAAATTGCATTCTTAGTCAACACTAGGTTTGTATTTAAGTCAAGAGTCCTGTTTGATTTACAGCATATTTTAGGTAAATGAAGTACATAGACAAAACCCGAAAGCCTGTATAGACATTGCATATAACGTTTCTAGATGTAGTTTATAAAACCGCTAACCACTGTAAATTTTCGTCTTTTCTCTGAAATGAGTTGTAGTTCCAATTATTTAAAAAAGCTATGCACAACGCCTAAAAATCGCTAAAGGTTAGATTTATCAGTTGTTTTAGGAAAACAGACTTAGCTAGTAGTGAATTTGACAGAATGAGGAGTAAATTGTTGTGAGATTGGTGATTCTGGGAGGTTCAGGATCGGGAAAAAGCACTCAAGCACAAAGGCTTTGCAGATACTTTGATAATCCTTAGGGCGATCGCTACCAGATGACCAACCAGAAATCGTACAGCGCCGTGTAGAATTATTCTACGATCGCACCATTCCCATCCTAGAATATTACGACCGTCGCTGCTTGTTGACCATCAACGGCGACCAATCACCAGAGATGGTACAGCAAAATATTTTGACTCTGCTTTCAGTTCCTTAGAAGCAGGTAGGGGGCAGGGGGCAGGGGAGCAGGGGAGGCAAGGGGGAATTATTGAACAAGTCTTTTTCTAATCTCCCCCCCTCTTTCTTGTCTACCTTGTCTCTTCTCAATGCCCCATGCCCAATGTCCTATTTGGCCAATAACACTAAGGTAATCTTAAGGCAGTATTGTAAAACTTGAGGCAACTCCAATGGCTTGGCAGCGTCCTGACGGTCGGATTCCCTACGAACTACGTCCGATCAGTTTTCACCCCAGTTTCACTCGCTTTGCCCCCGGTTCTGTTCTTGCAAGATGCGGTGATACTCAAGTCCTTTGTACTGTTAGCGTTAATAAGGGAGTTCCGAAGTTTCTTGAAGGAACTGGTAAAGGCTGGCTAACTGCTGAGTATCGTATGCTACCATCTGCTACTCAAAAACGCCAAGAAAGGGAATTATTGAAACTATCTGGACGGACGCAAGAAATTCAACGTTTAATTGGACGCAGCTTACGCGCAGCAGTGGATTTTGAGGCACTGGGAGAACGCACGCTGACTGTGGATGCTGATGTGTTGCAAGCAGATGCTGGAACTCGGACAACAGCCATTACAGGCTCGTTTGTGGCGTTGGCTCATGCGATTTCTAAATTATTGCAAGAGGGCGTGTTAGAGCGATCGCCTTTGTGTGGACAAGTAGCAGCCGTTTCCGTAGGATTACTGGAGGGAGAACCATTTTTGGATCTAAATTATATCGAAGATGTAGCTGCAACAGTAGATTTTAATGTGGTGATGAATCAACACCTGGGAATCATTGAAGTCCAAGGAACAGCCGAAGAAGGCAGCTTTAGCCGCACTCAGCTGGATCAACTGCTAGATGTCGCCCAAAAAGGAATTCAGGAATTGTTAATTGCCCAACGTGAAGCGATCGCAAACTGGGAAGCGTTGTTTGTGATTAATTAGTTTTATTAATTTTTAATAAGAATTAATAAACGTATCCTTTGTGGCGTTAATCAACAAAGTATCAAGTAACTGGATGTAAATAAAAATAATCATGAGAGTGGTTAGTAGTGAGTACGACTCACTACTGACAACTTACGGTTGAGGGTGATCAGGAAGTGTACGTTTTTCAAGCTTACTTAATCCACGATGTTAAATGTTTCAAAAGTTAAAAAGGGGGATTGTAATAAGTTAGGTATTGTATTGCCAGAAGCCAGCAATATGATGAAGCCATGAACAAAACCGTTGAAGTTTTACCGGATCAACCAGCGCTGGTTGCACGAGCGCTAGAATTAATCTTGTCTAAGTTAGAAACTGCCATTGAGCAGCGTGGGCGGTTTACCATCGCCTTGTCTGGTGGCAGTACACCTAAACCGTTATACGAAGCGATAGCTACTCAAAAACTGCCTTGGGATAAAATTCATATATTCTGGGGGGATGAGCGTTACGTACCACCAGATCATGCCGATAGCAATGAACTGATGACGCGTCGTGCGTGGCTAGATCGCGTTGATATCCCAGTGGCTAACATTCACCCCGTACCAACTTTAGAAGCCAATCCAGAAATGGCTGCTGCCAAGTATGAACAACATCTCAAAGAATTTTTCAATTCTTCTGGTGTCGAGTTTCCCCCCTTGGATGTAGTATTACTAGGAATGGGTGATGATGCACATACCGCATCTTTGTTTCCCCACACAGAGGCTCTTAAAGTACGTGATCGCCTCGTGACTGTAGGTAACAAAGACGGAAACCCCAGGATAAGTTTCACATATCCCTTCATCAACTCTGCTCGTAGCGTGATTTTTCTGGTTGCTGGTGCTAATAAACGACCAGCTTTAGCGCAAGTCTTTGCACCTGTAGCCGATGACTTCACTTATCCATCCCGCTTAATTCAGCCCCAAGGAGAACTTTGGTGGCTGCTAGATGCGGCAGCAGGTTTGGAACTTCAACATTGACCAAGTAATTAGTAATTCGTAGTTCGTAATTCGTAATTCGTAATTAACTCCTCAAGGTTCTGAAGCAACTAACCTTAGCTATGGAAAAGAAAAAACACATTCCTTGCTTAAAGCAAGCGCATTTATGTGTGAAGCAATTACGAATTATGAATTATCAATTACGAATTATTCTAATCGTTCCATTAGCAGTAATTGCTAAAATCTAAAGCTAGGGCCGCCCTCTGCTTGCCAGTCCTAACTATATTTATGATGATCTTGAACAAAGGCTAAATATCGATGATCGTCTGCCCTAATTGCAATCATCCCAACCCTGACGGCGCTGTTCAGTGTGAAGCTTGTTATACACCGTTACCTGCGACTACTAATTGTCCTAGTTGTGGGGCAACTGTGCAGGCAGATGCTGCATTCTGCGGTCAGTGTGGCTATAACCTTCACTCCGCAGGAGTTCCACACGTTCATCCCGCAGTAGCTACAACAGTCACTCCCAATACCCCCGTGGAAGTGCCAGCATTAGTTCCACCTGATCCACTATTAGAACTTTTACAACCAGATGCCTTGGGAATAAGCGGTTCTACTAACTCCCATCCTCCCGAATCATCTTTACCACCAACAGAGGTGGCAGTTTCCCCAGAACCAACGCCACAAATACCTGTTACAGTAAGCAGCCCCCCAGAGCCAGTGCCAAATGTTGTAGCTCAACCCGTAGTCTCTGGACAAAGTAGCATTCCGACTCCACCACCTGTGGAACCAGCACCGGCCTCTGAAGTAAATGAACCAGCAGCACCAGCACCAACTGCAACTGCTGCCAGAACGCAATTACAGCAGGTTACAGCGCGGTTAATCCACATTCAAAGCGATCGCTTAATTGAATTGCCGCAAAATTTCTCTGTGATTCATATCGGCAAGCCTAATGACCGGATTCCTCCAGATATAGATGTTTCAGGATTTCCCAACTCCGAAATTGTCTCGCGGATTCATGCAGATATTCGCATTGAGGGAGATGCTCATTATGTAGAGGATGTGGGAAGTTCTAATGGCACTTACATCAATAATTTGCCACTTTTACCAGGGAACCGTCATCGCTTGCGACCAGGCGATCGCATCAGCTTGGGTAAAGGAGACTTAATGACATTCCTGTTTCAACTTGCTTAACTAAGTATTTTTTGCCATCCTCCGGCATCCATTTTGGAGGAGAAACAAATGAACTGCATCAGACAAGCGACGGATAACTATGTTGTTCTTGATAGCGCCATAGTGACAGCCGTCGCTTCAAGGTGCGAATTGTTGCATTATCCAGCAACTCCATTACTTGAATAATTACATTAGGATGGATGGAAATACACTGCTAATGAGTGACCTATGAGGGAACCAAGTAAAAATTTTGAACCCTTGCTCGCTAAAGAAGCTCCGCCAGTTGTTGAACGTATGGGGCTAACCTGGCTAGTTGCAGCAGCGATCGCAACTGCTTTATTGTGGCAAGTACCAGGAGGAGATTATATCTTATATCCATTTACAATTCTGGCAACTTGGTTTCATGAAATGGGTCACGGTTTAATGGCACTGCTATTAGGGGGACAGTTTCAGAAGTTGCAGATTTTTAGCAATGGTTCTGGTGTCGCAACTTATGGCATCCGTTCGCCGTTGGGGCCAATTATCCCAGCAATAATCGCCGCAGCTGGGCCAATGGGGCCGCCTCTTGCCGGTGCAGCTTTGATTCTGGCTTCCCGCAGTTTTACAGCAGCAACCCTCTGTTTGAAAATTTTAGGAAGTTTTTTGCTGTTGTCCACATTAATTTGGGTGCGTTCCTGGTTTGGATTGGTGGCAATTCCCTTACTAGGTTTAATAATCTTAGGTATTGCCTTGAGAGCACCTCGTTGGCTGCAAGGGTTTATCATTCAATTTTTGGGTGTACAAGCTTGTATAAGTACGTACCATCAACTTGATTATCTATTTAGTAGTTCTGCTGGTCCCCTGGGAATTTCTGATACAGCGCAAATGCAGCGATATTTGCTTTTACCTTACTGGTTTTGGGGCGGGTTAATGGCGATCGCATCTCTGGTGATTTTAATCCAAAGTCTCCGCGTTGCCTATCGTTCAAAATAAGGCAATTGAATCTTCAGCTCAAAGAATTACTGAACATCAAGAAAAGAGTTTTGCTAACGAAGGTCTAATTAAGCATTGGGAAAAAGAGATTCGTGCTTTTGATAAGGCAATCCAACAAGCGCGTAAAAGATTGGGACAATAAATATGCAGATTAGCAACCGCCCTCTTGCAATAACCAATTCAACCCTCAACACCTTGATTGCTGAATTAGGTATAGAATGCCTGAAAGTACAAGCATTAGTTAACCAGTTACAGTTAACTACTTTAACTGCGAACCAACAAGCTGAAATTCTATCAGAACTTTTAGCTGGTGTAGTTCATCTGCATAATCATTGTGACGAAGATTTGCAGACGCTAATTAGTGAAGAAATGGAAAAGTTGCCAGATAATCAGGATTAGAGAAGAATTCAGAAAGTCAAAATTCAAGAGATTTTATCAGTATAATAGCCAGGATATTTGTTAAAAAATTCGCCGCTAATAACTGTTTCCTTAGAATCTTTAACGTCCTTCGCGGTTCGATACTCTAACCATGTCCACCCAACCCACAATTCAAAGCATATACACTGACGGTGCTTGCACTGGTAATCCTGGCCCTGGTGGTTGGGGTGTTGTCGTCTACTTCTGCGATGGCTCAATCCACGAAATGGGCGATGCATCCCCTTATACCACTAATAATAAAATGGAGATGCAAGCTGCGATCGCTGCCCTTCAATTTCTGCAAACATCTCAACAAGCCCAACCCATCACCCTTCATACCGATAGTGAATACCTAATTAACTGCGTTACCAAATGGGTGAAAGGCTGGAAAAATAAAGGTTGGAAAAAGTCAGATGGTAAACCCGTCCAAAACCAAGACCTTTTAGAAATCTTAGATGAACTCAATACCCAAAAAGTAAAATGGCAATACGTGCGGGGACATTCTGGTAACATAGGTAACGAACGTTGTGATGCGATCGCTCGCACTTATGCGAATGGCAAAATCCCTTCGCTACAACAATTATCTTCCACGGATTTTTATAAATCTTTACCTTCCGAAAATGAATTAAATGTAGCAAAAGTAGCTGATTATGAAAAAAACTCTCGAATAACTAACCAAAGTCCGCAAGAAATCAGTACTTCTGCACCAGAAATAACCGTTATGGAACCATCAATTGGCCCAACTGCGGCCGTGACCGATGAAAAACCGCTAGAAATGAGGGTTTCGCAACTCCGCAGCTTGGTTGAAACTCTGCGTATAGCTGACGAAATTTCTGAAAAAGGATACTTAATCACCAGTTCTGAATTAGCAGATTTAATGGATGTCCACGCTAGCGCTGTTACCAGTCGTGGAGATCAATGGCGCTGGCGAAACTGGATAGTGTCACGGGTACGCCGTGAAGGAAATCAAATTCTTTGGGAATTAGAACGCGGGGATCAAGTAGGAGGTGAAGAGGACTAAGGAGTGCTGTTAGCGGAAGCGGGGCGTTTAGCCCGTGCTGAGTTTTAAATTTTTAACTCCTAACTCTAAACTCTTCACTGCTCACTCCCTACTCTCTACTCAGCACTCACAACTCAGCACTATACTTGCGTCCTCGCCACTCGCGTGGGGTGCGGAATGCAGATAAGAAAATTCGTAGCACAGCTAAGGGATCGGCTAAAGGGGAAAGCCAGAATAACCAGCTGCCTTTAGCGTTTGTGCGATCGTAGGAAGGTGCGATCGCTATTAGCATCGCAAAGCGAATCACCAATAGGAATAAATTCAGTCCCAGCAGCAGGAGTGGGGGAGTGGGCGAATATAAAAATGTGGGAGAAATCAACAAAAAAGTCAAGACAATTAAAAAGGGTAGACCTTGAACAGATGCAAGTAGCCATAAATCTCCCCACAACTGAGAGCGAGAAGTTGCATCTTTGAGGTCGAGACTCCGCCCCCACTCCTTCCACGTCTCCATCGCTCCTTCATACATTCGTACCTTCAGCACCTTTGCGCCGTCTAAAAAGCCGACCTTATAACCTTGGATAGCAATATTGCGTGCCAACGTGACATCATCACAAAAAGAATTACTCGCACTGCTATAACCACCTACAGCAGCCAAAACAGAGCGACGACACAAAAAACACTGCCCATTTGCCATTACCCGTTCTGGTTGCTCTGAATTGATCCCTGCTGGGTCAAATCGGTAAAGCAAAGTCATTAATAAAGCTGGTTGTAGCCAGCACTCCCCAGGATATTTGAGGATGAACTGGGGTGAAAGAGAAACCAAATCGTAGCCTTGTGCTTCGGCCGTCTTTACCAAACCAGCAACTAAACCGGGATGCGGTTGGATATCAGCATCCAGCCCCAAAAACCACTGACTAGCCTCTGAGCTATATAGAAAACCGTTATGCAATGCCCAAGGACGCCCCACCCAACCAGAGGGTAAGGGATCATCTGTCATCAGGCGAAAGCGCGGATCTTTTTGCTGTGAGGCTTTTACTAAATCTGGCGTACCATCACTGGACTTGCTGTCTACAACCATAATTTCTCGAACTTCATAGCTTTGCTGACTTAAACCAGCCAACAGAGGGCTAATGCGAAGCGCCTCGTTCAGTGTGGGAACAACGATGCTAACCCTACCTAGAAGCTCAGGTATCGGTTGTTGGGGTTCTATTGGAGGATGGCGTCTTGGTCCCTTTAACAGCCGCGAAAACAGAATCGCCGTTGCTGGTACTTGGATAAGTAGCAATAAAAGAGAAATAGCGCTTTCTACTATCAAAGTGCTGTCATTAGTCATTGGTCATTAGTGATGGGGCATGGATTATTCTCCTTGTGCTCTGAGTCCCCATTCCCCAAACACGCTTATTTCAACGCAATTTCAACCTTTGCTACTGATACTTCTTTGGTTACTGGTTCAACAGTAACTTGAGTAGGTGTGGTTGAACTTTTTGACCACAGCGCCACAGCCGGAATTACACCTAGCAATAAGCCGAGTAATACAGGAATGGAGAATCCAGCGGCCAAGCTGAGTCCGGCGGCGAAGATAAAGTTAGTTAAATAAACAACTAAAGGCAGATTGAGTTGCGATCGCTCTAATTTAATCGAGGTATTTCTCCACAATAATCCTGCTACACTCATAAACAGGGCGCTAGTACCAAACCAACCTACATAGTTCTGGTAAGGTGTTCCAAAGAAAGCTCCTGGTTGTTCCCAATACCAAAAAGGCAGAGAAGTTTGACTCATAGCCGGTTCAAGGGCAAAGTCCCAGCAAGTGAAGAGCAAAGCACCAACCGCGATCGCAGCAATATGGCGACCCCAACTGGGTTTTTGAGGCACTTTCAAACCAGTTCTCGCAATTAAGTAACACGACAGCCCAACATAAAACCAAGATAAAGGAATTGTGAAAGGAACTAGCCCTCCAATCTTATAACCTAAGCCACTCAAGTAGCTATAATCACCAAATGGAAACCCTGTACTAGTTCCCAGTAGTTCACTTCCCAAAGAGATAAACATAGCTGGTAGCATAAATGCTAGCCAAGTTCCTAATCCCAACGCTCGGTAGGCATAAATAGAGACAGCTACTGTTCCTAAGATGATATCAACTACACCGCCGCCAGCCATACTTAACTGTATGGCGGTTTCTCCTACCTGCGATAAGTTTAAAATTATTTCGGAATTAGGTACTACCAGTAGCATCCCTACCAATCCAAAGGCTTTTGACGCGATATGACCAATGAGGCATACGCGTTCAGCAATAATAAGTTGTCTCATGATAATTCCTTAACAAGATGTGACACGCGGCGACTCGGCTGCTAACAGTTTACAAATCTTTAACTACTTTGTATCGCAATTTTCGACAAACTTGTTTGGCCTTGTTGTAAATAGCATAAAAGTCTATTAATCGAAGCTATAAAAATATGATGTCAAACTTACTATTCTAAACCATATATTCAAAATTTACATAATTTTATCTGTAAGAACTTCTGGTTTCTTGTCTCACTAATACTCGTATTGTAAAAAACTCCTTTGATACTGGGATATCCTTAAGGAAGGATAATGATCGTAAACAGAGCAAATGCTTAAGCAAAATAGAGTCTTGAGTTACTACACTTATTTGTGCGATAAGACCTTAACCCTATACTAGAAATATAAACCCATGTCAATTTTGAAAAGAGTTCCTTGGGTGTCCCTGGCACTAGTACTGCTGAGTTACAGTACTTTAGGCTGGTTAATATCAGAAACACATGCTCCTATATCTGTGTGGGTGGCAATTGTAGTTGCTATTTTGCTTTTAATCATAACGTTGACCGTTCCTTGGCCGAAGATGACATCTTACTACAGTTTTTTTCTTCAATCAAATACCAGGTCTTTCGGCATTGCCGTCTCAGCAGCTTTTTTATTTTTTATCATGATTGCCTGGTTTCGGGTATTTCTTGATACTTTACTCATAATTTCAGCGACTATATTAGTTAGGATAGACTTTCAAAGAGCAGGTCTTAAAGAAGGGCTAGCTTTTTCAACTGCCTCTATCTTTTCATTGGGAGGTTTAGCTTTGGGTGCACTAATCTATAAGTTCATATATTCCTAAATTCTGATAACTTGATCGGTTATATCTGAAAAAACAAGTGATGCTTGGGTTGGGTTGCGTCAATGCTTTAAAAGTAGTATTATTTCCCCACAACTTCTTTTATAGCTAAAATTCCCAACTTCTTAAAAAATCAGGAATTTTATTCAATACTTACTTGGGTTCAAAATGCAGGCTATTCAAACAGCAGTAGAGATAGGAAAAAATCCATAATAAAAATGGATACCCAACTAGTAACAACTGCTTTTGTTGCTGATTCTCCTACTTCCTTTGCTCCCCCTCTAGTAGTTAAGCCCCAACTACAGCCAATGACAGCAACCAGCACTCCAAAAATAAATCCTTTTAGCAAAATAATAAACAAATCTGACGGCTCTAAAAAATTTCTGACTGATTCTAAAAATGTTTCGGGAACAATTTGGTATAACTTTGATGCGGTAAAAACTCCACCAATAATGCCTGTAACTAAAGCCAAAATCGTCATCAAAGGCACCATCAAACAACAAGCAATTACTCTAGGAAGTACTAGGTAATCAATGGGATCGGTTTTGAGCATATAAAGTGCATCAATTTGCTCGGTGACTCGCATTGCACCTATTTCTGCTGCAAAAGCAGAACCTACTTGTGCAGCCATAATACTAGCGGTCAAAATAGGAGCCAATTCTCTACAAAAAGCTAAGGCAAAAGCACCTCCAATAGTATTGATAGCGCCAAATCGGATTAATTCTCTTGCCATTTGAAGAGTAAAAATCATTCCTGCAAAACCGCTGACAAGGAGAACTGGAGAGATAGAATCTGGCCCAGCAGTAACAAGATGTTGCAAAATCTTGCGATAGTAGGTTTTCCCTTGGAGTAAATGTAGCCACACTTGACCAAAAAGCAGTATTGCTGCAAAACAGCGTGTAATCTCAGATTGCTCAAAATTTGTTTTTGGTTGCAATTTTATCGTCCTTACGACTGACTTTTTTTGCACATTTGTTGTTATATCAATTTTTCAAAATAAAACTACAGATACAAATGGTGGGAACCCAGCTAGGCGTAACCTGATTTTCTCAATTAAATAGACGCACTAAGTACGGCTTATCGATTGGTATTAAGATATGGTACATGAGTAGACGCACCAGTACCGCAAGCTGAAATTCAAAATTCAAAATTTAAAATTCAAACAGGTACACAGTATAAGCGTTTCATTGATTTAAAATGGAGGTTTATTTAAGCGGTGTTGTACTAAAGTTTACTCTCAAAGTACAGAAGGTGTTTGGGCATGGTTCAATTTAGCTTAGTAAACTTTAACGGAAAATAGTACATAAAGCATTGTGAGCTTTTTTGCTGTTGTTCTCATACTTTATGTTTTATGAAGTTGTAATCTTTAGTCTGTCAAACTAGAAAAAGTAATTGAATTGACTCAAAAGGTTAAAAAATTTAATAATATTTCCAAATAATCTTAAACAATTTTTTATGAGTCAAATTAAATACATAATATTTGTGTTGCTATTAATACTAAATTTTCTCGTGGTACATCCGGCTTTTGCATCTGTATGCCGCAATTACCCTGTCTATGACGGTCTACGCCATCAAATTTGCATTCTCAGTATCAGCCGAAGTGCTAAAAACTACTGGGAATATAAGGCAATTGTTAGCGTAGATGGCATAAAAAGACCCATAGAGGTTTACAATTGTCGCGAACGAGTCAAGGTTCAACAAGCTGGGACTGTTTTGCCTTTTGAGCAAAAAGACCCTGGTGAAATGATATGCAGCTTTTTTAATTCTTCTCGGCGGTAAACACGCTCCAGACAATGAAGACGGTAAAACCTAAATAGATGAATACTGTTAGCCATTCTTGCCAGCTACCAAATGCATTGTTCATTAGCAAAAGCCAGAAAATTAATATTTATCAATCCTACAGGCTGATCTAACTTTTAACTTGAGACAAGAAATAAATGCAGCAAAACATCTGCAATCCGTGCTTTAAACCTCAAGCTCAACATTTTTTTGACGATGCTCAACAAGCTATTGCTGCAACTTGAGATTTTCGACAACATCTGTATGCGATCGTGCAAAACTGCCATCGGTACACTGCGTAAAAAACCATCTAAGACAAACACTAAGGTTTTAATCCCCTGAAGTTTTATTTCTTTTTCGGCAGGACGCAATAACCAATCATATAATTTTTGGGCAGAAGGTAGCACCTCATCAGGCAAGAAAGCAAGGTTAAAAGACTGGCGTAGTTTATCAAAAACCTCTGATTCCTCTTGTAATGAAAGGTTTGTTCCATAATGTTGCAAAGGTTGCCCAGCAAGAGAAACAATTACCTCCAAGCGACGTTCTAGCAAAATTGGGTAAATTACTGCGGCTTTTGGATCGATTTTATCTATTGGTTGCGGTTTATAACTTAAGCAAGCTTGGTGGAAAAAGTTTTCTAATTCTGCTAATTCCAATGCTTCGATTGTTTTGCGAGATTTCTCTAAGTGTTGTTGCTTGATGATATGTGGTAGGCTGTCTACATCTTGTAAAAGTAATTGTACTAACTGCCTATACACTGGTTCAACGCGATCGCGGAAATTAAATTGCACGTCAGGATTCAATTGCACTAAGTCTTGACGCAGAGATGTTAAATAATCAACAGCTTGTTCATAAGCAGTAATTGCTGACTCAACATTCCCCCTAGCTTTCTCAATTCGTCCTTGCTGCCACAACCAATTGACGGCAATATCATCTGCTTGCACTCCCTGTGCCAAAGATAATGCTGTTTGAGTGAGAGTTAGGGCTTCTGAGAATTGCTGAGTTTGTTCGTAGAGATGTCCTAATTCTCCTAAAGCATAACTTTGCGCTCTTGCATCTGTTAATTCTCTAGCTTGTGTGACTGCTGTTGCCAAAAGTTGAGCAATGTCTTTTGTGTTTGATGATGACAGTTTCATCCAACTTGCAGCTAAATTAACTTGTGCATAAATTCCCCAACGACTGGGAGTCAGGTGACGCGTTTGAATTTGCGGTAATAATGCTAGTGCAGCTTGATTTTGCTCAGTTTTTATTAAAAGGCTGAGTTGGTTGAGCAGCGCTTCTAGTTGAGTACGCTTGTCACCACTACTTGCTTGTTGATAAAATTCTAAAGCGGCTTTAAAATCTTCCCTAGCTCTAGCGGTATTTCCCAATCTTAAGAAGGTTTCGGCGATATCTGCGTTAGAATTTACAAGCTTGGCGATCGCTAAACTTTGCGATAATACTTGTTGCGATCGCTCTAAATCTCCCACTACTTGCAAAGTTACCCCTAAACTCCGCAATCCCCTAGCTTTGAGGAGACTATCAGGTAAAGCAGCAAGGTCTTGATTGATTTGTTCTAGTTGCCTTTGGGCGCGACAATACTCTCCCAACGTTTGCAATGCTTGAGCTTGGTTAATCTGCGATAGCACAATCCCTGTCACATCTTTGAGGGAACGATAGATTTTCTCTGCTTGCTGCCAAGTTTCTAAGGCTAATTCCGGTTGTCCAGTATTTAATTGTAAACTTCCTTTGGTATTGAGGACTTGGGCGTAAAGGAAGGAATCATCCACTGTTTTTAGGATATTCTCTGCTTGGGTGATTAGCGATCGCGCTACTTCCCACTTGCCCAAGTCTTGATAAACAATAGCCAGGTGGTTGTAACTTAATATTTGATAGTGCTGCTGTTTGCTTTGCTGAAATATCTAGGCTGCTTGTGACCAAATTTGTGCAGCTTCTACTAACTTTCCGGCATCATAAACTTGTTTTCCTTGTTCTAGTAAGATGACTTGAGATTGAGTTCGGGAAATAAAATCCTCTGCGGTGGCTGGTAAAACAGTTGTAATTAAAAAAAAGATTAGTATGCCTAAAATTAAGTAACGATGAATACGCATAAACGCTTATAATCTGCAATTTATAATTGCTAGCTCGTAATTTTGGCATTGATTAATCGTATCAAGTCTGCCTGATAAATATAGCTAGCTAATATTTACAAATAAAGGCAGAGGTGCAAAGGGGAAAAAGACTGCAAGCTGAAATTAGCTTCTTTTCCCCTTGCCTTTGCTCCCCATCCTCCCATCCACTTTTTGTATTACAACTGTCTTACGCAAAGGGCTGATAAAGACTTTAGTAGACATTGCCTCAAGCTTGCTGAGTGGAGCGCTGACAACGCCACTGAACTATGTCAAAAATGATGTTATTAGCATCCCAAAAATCGACTCAATGAAAAGCTTATACTTACTTTTTTTTATCTCAATCTTTAATTATTATACTTTTTAAATGCATATAATTTGCTTTTAGTCAATTATTATTGTTAATAACATAATTATTTAATACAGATAATTTCTTGCTAGTCAATTAATCATATTAATAATATGTTATTCAATTTTTCAAAGCTGATTGTATTTTCGTTAAAGCTTAATCTGTGTTTTAACTTAATATTGCAATGTGTGTATAGTGTTAGTTCACCAGTTATTAATCAACAAAATAAAAGAGCTACGGTTTATCGCTAAAGCATGATAAAAAGTGCTTATTACGGAAGTTCATATAGAATAGATGTGCTTGAAAAGCAGGGCGCGATCTGATTTTGGTCAATGGGATTTCCTAATTCAAATTCAACGCTAATAAAGCTTCTGGAAAAGTTTTCTGTCTACTAAAAAATAGTTAGATACTCGAGAAAGATAGGGCACTATATCAAGTGGAAAATCAGTGGGGTGGCTCATCTGCGCCGTGGAACGAAGGTGGCAGTTGGGAGATCGGTGGTCGCTCTGACCAGAACGTTATTGCGATCGATGCGAAGTCTGATGATGAAGGACAAACTCTCAATGGAACCATGACCTACTCTGGTGAGGGACCGATTAGTTTTCGGGCGAAGCGTTCTGGTAGTAATGGTTACACAGTTGAAAACCAATGGGTAGGGGATTCCGCTCCTTGGCATGACGGGGGTATATGGGTACTTGGTGGTCGCTCTGACCAGAACGTTGTCGCTATCAATGTGAAGTCTGACGATGACGGACAAACCCTCAATGGAACTATGACCTACAAAGGTGAGGGACCTATCGGTTTTAAGGGCGTTAGAACTGAAGACAGTGCTGACATTAAAACGAGAGGAACAGCAATGCTTTAGTTTTGCTATTTCTGGATAAGTTTTAGTAATACAAATGTGTAATTAATTAGGAGAACATTCTCATGTCTAATCAAAATGTCGTTAATCAAGCTGTCGTTAAGTTTAATGATAAGTTTTTTCTCAAACACGAGAGTGGAAAATACTTGATTGCGGTTGAACAAGGACGCTACAACTGGCCGAAGTTGAGCCAACAGAAAAAAAAATTAGCAAAACTTGAACTTGTGGGCAGCAATGGCGAGGTTCAAGCTAACAGCCGCATCAAAATCAGAACGACAGAATCAGCAATAGGCGACAATAATGTTTTGGGGGCTTTTGCGGATAGCCATGATTGTTACTATTGGCAAGATGGCTATGATGAGGATAAACAGAGCTGGCAGATTACTAAAGCGGATGGCGATGCAAGTCCAATTCGCTATGGCGATCGCGTTCGCATCACCAACATCTCTTACAGTAATCAAAGCCTAGCTCCCGATACAAACTACGATGGTTATTTATATAACTACCGTGGAAGATTCTGGCGACTCGTGGATCTTAGCACCTGTCCCCGTAGAGGCTTCTTATAGAGGATGGGACGATAATGGGCAACATGATCCGGATGAAGTAAGTGATGGAGAAGGCGAGGACGATGATCCTCCAACTTGGTTTTAATTCATCTGGACTACCAGATTTTTCTTGTTTATCGTCGTGGTTTGGCGTCGTGTTGCGTGTTTAACGGCGACGACGCCAAATAAGTTCCGGCTCTACGCCGCAATTCATTTCCTCTCAAAGCTAGTAGAAAATAGTCTTAATTTTGACTACAGCAAATTAGTAGGTGTCGAATTCATAACTCCGTAGTTCGGAATTTCTCTCAGGCGATCGCATCTAAATGTTGATGGCTGAATCAGTCACGGTTGATATGATAAATTCCCACAATCACTTTTATTTCTCCCACCATCAGGTTGTATTTGGGTAGTAATATTTGCCACCAATTCTACCTGTCCTTGTTGATTAATCATCCATCCAGTAGCTTCTTGTAGTGGTGGTTGCCCTTTTATATCTGGTACTTTTATATGGCTGATTTGCTCTGATTTATTTGGGGAATCTGCACTGACTCGCATATCCTGTAAAACTACCTGAACACGCAGTATTTGGCGGGGATCTTCTGGTAAACCTCCTCGTCCGCTAATCACAAAATTTGCTTCTTCGTTGCTAGGGCAACCTGCCACAATTTGATTTGTAGGGTCGGTAGGCACAGAAGGCAATTGAGTTAATCCTTTAGTAGGGTCAACATCTGGAGTATTAATATTAACAATGCCATTGATGCCTAATTGAGAACTGGCGGTGATATAGCGTTTCCTAGTCTACTGAGGTACAGTAGCAGCAGTGAGTAAACCAGCTTTTAATATCTTTTAAAGATACTTTGTTAAAAGCTTCTTCAATTGCTTTCGCTAAAGAAGGGTAATTTCTGGCACCAATAGAACGTAGTATACTCTTGATCTTCGACCAGCAATTTTCAATTGGTGAAAAGTCAGGAGAGTAAGGTGGTAAATAAATAAGATTTGCTCCTGCTGCTTGGATGAGTGCTTCAATCTCTTTACCTTTATGAATGGAACAATTATCCATAACAACAACTGCTCCTTTCCAAAGTTTTGGAACTAACTTCTGGGAGATAAATGCCTCAAATGTGAGTCCATCTGTCGCACCAATAAGACTGATTTTAGTAATTACACCTTGGAAACCAATTGCACCAATTAAGGAGACGTTTTTTCCTCGTTTAATAGGACGTTCACCTCGTGCTCTTTTTCCCTTAGGGGCACGGGCAAACAATCGTACTAAAGATAAATTAATACCAGACTCGTCAATAAATATAAGGTTCTCAGCTATAATTCCCTGAACCGTTTTCCAGAATTCTACCCTTAGTAATTGAACTCTTTCAGTCTCTTTTTCGGTAGGGTGTAGTGTTTTTTTTTGAGTTTCAGGTCTAGAAGATGCAACATTCTATCTAGAGTTGAGCGACCTATCAAAACTCCCGTCTTCTGTTCTAAAAGCATACGCAGTTCATCTAAGGTTGCATCATTATTCTCAGATACGATTGAAGATAAAACGTTTAATTGTTCAAGGGAAAGTTTGGTTGGTGTTTGTTGTATACGTACCTTGGGAGCAATACTTCTTTCGCCAATGGGCGACCTTCGCCCGTCCCAGCCCTATCATGCCAATATGCAGACTTTGCCTTGTGGCAGCAGCAAGTCTATAACGAGTCCGCGATCGCTAATCTTGCCGGAACAGACTGGCTCGACCGTAATTAAACAACTTCAAGAAACCGTCAATGAAGCGATCGAATATAAAGAGGTGCAGCTGCATCGGGTGATCGAGCAGATCCAACACTTACGTCCCTTTAATCTGCTGGCAAGTATTACCATGACTCCCTCGGTTCAAGATCGAATGCCAGGTTGGGAAGCGATCGCACCGTCACAATGGGGCGATATGCCAATGGAACTTTATGGCAAAACACCTCCGTTGGAGCTTTACGTTGATCTGTCAAAAACAATCCAGATCAGGGCTAAATACGGCACTGAAAAATTCACAGCAGAGACAATTGATCGCCTATTGAACAACTATCAGGAGATGCTGACGCAGCTTATTAGCCATTCAGAAATGACTGTTTCAAACCTCTTGAAGACAATACATGCAGATTCCATCTAACCCAATCATCGAGTTTTATTCAATCTTCAGTTGTTAAACAGATTAGAGATTCAAGAGACAAGGCACTGGAGACGAAATCAAATGAATTCTCTCAATATACTTCATATTAATAACTGCTCTGGCTTAGGGGGTGCATTTATTGCTGCCTACAATCTGCATCAAGGTTTATCCAAAGCCGGGATTCAATCTTTCTTTGCCTATAAATATGAGATTAATGGAGTGTTTCAGGAAAAAGCTAATGATTTGAAAAATACAGTACAGATTGTCCAAAGAAAAAATCAGTTTGTCGATTTAGCGAACTCAATTACAAGACGAATGGGCTTGAATTATGTTGCCAATCCCTCAATTGCTGATCTGAAACATCAAGCCTGTTATCAGAATGCTGCTTTACTCAACTTTCACCTGCTTCATGATGATTATTTTTCTTATCTCATGCTTCCTTCATTAACGAGAGATAAACCTGCCGTCTATACACTACATGATATGTGGAGTTTCACGGGACACTGTGCTTACAGTTATGACTGTTCAAAATGGCAAACTGGTTGTGGAAAATGTCCTTATCCGAATGCGTTACCTCCGATTCAACGAGATGCCACATCTCTAGAGTGGAAGTTAAAGAATTGGGTCTATCAACACTCCAACTTAACGATTGTGCCTCCTAGTCGCTGGTTGGCTGAATGCGCTAAACAGAGTATGCTCAAATGTTTCCCCATTCATCACATTTCCTACGGAATTGATACAGTAGCCTATCAACCACTCGATCAACAGCAGTGTCAATCTGAATTGGGAATTCCCCAGCAGAAAAAAGTTCTCATATTTGGAGCACAAGACATGAGAAATCGGCGTAAAGGTGGCGATTTATTGCTCAAAGCTCTTTCTTGCATACCTAAATCGCTCAAAGCTGAAACCGTGTTGCTGACTTTTGGGGATGAAGCGAAGGCAATCTTAAATGCCGCAGAAATAGAAGTACTGCACCTTGGCTATATGAGCAGCGATCGCCTTAAAGCCATTGCCTATTCTGCCGCCGATTTATTTCTGTTTCCAACCCGTGCTGATGTTTGCGGGTTAGTCGGTCTGGAGGCAGCAGCTTGTGGTACACCGACAGTTGCCTTCAATGTTGGTGGCGTTCCAGATTATGTCCGTCCTGGTATCACTGGGTATTTAGCAAAACCTGAAGATGCTGATGATTTCTGTAATGGAATTGTCCAACTATTAGAAGACGTTAATTTACGCAATCGGATGAGTCAAAATTGCCGCAAGGTTGCGATTGAAGAGTACTCGTTAGAAGTACAAGCCCAACAGTACATTCAGTTGTACCAGCAAATTCTTAACCAATATGGGTAGAAGTAACCAAATTAGCTACTTAAAAACTAAATATTCTGCTGTTCAAAAAGTTTTTGCTTCAGCCCTAACCTTAGTGCAAATGCATCTCAAAAAATAGGTAACGTATTGTTGCGATCGCACCCATATTTAGCATGATGCAATTGCTCTGAAGGATGAACGAGGCAAGCACAGCACAAGCCCTTGGCAGATTGATGTAAGTTGCTGTATTTTAGGATATCAAAGAAGACTAGTCAAAAATTCTTAGCTAATTTTCCGGAATAGGTAACAATGGCGTGGTAGTAAATATCAGAGCATCGATATTATACTGAACCTCTATAACTAACCTTCGGGGAATATATCCCCATTGTTTTCCCTCAAAAACCCGGTCATTAAGACTGGGTTTTTGGTGTTTATACCAAGTTACAGTCGAGCAACTCAGGGACAGAGCGATAAGCTAATGCACTTATACATTGCAAAAACTCCGTATAGACCGTTATTAGTAATTAGTAATTTATAGTTTCTAAGGACAAAGGACAACCCTCTCCTGAAGGAGACGCTGCGCGTAGCTTGCTTCCCCAGAGGGGTACACTAGTAGTTTGCTTTCGTGACTTGGCGGGGTAAAGGGGAAGGGGGAAGGTGGGGCCCCCTCTGGGGATAAGGGGCAGGGGGAAAGGTTTTATAATCCCTTACCCTTTTCCCTTTCCCCTTTCCCCAGCCCTCACCCAGCATCTTTGGGTTGGCAGACTACTAGTTAATGTGCAATTATTCTTTGCGTAACAGCTTACCTACAAGCTGGCTAGGCTAACGCAGCACTTCTTTGAGCTATCTACGTATCAAATAAGACTATTCTATTAAAAGCTAGCCGCAGTGCTTCCCTAGCTGCGATCGTTGCTACTATTGCAGGAGCAGTGCTACCGATTTTTGGATTATTGTACCGTTTAGCAGGTTTGCTTTCAGCAGTTTGGCTTGCAGTTCCTCGCTAATATGTCTGGTACAGTTTGCACCCAGAAGATCAAAGATTGCAGACTCAGAAAGATGCTAAAGATTAGATGATTCCGTTATGATTAGCGAAGCTTTAACGAATACCATTTATGGATAACGATTTACTCGCTTTCTTTGCAGCTGCTGGGTTACTCATTCTTTATCTTATCTTTTCAGCTTTCACTGAAATGGGGACTAAATTGCCTTGGAAGAAATAAGCTGATGAACTAAAAAGTTTACACTTTTAAACCTCATTGAGCTTTGAAAAAAAGTAACCACCATTTAGGCTTAGGTAATATATTTATTGTTCAAGAGAGTGCAAAATGCGCAATCCAGAAAATAACCACATTAAAGTTGATCCGGCAAGCCTCGTTTTGATTGTATCTGTCTTAATACTCTTACCTCTGCTGGTTGTTGGTTTTTTTTCGTAGTGAAGCTAGTGAGGAATACTCAACAGATATTAATGAACCACTAGAACGTCACCCCTGCCAAAGCTAAACTTTTTCTCCCCTCCCCTTGCTACTACGGTGTACACACAAGTCAAATTACCCTTTATAAAGCCAGGGCTGTTTCATTCCCTAAAACACCATGATTTACAAGCGTATCAACCAAAACAAACATGGTAATTCAAAAATCCCCTTTATAAGGGGAGATAAAGGGGGGTCTATTCGACTTATGCAAGAGGTCTAATGTACTTCATTTAGACGCAAAATGCTGTCTAACTTTGATTTTTCAAACTTGGGATTTTTTGGGTAAATTACTACCATAAAATCATTCAGTTTTTTATAAATATAATTCAATCAGCAGATATAATTATCTTTTACTATGCATTTTCAGCTTTCCCGGATATCTAAACAAATAAATATTTATAACAATTTTCTAGAAGATGATATTAATTAGTTTTCATGTTTACTTTACTGATTTATCATGAAGTTTATATATTTCTGGTAACTTTTTTTGAAAATTATAGTAATCTAAGTTTTAGTGAGTATATTACTTGTTATCTACTATCTAGCTGAAAACAGCTATTTTGCAGGTATCTACTATTAATCAAGGATTTTCCTGTAGTTCTTAAATTTGTCACTCCAATTTCTGCAAGGTGACTATTTAGCCCCACACAACGTTAGAACTTGTTTGCAGTACTTATGCAAGAGATTCCCTTCTGCTGATTTGGTCGCCTGTGTATCTCACCACACACCGTTATGGCGGCAATTATCAGCAAACTCATTCTTGGCCGGAGGTTTACCATTATTGTTGTGCAAGTGATAATTTTGCCAAATCCCAAGATCAAGAGTTGCTCTACAATCACAAACTTAAGTAAGATATTGAAGTTTTGGAATGCTTAGTTTTTAATAATACTTTTTCTCTTTTGAAGTTACACTCAAGAATAAACTTCTTGAAAAAGTATCTGATGACTTTTATTATCAGTATAAAAGTTTACTTAGTAAGTGCTGACTTAATGCCTAGAAACTTTGATGGAGAAACATTTACGTTTACATTACAGTATATTTTGGTCACTCCAGACTTTAGGATTAGGGACAAAAAACTTTTGCAAGAGAACTAAAGTATCTATAATTTTAAGCTGCAAAATACGGATAATAATGATATTTTTGTGACTGATGGGCGAGAGCCAATGGTCTTTGTGTGCCACTTGAGTTACTGTTAGATTGGCTAAATTAGCTAAAGATACAGAAAACCAATCTAATTTTTGAAATACTATATCCTGGCAACTAGTCAGGCAATTTTGCTATTGGTCAGTAGCATGAATTAGTTTAGTTGTAACTCGTGGATTATAGCTTAATAGAGATTGGTGAATTAAGAGTTGGGGGTGTGGAATCTCTGTACTAACTCAAATATGACCGCTATATTTATCTGACAGTGCTTCCAACAAAGTCACGGTGAATTCTGAAAAGGTAATTCACTATTTTTACCTGCAAATGTTAATTTTATTCCAGAGCTATCCCAATGAAGACACTTCCAATTAGTAGATACAGATTTTTCCAAAAGCTCCAGCCCCTAACTTTGTTGAAAAAAATCACTGGTAAGTCGGTTACTGGTTGTTTACAGGTGTTTAGCACATCAGGCTCTTGGTCAATATATGTAGATGAGGGGAAACTAATTTATGCCTGCTACTCAGAGAAAATGTTTGAGCCGCTTTACAGAAATTTGCAAAGATTGAGTCAGCAAATTTCTACTCTCCCTGACGGAATCAAAGACCAGTTGCGGGCAATATTTGAAACTGGCATTGAAAATCAGACAATACCAAACCCAGATTATTTGGCTATTTGTTGGTTAGTCAATCAGAAATATATCAGTTCCTCTCAAGCTGCAATGCTAATAGAGCAATTGGCGCTAGAAGTTATAGAGTCATTTCTGAACTTAGAAGAGGGGAGTTATGAATTTATTCCTGAGAGCTTTCTGGATGATATGCCAAAGTTTTGTCATCTAAATCTTCGTTTATTAGTTGAACAATGTTTAACACCCCAAAATATTGGCGATCGCATTAGTGTTTTTGAAAGAGAAGTTTCTCATAGAGAAGGGATTTATCGTCAAATATTGCCAAGTTATCAATCACATACTTCACAAGTTTTCCAAATAAATGAGCTACAACCTAAAATCAAAACTACACCAAAGTTGCCTAAAATAAACGACTATAAAGCAGCAGCCTACTCTATTAATACTAATGAGAACAGGGGTCAGCAAATCATTCAACCCTCTGTTGATAGAAAAATATACACAATCTTGTGTATTGATGACAGTCCTACAGTATTGAATGCTATTAAAAGTTATTTAGATGAGCAAACCTTTTCTGTTATCGGAGTCACTGATTCTTTAAAAGCTTTAATGCAGATTATCCGGATAAAACCTGATATAATTTTGTTGGATATATTAATGCCTAAATTAGATGGATATGAACTCTGCTCTTTGCTGCGTAAACACTCATATTTTAAAAATACACCTGTGATTATGGTGTCAGAAAAAGTAGGATTTATAGATAGAGCTAAAGCGAAGATGGTCAGAGCATCAGGTTATTTAACTAAACCTTTTAAACAAGGAGATTTACTAAAAGTTATTTTTCAACATATTATCTAATTTTGTAGTGTATAAAGTTTCTTTATTTCAACAATCTATTATTTAAAATATTTAAGGTTGAATCTTATCTATTTTCCTCTTATTGTAGTTATCAAAGATTGTTTGAGTGAGTTAAAATTAATTATTTATATTATAAATCAAAATTAACACAAGTAATCAGAAGAATTTAATGTGTTAAAAAAAATTATTTTGAATAGTTTATTTTTCCTGAAATGTCCAAACTCCTTCATCCCAATCTGATTCTGTTGGGGGTGATTGTAACCAATGCTGACAACGCAATAGATGCAACATAGCAGCTTTGTCCTGGCTGTCTGCTGCCAACACATTAGCAAACTCAGCCCTGGCATGATAAAACTGCCGCTTGAGGTAATACTCACGCCCTTTATGATAGTGTTCAATAACTTGTAATTTTTCGCTTTCAATCGGATTGGAACGCAAACCCAGTAATTCGTATATGGCTACTGGTTCATTTCTACCCTTGACACGAATGTAATCTAGTTCCCTAGCCCAAATATGATCTTGGCATGGTTTAAAAGTATTATGGCTAATAATAATATCGCAACCATACTGTTTACTAACACTTTCTAATCGAGAGCCAAGATTAACGCCATCACCAATCGCAGTAAATTCCATCCGCTTACTAGAGCCAATATTTCCACTAATCACAGTATCAGAATTGATACCAATGCCGATCTTGATTCTGGGCTTATCAATTGCATAGCGACGTTGATTAAATTCGTGCAAGCGATCGCGCATTTCTAAGGATGTTTGCACTGCCATCCAAGCATGTTCTTGTAATGGTAGAGGAGAACCAAATACAGCCATGATGGCATCACCGATATATTTATCAAGAGTGCCTTTATGTTTAAAGACTGCCTCCACCATTGATTCAAAATATTCATTAAGCATACTCACCACTTCTTCTGCTTCTAAGTTTTCCGTCAAAGTGGTGTAGCCGCGAATATCGGAAAATAAAATCGAAACTTCTTTGCGATCGCCTCCGAGTTTCGCGTCATCTAATTTCAGCAATTCTTCGGCTAATTCCTGGGTCATGTAACGGTACATCGTACTCTTGAGCCGCTTTTCATCACTAATATCTTCCATCACCACCAGCGCCCCCCGGACTTGATCTTGGTCGCTAGCATCGGCAATTGTGTTAATCGATAAATTAATACTGTGCTGTTCTGTATCAGTGGTTATGAGTGTGCGATCGGGGTAATATTGCTGGCGGCCTTTTAAGTCAACTGCGTGTAAAGCATCCTGATACCACTTACTAAAGTCGCCTTCTTTGATGCCAATGACATCATTAACTAATTTACCTTCTAAACGATCATCTACTCCTAGTCCTAGCAAACGTTTGGCACTTTCATTGGCGGCAATAATTAACCCAGTTTTATCAGTGGAAACCACGCCATTGGAAAGACTACGCAGAATGTCCCGTTGCATTTGTTCTTGTTGCTTGACTGTGGCAAACAACTGGGCATTTTGCAGCGCTACTCCTGCTTGAATATTAAAAGCTTCCATGAACTCTTCATCGTTGCGGTCAAAGCTAGCTTGGAAGCAGTCGGGAGCTTTGGGCCAATCAGCTGGATTATAAGGAGGAAAGTCCCCGGATTTCTTTTTATTTACGAGTTGGGTAACGCCAATCAGTTGTCTATCGGCATTAAATACTGGCATACAAAGCAAGCTACAGGTGCGATAGCCATTTTGCTGGTCTAGTTTTTGGGCTGTCTCTGAGTCAGGATCGTAGTACAAATCAAAGCCAATATTCAGCTTCTTGCCAGAAGCCGCTACTATGCCAGCAAAGCCTTTACCTATGGGGACTTGCAACTCTTTGGTTGAACCATCATCCTGAGTGATTTTCGTCCATAATTCATGGCGATCGCGGTCTATTAACCATAATGTACTGCGATCAGCATTCATCAATTCTTTGGCTTCATCCATCACCCGTTTGAGGGTGTCTTCTAAATCGAGACTACTTTGCGAGAGGGACTTAATTGCTTTCATCAGCGCCGCTACTGCTCTTTGTTTTTGGGTAGCTACATAAAAAGAGCGCGAGGATTCTAAAATCAAGCGAATCGAAGGAGCAAATTCTTGAAATAATTGTTCGTCAGCAGAGGTGAAACCTTTGGTATCAATGCGCTCTGCAAGTGAAGCATTGTGATTATTCCCAGATTTTAATTTATTCAGTAATTGCACTACTGCAACTAATTTCCCATGTTCATTTAAGAGTGGCAAAGCTAACATCGTGTAGGTGCGATAGCCAGTTCTTTTTTCTTGTTCTTGGGCAAAATGCGATCGCGGGTCACTATAAAAATCAAAGGGAATATTAATAACTTCTTTAAAAGTGGCGACTTCCCCAGCAATGCCTTTATCGGCGGGGATGCGGATTTCTAAAGAGCGACCGCCTTCCCCCTCGGCCAGAATTGACCAAAGTTCTTGTTTTTCTTCATCCAATAAAAATATCGTCGTCCGGTCTGCTCCCAGTAATTCCCCAGTTTTTAAGGTAATCGAATGCAACATTTCTTGCAGAAGAGTTTCAAACCCATGAGAATCAAGCATTGATAGGGTTTGATGAACAATCTGTAATTTTTGCTCGACATCCTTAACGACCTGTTTAAAAGTATCCTGAGTCAAGAGAGCAAGAAACGTAGAAAAAGTTCCTTGTCTTGTAGCAAGAGCACCCACAGGAGCAGAATTTGCTGGTAATTCGAGGTTTTCTTGGTTGTGAACACCAATAATCAAATCGGTGGTCTCCCCACAACTTCCTTGATACGCTGACATAACTGGTATTTTGTATAACAGGATGAGGTTTTAGATTTAACAATGAGATTAAATTTATGTAAGTGGTGTTAAAAACAACAATTGCTTGACATTATCCATAGTTTAATCGCTTGTTTAGCCAGCGTCATCCTGTGAATAAGCGCTCAACTTGATTACCAACAAGCATGGCTTGACCAAAACCCGTTCCTACTGCTGGGTACAGATGATAAATAGAGGGTTAGACCCCTCATATCAATGAGAAAATAATGTTTTATGCAGGCGATAGATTGTTAATATTGCCTGATAATTTTTTGTCGGGACACACCAATGAGTATTACAGTATCCGTAGGGTATAGTCGATTTATCTAGAAATAGCAGAACTAAATAAGTAATTATACGTAATAAATTGATAGTAACTGCGATCGCTTCCTGTGGCAGATATGTCAGCCTGAAAAAGAAAGTGCTGAGTAAAAAATACTAGTCCTCTGTTTACGATGAACTCTATTAATCTGTCATAATACCTGTGGCAGACTACTAGATATATAGCAATCCTATTTAATTCGTGAGAATTAAACCCGCAAATCCCCGACTTATTTGAGAAGTCAGGGATCTTGTTGTTCGCGAGTGATTTAAAATTGCTATAGATATTAATTTTTATACAGATAAAGTTAATTAAAAATATTAAGCACAATAGCATTTTAGCCAAACATAAATATAAAATCAGGTTCAATCTTTGGGTTTAACCCAGAATGTGACATTTACCCTATTGTTAGAAATCCATAGGATTATTTTCATGAAAAAATTAAAAACTCAAGTATTTTTAGGCTTGACAGGTGCATTTTTGGCAGTTGGATATTCCAGTTTGCTAGCTAGAGAAATTCCCATACAGAGTACATCAAACCTCAGAAAATATTTATTAGCACAATCAGAAAACAATCCAAACGTCAATGAGTATCTGGATAAAAATAAACCCGAAAGTTATAAAGCTCTGAAAAAGCAGTTAGATATAGCGATTGAAGATGCAAAAAGTCCGAGTGAAGAGAAAGTAGTAAAAAATCTTTGGTCATTGTCAAAAACTAATCCTCAAATAATATGGAGAGAAAATAATGGTAAAATTGAATATTTGATGGCGAGTTGGAAATATGTAAAAAGCCCAAATGAAGATTGGAAAATAGGTACAAAAAAAAGTGTAGAAGCACGCACTTGGTTAACAGCCGTTCCTCAAGTTAAAGAATTTTGTCAAAATTGTAAGGGAATCGGTATAAATATTCCTGGTAATATCATGCTTTCTCTGAGGTTACAGCAGTATTTAGGCTTAATTTTAAATAGAAATTCAAATAAGACGCATTTTGTCGAAATGTGGGTGAAAGCTGAAGATTTAAGTAGACCATGTGTCGATCCAGAAATTAATGATTCTAGTTGTAATGTTTTTAATATCCCAATTTCTGCTAATTATCTGATTTTGCAAGAGATATACAGAACTTCTTACGCAGTTAATACTCAAGAACATTATCCTTGGACAGGTTTAGGTTACACCTATGATTGGGGAAATCCGAAAAAACCTCGTGAAGGAGCTAGTGAGTTTCTGATCGACGGAACTAAAGAAAAACCGATCGAGGTAGAAGTTGTTTCAGTCACAGCTACGAAAGAATATTGTAATAATCAATATTTAACGGTAAAAGATTAGAAATGAGCGCTCATGAAACACCTTGAAGGTAAAGTGGCTTTGGTAACAGGTGCTACGCGGGGAATTGGTAAGGGAATTGCCATTGGCCTTGGTGAAGCTGGTGCAACTGTATACATCACAGGTCGCAGCTTCAACAACTCTTCTAGTGATGGGGTTTCAGGTAGTCTTAGTGAAACGAAATCAGCGATTGAGGAAGTCGGTGGTGTATGCATTCCCGTCCAAGTAGACCACAGCGACGATCAGCAGGTGCGTTTCCTTTTCGATCGCATTCAAGATGAACAGGATGGACAACTCGACCTACTGGTAAATAATGCTTACTCAGGAGTTCAGGCAGTAAAAGACGCTCAGGGGCAGCCCTTTTGGGATTCTCAACCAAGTCTTTGGGATGCTAGCAACAACGTTGGTCTTCGCAGCCACTATGTTGCGAGTGTTTTTGCGGCTCGGATGATGACTAAGCGTAACTCTGGACTCATTTGCACCATTTCCTCGTGGGGTGGGATGTCTTATATCTTTAATACAGCTTATGGTGTTGGCAAAGCAGCTTGCGATCGCCTAGCTGCTGATATGGCTGTTGAATTAAAGCCACATAACGTCACTTCTGTTTCAATTTGGCCGGGTATTGTTGGTACTGAGCTTTTTTCGAGTTTTGCTTCTGAGATGAATCAAACCAATGCTACTGACCTGAAAAACTCATTAATTAGCGATCGCTACAACTGGGAAACTCCCTTATTAACTGGACGAGCGATCGCTGCACTTGCTAGTGAGCCAAATCTGATCAGTTGTACAGGACACGTGCAAATTGTTGCCGAACTGGCTAAGAAATATAATCTTGTAGATGAAAATGGCGATCGGCCCGCATCGCTACGCTCTCTGCGTTTTGTACTACCTGCTGCGTTGCCTGTACTGAGAAAGTACTCATGGCTTATACCTGATATTAAAGTGCCGTGGTCGCTGCTATTATTGAATGCCCTCAGTTCGCCTAAAATTTAATGGGCATTGGGCAGGAGGCAGGGGGCAGGAGGCAGGGGGCAGGAGGTAGAGGAATACTGCACCTGTGAGTATTAAAGACTCGTCCACGAGTATCAAAGACTCATTGTTGCATTATAAAATACATCTCTTCTAGCCCAATGCCCAATGCCCTTCAGGAGTACTGAGTGCTGAGTGGGGAATCTCACTTCTTTACTCGCTTGCCGAGGAACTCGAAACTCGGAACTGTTTTGCCCAATGCCCCACGCCCAATATCTAAACTAAACTATCCTGGGATATATAAAACTTTGTATCCTGAATTAATAGGTCTTAAGAGTTCTGTTAAAACTGGTGCAAGAAGATTTTCGGTTAATTGTTGATTTAGTTTTAGTTCTAGGCGTTGCAGCCTGTGGTGGACTATTCGCGGCACTTTTGCAACAACCCGTGCTGCTGGGGTATCTCATTGGCGGGATAGTCGTTGGCCCAACTGGACTGGGATTGATTAAAGAACTGATTCAAGTAGAGACTCTGGCACAGTTCGGAGTCGCCTTTTTGTTATTCGCCTTGGGTGTGGAATTTTCCTTTGCGGAACTCAAGAAGGTAAAAGCGATCGCTCTTGGTGGAGGTGGACTCCAGATTGCTTTGACAATTTTGGTCACGGTTTTAATATGCGGGTTAAGCGGAGCCTGGGGAGCCTTACCTGCGAAGGGGATGTTTTTGGGCTGTATTCTCTCCCTATCTTCCACAGCAGTTGTCCTTAAGTGCTTGATGGAGCGCAACGAAACAGAAACGCCCCACGGGCAAGTGATGCTAGGGATTTTGGTAGTCCAAGACTTGGCACTGGGACTGATGTTAGCAGTCTTACCAGCCCTCAACCAACCAGCAGAAACTATTGGCATTGCCGTCCTCACAGCCCTAGGTTCGATTGGTTTATTTGCGGCTGGGGCGGTAGCTGCGGGGATTTGGCTGATACCGCCTTTGTTACAACTGCTAGCCCGTACCGAAAGCAAAGAACTGTTTTTATTAGGAGTTGTAGCCCTGTGTTTGGGCATTGCTCTATTGACAGAGCATTTGGGGCTGTCTATTGAAATGGGGGCATTTGTTGCGGGTTTGATGATTTCTGAGGTGGAGTATGCCGATCAAACCCTGACTTATGTCGAACCACTGCGAGATATCTTTGCCAGTTTATTTTTTGCCGCCATTGGAATGTTAATTGATCCAGTGTTTTTGTGGAACAACCTAGAATTGATTTTGGGGTTGGTGGCAATAGTTTTCGTAGGTAAATTTTTGATTATCACGCCCTTAGTGAAACTGTTCCGCTATCCTTTGAAAACAGCCATAATTGCCGGTTTGGGATTGGCGCAAATTGGGGAATTTTCCTTTGTTCTCGCTAGTGAAGGGCAGTCTTTAGGGCTAGTATCCCGACAAATATACTTATTAATTTTGGGAACCACCGCAGTTACTCTCATGCTGACTCCCTTTGTACTGCGGTTAGCGCCATTTTTATTTAACTTTGCCGAATCAATACCTTGGTTGAAACCATACTTAGAAGAAGATCAGGCGCGGGATGTATCGGAAGATTTGCCCTTCAAAGACCATGTAGTAGTTTGTGGCTATGGGCAAGTCGGCAAGAATTTGGTGAAGTTGTTGCTGCAACATGACCTACCTGTGGTGGTAATCGACCAATCGGAGAGTAGAATTCAGCAGTTACGTGAGGCTGGGGTGTCTTATGTCTATGGCAATTGCGTCAGTTTACACGTTTTGGAAACTGCTGGGGTGAATCACGCCAAAGGAATGGCGATCGCACTCCACGATCCTATAAGTACTCGTCTTTCCTTGAAACGCGCTTTAGAATTGCGCCCAGAGTTAGATTTGGTTGTCCGTGCTACCCAGGATAAAAATATTGAGGTGCTGTATCAATTGGGAGCTAGGGATGTTGTGCAACCAGAATTTGAAGCCAGCTTAGAAATGGCAACCTATTTATTAACAGGCTTAGGCTTGTTGTCGCCACCTGTTGTCCAACGAGAAATGCAGCAAATCCGCAACGATCATTATTTAGATTTGCGGCCAGAGCGTTCTGCAACTGAAGTTGCTCGTGATTTGCGCCAAGCAACTCGCGATTTAAATCAGCGTTGGTATCCTTTACCATCGAATTCGCCCTTAATTGGCATGAGCGTAGAAGAAGCGGATATGCGCTATTTAACAGGAGTGAGTTTGATGGCAATTCGCCGCGCTGACGGCGAAGAAATCGATTATCCCAACAATCAAACTAAATTGGCAGAAGGCGATCGCTTGCTGGTGGTGGGAGCAAATGAAGAACTAACGGCTTTAGCAGAATTAGCTAAAGGACAAGCTGTTGTTCCTGGAGAAAATAGTGCTTGCCAGTGGGTTACAGTCAATGCAGATGCGCCAACACTAGGTAAAACCCTTAAAGATTTAGAGATTGGTAAGCAGTATGGAGTACAGGTACAGGCGATCCGGCGCGATGGTAAATTTATTCGCTATCCTGATGGCGGCATGGACTTGCGAATCAGCGACCAAGTATTGTTATGTGGTGGCTTGACAGGTCTGAGTCAACTAGAACAGTTATTTGCGATCGCCACTAAAGTACCCCTTTCTATCCCAGTAGTAAAAGCTAGTGAGGTAGAAACTCTTTAAGCGCTTCTTTCTATGGATAATTTATGGAAGTAGTCATTAATCATTAGTTATCCCTCTTCTGTCACTTTCCGGAATAAGCAAGTAGTTTAGGAGCTAAATCATCCAGAAGCATAAGAGGGTTTAAATTGATTCATTGCAGCA
>NZ_JBALDC010000068.1:0-9503 GCF_036917575.1 Nostoc sp. | reverse complement strand
TTATGCGCTCACGTGCATCACTCATACGATGAAGCCTGGAATTGCGTCGAGGCGTGGAGAGCCGCTAAAAAACTTTCTTAACTCTTTGGGGATTCTCATTAAAAAGCTAGAGTATATACCGATAACATAGTAAATAATTAGGTAACATTTGCCTTTTGACTAATGACTCAAGTAGATATTCTGATCCTTTCAAATGGCCCGGGTGAAGTAACAACCTGGGTGCGCCCAGTAGTAAAAGCTTTGCGGCAAGAATTAGGGGATGACCATTCTTTAGTGAGGATTTCTGTAGTATTATCACCTTGCTCAAATGCCAGTGGTAAAGAAGCAGCGATCGCTCTTTCTTATCCAGAAGTAGATAGAGTTCAGGGAGCAGAACATTTTTGGCAATTTTTGCTTTGGGGCAAAACATTTGAAAATTGGGATTGGAGAAGTCGCGGTGTAGTGGTTTTTCTAGGCGGCGATCAAATTTTTCCAGTGATTATAGGCAAAAAGCTCGGATATCGCACAGTAGTTTACGCCGAATGGTCAGCTAGGTGGCATAACCAAATTGATCGCTTTGGAATCATGAAATCTGAAGTTGCAGCTCGTGTCCCCCAGAAATATGCTCACAAATTCACTGTTGTCGGTGATTTGATGCTAGAAGCACAAGAACAAGTTAGCACTCCCTACTCCTTACTGCTTACTCAGCACTCCCAAATCATTGGTTTACTCCCTGGATCGAAAGCAGCAAAATTAGCCCAAGGAGTACCATTAGCTCTAAGCATTGCCGAATATGTTCACGCAAAAAGACCGCAAACCAAATTTGTAATTCCTGTAGCGCCGACTTTGAATTTATCAACTTTAGCTAGTTTTGCCGATCCCCAAAAGAACTCTATTGCTGAAACCTTTGGCTTTGATGGTGCTTCTTTAATTGTTCCAGAGGATGCTAAAGGTAAACCATTACTCAAAACAGCAACGGGCTTAACTGTGGAACTGTGGCAAGAAAACCCTGCATATCATTTATTATCCCAGTGCTGCATTTGCTTGACTACAGTGGGGGCAAACACTGCCGAACTCGGTGCTTTAGGAGTGCCAATGATTGTTTTGCTACCAACGCAGCAACTCGACGCTATGCGTTCTTGGGATGGTTTACCTGGATTGTTGGCAAATTTGCCAGTAGTCGGTACGCCCTTTGCTAAGGTGATTAATTGGTTATTCTTAAGATTTATGAGACGCAAAGGTTTATTAGCATGGCCAAATATTTGGGCACAGGAAGAGATTGTGCCAGAACTCATAGGTAAACTTCAACCGCAAGAAATTGGAGAAATGCTTTTAGACTTTTTGACGCATCCAGAAAAATTGGATGATATAGGCGCTAAACTTCGTAGTATTCGCGGTGAAAGCGGTGCAGCCCAGAAGATAGCACAGATTGTTGGTGAGGAAATTGGGAAGTCATCAAAGGTAAGGGAGTAATAGCAACAACATCCCCCTGATTTTTACTCTAGCTTAATCGGAAGATTCTCCATCCCTGCGCCCAAGTTCATAAATACCAGCACCCATACAGGCTAATATACCTGTACTAATTCCCCAACTCGCACCTAAACTAATTTCCAGAATCCAGTTACAGAAAGCGCCGACTACCAGAAAAGGCACAATGCTAAATAGTGAGGCATAGAAAGCGTTTTGGGATTCTCTGGCTTTACGAGTCTTTTCAAATTCCGACTGGCTAGTGTAGAGCGATCGCTCGGCAAAGTTAAACCAGCGATTGAGTTGCTCGATAACCCATTCATTCACTCTAGAAAAACCTAGATATAGCGCCAATGACCACAAACTCGCTCCAGCGATCGCGATCGTGTCTAACTCAAGACGGAAAGGCAAAATTTCAGTCAGCATTGCTTAGGGTAGTCCTGCAAAGGGTTAACTTTAGCTGTGAGTAGATGCTAAATAAACCTCTTGTGCAATTTTAAGCATAAACGTTAACAAGATTTCAACTACTTGGCAAATCTCCTGCTTCTTAGCTTGTTTATACCAGTTTTACACCCATCAGTCGTTTGCCACTTAAAAAGACAAGTTCAAGTTAAGGAAATGCGATCGCCCCATTGCCTTAGAGTATTTGACTTCCCCGTACCCCTGCTCTTAAGCAAGCTACGCGTAGCGTCTTGCACAGAAGTGGCTGACTATCCAGGTCTTTGTTGATGATTGTGATATCTAAACCTTTGTGTCATCTTTGTCAATACTCTACCACCTGAATTCTTACCCAAAAACTGTTGAGAGTAGACCTCTTGTATAAGTCGAATAGACCCCCCTTAATCCCACGCCACTTGCTACAACGGAGGGAACCTCCGCAACGCAGTGGCTCCCCGATATATTGGGGGGAAACTTAAAATCTTGCCCCCTCCCCTTAACAAGGGGAGGGTTGGGGAGGGGTGATTCAAAGATTTTTGCAAGAGGTCTAGTATTGCAGAATCGTACAATTATAAGCATTTCAGGTGAAACTATTTATTTTCCAGAATAATAGTTATGTCATCTATTTCGGGAGTATAAATAATTCTCTTCACTAGTCATGTTTTGTTTTTTAATTGTACTTCTTCACCTACTCTCACAATAAATTGTAAGTTCTAATACTTACCTATAAAGTCTTCTTGTCAGTTCACCAGTTTTGTTACTCATTTTTTTTCCTCCTTATATTATTTATTTCTTGCAGTTTATACTATGAAAACTGTTTAAGCAGTTTCACTCAGTAATCGCAGAATAAATTTCAGGGGAATTTCCACTCGCTCAGAACGATTATTCAGTTCATTACCTACTGCATCAATCGCTTCCTCTAGAAGATAAGCAAAAAGCAGCACATCTAGTTCTTGTGTTGTCTTTGGCAGGAAAGATTCTTGACTAGCAGTTTCTAAATAAGAATTGAGAAAACTAGTACTAACCCAGGTATACCAGAACTGTCCCCATTGTTCTATAAGGGGTAAATTTTCCGAGAGGATCATCCCAGATTCTTTTTGAGAAGCTAGAGCTTCGTTAACTGCATAGTTGAAAGATAGCAACATTCCGGCGACATCTCGTAGAGGCGATCGCTTGATGCGTCGTTCGCTAAAACTGCGATCTGCTTCGCCTTCAAAATCAGGAAGAATAAAGTCTTTTCCTGTGTAAAATACTTGCGATAAATGGTAGTTTCCATGATGACGAGTACGCAATGCAGTAATTTTTTGCCCGACAAGCAACTGAAAGCGTTCTAATATTTTCTGTTGGCTATTAAGAACTTCTAATGCTAATGGTTGAGTATCGGTTGGCAAGTAGTTTGCTCGTTCTTTTAACAACCGAAATACTTGTCCAGTTAAGTTACGTGCATTTTGATATATGGAACGTTGATAAAGTGATGAAAAAGATTCTGGAGCAAAGTCTGAGCTATCTATATTTGTAGCCAGCGCTATATGGAATTCAGCTGTGGATTTACCCAACAGTTCAACACTTTGCAGGTAAGAAGTGATAGTTGCATTTGCCAATTCTGGAATTTCAATTCTCTCTAAATCCAACAAGGAACCTGATGGCAGAGGCACTTCGGTAATAGTGGCGTGTTCTGTGGTCACTAAATCAAAGTATTTTTGCAAACTATCAAGGGTGTAGTCCCAGCCATTGCGGATATCTGAAATGAACTCTTGTAATATGCCTATAGTCGTGGGTAAAGCAGTTTTATTGCCTATTTTATTTGCAGGACGGTATTCTAAAGCACCAGCTAGGAAAACTGAGTGTTGCAAGCGTTTTTTCTGGTATAGGAAACGCCGGATTTCTAAATCTGGCTGCAAACCCTCCTCGACTTTGCGGAAGAGTTTCAACAACAAGTGATCGCCATAAACTATATAAGTATTGGTTTGTTCTTCTTTATTCAGGACAGTCGGCTCATGATTGGTTAACTGTCGGCGCAATTCGGAGAATGAATCAGTAGTAGTGCCAAATAATTCTCCGGTTATCCCTTTATAAGAGTGATGATTAGCGATCGCATCATCTAGCAGTGAGGTGAGAAAGTTCTTGTCTGCTAAAGCATCAAATAAAATTCCAACTTCTTGAGTATTGGGTTGAGGAGTGTCTATTTTACCTTGTACCCCAAGCCGTGCAATTATAGCTTGCGGCATTTCTGCCAAAAGATGTGTTGCTTGCTCACCTTCTGCATAGGCAAGAAATAACAGATAAGTTTCGCGCTTTCCTTGGCTATAATCTACCTGCAACAAAACAATTTGAGCTATCTGCTGATTATAGGGTAAAGAAATCGCTTCAATGATTTGTGTTGATTGTACAGTCTGAGTTTTGCCGCCAAACCAGCTACAGGTATAGAGGTAATCCCGCAGTGTTGATTCTAGAATGCTTTTTGACTCTCGTTGCCCAGTCACATTCTGCCATGAACCATTTACTTGCAAAGTTGCTAAGTCTGCTTGGGGTTTAGGGGGTTGAGTTGAACTAGATTTACGTTGTAAGGTGAACCAGTAAAACCCGTAAGGACTTAGGCTGAGGAAATAGGGCGATTCTGTAATCGGTGGGAACTCAGTGGAACCAAAAATTTCTACTGGTAGTAGTCCATTGAAGGTTGATAAATCTAATGCCACCGTTTGTACATAGTGAGATAAATTTGCTACTACCAAGACATCTTCTTCAGACGTGATCCGGCTGAAGGCAAAAACTTTGCGATTATTAGACTGTACCAATTCAAAACGCCCTTCACCCAATGCCGGAAACCGTTTGCGAGTTGCAATTAAACGTTTCATCGAATACCAGAGAGAATTGGTATTAGTCCGTTGTGCCTCAACGTTGAGTGCTTCGTAGTGATATTCTGAGTCAACGATGACGGGTAGATACAAGCGTTGCGGGTTGCCGCGACTAAAACCGGCGTTGCGGTCAGAACTCCACTGCATAGGTGTGCGAACACCATTGCGATCGCCTAGATAAACATTATCTCCCATGCCAATTTCATCACCGTAATAAAGTACGGGGGTTCCTGGTAGAGATAACAGTAAACTATTGAGTAACTCAATTTGGCGGCGATCGTTGCCTAAAAGCGGCGCTAATCTGCGACGGATGCCTAAATTTACCCGCATCATCGGGTCTTGTGCATAGACCCCATACATAAAATCGCGGTCTTCATCTGTCACCATTTCTAAAGTCAGTTCGTCATGGTTGCGGAGGAACAATGCCCACTGACAGTTATCAGGAATGGATGGAGTTTGCTGGAGAATATCCACAATCGGGAAATTATCTTCCATCCGCAATGCCATAAACAAGCGCGGCATTAGCGGAAAATGAAAGTTCATGTGACACTCATCCCCCGCACCGAAATATTGCGCTGCATCTTCAGGCCATTGGTTCGCCTCAGCTAGTAACATCCGGTTAGGAAATTTCGTGTCGATGTGCGATCGCAACTCCTTCAAATACGCATGGGTTTCGGGTAAGTTTTCGCAGTTCGTTCCTTGCCGTTCGTATAGATAAGGCACAGCATCCATGCGTAATCCATCTACACCCATCTCCAACCAAAAATCTAGAACATCAAATACCGCTTCGCGCACCAAGGGATTGTCATAATTCAAATCAGGCTGATGGGAATAGAAACGATGCCAGCAATAAGCTTGGGCAACTGAATCCCAAGTCCAGTTAGATGTCTCAAAATCTTGGAAGATAATTCGCGCTTCTTGGTATTTTTCAGGACTATCACTCCAAACATAAAAATCTCGCTCCTGACTTCCTTTCGGGGCGCGACGTGCTCTTTGAAACCAAGGATGTTGGTCAGAGGTATGGTTAATAATTAACTCAATAATTACCCGAATACCGCGCTGATGAGCAGCGCTCAAAAACGCTTTAAAGTCTTCTAACGTGCCATAGATAGGATTGACACTAGTGTAATCGGCAATATCGTAACCATCATCCCTGAGTGGTGAAGGAAAAAAAGGCAACAACCAAATGGCAGTAATACCTAAATCTTGTAAATAGTCTAGTTTTTCTGTCAGTCCTTGAAAATCACCAATACCATCACCATTACTGTCAGCAAATGTGCGAACACCTAGTTCGTAGATAATTGCATTTTTGAACCATAATGAGTCATCTTTCAAGTTGGAGTTTGGCATTATTTTAAAAAGATATGCGATCGCATATCTAATAGAACTATATTTTTACTTGATACAATCGCTGAGATTATCAGCTTATTTATCTTACACGAGTAATGTTTACACTTTCTTGCTTAAGTAATGAAACTACCAAACGAGCTATATTTAGTCATAAATAGTCATACCAACTGCGTATATACATATAGCAGTTTTCATTTATATGAAGTACAAAGTTATGGCTTTTGAAGCAGGAAGCAGAAGCTTTTTATATCTGATGTTCCGGTACTGCATTTTGAACTTCACTTAAAAAGCAAACTGCTATATAATTTTTATTCTTAATGCTTAAATGTAACAAAACTTATTGTAGACTATAGTAATCCAAAATGAGGTTGTAAAAATTTTTGTTATGGTCGTCCTTGGTGATTATATTTTACACAAGGAAAGTATTAAAGATGCCATTAATGGATATCTCCACGTCCAAGTTAAACATGGCAAACCTTATATTTTTAAAAAATCGCAAGTGTTTATCTGGGAAGTTGTAGTATAAATCGGATGTTTCTCAAATATCTCTAGCAAGGAAGCTGTCAAGATTTTGAAAAATTTGGTTATGTATTAAAGTAAAAAAGTTGATTATAAGTATTCTATCTTTTCAGTCATAGACTACCCAACACTAATCAATACCCGATGACGATATTCACCCAGAAGCCACTCAAACTTCTTCAAAACTATGTAATATTCAAACCCATACATTTCTCCTTTTACACTTTTGACTTAACTGCTTGCTGTGATGCTTGTAAAGTCTGAGGCAAACTCCAGTCGGGACGCAAGCTAGCGGCGTTGCGTAAATAAATATGATGAATTGAGGCAGAGGTTGGCAGATAAGCGTGAATTAAGAAGCGAATGCAGCGCTGTAAGCTGCCTTCGACGTGCATTTGCTGCACATCCAACATAGCCACATTATCCCAACCAGGACGCACTCTTGCGATCGCAGCTGGAAAAACTGCATCCAAATCGCGTGTCACTGAGAAAGTCACACTAATCATGTCCGTTGGCTGGAATTGATTTCGATTTTCCAGTTCATTTAGTAGTTCTGTAACCACTTCTCGGATTGTCTCAACAGTATTTTCTGAAGCGGTTGTTGCTCCGCGAATAGCCCGCATTTGCCAGTCCACGCCAAAATCCTCCTTAATTAGTCATTAGTCACTAATCATTAGTCATTGGTCATTTCACTCTGAACAAAGGACAAATTACCAATGACCAACAACCATTTATGGTCGATATAACCACAGAGGTAAACCACTAGTAGACATTTCAAATTCGAGCCAATCAATACCAGCCCCAATTCCTGATGAAAATTGACGACTCCCTGGTACGAAACGGCTCAAAAAAGGTTTACGCTCTTCTAAGGTATAGCAGAGAGTTTTTTCTGGGTCGAGACCAACCAGTTCTGCTGTCCAACGACGGGCATCTTCTTCTGTGCCCAGGCGGTCTACAACACCCAAAGCTAGGGCTTGCTGTCCAGTAAAAATCCGCCCATCGGCGAAACTTTTCACAGCTTCTACCGTTAAAGAACGGCCCTCAGCTACCGTTTGGACAAACTGCTGATAACTCGTGTCAATCAGCTCTTGCAAGATATTTTCTTCTGGTTGAGTTAGTTCCCGATCAAAAGCCAAAATATCTTTGTAAGGGCCAGACTTAATCACCTGGAAGGAAACACCAATTTTTTCTAACAAGCGTTCCAAGTTATTTCCACGCAGAATCACACCAATGCTACCCGTAATCGTACCTGGGTTGGCGACGATGTGTTCGGCTCCCATGCCGATGTAAACTCCTCCAGAAGCCGAAATATTGCCAAAGCTGGCGACAACTTTGATTTTTTCGCGCAAACGCTTTAGGGCACTGTAGATTTCTTGAGAATCTCCGACTGTACCGCCAGGGCTATCGATACGTAGCAATAATGCTGGAAACTTTTTTTCTTCTACAGTTTTCAGGGCTTCTAAGACGCGTTTGCGAGTAGCACCGGCGATCGCACCAGTAATTTCAATCCGCGCAATTTGTTTTCTAAACTTGGGCTTAAACGGCCAAACCATGAGCTGTCAACATACCTCGTAATAAATTCAATATAAGATGCTCAAAGGTCATCTGACCTGCTTTCCTCTGTTAAGAAACATGAGCAGGCATTGTACTCATCAGGATTTTAAGGAAATTTTTATATTTTTCAGTGAGTTTTATTTAAAATTCTCAATTAATGCTAATCAAATCCTTAAAGATTGCAGATAGCACAAAATGCTAAATTCTAGTTTAGCGTTAACGTGATGATTTAGAAAGACTATTTTAGCTATTTTGTCAAATTCAAAGTGTTCAATACCTTGTTATTCTGGCTTTTTAAATGCTTTAAGACTGTTTTACTATGTCGCGCAGGTTTATTAGTTGTCAGTAATTAATAACTAATAACTGATGAATATATAAATATTTAATCAATTACTTAGACACTTGTATTTAATTAATAAAAGTTCATTCAGCAAGACTAATCTCTATTTAGGTTAAGACCTGTAGTACTTTTACTCTCGGAAATATCACTTTTTCCTGTCTTCTACAGCTCAACAATCTACTGACGAAGCGATGTTACTACTTAAGAGTTTATACGTAAGATTTGATACTTATAATAGACAAATATATCAAACAGTGCCCCAACAAAACTACAAGTCAAGCTAATTACAAATAATCCGCGTAGGGGAGTTCCACTGCCGAAGGTGGCGAGAAAATGCACAATCTCAGTTGCGATCGCCTCAGTTAACTCTTGTAAGCCAGGGAAGTGACCAATGAGGGATAAAAAGAGGAATCCGCCGCCAACGAAAAAGAGGGGAACGAAAAAACTAAAAATGATTGTGAGTACTAGGGAGCGGAGAAAGTTAGTAAAAATAGTCATTTCAGACAAACTCCGTGAGTAAAGATGACAAAAGCAAGATAGCGGTTTGTCATTTTCTACAATACGAGCGATCGCTCCAAAGCAGCCAATCTGTCAAAAATCTTAAGTTTTCATTAAAATAAAGGGCTAGTAGTTACAGCCCATGCTGTGGCTAAAAAAAGCAACTTAAATCTACAAAAACCTTGGAAAATAAAGGTTATAGCCAAGCGTACTACTTGTTTATTGCTTTGCAGCACATTAAATAAGAGCTTCATTTTCTGAGAGTATTTTTAATCTAAGTTAATATTCAGCCTTCTTGGGGGAGCAGAGGAGACAAGAAGACTAAAGTTATAACTTACAACAAGTCTTTCCCTTCCCCTTGTCCCAAATTCTCCTTGTCTCCCTTGTCTCTTCCCAATCCCCATTCCCCAATCCCCATTCCCCATTCCCCATTCCCCATTCCCCATTCCCCATTCCCCAATCCCCATTCCCCATTCCCCATTCCCCATTCCCCATTCCCCATTCCC
>NZ_JBALDC010000067.1:0-11008 GCF_036917575.1 Nostoc sp. | reverse complement strand
AAATGCCCGAATGTTCCCATGTTTATTGTCTAGTTGTTTGGCGCTCGGTACGGCGCAGCCGCACCGTCGCTTGTGACAGTTGCGTAAGTCCTGATATTGACAGATTATGTACAGTGACTAATTATCTGTCGTCGAGACAAATTAATGTCATCCATTAAAATCTTGCTCAGTATAGGTTACAGCGTTTTAGTAGTATTAGGATAACATCTTGACAGTGACAGATTAGCTGTCATTTTGGGTAATAGTGACAAATTAGCTGTCGCTTCATCAGAGATAAAAAAGCTTTTGTGTATTTTCATAATGACAAATTGACTGTCGCTTTCTGTTGAAGTAGAATAACAATATGTTTTTATAAAAAAGCTTTGCATTATGAACAGTCAGCAAAATCCTGATTTAGCTGTTCATCCCTCGGCAATTCCTATAGAAGGCTTACTAGGAGAAAGCGATATAACTCTTGAGAAAAATGTAATTGCCACACAACTCTCAGAGTCAGCCCAACTCAAGGCTAGAGGTAATCCAAAGTTTACTGGAACCCTGCGATCGCACAACCTATGGACAAAAGTTGCGGGAAGCAGCAGAGAAACTAGGTGTATCGTTACGAACGGTACAAAGGTTGGTGAAAAACTGGGAACACGATGGCTTAGTCGGACTCACTCAAACAGGTAGGGCTGATAAAGGAAAACATCGCATTGGTGAGTTTTGGGAAAAATTCATTACCAAAACCTACAACGAGGGTAACAAGGGTAGTAAACGTATGACCCCTAAACAAGTTGCTCTCAGAGTCGAGGCTAAAGCCCGTGAGTTAAAGGACTCTAAGCCGCCCAATTACAAAACCGTGTTACGGGTATTAGCGCCCATATTAGAAAAGCAAGAGAAAGCCAAGAGTATTCGTAGCCCTGGATGGAGAGGAACTACGCTTTCAGTTAAAACCCGTGAAGGGAAAGATTTATCAGTTGATTACAGTAACCATGTTTGGCAATGTGACCATACCCGTGTAGATGTGTTGCTCGTGGATCAACATGGTGAATTACTAAGTCGTCCCTGGCTAACAACAGTAATTGATACTTACTCTCGTTGCATCATGGGTATCAACTTGGGCTTTGATCCACCCAGTTCTGAGGTAGTAGCATTAGCGTTACGCCATGCAATTCTACCCAAACAGTACGGTTTCGAGTACAAACTACATTGTGAGTGGGGAACCTATGGTAAGGCAGAACATTTTTATACTGATGGCGGTAAAGACTTTCGCTCTAACCACTTGAGTCAGATTGGAGCGCAATTAGGGTTTGTCTGTCACTTACGCGTTAGCGAAGCGGCTCTGAAAGAGCGTCGCCCTTCTGAAGGTGGAGTAGTGGAACGTCCTTTCAAAACGTTAAATGACCAACTATTTTCCACGCTTCCTGGATACACCGGATCTAATGTACAGGAACGCCCAGAAGATGCGGAGAAAGACGCAAGACTTTCTTTACGAGAACTAGAACAGTTACTTGTACGTTACATCGTAGATCGTTACAACCAAAGTATTGATGCGCGGATGGGCGACCAAACTCGCTTTGAACGTTGGGAAGCAGGTTTGCCTACAGTACCAGTACCAATACCAGAACGAGATTTGGATATCTGTTTAATGAAGCAATCACGGCGCACTGTACAAAGAGGTGGTTGCTTGCAGTTCCAAAACTTGATGTATCGAGGAGAATATCTGGCAGGTTATGCCGGAGAAACTGTCAACTTAAGGTTTGATCCCAGAGACATTACAACAATTTTGGTTTATCGCCAAGAGAAAAATCAGGAAGTATTTTTAACTCGCGCTCACGCTCAAGGTTTGGAGACAGAGCAGCTGGCATTAGATGAGGCTGAGGCAGCAAGTCGCAGACTCCGTACCGCAGGGAAAACTATCAGTAACCAATCATTATTACAAGAAGTTGTTGACCGCGATGCACTTGTAGCTACCAAGAAAAGTCGTAAAGAGCGTCAAAAATTGGAACAGGCTGTTTTGCGATCTGCTGCGGTTGATGAAAGTAAAACAGAATCCTTACCTTCCGAAATAATTGAACCAGATGAAGTGGAATCTACTACTGAGGTTCACTCTCAATACGAAGACATTGAGGTGTGGGACTATGAACAACTTCGTGAAGAATATGGGTTGTAAACAATGACAGAAGCTCAAGCGATCGCCCAGCAGTTAGGTGGGGTAAAACTAGACGATGAGTGGTTACAAGCTGAAATTGCTCGTCTTAGAAGTAAAAGCATTGTTGTGCCGCTAGAACAAGTAAAAAAGCTCCATGAGTGGTTGCATGGCAAACGCAAGGCAAGGCAGTCCTGTAGAGTTGTAGGGGAATCACGAACTGGCAAGACAGTTGCTTGTGATGCCTATAGATTAAGGCATAAACCATTGAAAGAAATTGGAAGACCTCCAATTGTTCCTGTGGTTTATATTGAACCCAATCAAAAATGTACTTCTAAAGATTTGTTCAAAGAGATTATTGAGTACCTGAATTTTCGGGCAACAAAGGGGACTGTATCAGATTTCCGTGGAAGAGCGATGGAAGTACTCAAAGGATGTGGAGTAGAAATGCTAATTATTGACGAGGCTGACCGTTTGAAGCCAGAAACATTTGCTGATGTGCGTGATATTTATGACAAGTTAGGAATTGCTGTTGTCTTGGTGGGTACAGATCGTTTGGATGCGGTGATGAAGCGAGATGAGCAAGTTTACAATCGTTTTCGGGCTTGTCATCGTTTTGGGAAGTTGTCAGGAGATGATTTTAAAAAGACAGTAAAAGCTTGGGAAGATAATATTTTGAAGCTACCTGTTGCGTCTAATCTAATCAGCAAAGCTATGCTCGAAATTCTTACTTTGGCAACAGAAGGTTACATTGGGCGGTTGGATGAAATTCTTAGAGAAGCAGCAATCCGTTCTTTATCAAGGGGATTGAAGAAGATTGACAAGGCTGTTTTACAGGAAGCAGCTAGGGAGTACAAATAATGGCAGCAACAAATATTGAGCCTTGGCTATTCTTGATTAAACCCTATGAAGGGGAAAGCCTGAGCCACTTTCTTGGCAGGTTCAGACGTGCCAACCATTTATCCGCAAGTGGGTTGGGTAGTTTGGCAGGGATTGGTGCTGTAGTGGCACGGTGGGAAAGATTTCATTTTAACCCTCGCCCTAGTCAACAGGAATTGGAAGCGATCGCATCTGTAGTAGAAGTGGATGCCCAAAGGTTAGCCCAGATGTTACCACCTGCTGGAGTGGGAATGCAGCATGAGCCAATTCGCTTGTGTGGGGCTTGTTATGCTGAAGCGCCTTGTCACAGAATTGAGTGGCAGTATAAGTCGGTGTGGAAGTGTGATCGCCACGAACTCAAACTTTTAGCGAAGTGTCCAAATTGTGAAGCTCCTCTCAAAATGCCTGCGCTGTGGGAGGATGGGTGCTGTCATAGGTGTCGAAGACCGTTTGCGGAAATGGCAGCGTATCAGAAGCCTGTTATTAACTTGAGAAGCTTAAATGCTGATTCTTGATTATTAGTAGTGATAGCTGTATAGATTAAGTACAAATGTACTATAATTAAAGGAATAGTCTGTTTAAAACTCTGGTTCTTTTTGCTGCATATTTGCATACTCAATGTAAAGGCAATTTTCATCGTGGCATAATGGTGTCACTATATAGATAACGTCGTTATATTAATTTTTTTGTAATTCATAACAAGGGGCCACATATTGAGAATAGGCAGAGGAGGGAAATTATGAATAAAACCCTTGAAATGCCAATGCTGTATAAACGCTTATCAAAAGTGGGATTACCGCCAAAGTTTATTCAAGAAAAAGCCTTACCTGAATGGTGGGATGCAGAACTTGAAAATAATCCTGTAGCTGTTTTAGAAGCGGCAGGACGTATTGCTAAACGTTTAGGGCTAGATATGGCATCAGTTCTTGATCCTGATGCTCCTATTACTTTTAAGCAAGTAATTCGCCCTAAATTTAAGAAGATACAAAAAAATTCTGATGAGAGCCGGTTAATTGTTGCTCAAGGGCTAGCTACTCGCGTAGCTGAGATGGTTACGTATGCCTGTAAAAGACCTTTTACAGATATGGCAACAAATGCATTTGAAATTAGGAATTTTATCCTGAAAAATAATTTTTACATAGACCTTGATGCTATTCTCAGATTTTGCTGGAATTGTGGTATTCCAGTAGTCCATTTTTCTGAGTTTCCTAAAGGAAGCATTAAGATGGATGGTATGGCGGCAGTGATTAATGACCGTCCAGTAATTGTACTTAGTTCTAATCGTAGGTACTCTGCTTACTTGCTTTTTATCATTCTTCATGAAATTGGGCATATCGTTAGTGGTCATGTTAAGGACTGTGTTCTGATTGATGAAAAGATAGTTAAAGAAGCAGAAGATAAGGAAGAGCAAGAAGCAAATGAGTTTGCTGAGGTTATTCTTTTTGGGGAGAAAAATAAATATGCATGGGCTAAGATATCTGACTCGATACAACTAACGCGAATGGTGCGGCAATTAGGCAATAAAGATGCAGTAGATCCTGGCGCTTTAGCATTAAATTATGCTTGGCAAGCAGAACAAAAACAAGACTGGGCAATTGCCCAAGGTGCATTAAAGATAATTGAACCTGTAGCTAATGCATCAGTTAAAATCAATAGTTATCTTGAAAAAGAGCTAAATTGGGAAAAATTAGACACAGACAGCGAAGAATACCTTAAACTCGTAACAGGAGTATAATTGCTCCTAAGTAAAGGAGTGAAATAGGAGCAAGTCTTTGCTGCTGTATTTTACAGATAACGATGTAATTTTAAAGCTGGCAGCCTACCAAATCTTTTGGGAAATGGTTGCTAGCTTAAATATTAAAAACGAAAATATTCGTATATTGCCTACTGCGGCGAAAGTTTTTAGCGGTTCTCGAAAAATTAGTAAGCAATTTAAACCGACTAGCATAGAAAGGGCGAAACAAATAACGGATAGATGTAAAACAATAGATGACTATGCTATCTGTAGTACTTCAGAATACCAAATGTTAGCTTGTACAGATGGAATTGATGTGGGTGAGGCTTTACTTGTTGCTGCAACTCAAACGGAAGAAGATTTTTATTTGCTTACGTCAGATAAACGATTTTAAAAATCGTTAGCATTATCTAGCTTCAACGACGTTAAACAAAGATTGTATAAAAAAGCTATTTGTTTAGAGCAGCTAATAATTCATGTAATTGACCATGCTGGATTTGACTTGGTATGTCGTAGAATGGCATCGGCAGATGCTTGTGACCAAGTTATTTCTGAGGCATTTCAGTTGGGTAAACAAACAAAACACCAGGATGCAGTTAAAGTGCTGAACCAAGCAATCCAAGACTTACGTGCAAAGACAGGAAATTTACTGATAGATTCTGTTTTAGTTGTCCAGACAAAACTATAAGACTAAAACTTTATAATTTGCCTAATTTTTATTGAAATACTTAGTGTAAATTTATAGTAATATCAAGACTTTTAGCTAGATCGCGTTGTATAAATTTATAAATTTGGATTTTTGCTCCAATCTTTCATAAATGCGATCGCTACTCAATTTACTTGTTATCCAAAAGCCTATTAATCTGCAAAATCCTTCCTTATCTTGACAAACTTAATGGAAGGATTTTGCGGTAAGTGTTTTATGCCTGATGTTACTTTAAAGCAGTCAAATCTTGTTGCTCTAACACCACATTAAAAATTAGTGTAAAACTTACGCTGGGGATGAGTCGGCGCAAAACTTGTAGATGAGCTTCTGCATCACTGCGGCGACGAAAACGAGCTATAATCTGGTTCTGCATATTAGGTTTAAGTCGGACTATACACCAAGGACTGAGCTTTTCAAGGTAGGTCATCGAATTCTCCTGGTAAAATCTGTAATTTCCAAGACAAAAGCCAGCCTACTGTGACGGTGGCTGGCAAGAAATATCAAATTGATATTGAAATTAGATTCAATTCCTACTCACTCTTGTCTGGAAAACAAAGCTTCTGCAACACTTCTTCGGGGATATCCTCAAAGTGTCCCAGCAAAAAGTTCATCAGCGCCAGGTGGCGTAAATCGGCTGGCATGGGGCGGCGGTAGTTTTTACCTCTAGCAAACCAGCGTCGAACGGTGGAAAGGGAACGATCGCAAATCTGAGCCATTTGTTCGTAGTTTACCTGCCATTTGGAGTAAAACTGCTTCGGAGTCATGCCCAGTTGACAGTAACTGTAGAGTTGCATCAAATCTTGTTCTCGCTGCTTGAATGGATGAGGATTCATAAGTCTGTTTCCTCGCTGATTGGTTCTAAATCCTCTTCCCAAGCAATATCGGCAGAAGTCCAAGTAGCACTGGGGCTATTTTTGCTCAACCAAATCAGATAACACCAATTCCAGCAGCAGTGATCGCAAGCAAAGCTATAAAATCTACCAATGACAATACCCCAGTCAGTATTGCTTTCATTGGAGAGCCAACGCAAGCGATCGCCATATAAAAATCTGGGTGTCTTTGCTACATCGGGAAAGTTAGCGGGAAGCTCAATAGATGCGTCAGGGCATTTGAGGTTAATCAAGCTTGGGACTATATCTTGGTTACTGTGCCGGATGAGATTGAGATAAGCGGTAATCAACTTACCATTGAGGCTGTAAGTTAATTGAGAAATCAGAATCGCAGCTAGACTTTCTATTTCTTGTTGCTGGAGTTGTATCCAGGCACTATCAAAGTTAGCATCAGAGTAGTTGTTGAGCTTTGCTAGTAATTCTGTGATGCCGAAATCATCTAAAGCTTGTTGATAAGCTCTGTGTTGATCTGTTTTGTAGCTAACAGGCTTTAACATGGAAAATGTCTCCTGTGATATGGGGGCCAAAAGCCAGCATCCGCCCTGAGAAAGTTGATGGCTGGCTTTTGACTTATCAGTAATTATACGCTAAAACAAAGCGCATTTATGTTTTTTAGTGTGTTTTTATGTGTTTAATATAAAAACAAACAAAATTGCTTATGATGATGAAATGGCAAAAGTAACAGTAACTCTTTACATGGAAGAAGAAGACAAAGAAGCCCTACAATTGTTGGCTGATGCAGAGGAGCGTTCTTTGTCTCAGATGGCAGTGTTAATTGTGAAACGAGCTATCAAACAAGCCCAAAATGAGGGTAAAATTCCTCCAAGTCAGGGAAAATGATGTGTGATGCGATCGCTTGCGTAGAGTGTCCAAAAAAGCTTAACTACAAAAGTCTAAACCTTGGCTGACAAAGGCTAGAGTGTCAGTATACCCAGCAAGACTCAAACAGGATTCCTATATAAATTTCTAGCTACCACGCTTGACGAATATATCAAGGGAGACTTACATAGTAGGATGCCAAAAACCTTCCTCAGCAAGATTATTGCTGTACGATAGCTTACCGTCTGGATTTGAGAAAGGTTTCTGCCTGTCTTTGTTACTCTTACTACTATGACTGAAACGGCTTATGCTGCTCGTACTAACCACGCTTTTGTTTTGACTGAAACCCTGCGAGTTGCTGAACTGATGTACCAAGGTGCAACCCAGGAAGATATTCGGCAACGGGTATTGGTGGATGATTTATTTCAACTACGCTCCCAAGTTTCTCGTGAGCGGGCGCTACAAACTGTTCTCAAACGCCTTCAACAAGTGCCAGAGGAATATATTCAATTAATTGCCACTAGTAACCCTGATACCCGTCGATTCACCATATTGTTCCTGATTCTGCAAGAACACCGCCTTCTGCGCGAACTCATCGCTGAAGTCCTGCTGGACAAAATTAAAGGTTTTGATTATGTCGTAACGACTGCTGACTTGCGAACCTTCTTTGAAGGAAAGCGAGATCAAAATTCAACTGTGGCTGCATGGTCAAACTCCACCTATAAAAAGGCTGCTAGCAACACCTTACTAGTGCTAGTAAATGCGGGTCTATTGCAACCCACGTCCCCAAGAGGAAATTATCAAATTCGTTCTGTGCCGGTGCCATCAGCTTTGCGTCAACAATTACTCGCTGATGGGCTAGCTCATTACCTGACTCTCATGCTTGATTTTTAATCGACTGCTAACGCTTTAAATACTGCGTCTACGGGGTCAGCGTAAAATGATGTTTGAAATTTAGCAAATAATTCTGGCGGAACACTGCCCAAGTCCACGGCACTTGCCATTGGTAAGAGGATACGTTTAGCGCCAGCATCAAAGGCTACTTGTAGGCTACCCGCTAGGTTACTGACGGGTGTAATCGTCCCACCAATGGTCATTTCCCCAAATATCGCAAATTGTGTTTGAACACTTCGTTTTAGAGAAGCAGAACATAACGAAACGAACAATGCTAATCCGCTCTCCTGCGGTGCCCCAGCCCCTTGCAAGTCTAATAACTGAAGCAAAAAATTCAAATTACTTGGGTGAATGCTACTGCTGACTCTTTGAGCGTTAGCTTTGAAGTAATTCATCGCAATGTTCAAACTGTCCTTCATCTTGCCAGCCGTCGCTACACCAGTGCGTACTAACTTGCCACCACCAGGTACTGCTTGCAGTTCAAGTTTAAATGCTCCGATTATGCCGCTATCCCCAGTGCTGACAAAGTGCAAGTGACCGGGAGTTAGCATTTCCTGACTAATCAAGCTCGAACCGCCCTGTTCCGGTACTGAGACAAAATGCTCATCTAGAGTTTCCAAGTCGATGTAGCTGAAATGCACATCGTAAAATTCCATTCCGCCAATTTTCTTTAACTGTTCTTTCACCCGCCGTCGCACCCGCAGCCCATACACTAGGGCTTCGCGCACATCTTCCTTACTAAATGAGCCATCTGGGAAAAGCAGTTTCAGCAGCCCTGATACAGTTTTGCGAACTGCTTGAACATCTCGTTGCTTAAGATTGTTACCTAGTCTGAAGTGGAGGTCTATGGCATCGGCAAAACTGCGTTTACGCATTTCCCGCAGCCACTCTGCTAAGTAATCGACAATAAACCCGTACTGGTTGGTAAAATTCTCTGGGCTAAATTTGGGGATTTCCCAGCCAGGAATATAAGCGTGAAAACGGTCGAAGAAGGCGGTGTCAATCATGGCTTCGGGGAAAGGTGCCAGCAGGTGTGAGGTCTTCACTAAGCATTCCACGCTTTGATTAATGTTGCCGACAAAGACCATAGAAGCATTAGCGGTAATCTCCGCCTTACCGCGTGCAAAAGAACCTGATGCCATGTAGTCTTTCATGATTTGCACACCGTCGTTATCATGGAAGCTCATGCCTGCTACTTCATCAAAGGCAACCACGTCAAATAAACTTACTAGTCCTACGCGACGATTGGACATATTGTAGAAAAGATTCGCTACTGTAGTTTTTCCACCGGAAACCAAGATTGAGTTAGGAGAAACTTCTTTGTAGACATGGGATTTACCTGTAGAACGGGGGCCTAGTTCACAGCAATTGTAGTTATTTTCACAAAGAGCTACCAAACGGGCAAGTAGATGCCATTTTACATCTTCGCTGACGGTAGTGGGTTCCAGTCCTGTTGACCGAATCAGCAGGTCAATCCATTCACTGCGGGTAAAAGCTGGGCGACCCGCAAACAATTCATCCATATCCACACTAGGCATTTGGATAGGTTTGAGGCTTCCGACAATGAAGGGGCTGGGTTTGGTTCCGGCTTCGTATTCAAGTTGTAAAATACACCAGATACCACCACCCAGAAGCTTTTGGTTGGGTTTGACAATTTCTGGATCAATGACTACGCCTTTGACACCCAGGTTCATTAAGGTTCCCTGGTAGATATCATCTCTGTCGTTGAGTGTTACCGTTACCCGGTCAATGATGGTGAATCGTCCCAATTCCCGAATTTTAGATTTGATCTGTTCTGCTTCATCAGGACGGACGTAATTCTGTGCCAGGATGTTTTTTACACGAGTAACGCCCTCCTCAATGGTGGTTTCGTCGTCGGTGGCGCAGTACATACCAAGTAGGTATTCCAGCACATACACTGGTACATTAGCACCTTCTTTAATACGTTTAGTCAGGTCTTTACGTACTACCTTTCCAGGGTAAATGCTGTTTAGCTTTTGATTCAGGTCATGCATACAAGGGTTATGAACTGCTGGTGATTATTCTGAGATGATTGAAGTCAGTTGGTTAATAATCCAACATCTAAAATCTTGTGACTATATTGGCTCAGAAATCTCCAAAGTCGTTAGCGATTCCTAAACTAACTGCCCAGGTTTCTCGGAGCAATTCACTCTCATCGTCTGCATCCTTAACTATTAAATAGACGTTACTAGGGGGATTAGCAGTAGTTACGGTCAACCTTAAGTTAATTTCCCGATCGCTCGGATGTGGGCTAGTGCTGCTTAAGTTTGCTCCTCGCACATCTGTTATCAGTGTATTAGTTTGGGGATCGTAGAAAGCAACTGTAATTTGACGCGATCGCCATCTCCCCTCAACTGCATCACTTTGTACTAATGTCAATGTAAAACGATTATTCGTTACCCGCCGAACTCTGGCACTTACCTGTACCCCTACTTTCCGGGCTGGGCCTTCGTCTCCTTTAACCGCCCGTTGGTGATGATAGGTGATAACTGGTACGCAGACTTCTTGGAGAGATGCCCCGCCGTGGACAAACTGCGCTCCTGCACCTTGGACGGCAAAGCGTAAACTACCACGGGGAACGATCGCAACTGTGCCATTTTCTGTATAGGGAAGGTTAAAGTGCAGTAAGGTTGAGTCATTCAGCTGTTCTCGTGCTAACAGGTAGCGGCGTTTGCTTTCCAATACTGCTTCACCACTTGGTAGGGGTCGCTTGTCTGCCTCTTGAATGGGGCGACGTTGGTATAAAAAACCGTGGTCTGAGGTGATGATAACGTTTGTACCATTGATAGAATTACAAATTTTCTTTACCAGCCGTAGCAGTTCGCTAATTGCTGTTTTGCAAGCTGATAAGCTGCTACGCAGCTAAATTTAATAAACAGCATTACCTTTGTTTTTAATCTTACGCTCCCATTTAATAACAAGACCTCCTTCATTTAGCA
>NZ_JBALDC010000066.1:0-8275 GCF_036917575.1 Nostoc sp. | reverse complement strand
TCTAAAAAAGTTAAACACAGAGGTACTGGAACAAGAACTAATCCTCCTGTGTTTGTTGTTTCAAGCACTGCATAGCCTTAACTGAACCGTATTGATTTATATTGACTGTAAACTTTTATCCATTCCTGAAAAGATATAAACACTTCAGATTTTTGATTTTCGTCCCACATCCACCATCCTCCGGCTAGACCACTGTAAAAATTAAAATCAGCAATCTCTCTTAAAGTTAGGTCATCTGAACATTCTCTGATTTTTCTCCAGAGAATAAATACGAGTTCCGAAAGCCAGCCAGCCGACCACGTTTGCTCACTAAAACTACTCATCATCTGCCTAAGAAACTCTTTTGGATCTTCTGCAATCGTTAAAGGGTTCATGAGTCTGGGGATTCTTTCTAAAAACGATCGCTACCGATTTTATTGTGCAGAAGCTTGACTAACACAAGCACAGTTAGACAAATTGCAATTTTTGATTTTTCCATAAGATTGATTGAAAAAGAGATAAGTGATTTGTATAACTTGGATTGTCTAGTTAATTTTGCGTATTTCAAAATCTATCGTTTTGCCAGGAAGAGAAATTGAATTGAGGATTAGGGACTTTGAAGTTATGTAGTAGGAAACAACCTTGCTCTGGTGGAGTGTAGTTGCTGAGTATAGTAGAATATTGCCGCAGGTAACTGTCCGTCGCCTCTTGGACTATCTATTGTGGGTGACTTCCTCCTCAGTTGCTACTACACTCAATCAATCGATCATGCAACCACCGATTACAGTTGGCACTGTCTTGCAAAACCGTTACCGCATAATTCAAATTCTCGGACAAGGAGGATTTGGTAGAACTTATTTGGCAGAAGACCAGAGGCGCTTTAACGAACTTTGCGCGATCAAGGAATTGAATTCAACAGCAACGTCAGCTTTGGATTGGGAGAGGGCACAAGAGCTTTTTCATCGAGAAGCTGCCATTTTATATCAAATCGAACACTCACAAGTGCCGAAATTCCGCGAAAGATTTGAGCAAGACCAACGCTTATTTTTAGTGGAGGACTACGTTGCAGGTCAGACGTACCGAACTTTGCTGGCTGAACGTCAAGCAGTGGGTAAAACTTTCACAGAGGCTGAAGTATTGCAGCTGATAGAGTTATTGTTGCCTGTTTTAGAGCATATTCATAATCGAGGAATTATTCATCGGGATATCTCGCCAGAAAACATTATTTTGCGAGATAGTGATGCTAAACCTGTGTTAATTGACTTTGGAGTGGTGAAGGAACTAGCAACGCGTTTACAATCGCCAGATAGTCCGCTACCAGGAACCACCGTCGGAAAACTAGGCTACTCTCCCAGCGAACAAATGCAAACAGGGGGAGCTTATCCTAGTAGTGATTTGTATGCATTAGCGGTAAGCGCGATTGTTTTGCTGACTGGTAAAGAACCAAAGGATCTATTCGATCAAAACCAACTAACTTGGAATTGGCAACGGTGGGTAAAAGTGAACCCACGATTTGCCCAAGTTTTGAATCGAATGTTGAATCATATACCGAGCGATCGCTATCAAAGTGCTGCTAGTGTATCTCAAGCACTACGACCTTTACAGTCAGTCAGTCTTCCTAATGTAAATGTGTCTAACTTGCAGACAATGGCAGTTAGTCGCCGTCCTGACTTAGTAGCACCAGCAGTTTCACCCAAGAAAACCGATCCTGTGATTCCACCAAGTCCCACCAACTCGATTTTAGATAATCCGTTAGCGATCGCCGCAATTGGCATTGTTGTCGTGATCGTAGCAGGATTTGGTTCTTGGGCACTAGTCAGTTCCATCCGCAGTCAGTCGAAAACAGCAGATGAGACGCTTCCACAAAATTTCCCTTCACCAGTAATTTCTGGTGGTACTACATTCACACCCACACCAACACTCACACCAACACCCACGCCAACACCGACACCGACACCTACTAACGATTTACCTGTTATATCTACTAAGCGCCTCAAGCTCACAGCGTCTAAGCTAACCACCGTTGAAGGTACTCTCAAAGCAAATCAGATCATCCAGTACAGTTTTTTTGGGCGAGAAGGTGCTAAATTAAACACGTTTATTGACCCAGGAAGCAACATTCTACTAACAGTTTTAAATCCCAATGGACAACCAATTGAGAATACTGCCCAACAAGTTACATTTTATCAAGGCACATTGTTAGTTACTGGTAGATATACTATTGAGTTAACTCTGCTTTCAGGTGTTGCCGAAAGCAATTACAACCTCAATGTTGCATTAGAAAAACCAGTCAAACCAACTCCGACAGAGACACCTTTGCCAATTCCCACAGAGACACCTTTGCCAATTCCCACAGAGACACCCTTGCCAATTCCCACAGAAACACCCTTGCCAATTCCCACAGAGACACCTTTGCCAATTCCGACCACTACTGAAGCGCCGACTTTACCCCCGGTTGATGGAACACAACCATTTTCTGGTCAAAGAAATTAATGTCAAACACACTACTGATTACTGGAACTGATACCGAAGCTGGTAAAACTGTTTTAACAACAGCGTTAGCAGCCTATTGGCAAAAATATTATCCGCAGCGTCGCTGGGGAATCATGAAACCGATTCAATCGGGAGTTGGCGATCGCGAGTGGTATCAAAAGCTATTTGTGCTAGAACAATCTGCTGAAGAAATTACACCTTTGTACTTTCAAGCACCTCTTGCTCCTCCTATAGCAGCAGCACGGGAAAATCACCGAGTAGATTTAGCACTTGTGTGGCAAGCTTTGTCTAAGTTGCGATCGCAGCGTGATTTTGTACTTGTAGAAGCCTTGGGAGGGTTGGGTTCGCCAATAACCGAGGAATTAACGGTAGCTGATTTAGCAGGGGAATGGTGTTTACCAACGGTATTGGTAGTACCAGTGAGATTGGGTGCGATCGCTCAAGCAGTGGCGAATGTAGCATTAGCTAGACAATCGCGCGTCAATCTCAAAGGCATTGTTTTGAACTGCGTACAACCCCGAACTGATACAGAAATAGCCGACTGGACACCATTTCAATTGATTCAATCACTCACTAACACGCCAGTTCTGGGCTGCTTACCCTATCTAGATAACCTGACTGATTTAGATAAACTTGCTCAAATAGCATCAGATTTAGATTGGGAAACACTAACACTTGAGAATGATTTAAATTGACATTACTGAAGAAAGGCAGGGGGCAGGGGGCAGGGAGTAAAACTTTATTATGTCTGATTTTAAGTCCTGCACTTTGTACCTTATTTTCTTGAAAACTACTGTATATCCCATTAACTCAATTACGATACACCAACATTTTTGAGGATAGTCATCGGCCCTTGGGTTTTGAGAATCTCCATTTCTGCTGCATTTCGCACCAGCAGCGCACCAGCAAATCCTAATGAATTCACAGAGATAGATTGGAAATGCTCTTGCGATCGCGGTACGATCAACATCCATTCTCGTGTTGCTAGTAGATTGTAAGCACCAGATTGCTTTGCATCTAAACCCACAGCATGACGCAAAGTGTGATAAATTTCTAGTGTTGCTTGGCCCGCTGCCAATGGCGATCGCACCCAATTAGAATTTAGTGATGCGAAAGCGTGTACAAAAGGAAGTTTTGCTGAAGTTGCATTCGAGCTTTGAAATTGTGCTGATGTTAGCAAAGGTTCAATCGGTATTTGCAACCCTGAAGGGACAAGTGGTAGGGGTACTAATTGTAAGTGCTTGTGTCGCTGACTAGCACCTGCGGTTTTGCTACTGTTGTAAAATGCTAAACCATCGAAATCAGCCAAACACGCCCACATAGCCGTAAAATCTTCCAAGGTGAGTAAGCTTTCTTGTTCCTCGAAACCACGGGTGATAATTAGCAGATGATAATCTACAACATTGAATTTGTTTAAAATACATACATGGGTATCGGAGATATCTGCCACAAATAAATCCTTTTCATAGGGCAAAAAAGGATTAAACTTTTCACCAGAAGTAGCAGATTGTTTTTCCTGTTTATCCTTAGCTGCTTTTTTGCGATTCAGGTTAGACAAAATCCGTACTAAAAAGCGCACGCCATCCTGTTCAACAAATTCAAATTCTGTCGGAATCGACAGTAGCGCCCCGCATTGCAAAGCATATTCAGTCCGTTCTTTAACACTTGTCCATAAAGTGCCAGGTTTAAGTAAGATTTTCCCCTGTGCCATTTTTATTCCTTTAGGCATAGTAAAGAGTACGCAGCGATGTACGTCTCTACGAATGACTATATTCCAATACGGTTCAATAAAATAGCAAAGTTTTCACAACAACGCAATACCTCTGCAACAAAACTGTCACAAATTATATCTACATTAGTAACACATCTAAATATCTTTCCAGACAGCAATGCAAAACGAATCTCGCGACAGAGAACACCCATCAAATAGCATTTCACATAACACTGCTGATGCCAAATATCATAAACCCTGGAGAAAGGCTGCCGCCTCTCTATCGCTGGTATTGCTGGGATCGGGTATGACATTGGCAGGCGGTTATATGGCTGGACACTCTCAGCAGGTATCTGAAAGTGCATCTAGTTTGGGAGTAAGTCGAGTAAATGCCGCTCCTCCATTGCCAGCAGCCACAGATCCTAATTTTGTTACCCAAGTGGTGCAAAAGGTAGGGCCTGCTGTGGTGCGAATTGACTCTTCCCGAACGGTAAAAACCCAGATACCAGATGAATTTAACGATCCACTTTTCCAACGCTTTTTTGGTTCTCAAATACCAGAACAACAGAATCGGGTAGAACGTGGTACTGGTTCAGGTTTTATTATTAGTGCTGATGGTCGTATTCTTACCAACGCCCACGTAGTTGATGGTGCTGATACCGTAACAGTAACACTCAAGGATGGGCGTAGCTTTAAAGGTAAGGTGCTAGGAAAAGACGAATTGACCGATGTTGCTGTTGTGAAGATTCAGGCAGACAATCTGCCATTAGTAGCCTTGGGTAATTCAGATCAACTACAACCCGGAGAATGGGCGATCGCGATCGGCAACCCCCTTGGATTAGATAATACAGTAACTACCGGAATCATCAGTGCTACCGGACGCAGTAGCAATCTCATCGGCGCTCCCGATAAGCGAGTAGAGTATATTCAAACCGACGCCGCAATTAATCCCGGTAACTCCGGCGGCCCTTTGCTAAATTCTCGTGGCCAAGTAATTGCCATGAATACAGCCATTATTCAAGGGGCGCAAGGATTAGGCTTTGCTATTCCTATCAACACAGCACAACACATTTCCAGTCAACTAATAGCTACAGGTAAAGTAGAACATCCTTACCTGGGAATTCAGATGGTGGGGTTAACACCTCAGCTAAAACAAAATATCAACTCAGATCCCAATAGCGGTTTGAGTGTGAATGAAGATAAAGGTGTATTAGTTGTAAAAGTTATACCAAACTCACCAGCTGCTAAAGCCGGAATACGTGCTGGTGATGTAATTCAAAAGCTTGGCAATCAAGCAGTCACAGATGCCAGCAGTGTTCAAAAGGCAGTAGAAAATAGTCAAGTCGGAAGCGACTTACGTATGGAATTACGTCGCAATGGGCAGAATCTTAACATCGCTGTGCAACCTGGTGCTTTCCCCGTCCAAGTGCAGTAATCGCTGTGGTGAGACGTTTTGAGTAATATAGCAGGAGGCAGAAGGCAGGAGGCAGAAGGCAGGAGGTAAAACATTACTATTCCTAACATCCAGGCTTTCAAGATGTCCTAACCTTTGATTCGCTTGCTATAATATCAGCTTCTGACTAAATTAAACGAAAACAAAGAAAGCTCAAAATAAAGCCGTCCTGTCATTAATAGGACGGCTTTATTTATCGGTATACATTCACAACAGGCGATCGCAGGCTCTACGTGCATCATTGATGAGCATGATACAAATATGGCAATTTTTCTGATGTCTTCATTTAGAGATTCCCTGTATTTGTAGAGTTGTATCACTAACTCAAAATTCATTATGCAGCTTACGCTCATTCTTCAGCTACAGATTGCTTTATTTTTTGCATCCCTTTTACTGGTTATATCCATGATCAAAATTTTGCTTCAGAGAAAAGCTTTGTATACAGCAGATTTCAAGTAGATTAAGTACACTTCATTCGTCTCAAAGCTAGGCATAAAGGCTATTTTACTTCTGAATTCTGACTCCTTAATTCTGAATTCTGCTGTATGTATCAACAATCTACAAAACTGTTTAAGCAGTCCGTAAACCAATACCAATAATCTGTAAAGCTTTTCAGACAAGCTATAGATGAATACGAATTCCTACTTCAGGAACATGGGATAGATACATCAAAACTAAAAGCTAAAGCTCCTCAGCAACCAACATCCTCACCACCGTTCCAATTCAAATCTCTGTCTTCACCTTCAGATAAGGCATTACCAGACCTGAAAAAGATGAAGAGGCAGCCTAGTAAATCAAAAGTAGTGTCTAAGAATAATCCATTGTACAAGGAACTTCTGAATTTACTCAGTGGTAATGAAGAAATTGCCAATCGGTTGATTACACATCAGCAACAATTAAATCCGAATAAATTAGAGAGCTGGATTTTGGAAAAAGTTGTTGGTGATATAAAACGCGATCGGCGTGTTTGAGGAGCTTAAGCGATCGCCTGCTAGAAAATCTCCAGATACAGATTTATTTTTTATAGCTCTCATAGTGTTTAAAAATCCCCTTTATATAGCAGGAGGTAGAACTATTACTATTCCTAGCATTCATCTTTTCAAAATGTCCTAACCTATGTGACTACGGCTATAAATATTCTAAAGGGGCATTATTTTACATTTACAATAAATAGGTCAACATAATTAAACATACAATAAAATCCGAATTTGTAATAAGTTATTCATCGCTGAGAGTAAAGTCTATCAGGACTAAAGTCCTTACTACAAACTCGGAGTTATGCTGAGATACCGATCGCAAAGTTGCAACTGAATTTTAAGCTAGAGCTACTGCTGGTTGCTGCCAGCGTCCCACCGCCTTACCAATTACTGCCAATTCTTGCATCAAGTTATCAAAACGCTCTGGTGTCAAAGATTGGGGCCCATCCGATAAAGCTTTGGCAGGATTGGGGTGAACTTCTATCATCAGGGAATCTGTGCCAGCTGCGATCGCAGCCATTGCCATTGAAGGCACAAACTCAGACCAACCTACGCCGTGGCTAGGGTCAATCATGATTGGCAGGTGAGTCAGCTTTCGTAACACTGGCACTACCGATAAATCCAGTGTATTTCGTGTATACTGACGGTCGAAGGTGCGTATTCCCCTTTCACACAAAATTACATTGGGATTACCAGATGCCAGAATATACTCGGCTGCCATTAACCAATCTTCAATAGTAGCTGCCATTCCCCGCTTCAACAGAACTGGTTTCGGCTGCGCTCCCACTTTTTTGAGCAAGGAGAAATTTTGCATATTTCTTGCTCCCACCTGAATCACGTCAGCAACTTCAGCAATTTTATCCAGGTCTACAGCATCCATAACTTCTGTAATAATACCTAGTCCGCTAACTTCCCGCGCTCTCGCCAACAAATCCAAAGCACTCTCGCCGTGTCCTTGAAAGGCATAAGGTGAAGTCCGGGGTTTGTATGCCCCTCCGCGCAAAAATGCGGCTCCAGCAGCCTTGACGCGCCGCGCCGTCTCTACAATCATTTCTTCATTTTCTACTGAGCAGGGGCCAGCAACGACTACTAAAGGCTGATGTTCGCCGAATACTACTGCTCCATCAGGAGTATTAACCACTACTTCCGAAGCTTCGCCGTGGCGGTACTGACGGCTAGCTCGTTTGTAAGGCTGTTCTACCCGTAACACCTGTTCAATCCAGGGGTTAAGTTCCTGAATTTGTAGCGGATCTAAACTGGCGGTTTCACCTACTAGACCAATAACTACTTTGTGTTGGCCAATAATTTTTTCTGGAGTTAGCCCCCAGCTAGTTAGTTCTTCATCAATGCGGTTTATTTCCGCCTCTGGAGAACCACTTTTCATTACTATAATCATCTGAAAGTTCCTGTATTAATTAATTGAGTAAAATTTTCTGTAAATAGGTTAACTTTATTGTTGCCTATTGGTCTAATTACAAATAGTTAAAGATAAAATTTGTTTACAAAATAAATATAGCAGGAGGCAGGAGGCAGGAGGTAAAACTATTACTATTCCTAGCTTTCACTCTTTTAAAATGTCCTAACCTATGTGACTGCGGCTATATCCCTCTTCTGTCACTTTCCGGTTATTCTAAATAAAAGGATTAGAAGAAAAAACTCTGC
>NZ_JBALDC010000065.1:0-66455 GCF_036917575.1 Nostoc sp. | reverse complement strand
GCTTGTTTTTCCGGGTTCATGCTTTAGACGGACGGCTTGTGTATTCTCATACATTCTCCCAGAAAAGGTATATCCGCCAAAGTGGGATGCTCCCCTGTTAAAGCTTCAGTAGTGCGACAGTAAGCACATAAATTAGCAAAATGACTGCGAATTTTATTTTTTAATTCAACAGGAATGTAAACACTCACGCTGCTTGGTGTTTATTTTTAAAAATATTTAGTGTATATCTAGCTCTAGTTTTAAGAATATTTAATTGGTCTACTTGTGCCAATAATCTGTCTAAAGTTTCTTCTTCTTCATTTGACAAATGATTTTCAAAATTTTTAATTAATAATTCCTGTAATTGAATCTGAGCTTTGGAATATAAAGAGCTTTCTGCTAAAGCTTGCAACTCATCTAGGTTTAAACCAATCAATAATTCAGAATCTACAGATAAGTTGGTTAGCTGTTGATAAGTTTCTAAATCTAACAAAACTCCAACTTTTTCTCCTTGTGCGTTAGTGACATAGTGAACTGAATCAGACATGGCTTTACTTGAGAATTTAGATTAATTTTATCGTAACCTTGTTAGCCAGAAGCGTTGCACTAGCATTGAATCTAGCATCATTTTCGCTTTTAAGGGCTTTTTGAATTTCGGAAGAAAGATTTGAGAATCTGAATCTTTTAGCCTTTTTGAGTCAATCCAGTTTCCGTACAAACAGCTTGTAGTGGTTTATCCCAAGGATCAATAGCTATTTGGCATAAATAGGCAAAATCAAAGACAATTCCGATAGTCGGCTTTATCTGCCATTGCGGTAAACTGAGCAAGCGATCATAATATCCACCGCCATAACCCAAACGATATCCTTGATAGTCGCAAGCTACACTGGGGACGAGAATCAAATCCACTTCAGCCGGATCTAATATTAGAGCATCGGCGTGCGGTTCAGGAATGCCATAAGCGCCTGTTTGGACACAATCATTCGGTGTCCAAATATGCCAACATAAGGATTTATCAACGCAGCGAGGAAATCCCCAACGGTATTTGGTGTTGGCAAATAGTGGACTGAGGTCAGGTTCTTGACGAAAGCTGAAATAAGCAAGTATTGTTTTTGCTTGGGTAAACAAAGTAGAGTTTTGTAAATGAGAGCATAAGCGCTCGCTTTTTTCTCTGCATTCTCCAACAGACATTGATTGACGTGTTTTGAGTAGAGTGCGGCGCAGTTCTACTTTATTTAGTTGATGATTAACTTTGTCCATAAAATATAGTCAAAAAAATAAGCTGGGCATCGCCCAGCTTGTATCACTCTACTATTCACCAGAACATTGTTATGCAGCGTGTTGACGATACCATTCAATGGTATTCTTTAACCCTTCTTCAAAGCTCACATGAGCCGTGAAATTAAAGGCTTGCTTTGCCCGTTCAGTATCTAAACAGCGACGGGGTTGACCATTAGGCTTATCAGTTTGCCACACAATCTCACCCTTAAACTCCATCAATTTGCAGATTAGAGTTACTAAATCAAGGATGGAGATTTCATAACCAGTTCCCAAGTTAACTGGTTCCGATTCGTTATAAAATTGAGTTCCCATAACAATTCCCCTCGCTGCGTCTTCTGAATACAGAAACTCACGGGTGGGACTGCCATCACCCCAAACTGGAAGTTGCTTTTCTGCATTAATTTGGGCTTCGTGAACTTTGCGAACTAATGCTGGAATGACGTGGGAACTTCCGGTGTCAAAGTTATCTTCTGGGCCATATAAATTTACTGGCAGTAGATAAATCCCATTAAAACCGTACTGCTGACGGTAAGATTGCAATTGAACTAAAAGTGCTTTTTTCGCAATTCCGTAAGGAGCGTTGGTTTCCTCTGGGTAGCCATTCCAAAGATCATCTTCTTTGAATGGCACTGGAGTAAATTTGGGATAGGCACAGATTGTGCCAACACAAACAAATTTTTCTACTCCTGCTTGATAGGCAGCGTGAATTAGCTGGGTTCCCATGATCAAGTTATCGTAAAATAACTCTGCGGGTTTTTCGCGGTTTAAACCGATACCACCGACATGAGCTGCTAGATGGATGATTATGTCTTGCTGGTCAACTGCACGCTGGCTATTTTCCCAAACACGCAAATCAGAATCGCGCGATCGCGGTACTGTAATTTTATCGCGATCGGCTCCTGCTTTGCACAGTTGATCTATCACCTGACGACCTAGAAATCCCGACCCACCAGTGACGAGAATCCGTTTATTTTTTAATACTAAGGCGGTCATATTTTATCCTATGTGGTGCGAATCAGAAGTGCAAAGCGCCCAGTGTTTGACGAATAGTGGCAATATCATTTGGAAATTGCGAACCTTTTCCATTGGGTGAAGTATGACCCAATGCTTGTAAGTCTGCTTCTACCATTAGGGAAACTAGTTCTTCAAAAGTGACTGATGGTGTCCAGCCCAAGTTCTGCCGTGCTTTGGTAGAATCGCCAATTAATAACTCTACTTCAGATGGACGCAGGTAACGCTCATCAAACTCTACATAATCTTGCCAATTAAGATTCACATAACCAAATGCCAGTTCCAAAAACTCCCGTACCGAGTGGGTTTCACCAGTAGCAATTACGTAATCGTCTGGCTGGTCTTTTTGCAACATCAACCACATTGCTTTCACATAATCTTTTGCATAGCCCCAATCTCGCTTGGCATCTAGATTACCCATGTAAATCTTTTTCTGTTTACCAGCAACGATACTAGCCACTGCTCTAGTAATTTTGCGGGTTACAAAGGTTTCACCCCGCCGTGGTGACTCGTGGTTAAAAAGTATGCCATTACAAGCAAATAAATTATAAGATTCACGATAATTTACAGTTTGCCAGTGGGCGTAAACTTTCGCACAGGCATAGGGACTGCGGGGATAAAAGGGCGTTGTCTCAGTTTGAGGTATTGCTTGTACTAAACCGTACATTTCTGAAGAACCCGCCTGATAAAATCGCACCTGAATTCCGGTACGATGCTGGTAGTCTCGAATTGCTTCCAACAGACGCAATGTCCCCATTCCTACAGCATCCACTGTGTATTCTGGTGAATCAAAGCTAACTCTGACATGGGATTGAGCGCCGAGGTTGTAAATCTCTACTGGCTTGACTTCTTCTAAAATGCGTCGCAACGTTGTACCATCTGTCAAGTCTCCGTAGTGAAGAAACAACCGCACTCCCTGTTTGTGGGGGTCTTCGTAAATGTGATCGATGCGGTCTGTGTTGAAGGTAGAAGTCCGGCGAATGATGCCATGAACCTCATAACCTTGTTCCAACAAAAACTCACTTAGATATGAACCATCTTGTCCAGTAATACCAGTAATTAACGCTCGCTTCTGTTGCGTCATGCTCAATTATCCCTTATTGTCTTTGATTAAAAAGTTACAGGTAATCTGATACAACCTAGCAACTAATTGCTGAATTGCCTAATGGGAAACCTACGAGTTCTTGTTGTTATAATACTTTTTTCGTAAATAAATATACTTAATAAAGAAGAATTTAATACGTAAGTCAAACCTTAGATAGCTCAAGATTGTTTAATGATGTATGTTTTCTTTGCTTCATATATCTCTAGTTTTGTGAAGACTTAATCAAATAGGTATTTTAAATTAGACTTTTGGCAAAACTGCAAATCAGGGGAAAAGAGTCAAAAATCCACACTCACAGAAGTCTTACTTAAGTAGAAAAGCACAAATTCTATAAATATCAGCAATTCTTTAGTTTTAAGGTAATAATTGGTACTCAGGGGCATTTAATGCCCCACAGAATCTACTCCAAGTAGTTACTCAGTATGCACCGTTATTTTTGGGCAGAATTACCACATCAACAGTTTTCAAAATGATCCATAAATCAAGCCAGAAATTCCTAAATTTGACATAATGCAGGTCTATTTGGACTCTCCGCGGGTAGGGAATGTCATTACGCCCAGACACCTGCCACAAACCAGTAATTCCTGGACGGATTGTTAAAATTTCATCAATGTGATAACCATATTTTGGCAGTTCTTCTGCTACTAAAGGTCGGGGTCCGACTACACTCATGTCCCCTTTTAGAACGTTCCAAAACTGGGGAAATTCGTCTAAGCTAGTAATTCGCAAAAATCGACCAATTTTGGTAATTCGGGGGTCTTGTTTCAGCTTAAAACTGCTCTCAAATTCTTGTCGCAATTCGGGCGATGTTTCCATCATTTGCATGAGGATTTCATCCGCATTGCTTACCATTGTTCGGAATTTAATACAATTAAACGCTTTGTAATTTTTCCCTACCCGTTCCTGGACATAAAAAATTGGGCCTTCTGAGCTAAAGGCAATCAGCAAGGTCAAAATTAAGTAGACGGGGAAGAACAAAATTAATACCGACAGCGAAAACACTATATCGAACAGTCGTTTGGCAAACTCTCCGTCTAAACCCTGAAAAGATAAACCTTTAGGCTTAACTTTTGGCGTCTTTGTTTTTTGACCGCGTTTTAAGAAACGCGTAGACGCTCTAGTGTCTTGTCGTACGCCTCGCTTGCCGGAGAGGAGTGAGCTCTGGGCAGTCATCATACTCCTTAATAATCCACACCACACATAGTCCCAATATTAAAGCCAAAATGAGGTGCTTCTGGGGGAAATTGCCAAAAGCCTAAAAAAATAAGACGTTAATTAAGACCATCATTGCAAAAATGGTCTTTTTTCGTTGCACTTGTTTACAAAATCTAGATAACGATCTGCAAAGATTTGCGGTGAAAACTGCGCGGCGTGCGATCGCATATACTCCAAATTAAACGAACCCTCATAGATTTCAAACTTTTCTACTGCCTCCACTAAAGCCGCCTCTGTTTGCGTCTTGAAGAATATACCTGTCCCTGTATCCGCATAAGAGCGGATATCTCGCACTGTTTCTAGAGCACCCCCCGCACCATAAGCAATTACTGGCGTGCCACAAGCTTGTGCTTCCACTAGGGCAATACCGAAATCTTCACAAGCTGCATACACAAACGCTTTAGCCATAGACATATATTTTTTTACCACATTATCGGGTTGCCAACCGAGTATTTGGATATTTGAGTTTGCCATCTCGCGAATCTTATTCATTTCATCTCCTGTACCAATGACTACTAATGGTCGTTTTAGTTGATTAAAAGCCTTGACAATCAACAATATTTGCTTATAACTCACTAACCGGGAAACTGTCAGGTAAAAGTCCTCTTTTTCAGGAAAAAACGGAAATTCCGCAATATTCACTGGTGGATAAATAACTGTTGCTTCTCGCCTATAGCAACGCCAAATCCGCCGAGCTGTATGTTGCGAGTTGGCAATGAAATAATCAACGCGATTGGCACTCAATACATCCCACTGGCGCAAACGATGTAATAAATATCGGGCTACCCATCCAGGTAAACCACTACCCAATTTACTGTAGCGCAGATAATCAAAAGTCAAGTCCCAGGCATAGCGCATAGGGCTGTGACAGTAGCAAATATGCATCTGTTCGGGAGTGGTAAGGATTCCTTTAGCAACAGCATGTGATGAAGACAGAATGACATCATAATGCCGCAAATCAAGTTGTTCAATTGCCAAAGGCCACAAAGGCAAGTATTTTTGTATACCGTTGCGGGCATAGGGAAAGTTCTGGAGAAACGTCTTGCCAATTTGACGCTTATATAAATAACTTTCTCTATTACTGGATTCAAAATCGATGAGAGCATACAAATCAGCATCAATGTGATTCAAAATTTCTCGGACAACGAGTTCTGAACCACCGGTGGCTTTGGGTGTCAGCCACTCATGAACCAGAGCATATTTCAAGGGCACAGCTAAACAATTCAAAATTCAAAATTCAAAATTCAAAATTGAAGATAGTTTTTTAGACTCGGACTGAAAAGTTTCCTCTTGTGATTAATTAACGGGAAGTGCTTCAGATTAGCAAATGGGACGGAATCTTTCCCTCAGAGGTTCCAGATGGATACTACAACCTGATAACCTCAAATTGGGAATAGGAAAAGGCAGAAGGGCAGGGAGCAGGGAGCAGGGAGTAGAGGGGAAAGAGGAGGCAGGAGGCAGGAGGCAGAGTTCTTTAATTTTGAATTTTGAATTGATTTCTCCCCCTTGCGCCCTGTCCCCTGCTCCCCTGCTTCTTGCCTACTCCCTACTCCCTTGATGACAACTGATATAGAAAGGGTGAATTTATGCGAATTCTGATTATGGGTGGTACTCGGTTCATTGGTGTCTATTTGACTCAACTATTAGTGGAACAAGGACATGAGGTGGTGCTGTTCAATCGCGGGAATCGTCCAGCACCTTCTTTACAAGGAGTAGGACAAATTATAGGCGATCGCACTGATGCTACTCAATTAAAAGCAAAATTATCACAAGAAAACTTTGATGTCATTTTTGACAATAACGGACGAGAACTTGCTGATAGTCAACCACTAGCAGAAATTTTTCAAGACCGAGTGCAACATTTTGTGTATATGAGTTCTGCGGGAGTGTATCTCAAATCCGATCAATTGCCCCATATAGAAGGCGATGCAGTAGATCCCAAAAGTCGCCATAAGGGTAAACATGAAACAGAAGCTTATTTGACTCAATTGGGATTGCCCTTTACTTCTATTCGTCCTACTTATATTTACGGGCCTCGTAATTATAATGAATTGGAAGGCTGGTTTTTTGATAGAATTGTGCGCGATCGCCCGATTCCTATCCCTGGAAATGGCTTGCATATCACCCAGTTAGGTCATGTAAAAGACTTGGCAAAAGCTTTGACTCAAGTTTTGGGGAATAAACAAGCTATAGGACAGATTTATAATATCTCTGGCGATCGCTTTGTCACTTTTGATGGTTTAGCCCGTGCTAGTGCTGTTGCCGCAGGTAAATCACCTGATGCTGTCAAAATCGTCCACTACGACCCGAAAAAATTTGATTTTGGCAAACGTAAAGCTTTTCCAATGCGGGTGCAGCATTTTTTTGCTTCGGTGAATAAAGCGCAAACAGAATTAAACTGGCATCCTGAATATGATTTGATTTCTGGTTTACAAGACTCTCTGGAAAATGATTATTTGCCTAATACAAAAGACAAAACCGAAGTAGATTTTTCTGTAGATGAGGAGATTTTACAAGCTGTTTCATAACTAGATTCCCGACTTATTTAAATAAGTCGGGAATTTAAGCCTTATATTTAATCTTTATATTAACTACTTATGGTAAAATACCCACTCCACAATGTTCTAGAAGTTCGTGCGCGTTTAGGTGAAGGGCCCATCTGGGACTCTACCCAAAATTTACTGTACTGGATTGATATCCACAACCATCGGGTACATCAGTTCAATCCTGCCACCGGGAAAGATTTGTTTTTTGATGTGGGAGATGTGGTCGGCGCGATCGCAACAGCAGGTAAAGATAATTTAATTATGGCACTGCGTCATCACCTAGCATTCCTCAATACCCAAACAGGTGAAGTTACCCCTATTTTGGAAATTGAAGGAAATCTGCCAGATAACCGCCTTAATGATGGGAAATGTGACCCTCAAGGCCGCTTTTGGTTCGGCTCAATGTGTTCTTTAGAAAAACCTCAAGCTAGCCTCTATCGCTACGATCATGACGGTTCATTGCATGTAATGGAAACAGGATTGACTCTCTCTAATGGTCTAGGTTGGAGTCCAGATCAAAAAACATTTTACTTGGCTGATTCTCCTCACAAAAAAATATATGCCTATGACTTTGATTCAGTAACAGGCAATATTATCAACCGCCGAATTTTTGTTGATTTAACTCATGAATCTTTCCATCCAGATGGCTTAACAATAGATAGTCAAGGAAATATTTGGTCAGCTATGTGGGATGGGTGGTGTGTGATTCGTTTCAACCCCAAGGGTGAAGAGATATTGCGGATTAATCTACCCGTTCCACTTGTAACAAGTTGTACCTTTGGTGGCGAAGATTTGCAAACACTCTACATCACTACCGCTTCAGTTGAACTCAGCCAAGCCGAGATTGACAAAAGTTTCTACTCAGGTGATTTGTTTGCTCTGCAAACTGATGTTACTGGATTACCTAGCTATAATTTTGAAAAATAAAGTAGTAGCTGTGTTAGGGTGAACCGTTCAATTGCCTCTCCCATTCGTTCAGCTCGACTCCTTAGTTGTTTGCGAATTCTAAAAATTCTGAGTTTTGAACTTTTGATCTCGAACTTCCGTGTTCAAAGGTGCAACTTCCGAGTTCTAAAGGACTTCCAAATAAAAAAACATCAGTACCATGCAGCTTATTTGATTTCACTTTGAACTTAAAAGTGTATTTTTACTAGTTACAATACTATATTGTCGTTTCATTAGTGCTAGCTTTTTGTGGCAAAAGATAAATACCCCCAGATATTAAAGTCAAAGCAACAGAAATCCAAAAAGCAATTAGAGAGGGAGTTTGCCACACTTCAGGAAGGGGTGCAATTAGAAGTGCGATCGCGATTATTTGACTAACAGTTTTGAGTTTACCCCAAATGTTCGCCCCGGTAATTGTCGTTTGATTTACTCGCCAACCTGCGATCGCTAATTCCCGCGCTAAAATCAAAAACACTCCCCAAGCCGGCACTTTTCCTAGTTCAATAAAAACCATCAACGGCGCAAGTACCAGAAATTTATCTACTAAGGGATCGAGAAACTTACCCAACTCACTAATTTGGTTGAGTTTTCGCGCCAAATAGCCATCTAACCAATCAGTTAACGCCGCAACGATGAAAATTGCCAAACATATCCACCTAGCTTGAGGTGTGGGGTTGTACAAGCCATAAAGCAAAAATGGTACACCCAGAAGGCGAGAGAAGGTAATCCAGTTGGGTAGAGTCACGTTGCTTCACTCCGAATTCAAAATTCAAAATTCCCATAAATAAATTTACTTGCCCTGTTATTAAAAAGAGGGCGGAGGGGACAAACTTATTACAACTTCTCTTTGTCTCCCCACTTTCTCCCTAAGCGTGGGAAAATCTGTTTTCTGTAGCTCTCCTAAAACAATACTATGATTGAACACACAGACTCCCAATTCCGCATCGAACGCGATTCGATGGGCGATCGCCAAATTGCTAGTAGCGTTTACTACGGTATTCAAACGCTACGAGCCATTGAAAACTTCCCAATTAGCGGCATCAAGCCTTTACCTACTTACGTAGATGCTGGATTAATCATTAAAAAAGCTACAGCAATAGTGAATGGAGAACTGAATTGCATTCCCCAAGATATTAGTCAGGCGATTGTGCAAGCAACTGATGAAATCTTAGCTGGGAAGTTCCGCGATCAATTTGTTGTGGATGTTTATCAAGCGGGTGCTGGAACATCCCACCACATGAATGTCAACGAAGTTTTAGCAAATCGCGCCTTAGAAATCCTTGGTGAAGAAAAGGGCAATTATAAACGTGTTAGTCCCAATGACCACGTTAATTATGGACAGTCTACCAATGATGTGATTCCTACGGCAATTCGCATTGGTGGTTTATTGGCATTATCTAAGACATTACACCCAGCAATAGATGGTGCGATCGCATCTTTAGAAAACAAAGCTGTAGAATTTCAAGATATAGTCAAATCTGGCAGAACCCACTTACAAGACGCTGTACCTGTACGTTTGGGTGAGAATTTTCGGGCTTGGGCGCAAATTCTTGCAGAACATCAAAACCGGATTTATACCGCTTCTGGAGATTTAATGGTACTGGGTTTGGGAGGTAGTGCAGCCGGAACGGGATTAAATACTCATCCTCTGTATCGTGCCCGTGTGGTAGAAGTTCTTTCAGAATTGATCGATACTCCTTTAGAACCTGCACCCCATCTCATGGCAGCTATGCAGAGTATGGCCCCATTTGTGAATGTTTCCGGTGCTTTGCGGAATTTAGCCCAGGATTTAGTTAAAATATCTCACGATTTACGGCTGATGGATTCAGGGCCGAAAACAGGCTTAAAAGAAATTCAACTGCCCCCAGTGCAACCCGGTTCCTCAATTATGCCAGGGAAATATAACCCAGTCATGGCAGAGATGACATCAATGGTGTGTTTTCAGGTAATGGGTTACGATAGTGCGATCGCTTTAGCTGCACAAGCCGGACAATTAGAATTAAATGTGATGATGCCATTGATTGCCTATAACCTAATTCACAGTATCGAAATTCTCGGCAATACCATCGCCGCACTCACTGAACGCTGTATCAAGGGAATTACTGCGAACCAGGAACGTTGTTTAGCTTATGCCGAAGGCAGTTTAGCTTTAGTAACTGCACTAAATACCCATATTGGTTATCTAAATGCCGCAGCTGTCGCCAAAGAATCTTTAGAAACTGGTAAATCCCTACGGCAGATTGTTTTAGAACGCGGATTGATGAGTGAAACAGACTTAGCTACAGTGCTAAATTTAGAACAAATGAGTGGTATCTTACCGCTCAAAACAGAATAATAGGGTATTGGGGACTGAGAAAGTATTCCTAAATATTTATTTCCTAGTCCCCAGTCTCCAGTCCCCAGTCCCCAGTCCCCTATCTATGCAGACTCCAAAACCAGCTGTTAGTCTCATTCGGGCTACATCCTACGAAAAAGAAGCTTTACGGGAATCTTTAACGATTCTCCTGGAACCTTTTAAAGGAATCGCAGCATTTGTGAAAAAAGGCGATCGCGTTTTACTCAAACCGAATCTACTTACAGGATCGCGTCCTGGTAAAGAGTGTATCACCCGTGCCGAACTAGTTTATGAAGTTGCCCAAATGGTAATTGAAGTTGGCGGTAAGCCATTTTTGGGCGATAGTCCTGCTTTTGGTAGTGCCAAAGGTGTAGCAATAACAAATGGCTATCTGCCTATTCTAGAAGAACTCAATCTTCCCATCATCAATTTTCACGGTCAGCGTTATCAAACCGTCAGTGACAATTTTAACCATCTGCGACTGTCTAAAGAAGCAATGGAAGCAGATGTAGTGATTAACCTACCAAAAGTGAAATCACACGCCCAGTTGACATTGACACTGGGCGTAAAAAACCTGTTTGGTTGTGTCCCTGGCAAAATGAAAGCTTGGTGGCACATGGAAGCGGGAAAAGATGCAAATAGATTTGGTGAAATGTTAGTAGAAACTGCCAGAGCGATTAACCCTGACTTAACCATATTAGATGGTATCATTGGTCATGAAGGTAATGGCCCTAGCAACGGGGAACCTCGCCAACTGGGCATTTTAGCAGCCGCATCAGATATATTTGCTTTAGATCGGGCAATGGTAGAAATCCTCAATGTTTCTCCTGAACAAGTGCCCACAGTTGCAGCTTCTCAAAGATTAGGATTTTGTCCAGAACTTGCTGCCATAGAGTTTCCGCATTTAAATCCTGATTTATTAAAAATAGAAGATTGGCGGCTACCAGACAAGTTAATGCCCATTGATTTTGGTATGCCTCGCGTAATTAAGTCTACGTTTAAGCATCTTTACACCCGATTTATCAAGGAACCAATGAGTGTTTATGGAAGGGATTAGGGAGATGAAGAAGCAGGGGAGCAGAGGATAAGTTGCAGTAAGTTTTTCCCCTGTGCCCCTCCGCTTCTTGTGCCTAATCCCCAATCCTCAATTTAGTACAAATGTCGTTACAGTAATTTCATTTATTAGCACAGTAACCTGCAATTTCCTTGGATTGCTTAACCAGACCGCCCTATTATATTTAGTGGCAGTTTTTTTAGCTAATTAATTTGTTATACAATTTTTCGTCTTAGATTTTAATTTATCCAAAAAGTTATACGGATTTAGGATCTGGAAATTGGGATTGGGTATTTTGTTTAGATATGAGGAAAGTTTGGTAATAAGCCACTATGAAATCTACGCCATCTTCTAAGACTTTTTTACTCTACCTTTATATAGATTGACAAAACTACTGTAATATTACATAGATTGCAAAATAAAAATTATTAAATATTTGTATAGTGATATCACTGAATCCATTCTGTCTTATACAGTTGATGTATGTGTATTTATTCGGTAGTTATCATTGCTTAGATAAATCATTCTTCCCATCTCTTCTTTGGTGTCAAATATTTTTGTGTATAACTACTATATAACAATCAAAAGTACTGAATATATATCAGTGCTTTTGCGGTTTTGTGTCCTGTATCACAAATTAGCAATTTAAGTAAAATGACCTTATCAAAGGCATTTTAGGATGTTATAATCATGAAGTATCGGACAAATATGTTTTGCTAATTAATCTTTAATCAGCGAAAAAATGTAACTTATGATGCTGTCAAAGTGGGCTATGCGTATGCAAGGCGTTACACCATACAGAGAAACATCTGAAAATATTAATTACAAAATAAAACATGATTTGTTTACTTGTAACTTTGTATTAAGAAGTCCATGTATAAAAAGGCTACTATGAAAGTTATATAACTGGTTTAAATTGTAGAATGCTATACATTTTACAGTTTAAAAATAGCTAAAATAGCATTAATACTCTTACTTAGAGAGTAAACTTATACAGTGTTACGAAGAACTTCAATTTTGTATGAATTCAAATAGCCAGTCTGCCAATGCCGATGCATACTCCCAACGTTTGGCAGACATTGTGGGAACTGCGATCGCTCTTTTGACTCTTACCCTACCCGTCTTTGTCATCGCCCACTATTCTTCAACCAATGTTCAAAATAATCAGCAACCTCTGATTCAAAACATACAAGGAAATCAAGATTGATCGAGCTTTCCAGTCGCATTTTTTCATGGGGAGACCTACAAAAAAGCAGAGCATTGATTATGAGAGAATTTCTGTAGATATCGGTGTAGTTCGTCAAACATAAGCTAAATCTGGATTGTGTAACTTCAGATTTCAGTTGTCTTAGCAAAGTTAGGACAAAAATTCCTCTAACAGCAATTAAGGGCGGAGGATATGAATAATACCCTCTTGGAAAAAGTGTTGTGAGGAAACTTTGCAACGCTTTTTCCATTTTTTGGCTAATTTTAAGAGGCTGTTTGAAAAGTTTTGAAAAGCCAATTATTTAATTGGTTGAGTTACAGTTCCAGTAATTGGCAGTCGCTCATTAACTTGTGGCGGGTTGCTGTAAAATCGCTGTGATATTAAGAGTGCAAAAATTCCAAAAAATCCAGCCGATAAGAAACCTAGTAAACTTAAGTAAGCAATGATCAATCCTGTATTTTCGCTGCTATTACGGCTGATTTGAGAAAGTTGGCGAAATAACTGGTTGAGTTGGTTATTTGTAGTTGTCGGATATTGATGTAATTTGTGACGTAACATAGTATTAAAGTATGGGTAAGTAAAAGTTGAGATTTTTTCTTGCCAGCTTTGCCAAAGTTGAGTACCTGTCTGAAAGTTGAGAGAGTCGGGCAGGGTGCTCATTTGGTAGTAAAACTCTGATGTTTATTTGACTTTTTTAAGAATTTCAAAAATCACTCATCAATTTTTTCATCCCAGTGCAAACGAATGTCGAGCATATAAGTCCTTCTATGTAAAGGTTTTAGCATTAGATCGTTAATCTCTGTTTTGAGAGATAAACTCTTGCTCAGTAAGCGTTTCATCAATTAGGTACGTTTGCCCTATTTTGTACGCCCTTTGTTTCTGGGTAGCCAGAGATTTTCAAAATTAATTAGAATGCAGAAAGCCCACAATGATTCCAGAATAGACCGTAGAATGATCGTTCTGATAAACCAGGTAGAGCGCTGGTCAAATTTCATCTGCTGATGTAAAGCTTCTAGTTCAGCAATGCATTCTTCTGGAAGAACAATAATTAATTGACCAGTTAAAGGTAGAGATATTTTATTTCCTTGTCTCAATAACAGTAGTAGCATTAATATGAATATCAACACTGCTGATATTAGGGATACAAATTCCTGTTGAAGCTGTGTCTGGGACTGCTTTGCCTGCCATAACTGCGCCTGCACCTGCGATTGTTTTGCCTGCCATAGCTTTGCCTGTGCCTTCTTGTCCTCATAGTTTGCTAATGCCTGACCCAGCTTTGTCTGAGACTGCTTCGCCTTCTTTTCTGCCAACTCCACCTTTTGGTTCCCTTCGGTCGCTGTCAACGCCAGGTTCTGCTTCGCCTGATTCAGCTTCTTGTGATCTTCCTCCCTCTGATCCTGCCATAACTTTACCTGCTCTGGCAAAGCCTGGAACTGCGCGTTTAACAAGTTCGCCTGGGACTGTGTCAGTTTTGTCTGCGCTTGTTTTGTCTGCGCCTGCAACAACTGCGTATCCTCCTCCTTGTACTGCTTTGCCAGCGCCAGATTCGCCTGAGTTTGCTCCCTCTCCCCTTGGTATCGATCTACCTCCCCTTGGGACTGCACCATCTCCTTTTCGGACTGCATAACCTTTGCCAGTAGATCCTCCACCGACGCCTGATTATTCCACTTCGCGTGGAACTGCTCGAAATGATTGTACACTCTTGGCGCTTTTACAACTAAAAAGCCGAGCGAGGTAGATATACATAAACCTATAACTAGTCGCTCACACCAAATCCGTTTTAGTTTCCGTTTAGTATTCTTATCCACTACCTCAAATACTCCCCAGTGCAGTTTGCCCTTGAGCAGCTTGCATAGCTAGCTGAGAACGATATATTTGCCACTGGTTAAATACATTTGCACCTAACCCCGTGACTTTGTAGTATTTCCGTCTTGCACCACCAGTTCCCTCTTGTTCATCACCCCATCGCCATTCGATAAATCCCTTTTTCTCTAACCGATTTAAAGTAGGATAAAGACTACCAAAACTTAAAGAAATGGGCCTTCCTGGGTTGAGTTTCTCAAGAATTTCTAGACCATATAGTTCTCTAGCAGTTAACAATACAGTCAGAATATCTCCCTCAAGAGTTGAAATATTTAGTATTTCATCATTTTTACTTTTTTTTTCCATAGCTCCAATGACTCGGAGGTTCTATTGGTTTCAATAGTATTATATAAATCTATAAATGTCTATATTTATCTAAAAAATATTTTCGTCAGCTACTTCTATCTATTCACTGCTCACAGCCTATACTGAGATATATTTTTTACCAGCCTGTCCGGCTTTTCAAACACCCTCTAAGGGAACTAATAATTGGGGAGATGTAGCTTTAGCTTCCCACAGGGTGGTAAATGATAGAGAAATAACCAATGCTCTTCAGAATTACTGTTAGCGGTAGCGGAACATTTAGCCCAATGCCCAATGCCCTGGAACAAATACCTTGGGAAGAGATCCATATTGCCCTAAAATTCTACACGGGGAGCGAAGCTGACTGAGTGCCCCCATGATTCACCGTTATCAGAGGAGTTTTTTGTGGACTTATCTCGTATCCCTGCCCAACCAAAACCGGGTCTAATCAACGTTCTGATTGAAATTACTGGCAAAAGTAAAAATAAATATGAATACGACAAGGAACTACAAGCTTTTGCTCTAGACCGAGTACTTTATTCCTCAGTGCAATATCCTTATGACTACGGCTTTGTACCTAATACTTTGGCTGATGATGGCGATCCCCTAGATGGTATGGTCATAATTGATGAGCCGACCTTTCCCGGCTGCGTTATTGCTGCGCGACCGATTGGCTTCTTGGAGATGATTGACGGTGGCGATCGCGATGAAAAAATCCTTTGTGTTCCTGACAAAGATCCGCGCTACACTCAGGTAAAATCTCTGAAAGACCTAGCGCCACACCGCTTAGATGAAATTGCTGAATTTTTCCGTAGTTATAAAAATTTGGAAAAAAAGGTGACTGAAATTCTCGGTTGGCAAGATGTGGACAAGGTTGCAGCAATAGTTGAAAAATCCGTCAAAGCTTATAGAGGATAATAGAGGAGTTAAGAGTTATGAATTTTTATTCTTAACTTTTGTACAGACGCGATTAATGAGCCAGCGCGTTGCAGTGGCTCCCCGTTGTAGCGACTGGCGTCGTGTCTGTACTCATAGCTTTCGCTTGTTACGGATTCGCAAAAACTGCCACCAACCCCAAATCAGAATGCAGCGTACTCTCCTTTTGGCAAAAATTCATAACTGCACCCTTACGGGAGCGAACATCAACTACGTGGGTAGTATCAGCATTGATGAAATCCTTTTGGAAAAAGCTGGTATCTTACCTTATGAGCAGGTGCAAGTAGTTAATAGTGCCAACGGTCAGCGCTTTATTACCTATGCGATTCCCGCTCCAGCTCATTCAGGAATAATTGAGTTAAATGGGGGTGCGGCACGTCTAGGCATTATTGGCGATCGCTTGATTATAATGACTTACGGGCAGTTCACTCCAGAAGAGTTAAAAAGTTACTCTCCTACGGTAGTCATTGTGGACGAAAAAAACAGGCTCTTAGAAGTTCGGCGCTACGATGACCTGCTCAGTAAGGTCTAATTTCAAGGAAAATGTCAAATTTTGAGTTGTCGGATTCCCAGAGCTATATAACAGAAAAGTCATCTACCCTACCCAGTAGCCTAGCAGGAGGTGAATTTATCGTGCAATTCTGGGGTGTCAGAGGTTTGATTCCCACTCCCAGTAGCAATACTATTCGTTATGGTGGTAATACCGCTTGTGTAGAAATGCATGTAGCTGGGAAACGCTTGATTTTTGATGGCGGTACTGGCTTACGCATACTGGGTAAAACTTGGCAAGAATTGCAACAGCCACTAGAAGCCCATTTATTTTTTACCAACTGCCAATCAAATAGAATTCAAGGGTTTCCCTTTTTTGCTCCCGCATTTATTAGGGAAAATTGCTTCCATATTTACGGCACAGCTGCCTCAAATGGAGCCTCAATTAAACAATGTTTGTACGATCAGATGCTCCAGCCACACTTTCCTTACCCTTTACAAGTAATACAGTCAGAATTGCAGTTTTACAATCTGACTTCAGAAAGTGAAGTGAAGTTAAATGATGTCACCATTACAACTGCATTAATTAATCAAACTCAGCGGTCAGTTGGCTACCGAGTTACTTGGCAAGAGTATAGCGTTGCCTACATCACGGATTTGCATCAAAATGCCGATCAAGTGGAGCGAGAGCGGATTTTACGGTTCATTCAAGGCGTTGACTTACTGATTGCCAATGCCACTTACACTCCGCCTACCTCTCACAACCATGATTCTGCTGATTTACTCTGGCAAGCTGCGGTGAATGTAGCTCTGAATGCTGGCGTTCAATGGCTAGCTATTTCTCATCATCACCCAGATGACCATGATGATTTTCTTGACCGGATTCAAGTCGATATTAAATCTGTTTTTCCTCAAGCCATACTAGCCCATGAAGGTCTAGTTTTATCTGTTGGTAAGTGATTTAAACACGATCAAGTTTCTAAGAGCAGTTGATAGTCTAATTCGATCGTGAATAGTGTCGATCGAGTGCTGAAAGACGCTTTGCAACTTTCCTCTGAGCAGCAAGAAATGCTGATCAAGATTCTCCAAAACCGCCACCGCGAAAATCGTCGTGCAGAAATAGCGACGGATGCCCAACAAACGCTAGCTGATTTTTATACAGGTAAATTTCGGCATCAGTCAGCCCAAGATGTTATTTCAGCATTACGGGGGGTTAGCTAAGATAGAGGCTTTAATGATTACAGCAACTCCCATTACTATGCCAAACTTTGATGCTGTCATTAAAGGCATAGCTGACAATGGTTTTCCCATCTAGGCTAATTGTGAGATTGTCAATCCTAGACTTATGCCCATACAGTACACAAAGCTGCTGCCTATTCTCTAGATCCCAAACTTCAATTTCGTTAATATTGCCAACGGCAAGCAGTGAGCCATCAGGTGTCATAGTATTATGAGGCATACCCGAATCAGGTTCGCGCTGGCTGATACCAAGTGTATAAAGGAATTCCGTGGTTTGTATATCCCAAATGGCAACAGTCGTTTCTTCACTAGGTTTGTTCCTTTGTGCCACAGCAGCAATGATTTGACCATTTGGGCGAGTTGCAACTGCATCAAGCCAATGCCTACAAACACAGTTGGGGAAATGGAGGGAAAAATTTGAAGCTAGAGCATTAAATGTGCTGAGAACTTGCCCATTTTGCCAATCCCAAACTTGAGTTAGGAGATCAAATGCTTGAGCTACCAAAATACTACCATCTGGGCTGGCTAGTAAACAGCGAATTGGAAGATATGCATTTGCAAATAGGAAGGTGCGGAGTAATTGTCCCGTTGAGGATTCAATAACATTAATCTCAATCGTGGCATTCGTACCATAAGGAGCTTTGCAGGTAGCTGAAAATAATACTTTTCCATCAGGAGTAAATGCTAAAGCACTGGAATCTCCTTGAAAACAGAAGACTTCCTCTCCTGTCCAAAAGTCATAGGTTCGGAGATTGCCATAGCTATCATTACTGATGATGCTTTTCCAGTCTGGATTTACCAAAGTATTAAAGTGACCATACCGATCTCCATGCAGTTCAAATGAATGGTTGGTATTCCCAGTGGTTAAATCCCAAACCTTGACAAGATTGTGAAAACAGCCTATCAGAAGAATTCCATCTGGGCTTAAGCTCAAGCTGTTTAAGTACTCTGAATGAGGTTCATCAAAGGTATGAAGACATGGAAACATAAACAGACTCTAGAAAAGAGTTCAGCGATAATAAATTTTTTAAATTACATATTTGGGTGGAAAAGAAGGTAGAATCGGGAAATCTACCTCATTGGGCTGCTGCCGCTAGTAAACGAGACAAAGCCTTACAGGGGGCATTCCCAGCCAGAGGCTGGGAACGAGAGAAAGCTTTTCTAGACTGTCTAATATGCTTAAGTTGACACCAATAACAGATGTGTTCTACGAAGCATTTTGCAACTCAGCTGTGCGTACTGAAAGCTGCTGTGTTTGATTACCACGTTGCACTTTCACCTTTAATACTTGACCAAGTTGACTATCTTCGACAATATTCTGCAATTGTTCAGCACTGGTAATAGCTTTACCATCAATTTGAAGAATTACATCCCCGCGCCGGATACCCGCAGATGCAGCTGGAGAATTGGGGACAACTCGCATGACAAAAACACCATTAATTTCTGGTATTTGAATAGGAGAATTAGGATCGGTGTTATTTTCCTTGGCCAGATCGGGTGTCAAAGTTAGCATTTGCACGCCTAGATAGGGATGAGCAACTTTGCCATCACGTTGTAGTTGCGTAGCGATCGCTTTAGCTTTATCAATGGGAATTGCAAACCCAATACCCATTGCATCAGGGCGAATAGCTGTGTTAATACCAATTACTTCACCTTGACCATTCAATAGTGGCCCACCAGAGTTACCAGGGTTAATCGCTGCATCTGTCTGAATGAAATCCAAACGTTTGTCGCTAATGCCGACTTGGGCGCTGGAACGTTTGAGGGTGCTGACAATTCCCAAGGTAACAGTGTTATCAAATCCCAAAGGATTACCAACTGCGATCGCCCAGTCTCCTACTTGCACATTACTAGAAGAACCCAAGGGCGCTACTGGTAAATCATTACCAGCGTTAATTTTGATTACTGCCAAATCTGTGACTTCATCAATACCTTGAACTTTCCCTTCAAAGGTGCGACCATCTTTGAGTCGGACTGTTACTTTATCAGCCTTATCGACCACATGAGCATTAGTCATAACTAACCCGCTCTTGTCAATAATGAAACCTGAGCCTAAACCACGTAATTGCTCAGAAGGCATCTGTTGGGAGAAACCGTCACCAAAAAACCGACGAAAAAAGGGGTCTTCCATAAATGGATCGACGCGGCGAGTAATTGTCCGCTCAGTATCAATGCGGACAACTGCTGAACCAACACGATTTACTGCGGCTGTGACAAAGCTACTGCTACCGATCGCAGCGCTAGTTGGTGATTGCCGTTGAGCAATCAGTTCTGAAGTATTTCCAGCAGTTATTATGGGTGCTGGTTCGGCTTGGGAAGGTAACACCTGCAATGTGCTAACCACTAGCAGAACTCCTAGTGCGATCGCTAAAACATGAGTAGTGAGTTGACGTAAAGACCGAGATAATTTGGAAAATCGCATAATCACAACCTAATTTCTAAGCTTAATTGTTGCTTAGTCGTGACAAATCTATTTACAGTTATTTTTATTTCAGGTTTCGTCTGCTCTTTCCCCAACTGGGGTTAGGGCTTTTTGCGAACAACCTGTAATCAACTTAATAGAAAATTTAACCCAAAAGCTATTATGGACATTTACTCTTTACAAGTTCGGTTTTTACCCATCAATAAAACTTTTAAATTGCCAATCCGATTAGTCTGCTCTCTGTTTTAACTCTAGACTATGGATAAACTAACTTTTGTATAAGATTTCATTCCGATTAGCTGCACCTAGTGGGGGTAAAGAGTTGATGGCTGAGTGGGGAGTCAGGGCAATAGGAACGGTTGGAGGTAATTGTAATTGTTTAACAACACTTTGCAAAAGTTGGTCTTGTCCAGTCCGCAAACCCCAGACATTTGTCCCACGGTTGATAATAGCAAACCAAACCAAACCGCGATCGCGTGTGGGCATCACTCCTGCTAAAGCGCTCACATCGCGGAGGGTGCCAGTTTTGATTACAGTCGCCAGGGGAATGTGTCTAGTGTGTAGTGTTCCCCGATGATCGAATCCAGACATGGGGAACAAGTCAGCTAAATTCAGTTGATGTACAGATGCCTCCGCTTGAATAGCCATAAACATGGCACAAACAGCTCTAGGGGAAATGCGATTTTCCGGCCCCAATCCAGAACCATTGATTAATTGAATTTCTACTTGTGGCACTCTCGCCAGGTTAGCAGCAGTTGATTGGACTACAGTTGCTCCTCCCACTGAGTCTGCTAGCATCTCTGCCATATCGTTGTTACTATAAACGTTCATTTCCTTGAGCAGTTGCCTCAAAGGCAATGAGCGGTGACGCAGTAACAAAGTTTGTTGAGGATTTGGTTGCGCCTCAACTTTCACCGCACCCGCAATTACAACTTGAGGCTTGGGCGTTCCCTTGGGCATGATTGAGTATGTATAAATCGCAGGGCGTCCCCAAGTTGCACGATTTAGTGCTTGCTTGAGCATTAGACCTGCTAGCATTGGCTGACGTTGGAAATTCATGGCAAAACTGCCAGTAATAATTAAATTTCCCTTTACTTGCTTGATGCCCATTTTATTGAGAGTATTACCAAGAGCGATCGCTTCTTGCCAAACAAACAAAGGATCGCCACGGCCTGTAATCACCAAATCGCCCTGTACAACTCCATTTACCACTGGCCCAGTGACACTCACCAAAGTATCAAATTGGTAATCTGGCCCCCAAATTTTCAAAGCAACTAATGAAGTGGCAATTTTAGTTAAAGAAGCAGCCGGCAGAGGAGTCGTACCTTGGTGATTTGCCATCAGCATTGGCCCCGACTGCATCCAAATCCCCTGACTCTCAGCCAGATTTTGCGCTACTACTTTTGATGCGATCAGCTTTTTCAAATATTCCTGCACCGTAGTCGCCCCAGATGGATTTGGATCGGGGGCAAGAACCAAGCCAGGGCTACTTTGCCAAGTTAGTGCATCTAAGGCATCTAGAGGCTTAATTTGTACCCCAGCCATCTCCAGCCAAAGCGACACTAAACCTGAACCCAATAATTCCAGCATTTTTTATTCCTCTGTCAGGATTTGAAACGTTGTTTACTGTGCTAATATACAAGTTTTTTTACGACAATCAGTATTGAGCCATAATAACTAGTGTTTTTCTCATCTATTAAGTAAGATGAATCATATTGTTTTTATGGCTTGCTTTGACAATGCTAAAACACCCTTTGCTCATGAAGATAGCCGCATGAAAATAAAAAATATTTTTGATATGTGCAGATAAGTAGGTCAGCGTAAATAATTATCGTTGGGATAAGGCAGTTCTTGCTGGGAGCAGGGGAAAAAGGGTTTGAGCCTTGTTTACTTTTCTTCACACAGTTTGGTTTTATTGTGTCAACTTTCTTACTATGCCCTTAGCCTGATTCAGCAACTGGCGATGTCAACGACCGACTATTATGTACGCTTGTACCCTGACAAGAGAAGCAAGACCCGCCCCTAAAGATAGTCTATAATTACCTGGACGAGGAATGTGGGACGGAAGAATGTTCAAAATTCTCCCCCTTTTTTCCCTTAAATAAACTAATCAGCATTCGAGTTGCATAATCAGGGCGGATTAAGATGTCCAGCCCATAAAATATTGAGAAAATTTTAATATACAAATTAGATGTGTTTTAGCTTACCTACTTTCTTTCTGGATGTGCTGCATCCTCTGGTGAAGGAGTACCCATCCGGTTAATTGTGGCAATCATCTGATACAATCGCCCCAAGTCGCGTTGATTGAAGTACAAAATGAGGCGAGGTAATCCAACAGTTTCATCTTGTGCTTCTTGAGGTAATGCCTGACTTTTTTCAATTCTTCCTTGAATTATAATGTCGCTAAAATCAGCATTAAGTTGTTCTAAAAGAGCGTCTGATATATCTGTCTTCAGGCGGATGACTAATTTATCGCCTACATAGCGGCTGGAATGATAAACCTGGTAAAAACAGGTGATAGCGTCACAAGCCGCATCCAGGTTATCTGTCACCGTGTAAAGGCTGGGGTCTTCAGGATTGACAAGACCATTTTGCACTAATTGCTTATCAATATATTCACTCCAAGAGCGCCAGTAATCACCACCAGGGCGATCAATTAAAACTAAAGGTACTGGCCCAAATTTACCATTTTGGCTTAATGTCATACATTCAAAAGCTTCATCTTGAGTGCCAAAGCCTCCTGGAAACAAGGCTATAGCATCACTTTCTTTGAGGAGAAACAGCTTGCGGGTAAAGAAATATTTGAAGTTAATTAGCTTGGGATCGCCCTCTATAAAAGGGTTTGCTTGCTGTTCAAAGGGTAACTGAATGTTTAATCCAAAGGAATTTTCTCGCCCAGCACCTTCATGACCTGCCTGCATGATTCCACCACCACCACCAGTCATCACCATAAATCCTAATTGAGAAATAGCACGAGCAAACTCAAGGGCCATTTGGTATTCTGGCCTATCAGGAGCTAGACGAGCAGAACCAAAGATGGTAACTTTGCGAACGTGTCGGTAATCATAAAAAAGCTGGAAACCGCGCTCCATATCTGCTAATGCAGACGATAATATTTTCCAATCGAGACGCTCAATTTCGGTATCAGCTAGACGAACAATAGTAGTAAGTGCTTGCAGAATAAATTGCCGATTTTTTAATGTCGGTAAACGAACGATCAAGTCAGCGATATCCGCCTGTAAAGACTCTAATGTGTCAAACGACGCAGATGAGGTCATGAGAACTGCTGCAACAATGGCACTATATTTTACGTGAACTACTCACACTCTAGCAAGCGGGAATAGCCCTCTAAGTGCAATTAGCAAATTTAGAACTGATTTTGAAGCTGGAAATTCTAAAATTTTTTAATCGGGCTTGTTGCGATAATGCAACTTTTTAATACCATAGCAAGTTATCTTGGTCAAGTAATTGAGAGAACTCCCTCACTGATGTTACTTGTTGCCACAATATATATCAGGGTTTATATAAAATGGTATGACTTACATCTATAGCGTATATCAAAGGAAAATTTTGTATCTTATTGCCAGATTTTTTGGGAATTAATGTCCATAATAAAAGCACTCTATCCTTAATCTACGAAAGTAAAAAAACTCTCTAGACCACAATACCGTTTAGTTAAACTTAAAATCCTTGGTAGAGACGCGAAATTGGACTCGGCTTCTCTACGAGACGCTGCGCGAACTCCTCGTTATGTTAATGTCCCGTTGTACTAACGCGTTTTTACAGGTCAAAAATCAGTACCAAAAATCCTTAACTCAAGCGTATTGCTCTAAAGGAGCTTTTATCGAAAACCCTCTCAATTACACTTCGATACATTAATGCATAATGTGAGCTATTTATTAGTGCCTAAATCCTAGTAGAATATTTTCGCAAATCTAAGTAGGAAGATAGATGGAAGTTTCTGGACGCATCAATTACCCACTGAATCCTCCTCCCCCTCTTGAAGATTTTCCTGTCCTTCAAACTGAAAAGTATACCCTACGGCTAGCTTCAACTGAAGAAGAATTAGAATCAATTTTTCGGTTACGCTTTGAGGTTTTTAATCTTGAACTAGGCTTGGGATTTTCTGTTTCTAACTTTACCCAGATGGATATAGATAAGTTTGATGCGGTTTGCCATCATTTAATCCTAATCTCCAAACACACAGGTAAAACGATTGGAACTTATCGGATGCAGACCTATATAATGGCTTCTCAAAGACTAGGCTTTGATGCTACCGATATATTTAATCTTAATGGAATTCCCAATTCTGTGCTTCAGGTATCAGTGGAAATTGGGCGTGTATGTATAGCTAAAGAATATCGCAATAGTCAGACACTTTTATTACTCTGGGAAGGGCTAGCAAATTATCTCATCTGGAGTAAAAACCAATATTTCTTTGGCTGTGCATCATTACTCACACAATGTCCTGGGCAAGCTAGTTATGCTTATGATTATTTTCGGCAGAATAACTTGATGCATCCAAGTATTTTAGTTTATCCAAATTCACAATTTTGTCTAGAACTGACTCAAAATTATCCAGATTCATCTCATGTTGAGATTCCTAAAATTTTGCAGGCATACTTAAATATTGGAGCTAAAATATGCAGCCTTCCTGCTATTGATCGGCAGTTTAAAACTATTGATTTTTTAACTATATCTAATATTGCAGATTTTGCCAGATGGCGTTATCCAAATCCTCTTAAAAAACCTTTACCACTGAGGATTTTTCACGATTAATAACCAGTGAACTATCGTTGAGGCGATCAACCGAATGAATTTCCCCTTGTGTACTCGCAAAAGCTATTGGCTTTAAGGACTTGAATAACTGCATTTGATGTCATACTCTGTACTATGCTAGAGGTAAAAAACAATCCTTTATTCACCGTTAGAGAATTAAGAACTATAACCTACAAAGCGATCGCTCAATGCACGATAGCTATGGAGTCGCCTGACCACAGATACAGCTATACTTAGCGTATTTTACACTCCATTGATAATATCACGGTTTCAAAACCAAATCCATTTTTGCGGGATTTGATACAATCTTGCCCATTTATTTTTGTAGTTAATAAAAGAGAGGTGTTGATTGTCAATCTTCCCAATCAAATTAAAGTCTGGTTGGCGATGTTTCACAAAAAAACTTTGCTTGAAGTCTTGGCTATGTCTACAACAGGCGTAGTAGCACCTCATATAGCTTACTTAATTAGATGATTTGAGAAAACTTTTTAGGAAACTCACTTATGCGCCATCTCAAATTTGCTCCGAGTTGGTTGCGATTTTTAACTATCTTCTTGTTGACGATAGGTATATTGTTTCGCTTTTCTAATCTTGATGGTAAAGTTTTCTGGCAGGATGAAACTTATGCCTCATTGCGAATTTCTGGTTACACAATTAATGAAGCTAAACAGCAACTTTTTAATAATCGTGTGATTAGCAAAGAAAATTTTGCTCAGTTTCAAGGTGCAAATCCAGTAAAAAGCTTAAATGACACAATTATGTCTTTGGCAAAACAAGATTCTCAACATCCACCGTTGTATTACATAATAGCCAGATTGTGGATGGAAATCTTTGGTAATTCCGTGACTGCGATTAGAAGTTTATCAGCCTGCATTAGTTTGCTGGTTTTTCCTTGTGTTTATTGGCTATGCCGAGAATTATTTAATGTGCCATTATCGGTTTCTGGTGTTGCGATCGCACTCATGGCTATCTCTCCAATTCACCTAGTATATGCCCAAGAAGCACAAGAATATATTCTTTGGTTAGTCACTATTTTACTATCTAGTGCGTCTCTGCTGCGAGCCATACGGCTAGAGAATGAGTTAGTAAAAGAAAGACAAAAACCAGATTTATTCACTATCTGGAGTATTTATACATTCGCTTTAGCTATTAGTCTTTATACATTTATTTGGAGTGCATTTGTAGCAGTTGCTCATGGAATTTACGTGATGATAACTGCTAAATTTCAGTTGACTGAAACTGTGAGAGCTTATCTACTCGCATCACTAGTCGGTTTTTTAGCTTTCATGCCTTGGATAACAGTTGTAATTGGTAACTTATTTCAGTTTTTAATTTCAGCAGACAAAACAAGGATTCATTCAGATTTGATACCTGGGGCTCCTTTTTTATTAATGCAGTTAAGTCGGCTATTTTTTGATATAAACCTTAGTTCGGAAAATTCTCTAAGCTATTTAATTACACTACCTTTTTTAACTTTAGTAGGATATTCAATTTATTTTATTTGTCGAACAACTAACTATAAAGTTTGGTCTTTTATCATCACATTAATTGTAATACCAGCATTACCCCTAATACTACCAGATATAATTGTTGGGAGTATACGATCGTCTATTGAACCATATTTAATTCCATCTTATTTAGGAATACAAGTAGCTGTTGCTTATCTACTAACTACGCAACTATATAATAGAAGGATGTTAAGCCGTAGCTTTTGGCACATAATTATGGCATTAGTAATTATTTGTGGTTTGATTTCTTTTAAAGTAAGTTCCCAGGCAGAAACTTGGTGGAATAAGGGTATGAATTCTGGCAATCCACAAGTTGCCCGAATCATTAATGAGAGTAATCGTCCACTTTTGATTAGTGATGCTTCGGGCAATCATGATGGTGATATTTTTTCTTTAAGCTATCTTTTGAATCCAAAAGTGCGATTTCTGTTAGTGAAAAATCAAAAAATTCCTAAAATTCCTGATGGATTTACTGATATATTTTTACTTAATCCATCAGATATTTGGAGTAAAATAATAGAAACAAAGTATAAATTAAAAACAGATATTGTTTATAGTGATAACTATTATTCAATCTGGAAATTAGCTAAAATTCGTAGTTTACGCAGACGTAATATACAAAGTAGTCATCTTTTAAGAAGTAATTAAGGAGTGCATCTCAATTTTTATTTGTTAATGATAAAATAATTGTCATTGCGTTCGTGTAGCGTCTCCTAAAGAAAATAAATGATGAGGTAATCGCATTAACTCGCTCTGAATTGGAGGATTTTACGATTGCTTATCTTTGCTACGTAACGCTAATAATGACATGCAAAAAAGTAGGATGCTCTCTAATTAACTTCATGTAAATACTTACTTTGTGAGGTAATAATAAGGGAATTACGTTTAATTACACCCCATATTTTTTGCTTTGAGATCAGCTGTTTAGCGTGTAATTTTCATATTAGTAAATTGTGTAAGTTTATAGTGGGTATGTAATAAACACTAAAAGTTACAGTTTATCAACAGTATAATCAAGATTTCTTACAAAAACATCCTATTAAACACACTTTTTCCACTTCAATAAACAGTTAACTTTGTAGCTAGGTATACAAATTTTTTGGTAAATTACTATTTCTGTTACTTAACTCACTTGCAATTGTAAATAGCAATAGTTTTAAAAGTCATAAAGTTGTTTCGTTAAAGTAGATAATTGCTATACAAGTTATTGTGAAATTTAATTATGCAACATCTTCAACTTACTCAAAATAGGTTACGGTTTCTTATTGTCATGTTGTTAATGGTAGGTATATTTTTTCGTTTCTTTAACCTTGACTGCAAAGTTTATTGGCACGATGAGACTTTCACTTCATTGCGGATTTCTGGTTATACAGTAAATCAAGTCAAGCAGCAAATATTTAATGGTCGTATAATTAATAAGGAAAGTTTTGCCAAATTCCAAAGTCCCAATATTGAGAAAGGTTTAAATGACACAATTATATCTTTGGAAGTAGACGATCCACAGCATCCACCACTATATTATATAATCGCTCGGTTTTGGGTGGAAAGATTTGGCAATTCTGTGACAATAATCAGAAGTTTATCAGCATGTATCAGCTTGTTGATTTTTCCGAGTATTTATTGGCTGTGTAGAGAATTATTTAAAGCATCAGCATGGGTATCGGAGGTTGCGATCGCACTCATGGCAATCTCCCCTATTCACTTAGTATACGCCCAAGAAGCACGAGAATATATTCTCTGGATAGTAACTGTATTACTATGCAGCGCTTCATTACTACGAGCATTACGGTTAGAATCAAAAGGGCGAGTGTTACGCGTATTAAATTGGGGAATATATGCAGTCACTTTATTGCTTAGTCTATATACATTTTTGTTTAGTGGATTTGTTGTAGTTGCTCATGGTATTTATATAATTGCCATTGCCAAATTTAGATTTACTAAAACTGTAAAAGCTTATTTATTAGCATCTTTAGCAGGGTTTTTAGCTTTTACACCTTGGATAATGGTTGTAATAGTTAACTTCTTGCAAGTAAAAAGTTCAACAGCCTGGACAAAGAGACATTTACCTTTAGACACTTTAATTCAATCTTGGCTTTTACAGTTAAATCGGATTTTTCTTGATTTGGACATTGGCTTTGAAAATCCGTTTAGTTATGTAATTACTCCTCTTGTTTTAGTTTTTATTGGATATTCTATTTATTTTACTTGTCGAACAACTAACTATAAAATTTGGTTATTTATTGTTACGCTGATTATGATTCCTGCATTACCTTTAATGCTACCAGATTTACTTTTTGGGGGTATACGCTCACTTGCCGAACGTTATTTATTGATTTCTTACTTAGGAATTCAACTAGCTATTACTTACCTACTAGCTACACAGCTAAACAATAAAAGTTTTGCCCGCCGGAGAATCTGGCAAATAATCATGGGAATAGTGATTATTTGTGGGCTAGTTTCTTATGGGGTAAGTTCTCAGGCTGAAACCTGGTGGAGTAAGGTTATTAGTTCTGGTAATCCACAAGTTGCAAAAATTCTCAATCAGGCTAGTCATCCACTTTTGATTAGTAATGATTTTGGTATTAATTATGGTAATGTCTTTTCTCTCAGCTATCTTGTACAGCCAAAAGTACAGTTTCAATTAGTAAAAGACTGTTCTATCCCCAATATTCCTGATGGGTTCACTGATATTTTTTTATTAAATCCTTCAGATACCTGGCGCAAGCAAATAGAAGTAAATTATAATTATAAAACGTTTTTTGTGTATGGTGACAAAAATTACTTGCTCTGGAAAATAGAAAATCCACATAGCAATGCAATGTATTTTAAAAAAATTAAGACGTAACCATAACTACAGGCTATAGTATAAAATTCATGTACACAAATTCGTGTCTCGTAGAAAAGAGGCTTTATTGTCTTTACTTGGAAATTATTCTTTTCGATTATCTATTTACGTAATTTTATATTAATAAATATTTCCGTATATCTTTTAATATATAAAAATATTTTTTAAATTCATCATCTTTTATAAGATATTTAAATATTTGTAATTAAAATTAACTAAAAATAACAAAAATAAATATTAAACAAATTCTCATCTGAAATTAATTTAAGTAATGGTACGATGCTTTAAATTATCCTTTGTGATGAATTCAATGATTCATTGAAAGGTGTTGTATGCAAATAACAGATTTTCTTGGTCTTTTACATCCAGCGATCGCAATTATATTCGTGTTTCCACTCATCGGTACAGTAGTTAATTTTGCTTGGCAAACACGTCAACGTAGATTGCAAATTTTAGCGGGAAGTAAGAGTAAAATTCCTCCAGTTGTGGGTGCAGAACATAAGCAATTAGGTGAAAGGCTCACAAGTGCAGTTGTTGGATTAACTTTAATCGGATTAAGCTACCCTATTGGCAAAAATATTATCAAAAATCAATTGTGGAAGCAAACACCTTTTCAAGTTATTTTTATACTGCTAATATTTGCTGCCACTATTGCCTCATTAGTATTTCTTTATCGGGCAAAGCAACGGGTGTGGCGGGCAGTTTTTGCAACTTTAACTGGTGTAGGTTTAGTAATTCTAGGCTGTCAAGATGGGGTCTATCGCCTCACCAATGAGTGGTATTGGTCACATTATTATATTGGAATTACCGCAGCAGTGCTAATGATTTTTTCATTGGCAATTGTTCAAGATATTTATCAAGACAAGTCCAATCGCTGGCGTATCGTCCATACGATTTTAAACTGCATTGCTTTGTTGCTATTTATTGGACAAGGCATGACAGGAGTGCGAGACTTGTTAGAAATTCCCCTGAGTTGGCAAGAACCCTATATTTATCAGTGTGATTTTGCTAATAAAACTTGTCCAACGCCAAATCCCCAAGCACTAAAATAAGCAAGGGAGAATAACTCATAACAATGCCCAATGCCCAACTATGATAATTTATAGCGGTAGTCGAAGCATAGGTTAAGACTATATTGATTGCTAAAACCTTTGATAATACTGAGTTTATACTCAGCACGGGCTAAACGCTCCGCTGACGTTAACAGCACTCAGCACTTTGCTATACTTGCCTAATCATTGTAGTGGCAGAGTGACAATTACTGTTGTACCAACACCCTGCTCACTTTCTAATTGAATATGACCACCATGTAACTCTACACATTTTTTAACGATGGTAAGTCCTAGTCCTGTTCCTTGAATTATACCCACATTGCTAGCGCGATAGAAGGTTTGAAATAGATAAGTTTGGTCTTTGAGGGGAATGCCCATTCCTTGGTCTCTAATCTGGAAAATTGCGAGGCAATCTTTGCAAATCAAATTAAACCAAATAGTATCATTTTCAGGGGAATATTTAATGGCATTGGAAATCAAATTTGTTAAAATACAATTTAGTAGGTCTTCATCAATTTGGGTTTGGGTCGATTCTCCTTGAAAAGTAAAGATAATGCTGTGCTTACTACCTGCATTTAGTTGAAGAATATCTGTGAGTTCGCTACAGAAACTTTCTAAATTTATAAGTGTAGGTTGGTATTCGAGTTTAGCTGCTTCCGTTTTACTCAAAAACAATATTTCATTTAAGAGATTAAGCATCTGGATGATGGCATTTTGTATTCGCTCGAAATATTTAGTTCTTCGGACATCAGTTAGTTTATTACTGTTATATTCAAGCATATCTACAGCCGTCTGAATCGTAGTCATAGGGGTGCGGAACTCGTGAGAAACCATTGCGACAAAGTTTGATTTTAACTCGTTGAGTTCCTGTTCCTTTGCTAACGCTTGACGTGTGCGTTCTTCACTCTCGCGTAGTTGGTTGAGAATTTCGCTTCTTTCAATGGCATAGCGAATGGCACGCACTAACCATTGTATAGTTATTTTATCTTTAACTAGATAGTCTTGCGCTCCTTCTGCTAATGCTTGTAATGCTAAATCTTCATCATCAACGCCTGTTAATACCACAACTGGGATATCAGGTACTGCTGCCTTAAATTCTTTCAATGTGTCCAGTCCAATAGAGTCTGGAAGGCTAAGGTCTAATAAAACTAGGTCAAATCTGGATTGCTTTCGACTCTCTATCTGAGAATTACTAAAAGTGGACGCAGAAAAAACTCTGCTAGCTTCTATTGCCTCAGATAACCGTTCAACATGTAACATCTGCCATTGTTCTCGATCTAAATTTAAAAATATCCGGTGTAGCAGATAAGCATCACTTGCACTATCTTCTACTAATAGAATGTGAATTGTGAGCTTTTCCATAATACAGGGTTATATCAATTTGTTAGATAATCACCTGATTTCCTATTTTTTACGCTTACTAGGAGGTTACTAAGCAGTTGTTAGGTATATATTTAAAGATACCTCAATTTGCGTTGAAGGTAATATAAAATACTATTCCTACACCCGGCTCGGATCTGACTTAGCTTAGATGCAACTACCATACTGTTCTCGACTAGGATGAAGATGGCGAAAAACCTCAAAAACTCGCTCAAGATATTGAGAGTAATTACCCTGAGCGATCGCTGTATATAAAATACTGAGAATAGACTCAGTATTTGCTTTGTTTTATCAATCATATATTCATCATTCATACCACTATTTTGCAACATTTTATGCTAACTGTATCAGAGTTTTTGACTACGATTCCTGCGGGAAAGAACCCTAAGATACGTAGAGATAATGTAGCTCATCATACAAAAAAATAAGTGGATATTTGCAGCTATTACACTACATATCCACTCAATACTTACTGTATTAGGGTGATTACAAAAACCTGACAAAATGATTAAAACTTTTCCAAGTTTTAATCATTTAACGTGACTCAGTTCCTTGATTAGGGCTACCTGCTACACCATCTTCTCCTGGTGCTTCTGGAGTAGCAGTTGCTTTAGCATCACTCTTTTCAGCATCACCAGTTTTGCGGATACCTTCTTCAACAGGGGTTTGGTAGCCACCAGAAGCGGTAGGTGTAGCTTCTTGATTATTAGATTTTTCTTTTTGTTCTTCAGCCATGACTACAATTCCTAATTATTTATTATTCTTAGGATTATCTTAAAAAAATAAAGAGTGTGAGTGCATCTATCCAGAATATAGTTATTTCAGATTTGTTCCTCTATCGTAAGTATTGTTTAGTACTATTCATGTATGCTGATCAAAATCCATAAATATAGAATTTGTTAACCTGAGAACGCTTACTGTCGTTAAGGGAGTACTTGGAATAAGCTTTATGTCCAAGATACTTTTAAAATTTCTTCATTGATAGTTGACAGAAAAAGCCAAATAATTAAACTGGATCTGTAATGAATAGTATAGTGTGATGATTGTAATACAAACTATCAAAGTGTAATTAATGAGCCAGAACAATCTATCGTTACCATCTGGATGTGTGCTTCGCAAGGCAACCTCTACGGATCGGTGGTCGATTCGATTGCTGGTATTTTCAGCGAAACTTGACCCAACCCAATTAAATTGGCAGCAATTTTGGGTAATTGAATACAATCAGAATCTGATAGCTTGTGGACAACTGCGTAATTTTTCAGGGGCACAAGAACTTGGTAGCTTGGTCGTTGCATCAGCTTGGAAAGGTCGCGGTTTGGGTAGTTTGCTAACACAGCATTTGATTAATACAGCAATGCAACCACTTTATCTGGAATGCTTAGGTCAACGGCTAGTGCAGTTTTACAGTCGCTTTGACTTTGTGCCAATATCTTTTGAAGACTTGCCACAATTTCCTAAGACAATAGGCTTATCTACGCTCAAGGATAAATTTAGATTCTCGCAGTTAGCTAAAAGACTGCTCAAAGTTCCTGTGGTGTTTATGGAATATCGAGGTCAGACTAATTCGTAATACTCGCCTCCAGCGAGAAGCAAGCTACGTAATTTAAGATATACAGAACAAGGCTTACTACAAGATGTTTCTAGCCCTTTACTCTTCCCCATTTCCGATTTCAATTTGGAGGTTTAGCAAAAATCGTTAGTAAGACAGGCCCTAGTAAATAATGGTGATTCAAACACAATAGCCCAGCAGAGGAGCCAAGAAGTTGACGTTGATTAGGGCTGTAGAGTCTAATTCCACGGGGAGAGACTGGCAATAATTGAGGTTCTGTCTCTTTTTTGGAAGTAATGTCAACCAAATAAAAGCGTCCACCAGGAGAAAGTACCCGTGCTACCTCACTAACCACCTGTTTAGGTTCCAAATAGTGCAAGAAGCTGATAGTACTGAAAACGGCATCAAATTGACTATCTGTAAAGGCAAGAGACTCAGCTTTGCCCTGAATATAAATTAAGCGTGGATGGTGGCGGTTGCTCTCTCTTGCTACCTGTAACATATTGGCAGATAAATCCAATCCGGTAGCTCGGAGATTGGGAAACTGAGTAGCAAGGCGTTCAAGCAAGCGTCCAGTACCACAGCCAATATCAAGTATATTCGCTGGCTCTGGTAAATCGACGTACTCTAACAACCGTTGGTGAACGGCTCGATAAAACACTGAAGGAAAGAACCAATCATAACTTGATGCCCATAGGTCAAAAAGTAGCTTTTTGTGATTGAAAAAGTCATCAGTCATTAGTTTTCGCAGCTTTCTTAAAGCTTGATACTTTTTCGGGCTTTAGCTGCGCCTCCAAGAATTTGGTTAACAACACAAGTTAACTATAGCGGTTCTAAATTGGTTGTAATATCTGGCTTTTGTCGAGTTAGTTACACTAAGCTAAAAACTGGCTAATATCTAGGTTCAATCCCAGATAAAATTAATATTTATACCGATTTGCTATCAAGAGGTTGGGAGAAAAAATATCCTTGTGCATGCACATTTGCATTTCATGGCTGCACGCACTCGTTGGAGGTAGTTTTCACCTAGTGCATCCTGCGTTTTAAAGCGCTCTGTTATTTTGCCGATGAATGTGGTGAAGATATCACAGCTTATTGCTGATAGCTAGGTTGGATTGTTATTTGCTCAAGCAGCGATCGCTAATTGCAGATTTACGGTTGTTACTTACTCAGGTTTATACTAAGCTAACGTACACCTAATTAGATGTTTGGCTATGTAAGTGGCTGACACCTCACTAAAGTGTTTCCAGAACGTATTGTTGCTTACCGTATCCTGCTGAAATCATTAACATTACCATGACGCACATCTTACTGATTGAAGATGAGGTCAAACTGGCACGATTTGTCGAATTGGAATTGAATTATGAAGGCTATCAAGTCAGTATTGCCTACGATGGATTAACTGCACTCACCGCAGCGCGTGAGTTACATCTGGATTTAGTAATTTTAGACTGGATGTTGCCTGGTTTGTCAGGGTTGGAAATTTGCCACCGCTTGCGATGTATAGCCGAGAAAGTACCGATCATCTTATTAACCGTCAAAGATGAAGTGAGCGATCGCATTGCAGGCTTAGAAGCTGGTGCTGATGATTACCTCGTTAAACCCTTCAGCATTGATGAATTATTAGCCAGAGTCGGCGCTCACCTGCGAAGAAGCAAGCAACCACAGACCGCAGATGTTTTAGAATTTGAAGACCTAAGTTTAAATCGTCGCACGCAAGAAGTGTATCGAGATGGGCGGTTAATTGAGTTAACTGCTAAGGAATTTGATTTACTAGAATATTTACTAGCTCATCCGCGACAGGTAATTAGCTGCGATCGCATTTTAGAGGAAGTTTGGGGTTACGACTTCATCAGCGATGCCAACATCATTGAACCTTACATTAACTACCTGCGCCTGAAACTTGAAGCCAATAACGAAAAATGTCTAATTCAAACTGTGATCGGTATTGGCTACACATTGCATGATTGAATTTGGGCAAACAGGGAAGAGAGTTGGGGACTCTTGAGAATTAGGGACAAGGGGAAGGGAAAGACTTGTTGCAAGTTCTAACTTTTGTCACCTTGTCCCCTTGTTTCCCTTGTTCCCCTTATCCCCTACTCCTTCATCTTTTCTTACTTCTTGTCCAACTTCCAATTTAAAATAATACTAAAACCCCAAAATTTTCCATGATAGAAAGATTTGGGACTTTTGGCAATCTCAACAAAAACTCATCCAACTAAAAGTTAATTATACTAAGATGCACAAAGCTGTGATTATCTAAAATCCAAAACCCAAAATGGCATGACCTATCTAGAAACAGCAGCACAATTCTACCGCGAAGTTGCCCAAACCCCGCAAGTTGGACTTTGTTGTGTACAAAGTACGCCCCTGCAACTACCAGGATTGAAAATTCCTTTGCCAATGCAGGAAATGAATTATGGTTGTGGCACCACTGTTCACCCCACCGAACTAGGAAAGCAACCTACTGTGCTGTACGTCGGCGTTGGCGGCGGCTTAGAAGCATTGCAATGTGCTTATTTTTCTCCCTATGCAAGTGCTGTAATTGCCGTTGAACCGGTTGGGGCTATGCGGGAAGCAGCTGCACGTAATCTGGAAATTGCTGCTCAAGAAAATCCCTGGTTTAACACCAGCTTTGTCGATATCCGCGAAGGTGATGCTTTTAACTTACCTGTTGCTGATGCTAGCGTCGATATCGTGGCACAAAATTGCCTTTTCAACATCTTTGAACCAGAAGATTTAACTCGTGCTTTAAAAGAAGCACATCGCGTATTAAAACCAGGTGGACGCTTGCAGATGAGCGATCCTATTGCCACTCGTCCAATTCCAGCACATCTTCAAGAAGATGAGCGATTGAGAGCAATGTCTTTACCCTGCGCACTCACATATCAACAGTATACTGAAAGGATTATAGATGCTGGTTTTGGTCAAATTGAAATTCGTGCCCGTCGTCCTTATCGTCTATTAGATTCCCAGACTTATAATTTAGAAGACAACCTACTTTTAGAAAGTCTAGATTCTGTCTCATTTAAAGTTGTAGTTCCAGAAAATGGTGCTTGCATTTTCACGGCAAAAACGGCAATTTATGCTGGTTCGGAACTTTTCTTTGATGATTTAGCAGGTCATATATAGCAATCCGATTTGATTTCTGAATCATTCGTAGAGGTAAGGGACTGGGGACTCTTAAGAAGGAATAAAGGTGTACTGAGTTTTGTTCAAAAATCAAATATGAGTCCTATACTTAAGCTAGGTATTCCGGCTGCGGTGTGTGATAAAACCGCTGTTAAACTTGCTGCTACCAAGCCAGCAGAAATAATTGCTACTGATTCAACCTGGCATTATAGCGGTGGTGGCTGCTGTTAATTTATCTAATAATTCAGTGTCAGAAGTCAGAAATTAGAATGGTTCTGTGCGACTGGATAATGAATGCAGAATTTGAATATTTCACTAATTAAATTCTAGATTCTGAATTTTGAATTTTTCTTTATTAACCCAAAATGTTGTTAATTAGTCTATTTTTAGCTACGCTTTTTTTAGCATATTCAAATGGAGCAAATGATAATTTTCAAGGTGTAGCAACTTTGTTTGGTAGCCGAACTAGCAGCTATCAAACAGCAATTTTATGGGCAACTTTTACAACTTTTGCTGGTGCAATAACTGCAACTTTTTTGGCAGGAGGATTAATTAAAAACTTCTCTGGGAAAGGACTATTACCTGATGCGATCGCTAATTCTCCAGAGTTCCATCTAGCAGTAGCGATCGCTACTGGATTAACTGTACTCATTGCTACTATCATGGGGTTTCCCATTTCCACAACTCACAGTTTAACAGGTGCGCTGGTTGGCGCTGGATTAGTTGCGATCGGACTACAAGTTAATTTTGCTGCCTTGGGAAATTCCTTTATTTTGCCTTTATTACTCAGTCCAATCATTGCTATTCCCTTGGGAGCAGGAATTTACAGCTTATCTGGCTATATTAATTCAAAATGGCATCTACCATTTAATCAAAAAATGATTGATGGTTGCCATTTTTTCAGTGCTGGAATTATCAGTTTTGCTAGAGGATTAAATGATACTCCTAAACTTATTTCACTCATCTTAATTATTGAGTATTTCTCGATTCAGGGAGGAATGATCACGATAGCGCTCGCAACGGCACTTGGCGGTTTACTCAACTCTCAGAAAGTTGCAATAACCATGAGTGAAAAGATTACCTCAATGAATTATAATCAAGGTTTATCAGCAAATATAGTAACTGGGGTTCTGATCATTGCAGCTACTCAGTTTGGGCTTCCAGTTTCTACCACTTACGTTTCAGTTAGTTCTATTTTTGGTGTAGGATTAATTAGCAAAAAATCTAAATCTAATATTCGTGTTTTTTATCAGATTTTACTATCGTGGATTTTAACTTTACCAACTGCCGCAACTATTAGTGCAATCACCTACAGATTATTGCAAGGATAGGGAAAATAAATATTGTTGTGGAATTGTTTAGGAGTAGTAACTAATGAAAACTCAAACAAAAATTTTACTAGATACAGCAATCACAGCTTTTAAAAATAAACTCAGCTCACCTTTGAAAAAAAAAGGAATTACTGTTTTACAAATTAATTTAGGTAAGCGTTGTAATCTTGCTTGTACACACTGTCATGTTGAAGCTGGGCCAAAACGTGCAGAAGAACTTTATCCTGAAATTTGCCAACAATTGATTTCACTAATCCATAAATTTCCCGAAATTAAAATTGTAGATTTGACTGGTGGCGCACCCGAAATGAACTATGGATTTAAGCCACTGGTAGAAGCAGCAAAAGCAAGTGGTAAACAAGTGATTGTCCGGTCTAATTTGACTATTTATTTTGAAGATGGATTTGGTGATTTACCAGAATATTTTGCTAAACACCAAGTAAGAGTTGTAGCTTCCTTACCCTGTTACTTAGCAGATAATGTTGACAAAATGCACGGTACTGGTGTCTTTGATAGTTCAGTCAAAGCTTTACAGTGGCTTAACCAACTCAGCTATGGTAAAGAGCAAAATTTAATTTTGGACTTGGTTTTTAATCCTCAGTTGCCCACTAATGAAAAATTTTCTTTAGCCCCCGAACAGAGTAACTTAGAACAATATTAAAATGTTCTTGCAAGAGCATTTTAATATTGTATTTAACAACCTATTCACCTTTACCAACTTACCCGTTGGTAGAACTAAAATGCATTTAGAACGGAGAAAATTATACACCAGCTATTTGCAGTTTTTAGAGTCGCATTTTAATCCCAGCACAGTTGAATATTTAATGTATTGCGATGAACTTTCAATTGACTATCTAGGTAATGTATATGATTGTGACTTTAACCAAATGATGAATTTGCCTGCAAAAACTCGCAATGGTGAAACTTTAACAGTTGGCAAATTGTTAGAAACTGGCAATTTAGACCTGATTAGTCAGGTGCAAACTGCTGCTTATTGCTATGGTTGTACTGCTGGGTGTGGTTCTAGTTGTGGTGGCGCTTTGCTCTAAGAACTAGAGCATTTACTTGTCTAATCCGACATCTCTTAGGAAGAGTCAGCATTTGTACATCACTTTGCAGTTCCACACTACTGGCTTGGGCTGTTGAACACGTACAAACACTTAGTAAACGTTATTTACCTCTAGATTGCGATGATTCGTGTCCGCGCCTGAGAGTAGTATATGAAGGCTTTAGTTTTTGCGATCGCAGCCAGAGACAAATTGGTGCTTATTTTGCCTATGGCTATGAATATCAAATCCCTCCACAAGTTATCTAAATTGATATGTCTTTTATCGATGAAACTAATCCTGTCAATGCTTTGATTGTGGGAGCCAGCCAAGGTATTGGTTTGGGTTTTGTGAAAAAATTGCTACAAGATCGTAGGATAGCTAAAATTTATGCAACTTCTCGTCAACCGGAATCGGCCTTAGAGTTAATAACTCTTGCAGACAAATATCCTGAGCGATTAATTTGTTTGGAGATGGATATTAGTGACGAGTTACAAATTATTGAAGCTGTTCAAAAAATACATATTCAAGTTGACAAACTGCATTTAGTAGTCAACTGTGTAGGACTGTTACATGAAGATACTTTCCAACCTGAAAAAAGCTTAAGACAGATCAATTCAGAAAATTTGCTGCGCTACTTTCAGATAAATAGTATTGGTGCTGTCTTACTGGCTAAACATTTATTGCCTTTGTTTCGTCATAGAGAACGCAGCGTGTTCGCCACTATTTCTGCTAAATTGGGCAGTATTGGCGATAACCAACTTGGTGGATGGTACGGCTATCGGGCTTCTAAAGCAGCACTCAATATGTTGATGCGAACTGCGGCAATTGAGTATAAAAGAAGTTGTCCCAAAGCATTAATAGTAACATTGCATCCTGGTACAACTGATACCCGTCTTTCTCGTCCTTTCCAGGGAAATGTACCTGCGGAAAAATTATTTTCAGTGGAACGCACTGTTACCCAATTATTGGCTGTCATCGAGCAGCTTCAAGAAGATAATAGTGGACAGTTTTTCTCATGGGATGGGAGCAGATTGCCTTGGTAATTGGGTTACGCTTGTGCTAGTGAAACTCACGTTACTTATAATTAAAGCCTATGAAGTTTTTTGTGCCAACAGCCAAGGATATGGCAACAAGTACCACAGTTACCATTTACAAAGGGGAGCGTCGCAGTTACTTACTCCGGAATGCATTTGTCACAAGTGATGACAAATAAACCGTCTATTGACATTTATCCAAAAGATTTGTCTGCATTGCCTCCTGCCATTTTTTAGCTCGTCGAACTCACGTTAATTTAGGATTTTCATCGCAAACTAGTCGGTTTTGCACAATCAGATAATTATTGTAAAAACAATTTATGAATTGCCTTTACTCAAACGGGGGCAAATTATTCGGGTCAATACCCTGAGATTGCAAATAAGTAATCAGTCGTTCTTTCTGCTGACGTTCTTGTTCAGCACGTTGGCGTTCTTGTTCAATCTGTTCTACAGCCCACGGTAACAAATTACCATCTCGATCCCACCAGCGCAGCCAATACCCAGTACGACCTTCTTCTGTTCCTTGCCAAGTTCCCAAAAATAAGCCCATCACATCGAGCCAGTAATGACCATTTTCGTCGGGTTGCTTTAACTCATAGCGCTTATTTTCCAGTTGATAATATTCTAATAAACCGCCGTCAGGTTCAAAAATAACGTAGATGGGAATCTGTAAAATTTGCTCGTAGAAAAACCATTTTCCTGGTGGATAAGTTCGCTTTACCGAATATTTTCCACCCTCAGTATCGGATAAAAATTCAATAGCGATCGCCGGAATATCTCCTTCTAAATTAGGTGTATAACTTTTGCGGTTAGCCACCACTTGATTAACCGACGGCACATAAACCCAGTCTGGTGCTTTGGCAATAAATTGCTGGTTGATAGTGGCACAAAGACCAAAGTTTAAAGCTATCAACATCTGGGATTGAATGAATCCACTGATTTCTAAGCTTTCACGCAAAGCACCAGCCAAAAGTGGCTGACCAATATTCTCCACTGGTTCATCCTCTAGTTGAAAATCTTTGGGCAAGGCTTCCCAAGAGATTACCAGTTCTGTTGGTGATTTGGCTTGGCTAAGTTGAGTTGCCATAAACACAGCACGAATTTATTCTCGATCTTAAGTTGCCGATTCTAAAATTGCTACTGGATTATGCCCACAGCGTTCCCATTCTTGGGGATCAATACTTTGAAATAGAAAGATGCGATCGCTGCTATGTCTAATTGCAGATGGATGGGCGATGCTATTTTCCCTAGTAATGTGGTCTTTTAGACCTGACGATCCACGACGGACAGTTTTGGTTGACTGCTTAAATGCAATGACCAACTACATTTAGGCATTTATAGGTAAAGTAGCAACATCTGAAAATATTCTCAAAATTTACTTAGAAAGGTTAGGTGAAACTACATTAGGAAAACTTTCAAAATTACGTCGTACCCAATCCATACCTATTTCATTGTTGAGTTTAATTTTCTGAGGCGTATCTGGATAAATTTTTCCAAGAATATCAGAATCTTGATCCACTATGACCTTGCCAAACTTAAGATAAGTGTTGCCAAAAACTTTAAAAGCAGGATGCTTGGCTTGACCGAATAGCAAAATGTAAGTTCGTGTCCGATTCTCCGTTTCTGGCACAAAAATGTGACACTGCGCCACTTTACCCAACGGCGTTTCTCCATGAAAAATTACCAGGGATGGGAAATGATTTTCTAGATGGGCCTTAATAGTGCTAGGTAGCAGAAATAAATCTGGTTTTCTGAGCTTCTCCACTAAACTGTAAGGGGTCGTGGGCATTTCATAAAACGCATGGGAGTGATGTCCATTATCAATGAATTGATGAAATTCCACCTCAGTAATCCGAAATAAGTCTCGGTGAGTGCCGTTTTGATGATTGTAGTCGTGCATATTCAGCAGCATAGTTAGTAAGTCTGTCTCAATACTTCGATCTGCGGTATGCCCAACAAAGTAGTAAGTGTTTGTAATTTCATTCAGCACAGTAGGAATGGATATTTTTGGCTGATATTCCCCATAAGACCAGACGAAATCACCTTGAATTTTTAGTTCTAAAGGTTTCAGTTGGGGTAACGTTTTCTTGCTCGATCCGGGCAACACAGTGCAGCCCGATCCATCAAACTTCAGGGCATGAAACGGACAGACTATAGCACTTGTGCGATCGCTTTGGGCTTCGCACCATCCTTCTGATAGCATTGCTCCCAGATGGGGGCAAGCGTTGGGTAAAGCATGGATGTCTCCAACAGTATCCTTCCACATCACATAGTCAGCACCATACAAAGAAATTTTTCGAGGTTGATTCACTGCCAGCATAGACTTGTGTGCTAACAACCAAGGCGCTCCAAGAAGCATAGATTGCATAGTATTCTCCACTAAAGATAAAATTGTGAAAGATTTGTCGCATTTTCAAAATATGACAAAATATTCGCATTCGTCAAGTAGCTTGCGCCACCAACCCAAACAGCAGCGAGGTAAGGAACGAGTTGAAAAAATCCTAGATGCTGCTGCTGCTGTATTTGATGAAATGGGCTATGAAGCAGCAACAACTCATCAGATTGCAGCAAAAGCAGGGACAGCGATCGGCTCTCTGTATCAATTTTTTCCTGACAAAGCTGCTATTTTCAAGGCGATGGAGTTACGCCATGTTGAGCGGGTGAAGGCTATGTGGGCACAGATAGACATCCTTATAATCGTTCAGTTGCCATTCCGTCAAATGATTCATGCGCTTGTAACGACTGTTGCAAAACTGTTTGAACAGCCGGTATCACGGGTAGTGTTTGTGCAGTTTTTTCTAGCACGCGAAATTTTCCAGTCGATCGATGAAAGCATGACCCAAGAGGCGATCAACTTTATGGCGAATATGCTGAAGCAGCGAAATCCCGCACTGAAGGAGGAACATTACAGTTTACTAGCAGAAGTGTGTGTGCATAGTAGCAATGCGGTTATGCTAGCGGCACTTCGCAGCCCCGATGAGGAGTACCGTAAACAGTTGACTCAACAGATTGAAGATTTGATGGTTTCATATTTAGAGCCATATATGGATGACAATCGGTTGAGTCATGTAATGAAAGTAATGATATGTCCTCGCTGTCAATCGAAGCAGTTATCCAAAAACGGGTATCGACGCGGGAAACAGTGTTATCGCTGTAAGGAATGTGGCAAACAGTTAGTAGAGAATTCCCAGCGATCGGTTATGTTGAAGACATCTCTGACCGATCAAAAGTGAGCAAAAGCGATCGTTTTCTTAAGAGCGATTGTTTTATTTCCTAAATGAATTTGAATACGGTACAAAACTTAACTCTCAAGTATTCGGTAGAAAAAGACGATAGGATTCGCTATCCATCAAAATTATGAAAGCTGACGAAAGAATAAGGGTTTCAGGCGACGTTATTAGAGCTTTCCGTCACGACCAGAAGCGTAGACGCAAAGCGGCTTGTCTTAGACATCGCTCTTAAGTCCATCCAGAACAGAAGTACTTGAAAGGTTGACTATGTTCAAGATATCGTCTGGCTATCTGAGCCGAATGCTTGCTTTGTAAGCCGAAATTTAAAGTTATTGACGTGTCGAACCGATGATGATTTCATATCATCACACCGTTTGATTTCTGTGCCGTTAAAACTTCAGTTGATGAGTTAAGACTATCTCATGAACTTAATCTTTATCTACGTAGCAAGAGGTATTGCTCTACCGTTCTTTGTCGCTTTTGCGAGTAAGTCGCGGACTTCTTCATCAGTAGTTTGAGGAAAGCTTTCGTACCAAAGACCAACGCTCTGGAAAGGGCTGGGTTTGGAAATACAAACGATTTCGTCTACCTCAGTTTCTAACTCTTGACAAGTTTCAGGTGCAGCTACAGGCACAGCAATCACAATCTTAGCAGGTTGCTGTTTTTGCACAGTTATAACAGCAGCCCACATGGTTGCACCCGTGGCTAAACCATCATCTACCAAGATGACTGTACGTCCTTGTAAATCTTTTAAGGGGCGATTTTCCCGATAAAGCCGTTCTCGTCGCTCTAACTCCCGTTCTTCTTGCGCCGCCACTCTGGCAATTACTTCATCGGATATTTTCACCAGGCTGATAATATATTTATTAACTATACGCACACCCCCAGAAGCGATCGCTCCCATCGCTAGTTCTTCTTGATCGGGCACACCCAATTTACGTACCACTAAAACATCTAAGGAAGCATTTAACGTTTTGGCAACTTCAAAAGCAACAGGTATACCACCCCTTGGTAGCCCTAATACCAAAACATTTGGGTCATTGGCATAAGCGGTTAACTCCTTAGCCAAAACTTGACCTGCAAACCTCCGATCTTTAAATAGCATGGTGTGATATTCCTAATTGGTTTCCAAAAAATTAAATAAATATTTACATAGGTTTATTATTGGCTATCAACCTCAAACAATGGAGCTATTGAGCAGATTCCAAACTTGTTATGATAGTTCAAATGTTCTAATTCAATCTTAAAAAGCTAAATATTCCCTGTCCTCCACTAACGGAGCGACATCTTCTATCTCCAGTTCTACCAAATGGATGACTTAGCTTTAATGCAACAAGATTTCTGCATCTTCGGCTAAGACTATTTTACTACTCTACACTCAATATTCATCCCCAAATCGCTTGTTAGGGAAGACACACTGATGCCAGTTAACTCTTGCTCTAAAGGGTTTACTGCTGTAAGTAACTGGTGTTAGCGTGAAGCAAAGTTATAATGCGACCACAAAATAAGGGTGACATGGAAAACCTAATGTTTAAGTAGGGATACATTTGAAAACTGCTATAAGTTTTGCCACTTGCTAACGTTTGCTGTTAAGCTTTTACTGAGTATTTTTTTTACCGCTACTTATGATAGTACTTAATTACTAGCAGATGCAAAAATCTATGAAAATCCAGTAATAAACCAATTGTTAATTCTTTGCGTGTTTCCTGTTGCTGACATTATATTGATATTATCTTTACATTATCCCTAAATTGTGAATATAAGATAATGCATCATCTTCTTGTTCAATATATAATGCTTAATATTACAGATAAAAGTCAAGAAAGTTACCCATTTAACACTTTGAAATAGAAATTAATAGGGTAGAATCACTGAATATGCTTGAAAATGAAAAGAAGGGTGTTTTTAATGATCGGCTTAACTAATTCAGAAAATGGCAAAGTTAGCAGCATAGCAGCCACTAAGAGACTAGCAAGGGCGATGATGGTTTCTGGTGGAGAATTTTCACTATTATTGGTGTGTTGTAACTGTGTTCAAAGGCAGCAGCAAGTGCTGAATTTGTTAACAGAATTCTCATCAGCAGATATCCATGAAATTTTGCTCTCGCCTACAGATGAAAAATTATACACAGCGATTACAAATGAAATTGGCACTACTCAACCGGAAGCTTTGATGGTAAGCGGCTTAGAATCTGTAGTGGCAATTAACCAACTAATTATTAGTACCAATATCATGCGAGATGAGTTTCGGAAACAGTTCCAGTTTCCCTTGGTGCTATGGGTCAATGATGAAATTCTGCGTAAGTTAGTCTGGCTAGCACCCGATTTCAAAGACTGGGCGGCTAGTACTATTAGATTTGATATACCGAATAATCAGCTAATTGAATCTGAACAACAAGCCATCAGCGCCTAATATTGCCTGAAACTACTTTCAAAATCTTATATCCGCTAGGTTGAACCTGAGAAAAACCGAAGCTGATGTTCTGTCAGATTCTTTTCTAAAACTACTTTTATTGAACCCTTCCTTACCAAAGTAAGATAAAAACCCTTGGAAGCTATTTTTCACATTAGAATATATTATGTGTGTCAGGTGTGTTATCGCTTTAGTATGCGATCACCATAAAAATGTATAAATTAAGCTGCGATCGCCTTTTACAAAGAATAGGCTATTTTTTTTGGAAATGATCGCACTATTCTTACTCTATCAATTATTCTACTTCAACAGCACTAACTGTAATTGTTATTGAACCTGGGTTTTCCTCAAGAGAGATATCCTATAGGAGTGAAAAAGAATGTAGAAACATCGCAGTGCTACATCTTCCCAAGGATTGTGGATAACGCATATTTAATTTCACCAGATGTTTAATCAATCCTGCGACTAGGTAACTTAGTCCCGCACCTCTGACAAAACCCAGCATTTACATCATGAAAAGCTAAACCACAACCTAAACAAACTATTTCTACCTGATTAGCAGTTTTCACTACTTGCTTAATTAAATCTCCCACTTGCCAAGGAATCAATGCAATTCCGGTAAAAATCATCAATACTGTTAGCAAGCGTCCTAATTCCGAAATTGGAATAACATCGCCAAATCCTACAGTTGTCATTGTGACAACAGAGAAGTAGAACGCATCCAAAAATGTACCATAATTTTCAGGATTAACTGGATGCTCAACTTGATAAATTAAGCCAGAGTAAATAAAAACAATTGCAAATAACGTAAATAATATTCGCGCAAAAATCATTCCATCTTCACTGCTGATACTAGCGAATAAAAACTTTTTATCTATAAATCTAATTAATCGTAAAATCCGAAACCATCGTAATAGGCGGATAAAGCTAATATCCACCATACCTATAAAAAATGGCATAATCGCCATTAAGTCAATAATCGAATAAAAGCTAAAAATATACTTAATTTTGTTTTCTGCACTCCACAAGCGGAGTAAATATTCTACAGCGAAAATGATAACGATCGCAGTATCAGCTACATTTAACTGAAACCGCATATCATCAGGAATATTATATGTTTCTGCCACAAAAATTCCTGATGATATTAGCACCAAAGAGGCAAGTGTTAAATTAATCGCTTTACCTATTGGTGTTTCTAAGTCTTCTAGGTAAAATTCTGTTTCTTGTCGGCTCAATAACATATTCGACTATTAATACATCTTAATTCCCAGTTATAACATTAGAAATACGATATTATTAATCATTATCCTTATGTTAACCTCAGCTTATATGAACCCAGAATATTTTATGCGTTTAGCATTGGCAGAAGCAAAAGAAGGTGATGCACCCTATGGTGCAGTGATTGTTAAAGATAACGAAGTCATTGCCGTAGCTCATAATACTGTGAGAAGAGACAACGATCCATCAGCCCATGCAGAAATCAATGCTATTCGTAGTTTAACAGCTAAACTTAAAAATCCTTCTTTAGAAGGTTATAGCATATATACAACTGGCGAACCTTGTCCGATGTGTGCAACTGCTTGTGTTTGGAGTGGTTTATCAGAAATTGTATATGGTGCTTCAATTCAAGATTTAATTAATGTAAATCAATTACAAATTAGTATATCTTGTGAAGAGGTAATCGCTAAGTCATTTAGAAGCATCAAAGTCACAAAAGACGTTTTGAAAAATGAATGTTTGGAATTATTTAAATAAGTTACTAAAAAACTTATTTTTAGGAGTATTTCTTCCAAAGGAACTCGAAAAATCTTGTTCTTTATCTTCGGTCTAATCCGTAGCTCCTAAAATATTTGTATATATTCCATAATTTTCTGAATCATAGCAGCAAAAAATTATTCTTTGTGGACAACCATTTTTTTGTAGCTGTTGATAACATATTTTCACTGCAACCTCAGCTGCTAAAATTTTAGGATATTTATAAATGCCTGTACTAATGCAAGGAAATGCCAAACTATTAAACTCTTGATCTGCGGCAATTTGCATACATTTATAATAACATTGAGCAAGAAGTTCGGGTTCTCCGTGATTACCTCCTCGCCATATCGGGCCTACGGTATGAATGATGAAACTTGCAGGTAAGCGATATCCTTTGGTTAGTTTAGCATCGCCAATTTTACATCCTCCAAGTGACCTACACTCATCAACTAGGTTCGATCCAGATGCCTTGTGTACCGCTCCATCTACGCCACCACCACCAAGCAGACTAGTATTTGCAGCATTGACGATAGCATCAACTTCTAACTTTGTGATGTCACCCAAAATAACTTCCATAAAACAATTAAGACTAATTAAGACTAATCTAAATAATATAATAGTTTTAGCTTCAAGTTTAACGATCGCTCTGCTTGATATAATGAGCGATCGCTTGCTTTTTTCTGATTGATTCAATCATTCTTTCTAATTTATTCATTAGTAGAAGTACCTCGGCAAATAATTACATTAGCAACGTAGGAGCATCATTACGAATTATTTAACTTAGCTCATTTAAATAGGATAAATATGTATTTGCCCAAATCGCAGCTTGAGTGCGATCGCGCAAATTTAATCTGTTTAAAATATTTGTAACATGATTTTTCACCGTTCCCTCAGAAATGTAGAGTTCCTGAGCAATTTCTCGGTTACTAGCGCCTGTAGCAATTAACCGCAAAACCTCTTTTTCTCTAGGAGTAAGTTCAGTTAAACTAGATGGTACAGGTGGTGACTGGGTTGATGCAACATGAGAAAACTTAGTCAACAGCTTTTTAACTATACCTGGGCCTAAGTGAGTATATCCCTTATGAACGGCACGAATAGCAACAGCTAATTCTTCTGATGGTGTATCTTTCAATAAATAACCCATTGCCCCATTTTTTAAAGCTGCTGATACATATTCATCATCATCAAAAGTCGTTAGTACTAAAATCTTAGTTTTGGCAAAACGTTTTTGAATCTCCTGCGTAGCTGCAACTCCATCCATAATCGGCATTCTGATATCTAGCAATATTACATCTGGCTGAAATTTTGCAACAAAATTAATCGCTTGTTCGCCGTTTTCTGCTTCTCCAACTATTTCTAAATCTGGTTCTAGTTCCAATAACGCTCTTAATCCTTGACGAATTAAACTTTGGTCATCTACCAGCAATACTTTAATCATTATGTTAGCCTTGTTAATGGAATATTAACTGTAATTTTGCAACCATAGCCAAGAGCGCTATTAATATCGAACTTACCCCCAAGTGTTAAAGTGCGATCGCGCATACTCTGAAGTCCAAAACCAGTAGTATTTTGCTCTACATCAAAACCTTTACCATTATCCTGAATTACCAATCGCAAATTGCCTTTAGTCGTAGTTAGTTCCAATTTAACCTCTGTGGCATCCGCATATTTAGATATATTAGTTAAAGATTCTTGAGTAATTCGATAAATAGCAGTATTTATTTCAGGTGGTAGAGAATATTCTAGGTTGATTTGATAAATTGGTAATATCCCATTAAAACGATGAAAATTTTTTGAAAGACTAGCGATCGCATCTTCTAAAGATTGTTCTTGTAAGGGATTAGAACGCATAGTAGAAACAGATTGACGAACATCTTTTAGCGCCTTTGAACCTAATTCCTTTGCAGTTGCGAGAAATGTTTCAGCCTTACCTGGGTTAGATTGCCATAGTTTTAAAGCAGTTTCTAATTGTAGATTTAAAGCAGTCAGAGAGTGTCCTAATGAATCATGAATTTCACGAGCAATGCGGTTACGTTCTTCTAAGGTAGCTTGATTTTTAATTTGCATGGCATATTGACGGAGTTTTTCGTTAGCAAGAGTTAGCTTTTCTCGACTTTGTCGTTCAGACAAAACTGCATTCATCAGCAACAACACAAAAACTAAGCTTAAGCCAAATACTAGCGACGAATTCAAAATCAAAAATCGATATCGCTCTTGTGCCTGCGGCGATGCTTGAAAATTGAATAACTGATATTTTAGTTGTGTAGTAATTAAAAATAAGGCAAATGACAAAGCTGTAACGAATAAACGCCCATTTAACTGAAAAATTAAACAACTGCGAGTCACTAAAATGATATATAAAAAAGGAAAAAGCCGAGCAAATCTTTCCCCAAAAAGCCCAATTATTAAAATTAGAAAGAATTCGATAGTTGTATATATTATTTTAGTTGTCTGGTTCTTTCTGGGTAATCTTAAGCCCATTACTGCAAAAACAATCAGACTATAAATTGATAGTTCTGGTAATATGCTACAACCTGACAAATCTGGAAATGCACCACAAATTGATAGTTCTAGAGGCTTGGGACGAAAACGCCGTAACGGAGGTGGTATAACAGCTGTCAGTGCCGTAATCGCTAGTAATGTCCACTCCAGATAAAGCAGAGATGGAAAAGGATGTTTCTTAATTTCAGTTGGAGGACTCATTATTCGCATTGCTTCAGTTATAAGTTAGGAATTAAAAGTTAATAATTCTGAAAGTTTTGGTAGATATTTCACCGCTTATTTTTTTTGATAAGTGAGAAATAAAAAGTAAATTTCAATAACAAAGCAGTTATTTAATCAGCTAGATAATGACTTATAAAATCATCATAATCAAAATTTTCATTTTATAACTCCTAACTTTTAACTTTTAACTATCTATTGTCAATCATGACTAAAGTCATGGGCATAACCATGACTTTCTCCTCATGTAACTGCTGAAGATAAGTTCTTATGATAGTGGCATCCAACCAGGAAAAAACCACCAGACAAGTAATGAAACTCAAAGCATTATCGCTAGTTGCTTCCGTCATCGCTCTCACTTTAACTGCAACCTCCTTTGCCGTTCACGCTCAAACAGCCTCTCCTTCACCCGTCTTGCTTGCACAAACTCCACAAAAAGAAAGAGGCCCTTGGAAAGATTTGGGTCTAACAGATGCCCAAAAAAACCAAATTCAGACGATTCGCCGTGATAGCCGCACCAAACTTGAAGCAATTTTGACCCCAGAACAAAAAGCAAAATTAGAGGCAACGAAACAAGCACGGCGGGCTGAATGGCAAGCGCGTAAAGCTCAAGGGCAAACAGGTCAACGGCAACCTGGTCAACATCGAGGAAAGGGTGGTTTTGCTGACTTAAATCTAACTGAAGCACAAAAAACCCAAATGCGACAAATCCACGAGTCTGAGAAACAACAGATTCAAGCAGTCTTAACCGCAGAACAACGGCAAAAATTAGAGCAATTCCGTCAAAATGCTCCTTCACGCCGTCAACAAGGCAATCCTCAATAATCAATCTTTCAAAAAATAAGAATTCTGGAGTAGGCAGTGCCACCCATCTCAATCCCAAAATAAATTATGATGCAAAGTTAAAAATTAATAGACTTCTTGCAGAAGATGCGGAAAGGGGAAAAACTTCATCCCCTTTCCCTTTCCCTATTTATTCCCCTGCTCAATTTAGTAGACTTTCAAGCTAGTTTTGAGTTATGAGTTAATCAAAACTCCGCTTGATTAAAATGTCAAAAGAATTCGCAATTGGTAGTAAAGTCCGTGTTGTGGCACTACCAGCTTATGTTAAAACTGCTGAACCTATGCCCATGCTACGCCCCCCTAATGTAATTCACATCGGTGAAGAAGGTATAGTCATTGACCGCAGACCCGGTGGATATTGGGGTATTCGCTTTGCTAGGGGGGTCTTTCTCCTAGATAGTCAATATATCGAAAGCACAGATATCCCTCCTGAATCTCACTTAGAATAAGATTTCTGGCAACAAAGAATTGTAAACTTGTGTAAAGTTGTGATTCTGGTTTTCACTATGATTTCCCGTTACATTTTTTTAAGCATATTATTTGCAAGTTGTATTTCTGCGATCATCTGGCTGAGTTTTACCCCTGTTGCTAATGCTCTTGGTGGTAAACTTCCGGCAATTAATCAACCCGCACCAGAGTTTACTTTGCCAACCAATACAGGTGATGGCAAAGTTTCCCTCTCTGACTTACGCGGTAAATGGCTAGTGCTGTACTTTTATCCTAAAGACTTCACCTCTGGTTGTACTATAGAGGCTCGTCGTTTTCAGCAAGACTTACCCCAATACCTGGAAAAAAACGCTCAGATTATTGGCATTAGTGCTGATGACATTGATTCCCATGCCAAATTTTGTGATTCAGAAGGACTAAAATTCCCCTTGTTGGCTGACACAGATGGTTCAGTGAGTAAAGCTTACGGTTCGTGGATCGGCTTTTTATCTATGCGCCATAGTTTCATCATCGATCCTCAAGGCGTCTTGCGCGAGACTTTTGTCAAAGTCAACCCAACTATTCACAGTTCAGAAGTGCTGGCACGACTAGAAAAATTACAGTCCACAGCTTCTTAAATTTCAATTAACAAGACAAGGGGCTTAAGCCCCTAATTTTAACTCACAATAAACCCATATTTTCTGAGTACGGTTTTGACTTGACTACCAGATAAAAACTGGACAAATTCTTTGGCAGCAGAAGGATTTTTACTGCTTTTAATTATTGCTACCGGATAGACAATTGGGGAATGAAATTTATCATCAGCAGCAACTACGACTTTTACCTTGTTAGAAATTTTGGCATCAGTGGCATAAACTAAACCTGCTTCGGCATTACCACTTTCTACTGCTGCCAAAACTTGACGCACATTGTTAGCAAAGACAAATTTCGACTTGAGGCGATCGTAAATTTTCAATTTCTTCAAGACTTGCTCGCCATATTGACCGGCGGGTACGCTTCTGGGTTCACCGATCGCAATTTTTTTAATCTTACTATCTGTTAAATTGTAGAAGCTACTAATGCCAACAACATCCTGAGCCACAATCAAGACTAGACGGTTATTTGCTAGGTTAATACGGCTACCTGGTAGCAACAGTCCTTTTTCTTCCAAAGCATCCACTTGCTTTTTGCCAGCAGAAATAAAGATATCCGCTGGCGCACCTTGCTCAATCTGTTGCTGCAAGGCACCAGAAGCCCCAAAATTATAACTAATATTGATATTTGATTTACTTTGTTGGTACAAAGGCTTAATTTCTTCTAGTGCATCTTTTAAGCTGGCAGCTGCGGACACGAGTATGCTGGTGTTCGACTGTGCTATTACTGGAGAAGGAGGAACCAACGGTAAACCAATTGCTAGCAGCAAGCCAGCGATCGCTATACCTAAAAAACCAAAAATTTGTCTTCTTTTCATAGAAAAGGTGTTTGAAGGGTTTCTTTCATAAAATTGACGCTAGGTAAAATAGTAGCAAAAATACCAACATCTAACCAACTATATCGGTAAAAATATGCCTAGAAAAGAACAAGGATGGGTAACATTCCAAACTTCAGAAGAGGAGCGAAAGATTTTGGAAGAGTTTTGTGGCCAGTCTCAGCGAACTAAGACCGAGATTCTCCGAGAACTGGTACGTGGTCTTAATCAACACTCTTCACCATCAAATTTGCTACCATCCATAAACACAAAAGAGGAAGATATATACACTCAAATACCTGAGATAGAAATTAGTGTTCAAAAAAAGCCACTCAAAGTTAGCTCTCGCAATATTCTCAAGGGCGTTGTTAAACGAGTTGTTACTGGAGCCGTTAATAGTGAAGTAACGTTAGAGATTGTTCATAAAGTTGAGTTAACTTCAATCATCACCAGAGTATCGGTAGAAGAATTGGATTTGTCTGAAGGGAAAGAAGCTTATGCTGTTATTAAATCCAACGATATAGTTATCGCCAGGGAATAGGCTGTGGTCATGTCTCTAAACTATTGCTTGGGTTAGGTGTAGACATTGCTATTCACTCAACAAAAATGATCGTAATGTTTTCATGAATCATTCAAAGTTGCTGTAAAAATTACTTAATGCTACACAAATAAATTTATATTTCGCTAATACCTCAGTAGGTAAACTGGGCTATGAACAGTGTAGCCCTTGTTTACCACTTTGTAGCTTATGAAAGCGCTGGTACTGCTTCTAATTTTTCAGCTTTGTTCTTCAATACGGTTGGTAGTTCGCTATTGAACGCCTCACCTTCAACCACTTGCGATCGGAAACCATCGGGCCCAACTGGAACATCGCCCGTAATAGTGGTGCGATAAAGGACGCGCTCGACTTCTAGATGATCCAAGTCTTGAGGGGCCAAATGGGAGGTGGCGCGGTTGTCCCAGAAAGCGATGTCACCGTTATTCCAGCGGAAGCGGGTGGTGTAGGCGGGCTTGGCGATCTGGTTGAAGAATAACTCAAGCAGTAGATCGCTCTCTTGTCGTGATACGTCGATAATGTGCGAGGTGAAGCCAGGGTTGACGAACAATGCGCGTTCACCAGTCTCAGGATGAACTCTTACTACTGGATGGATTGAAACCAGGGGATTGGCTGCAATGCGCTGGGCAAGCTTGCTGTTGCTGGGCAAATTCAAACGCGCATTGAAGCGATGTTCGGCTTTTAATGTGTCTGCCAAGGCCCGCAGGGGTGCTGATAGACCCTCATAGGCTGCAACTAGATTTGTCCATTGTGTGTCACCCCCGAAGCTAGGGACATTAACCGCACGCAGAATTGACCCCGCAGGTGGGTTTACAACTGCTGTGACATCGGTGTGCCAACGGTTCTCGTAGCTGGAACGGCGCAGACCATTGCGCCGCTCGTAACGGCTGCGGTCAATGGGCAGGATTTCTGAGAAGCCTTCAATCGGCTCATCTTCGTGCGGATGTGCGTAAGTCACTTCACCGAAACGAGCCGTGAATGCAATCTGTGCCGCATGATCGATGTTTTGACCGCGAAAGAACACGACTTTCCACTTCAATAGTGCTTGACGAATTTCTTTGACTGCATCATCGTGCAAAGGATGTGACAGGTCTACGCCGCTGATTTCGGCACCGATGAAACCTGCTACCTGTTTGACTTCAATGTGTTTGTTGCTCATGTCAATTCTCCATAATTCGATCAATAGGGCGGTGTTCGCAAGCGATCGCAATTTCAACATAGTACTATAAAACGATCAAGTTACCGTAGTATTTATTTGCGATATTTTAGAACTGTTGGAACAACGGTCGATTTAGTCTAAGTAAGGAAAAGTAAAAATTCGCAACGCAGATTAAGAAGCTAGCTACGTAATTAAATGGGTATAGAGCAAGCACTAAATTTTTACTACAAGTGTCTTTTTTGTAATTTACAACGATTTCATCATAATATCTCTGTAATATTCGTTATGTAAATATGTGTTTTATAATACTCTATATAAAATTTACAAAACATTTTTATTTGTAACATCAGTATTTAAGTGATTAATTTATACTATAGGATGAAAAATAAATAATTATATTTATAGTAAATATAATTTTGCCAAAAACCGCAAAATAAATACTGGTAAAAAATAATGCCTTTTATTTATTTTTTAATTTGTAAAATATATAAATTCTTAGTTTTAATCTACTCTCCTATTTCAAAATACTAATTTTATTTTTTCATTAACACTAGACTAATAACAATTTATGAGTTGCCTTTTTACTAACGACGATTAAGGCTTTAAGGAAATTAAAAACTACATGAAAAAGCAATTATCACAAAAATGGGTTATTTCTAAATATTGGTTAAAGTTTTTAATTATCATTTTATTAGGAATAGGCGTATTTTTTCGCTTTGTCAACATTGACAAAAAAATTTATTGGGGTGATGAAGTTTTTTCATCATTACGTATATCTGGCTATACGCAGTCAGAAGTGAAAACGCAATTAGCTAATGGTCGTTTGATTGGCATAGAAGATTTACATAAATACCAGTATCCTAATCCTGAAAAAAATATAGTTGATACGATTCAAGGGCTTATTTTAGAAGACTCGCAGATTTTGCCACTATACATCTTGATTACCCAGTTTTGGGTAAAGTGCTTTGGCAATTCTATAGTAGCTATCAGAAGTTTTTCAGCATTTATTAGTCTGCTTACCTTTCCTTGTATTTATTGGCTATGTCAAGAATTATTTGAATCTTCATTAGTAGGGTGGATAGCCGTCGGGTTAGTAGCTATTTCACCTATTCATATCGTGTATGCACAAGAAGCGCGATCGTATAGTTTAGCAATAGTAGCCATATTAATATCGAGCGTAGCACTGCTGCGAGCCATGCGCCTTCAAACAAATATTAGTTGGTGTATTTATGTAGCAACGTTATCAATAGGGTTTTATACCCATCTACTTTTTATCTTGGTTGCTTTTGCACAGGGAATTTATGTAGTTGCAATCGAAGGTTTTCGATTGAGTAAAATATTAATTTACTACGTTTTATCATTGCTTGCAGGGGTTATAACTTTTTTCCCTTGGATTTGGATTATTATTACCAATCCTCAGCCAGAAGCAGTCACTTGGGCGGATACTAAACAAACATTATTGATGTCAGCTACAAGGTGGGCTGGGATCTTTAGTCGTGCGTTTCTTGATTTAGGTATTAGTCCTAACGAACCAGGAAAACTTAAGTTTGTTTTAATTCCTTTTATTTTAATTATTTTAGCTTTAATTAGCTACTCTATTTATTTTGTATGTCGAAAAACCTCTAAAAAAGTTTGGTTATTTATCTTAACTTTGATTGGATCTCTAGGGCTTCCTTTACTGGTAACAGATTTCGTTTTTCAAAAGCGATTTGCTACTAGTCGATATACACTTCCTTCAGTTTTAAGCATACAGTTAGCTGTTGCTTACCTATTTACTACTAAGATCACGTCTATTTATACTCAACCTTGGCAAAAAAAGTTTTGGTCACTTGTAGCGTTTATGGTAATTATGGGCGGAGTTGTATCTTGTGTGGTTCACTCTCAAGCGCAGATTTGGTGGAACCAATTCCCTGAAAAATACCAAAAATATCCTGAAATTGCTAATATTATTAATCAGAGTCAAAAACCGCTTTTAATTAGTGATGAAGATAACATTCTTCCACCACTACAAGTACTTAGTGAATTAATCGATCCAAAAGTACGATTTCAAATTGTAGGAAAAAATCAGTTACCAGAGATTACTAATGGCTTTAGTGACATATTTTTGTTCTTGTTTGAGCCGTCTGACTTTTTAAAAGCTGGAGTTGAAAAAGTTTATAAATCAAAGTTACAGCAGGTAGATAATTTTCTCTGGAAAATAACAAAACTTAATTAAACCAAGCACACGCGGATGTCTCAGGTTTGGGAGACTGCAAGGTGGAAAATAAAAGCAGATAGTTAGTGTTTGTAATATCGCTTGTAGGTTAAAATCAATCTGCTTGGATTAAGGGTTATTGGTGTAGATAATTGGTCTTGAAAGACGTGATAAATCGCGTCTATACATTAGGGTTTTGGGCTTATCTGAACTGTATTGGGTTAAAAATTAATATCAATTAGCCTTATAAGTTGCACAGGTAGAGCAAAAATATACTTTAATTAAACAAATAATTTAAGTATATACTTGTACTGCTGCCGCTTATGTCATCGCCCCTTGAGCGCCCGCTAAAAATTGAAATAAGACTGCCATCTTCCCATCCTCAATTATTAGAAGGACTGGATATATGGCTGCGTTTAGGTCTAATATCTGATGCCCAAGTCGAGCAGTTATGTCGAGAGTTTCTGGTGTGTGCGGTAATGTTGCAACCCCAGGCTGAATCTAAAACAAAGGTAGTATTTGCAACTTCTGACCCCGTACAACAGTTGCCCATAGCAGCTTTACAATCTAGTATTGGTAAAAAATCACAGCAAAAACCAGTTAAACCCAACTTCATTGGCACAATGTTGCAGTCTTTGGGGGCAGAACTGAGTGTGCGTTGGCTACTTTTTCTAGGGGTTTTCTTAGTAGTCGTATCTTCTGGGGTACTGGCTGCTAGTCAATGGGCGAGGTTTCCTGCTGCTGGACAATACGGGGTTTTATTTGCTTATACTTTGAGTTTTTGGGGGTTAAGCTTTTGGGCAACTAGACAAAATAACCTCAGATTGACGGCTCAGACATTGCTGATTGCTACTCTTTTATTAGTGCCAGTGAATTTTTGGGCAATGGATAGCTTTCGGTTGTGGCAAAATCCTATAGATTGGATTGTAGTTGCGATCGCCTGTCCTACCCTGACTGCTATAACTGTTTTACTCTCCAAAAATCGAACTATTTTTACCAATTTACATCCTGGCAAATTACCTCTGGTAAATATTCTGATGCTGAGTTATCTGCATTGGGGTTGGCAATTAAGAGGATTTCCTTTAATTGCTGTTTATCTGGCAACGATCGCCACAACTATCATTACCGTTTATCACAATCTTTTTCAACAGCCTCATACTGGCAGCGACGATCGCCGGAGGTTAAGTATTAGCTTACCTGCTGCTGTAATTATTTATTCTTTAATAGTATTGTTGGTGCGGGCAGTTTTTGTTACCAAGGTAGATGTCACACTGTTGGGGTTAGCTATTGGCATTTGCGGCTGGTTGATGACTTGGTTAGCACAGCAGGGGAGCAGAAAAGCAGGGGAGCAAACAGAAAATTTTGCTTTTTTACCGCCCTACTCTTTACTCTGGGAAACACTTGGGGGCGTTTTACTGTTTCTGGGTTGGGTGGTATCGGTAGAAAATTATCCTTGGCAAGCAATAGGTGTCAGTGGTTTTGGTTTGTGGTTTGTGGGGAGTCGCTTGTGGCAGTACAGTTTAAAGCGAGACTTTGCAGCAGTTTTCGTCATCGGCTTACAGACGATTTTGCTGGGTTGGCGATTAGTACCTGATAACTTACAGAAATTAGCGCTCGCAACTGCTACTCAACTCACCAATTCTCAAAATCAACCTTGGGCGCTACTGGGTATAGCTTTATTTCCCTACGTAATTTTGATGGTGGCGCTTACAGATAGTTTGTATTGCAGCCAAAAGCGAGAATTAGCTAAATTTGGCGAACTGCTCGCTCTGTTATTTGGAGCTTTTTTAACAACGATCGCTATAGTAAATCCCACATTGCGATCGCTAAATCTGCTATTTTCTACCGTCACTTTGGCATTTGTTACTCAACGCCGCTCCCCCTTATCTCTTCCCCTGGTATACCTAACTCACATCATGGGGGTGCTGACGTTTTGCTTTACGATTAATTGGTTATTCCCCAGCCTGACTCAACAAGCTTGGGCAAGTATTCTATTGGCTCTCATGGTTGCAGAATGGCGATTTAGCTTAGAGGAAGGATTATGGCAACGTAGTGCATGGGATATCGGTTTAGGACTAGCCGCAGCGAGTTTTTTCCTCTTGTGGATGAATGCAGAATCATCTTGGTATGGCATCGCTGATAACCGATCTGATTGGGGAGTCTTATGGCTAGTTACGCCTTTAGCTCTGACGGGTGTTGCCAATGCCACAATTATCGAGCGGCGGCTTACTAGCCGTTACTTGAGTGTCTTAGCTGTGATAATTGCCCAGTTAGTGACTTTACAACTACCAGGAATCAGATTAATCGGTTTAGCTGTAGGTGCTGGATTGATGTTTGCAAATACGCGCTATTTGCGAAACCAAGTATCTGCCGTAATTACAGAAGGATTTGTTTTAAATTTCATTGTAGTGCTGCTGTGGACGGGTGTGCCTGGTTTACCTCGCCTAACGGTAGCAGGTTGGTTTGTCACCGGAGCGATCGCCACTCTCAGTCTATGGTTAGCGCGGACTGTTTTGAATCGACGCGGTAACGAATTAGCAGTTATCTATGCAGCCGCTAGTGATAAATGGGCGATCGCTTTGTGTGCTTTTGAATTGTTGAGTTTGACGCTGCACTTAGTGCTGATTTACCAAGGATTTACTACTTCAGGATTTTTGTTCTTAATTGCCACTGCAATAACCCTGGCAGCCATTGTTTATCGCAGTTGGCGATCACCGACAAATTGGGCATTTTATGGGATTGGTTGGTGTTTGGAATTGTTGATTGCTCAGGTGTTAGGGTTGGAGGAACGCTCAATTATTAGAATTGCGATCGCAAACATCGCCTTGGGTTTAATTACTCAACTTGTCGGCGAGTGGTGGCGGCGACGACATCAATTAGAAAAGTTTCCTAGCAGCTTGCACATTTTGCCATTAATTTATGGTGCATTCAGTGTATTGCTGCGTTTGAACACCTTCACTGAATGGACAGGTTTGTATTCCTTGGGTGTAGCTTTAATTATTATTGGCGTGGGGCGACGGCGCAAAAGCTTCAAACCCTTGCTGTATTTAGGAATTATTGGCGTATCAATTTCTGCTTATGAACTTTTGTTTTATCAAATGTCACAAGCTTCAGGAGGAGCATTAGGTGATGGATTAATTGCCATGTCTGCCCTTGGCGCGAGTATTATGTATGCTTATCGCATTCTGTCGCCAAGGCTAGTCAGCTACTTACGCCTAACTCCCCAAGAATTGAAAAGAATTGCCCATATTCATTGGGTTTGGAGTAGCTGTTTATTAATGGCTGCTATTATTACACCCATTGGAATTAACCGTTTGCTGGGATTGGGAACTGGAGTATTTTTGATTCGCTATGCCATCTTTCAGGGACGAAATTCACGCACCTCCCCCAGTTTTTTCGGAGGAATTACAATCGCCGAAATGTGGGTTTACCTTGGGTTATTAGAGGTAGCCGGCATGAGGATTTATTGGCGAGAGACAGCAGTAGGGCGATTTTGGGCTGGGCCATTAGTTCCTTGGAATGGTGCGATCGCTTGTATAGTAGCCTACTTTCTGTACATTCTACCTTGGGAAAATTGGGGTTGGTCTAAAAGACCTTGGCAACAAGCTGCATACATCACACCTCTGATCATTTTATGGGAAACCAGACTGCAAACTTACCCCATAACCTTAATAATCGCGGCTGGATTCTACATCTTCCTTGCAAAAGTAGGTGAAAATATCCGTTTCACCTATATTAGTGTGGCGTTGATTGATTGGGCACTTTATCGCTGGTTTGATTCTTTACGCTTGACTGATACTTTGTGGTATGTAACACTAATTGGGTTATCACTGCTTTATATTGCTCAAGTAGATATTCAACTGAAGCTACCAGAATACAAAACATCTCGTCATCTTCTGAGAGTGCTAGGGAGTGGCTTAATTTGTGGGTGGGCAATTTTATTTCATCAAAATACAGCCTGGATACCGGGAATTTTCAGTCTCATCGCCATTTTTGCTGGATTAGCTTTACGAGTACGAGCTTTTCTCTACATTGGTACAGCCACTTTTTTAATTACTACAATTTATCAATCGGTAATTTTCAGCTTGCAGTATTCCTTTTTAAAATGGGTAGTTGGGTTGTTAGTTGGCATTTTACTGATTTATATCGCCGCCAACTTTGAAACCCGTCGCGCTCAAATCACTTCCTTAATTCGTAGCGCCATTGATGAATTTCAATCATGGGAATAGGTGAGCTAAGGATTAAACTAATTAGACAGGCGATCGCCTAAATTTAAGATACTTGTAAAATTAAGCAAGAGCGATGGCTCTGCCAAAGTTTTAGGCTAACGCATAGAAGTACAAAACAATGGCACGGATTGCATTAACAGAAGCTCAACTTCGTTTACCTGAACTGATTGCAAGTCTGCTACCCGGTGAAGAAGTGTAGATTTTTTCCGGCGATGTCTACGACGGGCTACACCTACGCACCGTTGCCAGATTGATTGGTGAATTCCAACCACCCCGAAAGCCTCGCCAGCCTGGTAGTGCAATCGGAACACTAACCATCCAGTCCGAAGATGAAACCCACTTGGAAGACTTTCACGACTACATACTATGAAGTTTCTGCTCGATACTCAAGCATTTGTCTGGTTTGTACTCACCAACGCAAGCGTACTGTGCGCCAAGGTGTTGTTTTGACTACCAGCTAAGGGCAAAAATCTTATTCATAAGGTTTACATAACAGTTAATAAAGATAAGGAGAATGAAAAAAATTAGGAGGATAGGGAATACAAAGATTTCACCCATTCCCATTCCTGTATCAAACCTTCTCTTAAAGAGACTTGTGGCTGATATCCGAGAATTTTCTGCGCTTTAGATACATCAGCAGCCGTGTGGCGCGCGTCTCCCATCGCTTTTTCTATGTGGTTCCTTTTGATTGGCTTCCCAACAATTTCTTCAATCGTATTTAAGACTTCTGCTAAAACCACCCTGCTACCACCACCGATATTAAAGATTTCTCCCACTGCTTGGGGTGCGGTAGCGGCGGCTAAATTAGCGGCAACAATATCACTAACAAACGTAAACTCTCGCGTTTGCTGGCCATCACCGTAAATAGGAATCACCTCATCGTGCAAAATGGATTGAAAAAACTTATGAAATGCCATATCCGGACGCTGTTTGGGACCATAGACTGTAAAATAGCGTAATGTAACACAAGGCACACCAAAGTTTTTGTAATACAGTTCACACAAAAACTCTGCTGCTAGTTTTGTAATACCGTAAGGAGAAACTGGTTGAGGACAAATTCTCTCGTGGGTAGGTAATGTTTCTGCATCACCATATACACTAGATGAAGAGGCAAACACCAATCTTTTCAGATTTTTAGCATCCTTAGCTGCTTCTAGCAAAACTTGTGTAGCGTTAACATTTCGTTCTGTATAATCTCGAAACGCTTTACCCCAACTTGCTCTTACACCTGCTTGTGCCGCTTGATGGTAAACTACATGAATATCTTTTAAGAGTTTCTGCCAATCTAAAGACTGAATATCTCCTTCAATTAATGTAAAGCCAGGTGAACGATCTAAGTGTGCAATATTGTTACGCTTTAACATCGGATCGTAATAATCATTGAATTCATCAATTCCGATTACTTCTTCTCCTTGTTCTAGTAATTTTTCTGCAAGCTGAGAACCAATAAAGCCTGCGACTCCAGTAACGATACTTTTAGCCATATTATCGATTATTTTATATCCTGGTTAACCGCGATATTCACAAGTTAATAATTATAATCATAAATTGGTTATGAATTGAGCCTTTTTTCATAGTTTATTTTGATTTTTATCAGCATGAAAGATAATCAAACTAATATATTAATATTAAATAATATGTTATTAACTTGATTTAATAACTAATAATAAAAATTAAAACTGTCATAATGAGTGAAATTTAATTTGGAGAATAAATATAGTTAAAATTTAATTTTCAAAATAGTTCAACAGTTAAAATAATTAAAGTAATGCGCAAATAGAGGACTATTATTTTGTTTTTCAAAAAATACATAAAAAACCAGTTACTTGAGCAGGTTTTCTGACTTGTGCAAACTGGCGTTGTGTTAGCGAGAGCGTAACGCATCATTCTTAAAAATTTGGTGCGTTGGGATGAAATCCGTAACGCACCCTACTGGTGTGATTGAGCTATCAGAGGCTTGCACAAGTGTAAGAATTAATGAAAAAATTGCTCTGCGAGAGCCGAATCAGGTATTCTCATTTTGCAAGAGACGCACGAGGAAATCAGTGAAAGTTTTAGTTGTTGGTAATGGGGGGCGCGAACACGCTCTGGCGTGGAAACTGTTGCAATCTAAGCAAATTGAGCAAGTTATCTGTGTACCAGGGAATGGGGGCACGGCAAGTATGAAAGGTTGCCAAAACTTGCTCTTAGCAGTAGATGATTTTGAGGGAATGAGCCGATATGCTCTAGAACATGGCATAACTCTGGTAATTGTTGGGCCAGAAGTCCCCCTATCAAAGGGAATCACAGATTACCTCCAAGACAAAGGATTGATGGTATTTGGCCCAGTCAGAGCGGGAGCGCAAATTGAAGCGAGTAAAGCTTGGGCAAAAGCCCTGATGCTAGAAGCACGGATTCCGACGGCCAGGGCTGCGGTATTTACGGAGGCTGCGGCAGCTAAATCTTATGTCAAATCTCAGGGAGCGCCAATTGTTGTTAAAGCTGATGGCTTGGCGGCTGGTAAGGGTGTAACGGTAGCTGAAACAGTTGCACAGGCAGAAAGTGCCGTTGATGCAATTTTTCAAGGACAATTTGGCAGTGCTGGTGAATTTGTCGTCATTGAAGAATGTTTGATTGGGCAAGAGGTGTCAGTTTTAGCATTAACTGATGGGTTAACAATTAGACCCTTATTACCAGCTCAAGATCATAAACGGATTGGTGACGGTGATACAGGGGAAAATACTGGTGGCATGGGAGCATACAGCCCCGCACCTATCGCTACACCAGAGTTGATGGCACGCATTCAAACAGAAGTATTAGAAAAGGCGATCGCCACTTTACGAGCCAAAGGCATTGATTACCGAGGCGTGCTGTATGCTGGGTTAATGATTGCACCCGATGGCAACTTGAAAGTTTTGGAATTTAACTGTCGCTTTGGCGATCCCGAAACCCAGGTGATTTTGCCACTGTTAGAAACACCCCTAGAAGAGTTGATTCTAGCCTGTGTACAGCAGCGATTAAGTGAATTGCCACCCATTGCTTGGAAAGGAGGAGCATCTGCCACTGTTGTTGCCGCTTCCGGTGGTTATCCAAGAGAATATCATAAGGGTCAGGTGATTACTGGCATTGAAGAGGCAGAAGCAACAGGAGCAACTGTATTTCATGCAGGTACAAAGCTGAACCAACAAAAAGAAATAGTCACAGATGGGGGTCGAGTATTAAATGTGACGGGAATCGGGGAAAATTTTGAGCAAGCGATCGCTCAAGCCTACGCAGGTATCAAACATATTCAGTTTCAGGGAATGTATTACCGGAGAGATATTGGGCATAGAGTAGTCAGTGTCAAGCAGGGGGAGAAAACACCATAAGCGATCGCTTGATGTTTGTAGTTGATCTGCGGGTGATTCTTGTGTTATGAAACTCTATTATGTGCCAATAGGTTAACAATGGGGTACACCGTATGGAGAATCCCGCACATTTAACAGGTATAGGGTAGTTAACTATGCCTAAATTGAACTATGCTTAGGCATCGTAGACATAAATGATAATACTTGTACAACAAGCTACCTGACAAATATTATACTAAGAGGAGAAAACTTAGGTCAAATCTTCTAAAGCAATATTGTTACAGGCAAGATATGCCAGGAAAAGAAATCCCAGATAGTGCTATTGAGTTGGTTGCCAAACATATCAACACAAGAAGCAACAAAAGTTATGGTATTCCTGTAATTGGGCACGAGGAGAATATAGAAACTCCTCAAATATTTGAAATCATTCCATTCGATCAAATTGATGACATTGACAGAAGATTTTATGCGATAGATGGCAGTTATAACAGTGAGCAATTATATAACGGTTCTATGTATCGCTATTTATGCTGGTGGTTACATCTGCTTTCACAAGGGTAAGCAAATTAGGATGAACTCATTCGATGATCCAGTAATACTTGGACAGGCATATTATCCACAGAATATTCTTATTACACATCCAGGTCACTTGAATGATATTTACGATGAGCTTCTAACTTTAGAGCCAATAAAAAGTTTATTGAAGTTTTTAGAAGATATACCAGATAAAGTTTTCGCCTACAAAAGAGAACAAATTTGTGTGAATCTATCAACACTGCTGGGATTCTGTCAGGAAGTTTTGGAGATTGCGCTTATTTTTGAAATAATTGAGCGCCCAGAAACAAAGGCTGGAGATTTTATTTTACGAGATGGTACGTTGCGACCTCTACAAGTAAAACAGTCTTACTTAGTGAAATTAGGAGAATATGCTCATCATAAGCACCTTATACCAATTTAATATGAGGCTGCATATAATAAAAAGAAGCAAACTGGATAAGTTCAAGTACCTATGAGCCGCCCATTTAAGATTGAAATCGCAGAGAGCGAAGAGGAACTAAAAAAACGCCTACAGACAGCTAGGCAGGGAAACCAGAAAGAAAAGTTACAGATGTTGTGGTGGCTTAAAAGTGGGCAGGTAAAGGAACAGCAGGAATTAGGGAAACGCTTGGGGAGAGATACTTCAACAGTGACAAGATGGTTACAAAAATATAGATTGGGTGGGCTTTCTAGGTTATTGTCCATTAAGAAAGCACCAGGCGCAAACCGAAAAATAAATGATGCTGCGATCGCAGCACTCAAGCAGGAGCTGAAAACAGGGAAAGGGTTTAGTAGTTACGGTGCAATAGTCGAGTGGTTAAAACTCCAACATGGGTTGGATATCGAGTATGGGACAGTCTATGCCTGGGTTCGATATCGATTTGGTGCCAAACTCAAAGTACCACGCCCCCAAAGCTATAAGCAGGACGAAAAACTGATATCTGAATTTAAAAAAAACTCGGTGTGATTCTACTAAGCCTGGAAAAACTTCTAGCACGTGTTAAGTGTGTTCGCTACCTGTGCCAGGATGAAACTAGGGTTGGACTGAAAACTCTCACAGGAAAAATGATTACTGCTTCTGGAGTCAAGCCTACTGTTGAGGTGAAATGGGAAAGGGAAAATTTTTGGATTTATGGTGCAATTGAACCTTTAACAGGAAAGCATTTCGAGCATGAAGATCCAAAACTTAATGGCGAATACTTTCAGCAGTTCTTGGACGGATTATCTCAACAATTAGGCTATGATTACGCAATTTTACAGATTGATCAATCACCTGCTAAAACAAGTTCGGTGATTCGCTGGCCAGAGAATATTATTCCTCTGCTTCAGCCACCTCATGCCCCTGAACTGAATCCAATTGAGAGACTTTGGCAGTTAGTAAAAAAAATACTCAAAAACGAACTTTTCTCTTGTCTACAAACTTTACGCGTAGGCGTAGCCCGCCCTAGGCATCGCATTCAAGAAATATTCGACCAACTTACATTTGAGCAGGTAATATCTGTCTCTTCTTATAACTTTATCCTAGAAGCTCTTTTCTATGCAGCTTCACATTAAATTGGTATAAGGTAGTTGCTGTTACTAAACAATCTTTTACCAAGATGGAACTAGCTTATACATTTAAACAAATTGATAATTATCTTCAGGATCAACTTAAGTATGAGTATCCTTTTATAGAAACAGATCCAAAGCGCAAGAAACTTTATTGCTGGTTTGAAATTCCTGATGTAGTTCTCAAAGCAGCATATCAGGGAGATATGTTTATCAAAAAATCGATTCGCGGAGGAAGAGGATTTGGGTTATTTATGGCAGCTCGGTTAGATTATGTGGAAAAGCTACAAAACTACGATTGGCTTATACTGGATGTCAATATCTTTGATGCTATTCCAGAAATTAGAGCAAACACCTTGGAAAGAGATAAGTAGAACGACGTGAAAAAACCAAACTATGTAAAGATAAATAAATACGTAGAATGTATCTACCGAGGTAAGTGAAATATGGGCGCTCGTATAA
>NZ_JBALDC010000064.1:0-42193 GCF_036917575.1 Nostoc sp. | reverse complement strand
CTAAAAAAGTTAAACACAGAGGTACTGGAACAAGAACTAATCCTCCTGTGTTTGTTGTTTCAAGCACTGCATAGCCTTAACTGAACCGTATTGGACTAAAAGTAACTAAAAAAGTAAATCAAAATATTGTGGATGGCGCACACATAAAGCCATTCTCACAGTTTTATGATAATAAAATTAATAATGGAATTGCTCTTTGCAAAAATCATCATTGGGCATTTGATAGGGGTTGGTTTGCTGTAGATGAGCAATACAAAATTATAGTTAGTAATGATTTGGAAGAAGCATCTCCCCATACTAAAACTATGAAAGATTTTCATGGTGAAACAATACTTCTACCAAATACAAAACAATACTTTCCAGAACTGGAAGCGCTGCAATGGCATCGCCAAAATATATTTCAAGCATAATTACAGGACAGATGGAAGTCCTACGGCTTTCGGTTGAACAAACTCACCATCAAAACCTATTGTTTTATCTTCCACAGTTCTGGCATCTGCCAAAGCCTTACGAAGTTCAGCACGTTCCATCTGTTCCTGAATTCCACCCAGGATATAAACCAATAACTTCGCCGCCAAATCTCGTCCAGCAACTTGCACCCGCTTTTTATTCGGGTCATACAAAACCCCATACCAGAGAGATTGCGGATATTCCATACCACTAAAGCCGCCTTGCTGGTCAAACTTCCTCAGCTTCTTAAAAATATCTACCAGAGAAAAACCTTTTTTAAATACCAAAATTCCCAAAGCTTGCGCTAATGCAACTTGAGCAACTGGACGGAAAAGCATATTTCCTTCACCTCCATCCTTCTCAAAGCTGAAGCGTCGTAAAGCTGGTGTATCCTCGTGTTCTAAAATTTTATAACTGGAAAGACTAGCTAAATAATCAAATAGCTTTCTGAATTCCTCAATTCCTTGCTCAAGTTCTTCATCCTCTGGACGCATGGGAATTAAACCTTTTTCTAAGGGTTTCCAGTGGGGGAACTTTTGAGCCAAATATCGCTCAGACATATCTTGCAGAGCTTGCAAAGTCGTCAAAACTGTAGAATTGGAGGCTACTGTTGCACTATTCCAATTAACACGGGGATTACGCTCTTGTCGTTGTTCTAATAGTGGATGTGTAACTGCAATTTTTCTAGCAACGATCGCAAAACCATCATCTTCATTCAACTGTGTTAGCTGACCTTTAGTCAATGGTGCAGCCATCAGGTTGACATGAACAAAAATCGATCTCACCCTCAGCCTAGCCTGGGTGCGAGTTTCCCCAGGCGCTACCGCACAGATGAACTCAATACCGATTTTTTCCTTGGGTAAATTTTGCAAGTAAGCAAGGTCTACTTGGTACTTTTCTATCAAATCATTGACTGTAATAAAACTGTCATCAGCACCTTTATCTTTTTTATAGCGCTGGAGTTTACGAGTTTTGATTAACTCCATCAATCCCTGTACACCCATTAATCGGTGTTGACCATCCAAGGCATAAATAGTCACATCATCCTCAGAAATATTTAGCAGACCTACCTTACCGTCTTTATCTAGAGGGATGAAATCAGTAGTAGATTTTGTGGCGCGTCCTTCACTATCCCACTCAGCAGCTTTGGGATTATCCACCCACGGTTGATTTATTACTACCAGCACTGGCGGAAACTTGTGGTTGTGTCGAGCTGCTAAATACTGGACTAGCGGCGCTTGACGTGACCAATCAAGGGGACGCTGCTGAATTTCATCAATACTATCCGCGTCAATCTCAATGTTATCTGTTTTTGGATTGTACTTTTTTTGAAACAGAGGTAAGCCAGAGGCAAAGTGAACCCGACCTGCAAACCATTCCAGTGTAACAGAGCTAACATAAGCCTCAGTACCACCCATCTCAGTTTTTTGAACGAGAATCTTATCTTTTCTTCCTAAAAACTTCTCTAGGAGTAAAGCTAGTACCTGTTTTTCCTTGTTTTCCCGTTCCAAGTATTCTCTAGCAATGTCAGAAGTTAGGTCAGACGTACTATCTTTCATGTTAAATTTTAAAAACAGAATAAGATTATGTCGTTTAATTATCCAAAAAATTGGATATTAGTGGTAAAGTTTTTAAAAACTTTTTTTAAACTCTCAGAGGAGGCTTCCAGAAGGGAAGCGGCTTCACATCTTGTCTGTATAGCCGTGAATTCTATTTGCTATTCGCCAGATATTACGCCAGTGTTTCCAGAGAGAAGGAGAAATGACTACAGCACAACAACCAGAAAATAAAGAGCAGCAAGCACGTACTGTAGCAGAGTTAGTGGACTATATCCAAGTTCTCACCACTGAAATTCAAGAATTGTATTGTTTAGATGAGATACCTTGGGTGGTGGGCTATTCGGGCGGAAAAGATAGTACTGCTACTTTACAGCTTATCTGGAATGCGATCGCAGCACTACCAGCTGAAAAGCGAAAAAAGACTATTCATGTTATTACAACTGACACATTAGTAGAAAACCCTGTAGTCTCTGTTTGGGTACGCAAATCCTTAGAAAGGATGAGGGTTACTGCAAAAGAACAGAAAATGCCCATTGAACCCCATTTATTACAACCAGAAATCAAAGAGACATTCTGGGTAAGCTTGATTGGTAAAGGTTATCCAACGCCGCGAGGGAAATTTCGTTGGTGTACAGACCGTCTGAAAATTCATCCTTCTAACCGCTTTATCCGTGATGTGGTTAGAGTAAGTGGGGAAGTTATTCTTGTTTTAGGTACGCGCAAGGCTGAAAGTATCAAACGTGCTATCTCAATGGAAAAACATCAAGCAGGTAGCCTAAAAGCTCGCCTCATTTCTGATTCAAGTTCATCTACATCTCTGCTTTACCATAGCCCAAGCTTGCCTAATTCTTTAATTTATAGCCCCATTGAAGATTGGCGTACTGATGAAGTTTGGATTTACCTAAATCAGTGGCAAAACCCTTGGGAATATAGCAACAAAGATTTATTCACCATGTATCGAGGTGCAACAGCAGATAATGAATGTCCTCTAGTTGTTGATACTTCTACTGCTAGCTGTGGTGATTCTCGATTTGGGTGCTGGGTTTGCACAATTGTTAGTAAGGATAAATCAATGGAGGCAATGATTCAAAATGATGAAGAGAAAGAATGGATGCTGCCTCTATTAAATATCCGTAATGAATTAGATAATAGAGATGACCGTGAGAAAAGAGACTTTCGTCGCATCTGGGGAGAAGTCCAACTTTTTGAGCGTCATGTAGATGGTGAAGCCTCTATTGAACCAATTCATGGCCCTTATACTAAATATTGGCGGGAACATTGGCTCAGACGGTTATTAGAAGCGCAAACAAAAACCCGTCGCACAGCGCCAGAAAATATGCGCGACATCACCCTAATTACTCTCGAAGAAATGAGCGAAATTCGCCGCATTTGGTTAGAAGACAAACACGAATTTGATGATAGTTTACCCCGCATTTATCAAGAAGTGACTGGCGAAGAATTTCAAGACCCCCGTCCTGGTGCTGACCTTAGCTTATTAGGTAGCGATGAATGGGCTGTATTAGAAGAAATCTGTGAAGGTGACGCGATGCACTTGGAACTCATGGCAAAATTGTTAGACACAGAACGCCAATTTCGTAAAATGTCGCGGCGCGTGGGAATCTACGACACATTAGAAAAATGCTTTATTACTAGTTCGCGTTCTAAAGATGAAGCAGTGAAAAATGCTCATTTGAAACGGGATTTGAAAACAGCAGCTGAACAAGGTGATATTGAAAAGGTCAAGCAGCTAACTTTAGCAGATTTTGTCGTCACAAATGCACAAGCTGACGTAACCAATACTACACAATCTGCTGATGAGGCTAAGACTTGGGCAAATATAAAATTTAAAAATAGAGAGACGAAGCTTTAAGTTTGCTGTTCATCTTCGTCAGCATCTCCCAAGTACAGCCTGATAAACTCTTCTGCTGCGGCTGGATTAATTTTCTTCAGTGCATCCCGAATTTCTAGCACCCCTTCCGCTACAGGGTCCATTATCTCATTTACCCAGCGATTAACATTTGAGCGTCCAGTTCCCATTGTCACTGCTAACTTATTTTGGCTAATACCATGTGTCTCTAATACCTGTTTCAGCGCTTTTCCTGCTTTTCCCATGCTTCTGATTGTGTCAAAGGCTTTTAAACAAGTAAATGTCCCGTATAAGCGACAAAAGGTGTAAGATATTTATGTCCCGTATACGGGACATAAATATCTCTAGTAAAATATGTGAGTTTTAATGACTAAAAGCTTTTTGGCAGATACCTTTTCAACCACCTCGCCGCTTATTTGCGCCAACGAATCTCAAGAAACAACACCAAGGAGAGAGTCTGTAAAAGTAGTAATTTATGGTTCTAAAACAGGTGTTAACAACACAATTTTCACCCTTTACAAGCTGGGTTTTGCTCAAGTTAATGAATGGAGTCCTTTATTACCTAGTCCCAACCCCGGAGAAGTCATGAGTATTTTAACTAGGCACATTATGACAACATGACTGTAATTCGACTAGTAAAAAATATGGTAGGGTGGGCAATGCACACCCTATAAAAATAACGGGATAATATTGGGTGAATTTCATTGGCCATATATTTTATTCTTAAATATCAATGATATTTCTTGAACTTGTACTACAAAACTTTGGCCCTTACTCTGGAAGACAAGTAATCAATCTTGACCCAAGAAAAGATAAAAATCCGCGCCCAATTATCCTTTTAGGTGGGATGAATGGCGGGGGAAAAACTACGCTGATGGATGCTATTCGTCTAGCTCTTTATGGTCATCGCGCTCAATGTTCTACCCGTGGTAATTTGAGTTATAGCGATTTTCTGAACCAATGTGTTAATAGTAAAGCTAACCCTGCTGACAAAACCCGGATTGAATTAGTTTTTGAACACATCGAAGATGATAAACCAGTAAAATATCGAATTGTCAGAACTTGGGAAAAAAATCCTAAAGATGGTAAAGATTCTTTGGGAATTTTAGGTGATGATGATACTTGGCCTGTTGATTCTTTGGTGAATACCTGGGATGACTATATAGAAAATCTGCTGCCATTAGGAATTTCTAATTTATTTCTCTTTGATGGTGAACAAGTAAGAAACCTTGCAGAACAAGAATCACCACCACTAATTGTAATTGAAGCTATTCGCGGACTTTTAGGACTAGAATTATCTGACCGATTAGCAGTTGATTTGGAGATTTTAGTCAACCGCAAACGTAAAGAAATGGCTGACACTAAAGATTTAGCTAATATAGAAGAAATTGAAAAAAGGTTAAGGCAGCAGCAAGAAGATTATTTAGTTATAGAAGAAAAATTAGCCCATTTCAAAAATCAACTTGAAGAATTAGAAACTATACAGGGAGAAGTCTTAGATAAATTCGTTTCGGATGGGGGTAAAATCGCTGCTGAACGCAATCAACTAGAACAACAACAAAAAGAGAAAATTGCCGCAGCAGAAAATATTCGGCAGTCAATGTGTGAATTAGCTGCTGATGTGTTACCTTTAGAGCTAATTTCTAATTTACTAAGTCAGGTACAAGCACAGGGAACAAATGAATTTCGCTATCAACAGGTACAGTTAGCTAGAGATGTTTTACTTGAACGAGACAAACGCTTACTAAACTGGCTAAGTGAATTAGCGATCGCTTCTGACAAAGTTGATAAAATTAACTCTTTTTTAGCTAAAGATATTGATAGTTTGTATACAAGCTACTCCAAATCAGAATCACCTTGGTTATTAGCTGATGAGGAAAGTTTGAGTCAATTAGATAATGTCAGATATTATTTGCAAAATGCTTTAAATACTACCAAAGAAAAATTAAATGTTCTCAAAAATTTAGAAGAAGAAATTATTAATTTAGCAAGACAAGTACAAACAGCAGCAGAACCAGAAGCTTATAAAAAGCTGCGCGAAGCTGTGGATGAAGCGCAAAATCAAGTTTCTGAAGCTAAAGTAAATTATGAGATAACTCGCCAGAAGTTAGCTGAGTTAGCAACTGCCCTTGATAAGACCAAAAAAGAATTACAAGAATATACTGTAGAAAATATTGAGCATAAAAATAAAGATCATATTATTACCTCAGCAGCTAAAGTTCAAGAAACGCTCAAGATTTTCCGGGAAAAACTAACCCTCAGAAAGCTCAATAAATTAGAGGAAGAAGTTAAAAATTGCTTCCTTTATCTCCTGCACAAATCAGACTTAGTGCATCGCATCGCCATTGATAGCAATACTTTTGGACTTTACTTGTATGATTTCAATGGTAAACCAGTCCCTAAACATCGCCTCTCGGCTGGCGAAAAACAACTACTAGCGATCGCCTTCCTCTGGGGACTAGCAAAAATCTCTGGACACCGTTTACCAGTAGCAATCGATACACCACTAGGTAGACTAGATTCCTCTCACCGCAGTAACTTAGTTGAGCGTTACTTTCCATCCGCCAGTCACCAAGTAATTTTGTTATCTACGGATACTGAGATTGGCAAGAAAGAAGTTGAAACACTGCGAGAAAACGAAGCGATCGCCGGTGAATATCTGCTAAAATATGACTCCTTCACCCGTCAAACAACAGTCATAAAAAATCAATATTTTTGGTAGTAGATATAAGCACCTTTAGTTGTAACTATAGTTGTCGGTACGAAAGGAACAAATATTAAGCGTGATTATCCAACTAATATACGAGTCTCTACAAGTGACAGTGGATTGTCTATAGAAACAGTGTTTTTATGTTTTCAAATTCGTTCTTTAGATCCAAATCGCTTTTCTGCTGACCCAGTTGGCAAGATTTCTGACTTCAAGATGCTTGAAGTTGAAACTGGGGTTCGCTACTGTTTGGGTTTATGAGCGAAAACTACCTCAATTTTTAGGAAGATTATGGAATCGCCCATTGAAAGAATAAAACTATCCCAAACAGCCAAAGACCAACTTACCAAACTCAGACGCAGCACCAAAATCGACCAATGGAATATCCTATGCCGTTGGGCATTTTGTCGTTCCCTAGCAGAACCAACCGCACCATCCCCCGTCCCAATTCCCCAGGATAGCAACGTCGAAATGACTTGGCGCGTCTTTGGCGGCGAAATGTCTGATATTCTCCTCCTCGCCCTCAAACAACGCTGTCACAATGACGGCTATCCCACCGACAAAGAAACCCTCGCCACCCAATTTCGCTTACATTTGCATCGCGGTATTGGTTACTTAGCAGGCGATCCAAATATCAAGAAAATTGAAGATTTAATTGAACTGGCGGTTAAAAATTGAAAGGATATTAGTTGACTGTTAACTGTTCACTGTTAACTGACAAATAATATTATGCCTGAAGCGCTAGAAATCGAGCGTCATAGAGCTGCGATCGCTCGTACTGATTTATCTCGCCCCGTGCGATTGGCAATAGAATGGGCAATCCTGAATCAAGATACCAGTTTTTTTGATTACGGTTGCGGCTATGGTGGTGATGTCCAGCGAGTAAAAAACTTAGGTTACACCAGTGCAGGCTGGGACCCTTACTACTATCCCGATGTCCCACGCACCCCCGCCGATGTGGTCAACTTGGGCTATATTCTCAACGTCATCGAAGACTCTGAAGAACGCCGTCAAAGCCTTCGCCAAGCTTGGGAACTCACCGGGAAAGTTTTAATTGTCGCGGCTCAAATTTTAATTAACGCTCCTAGCAAAACTCAACTTGCTTACAATGATGGCATTGTGACGCGCCGCAATACTTTTCAGAAATATTACGAACAAGAAGAACTCAAAACTTATATTGATGAGGTGCTAAATGTCGATGCAGTACCAATCGCTTTAGGTGTCTACTTTGTTTTTCGAGATGAAGCTCAAAAAGAAAGTTACAAAGCTATCCGCTTCTTTTCTGCAACTTCTACACCGCGAGTCCGCATCCCCGTTAAGCGGTTTGAAGACTATCAAGAACAACTGCAACCTTTAATGGCTTTTTTTACCAAACGCGGTAGATTACCTGTAAAAGGCGAATTAGAAAATGAACAGGAATTACTGAGCAAATTTGGTAACTTTCGCCGCGCTTTTGGTGTAGTTTTGCAAGCTACTAATGAAGAAGAATGGGATGCGATCGCTTACCGTCGTTCTCTAGATATCCAAGTTTATCTAGCCCTCACCCACTTTGATAAACGTCCTGCATGGCAAAAGCTAGCGCCAGAAATGCGTCACGATATTAAAGCCTTTTTTAGTAGCTATGAAGAAGCGTGCCTTGTAGCCGATCAAAAACTTTTCAGTTTAGGTAAAGCTGGGGTAATTCAGACTGCTTGCGAAAAAAGCAAAATTGGTAAACATACGCGTGGTGCGCTTTACGTCCATATTTCCGCACTTGCTGCACTTGATCCCATACTCCGAATTTGTGAAGGTTGCGCTAGCCGTACCATTGGGCGTGTCGATGAAGCCACATTAATCAAATATCACACAGAGAAGCCGCAAATATCCTATCTGTCTTACCCGCAATTCGACACCGATCCGCATCCGGCATTAAAAGCCAGTATCGGTATTGATTTAAAAACCCTCTTTATAACTCATCGAGACTACGAAACTAGGACAAATCCGCCGATTTTACACCGTAAGGAAACATTTGTTACCAGCAATTACCCTTATTACGAAGAATTTGCTAAACTCACTCAACAAGAACAGGAATTAGGGCTGCTTAACCGAAAAAGCGACATTGGTATGCGTGAAGGTTGGGAAAAATGCCTTGCTCTACACAGAGTAGAAATCAGGGGACATCAGGTTTATCCAATTCAGGAAAGTTAAGGAATAATCACACTGTTAGAGTATTGCTGATATGTATCTTAAATAAATTAAATCTTAGCAGGTTTGTGTGCTTATACGAAATTAAACAGTAGTTATGGCAAGATAACTGCAATTCAATTAAATAAAAAGGAATCTTCAAGATTGTGCAAGTAAATAAATCGCTGCTACGAATTTTTGGTAGCCCGAAGATGGGAGCTTTGTTGTTTCTTGGCTTTTCATCAGGGTTGCCGTTATATCTAACCAGTCAAACATTACAAGCATGGTTGACCAAAGAAGGAATCAGTTTGGCAGCGATCGCCGCTTTTAGTTTAGTCAAGCTGCCCTATTCTTTAAAATTTCTCTGGTCGCCTTTACTAGATAGATTTGTACCGCCTTTTTTGGGGCGGCGTCGAGGTTGGCTGGTAATTACACAGGTAGCATTACTATTAAGTATAGCTGTCATGGCTCTACAACACCCATCCCAAGGGCTACAACCTTTAATAATTGCTGCTGTGGCCGTTGCCTTTTTTAGCGCCAGCCAAGATATTTTAGTTGATGCTTACCGCACTGATGTAGTGGAAGTAGAAGAAAGAGGTGCTGGAGCATCTATTTATTTATTGGGTTATCGCATTGCCATTCTCGTAACGGGTTATGTCACCCTATTTTTGGCAGACAGAATGCCTTGGCAAGCTGTTTACTTGTTGATGTCGCTGCTGATGCTCGTAGGACTGGTAACTTCTATTTTTGCACCAGAACCAGTCTTACGCGATCGCCCGCCTCAGACTTTATCTGCCGCCGTCAAATTACCCTTTATTGAATTTTTTCAGCGTCATGGCTGGCTACAAGCGCTTTTAATCTTGGTATTTATTGTAATCTACAAATTGGGGGATTCTTTACTGAAGAATGTATCCACGCCATTTTTGTTAGATAAAGGCTTACATTTTACTCAAACCGATATCGCATTTCCTGGTGCGCTAGGAATTTTCGCTACTATTGTTGGCACTTTGGCAGCAGGAGCAGTAATGACCAAAATTGGTGTTAATCGAGCGCTCTGGATATTCGCTATCATGCAAGCCGTCGGCAACTTGGCTTTCTTTGCATTAGCAGTAGTAGGTAAAAACTTCTATCTAATGTTAGCTGCCGTTAATATAGAACAATTCTGTGCCGGTTTAGAAACGGCTGCTTTTGTAGCATTTTTGATGAGTCTTTGTAACCAAAGCTTTTCAGCTACACAGTACGCCTTACTTTCCAGTTTGCAGGCTTTTAGTAGAGATATTCTCACGGCTCCAGCAGGTACATGGGCACAAACCACCGGCTGGTCTACATTCTTTCTACTGACAGCAATAGCTGCTTTACCGGGATTATTATTATTGCCATTCTTTGCACCTTGGAATCCAAAGCCAGTGGTAGTATTATCCAGACCAGGATTAGAGAATGAAGACGAGGATATATGGGGAATCAAGTAGTTATTGCTGTCGGCACATTCATCCTCTTACTCACTGGTTTATTACTTGGGTATGTTCTCTCACAGTTAGTTTTAGGATTTCTAGCATTTAACCTCTTAACTTTTTTCGGAACACTCAGCCTAATTTTAATTTTTGGTACGCTTTATTACGTTTTATTTTGGCAATTGCGAAGAGAGCAGTCCCGGCCATCAACTCCATCAACCATTAATCAAGGGATACCAACCCAGGTTGAGGAGGGTTTATCTGATAGCTATCTCAAAAACAGGCTAATTGCTAAATTATCTGGTGACACTGCTGCTGCCGAACGGTTAATTCAACAAGCAAAAGAGACTTATCCTGGGATGCCGGAGAATTGGTATTGCGAAAGAGTACTTGATGACTTGGAGAGCGATCGCCAACGGGAGTAGAGGAGAAATCAATTCAAAATTCAAAATTGAAGATTCAATCCCCATGCCCAATGCACCATTCCCGATTTTCATGCACAGAAAATTGCTAAAATAAATCAAGAATACTTTACAAATCTTCAGCTAGGTTCTCATAAAAGTTCCTAGCTTCTTGCAATTAAAATATGGCTATTTTTCGTCAATACATCGCTCCACTGCTTGTAGTACTAGTGTTTGTTTTTGCCCTAGTTGCAGTCAGCGCTCGGATCTTTTTACCGTCCGATATGGCAGCACCCGCACCAATTGAAGAGGTAAAGGTAACTTCTCAACCTACTACAACTGATTTACCTCCAGCAGCACATAACGCAAGCTAGCTAAGTCACCATAATTCGTAATTCGTAATTGTTAACCCACGGATGAATACCGGGGCTTGAAACAAGGAAAAAAATTTGTTTTTATGCATCAATAAATTAAGGGGCTTGTACCATTAATTACGAATTAGTAATTATTCGGTCAATAAACATCAGTAGTGTCTGAACAACTATCACCTGGATATATTATTCGCCGTGGCTCCCTTTTGGAGCGATCGCTGCTGCTTAAATTCATGCAGCGAACTTACCAGGATTTATTTCCCAATGAAGATTTTTCCCATTTAGAGCAAACAGTTAAGCAATACTTTTCTAGCAATACACCTCTGTGGTGGGTAGAAGAGGAGGGGGAGCAGGGGAGCAGGGAAGCAGGGGAGCAAGGGAGTAATAAAGAATCTTTCTCCTTTGTCCCTCTTTCCCCCATCGCTTGCCTATGGGTAGGCAATGCTATAGATCAAGTACATGGGTATCGTCATGCTCACATCTTTATCCTCTACGTTGTACCGGAACATCGGCGACGGGGTATTGGTACAGCCTTGATGCGATATGTGGAAAATTGGGCTATTCAAAGAGGCGATCGCCAAATTGGCCTGCAAGTGTTTCAATCAAACAAACCCGCATTGAATCTTTACAATCAGTTAGGTTATCAAACCCAATCCATCTGGATGGTAAAATTCCTGAGTACAGAAAAATAAACTTAAGGATAGCAATAATATACTGTAGCGTCTAAGTTATAGAGATTCTCGTTGAGATAAAACTCAACCAGGAAGAAGGGAAAATGTATAAGAACCCAACTAATATTATATATAAAGCTTTAACTTATTGGCGTGGGGGATTATGTGTTAATCCCTTTTCGGGATTGAAATGAAATTATGTATGACGAACACGATCTAAGCATACTCGATATCGAGGAGCTAGAAAGCCCCTTAGATAAAATAGAGCCGCTAACTGGCGAATCAGTTGTGGCAAAGCCCGATCCAGAAATAATGCTAGCCTTGCTGGAAAATCCCCAGCCCCAGCAACGAATGTTAGCAGCACGTGCTTTTTGTGATATAGAAGATGCACGTGCTACTCCCCATCTGATTCGTCTGTTAACTGATACCTGTCCCTTAGTGCGGGTAAGTGCAGCTTATGGCATCGGACGTAATCCCAGTTCAGAGGCAGTGAGTCCATTAATTGCTCAACTCAACAGTGATTGGAATGGCTATGTGCGTAAAGGTGTTGTTTGGGCTTTAGGAAACTGTCGCGATCGCCGTTCCTTAGCACCTTTGGCAGACGCTTTAAGAACCGACATTTCCGCAGTGCGTTTGTGGGCTGCTAGCGCCTTAGCACAGATGGCAGAGGTGGGTTATGAAGCAGTTATAGGGGCAATACCACCATTAATCGAAGCCTTAGTCCAAGATCCCGTAGCAGCTGTGCGAAGTAACAGTGCTTGGGCAATTGGTCAACTGTGCCGCGAACTACCTTCAAATGTAGTTTATGCCACAGCGATCGATGCTCTAATTCAAGCTTTTGCCGAAGACGAAGATTTGGGAGTCCGGGAAGACGCCAAAGCCTCATTATTAGGGGTGGGCGATCCCCGTGGTTTGCAGCTGATTGAAACCTTAGAACAAGAAGGATGGTTTTAATTAAATATTGGGCATTAGGCATCAGTCATTCTCCTTGTCCCCTTGTCCCCCCAGCCCTTACTGTCCTTCAGCTACAGATTAAACCAAATTTAAGTCATAAGGGCGCTCAGTATCATCCTCACCCAAATATTCACCATTTTGAATTTCTAAAATAATTAGCGGTATATGCCCAGGATTTTCTACTTTATGTAAAGTTGCTGCGGGGACATAAGTTGATTCGTTTCGATTGAGTAATATTTCCGCATCACCACAAGTTACCTTTGCCACACCGGAAACTACAACCCAATGTTCATTGCGGTGATAATGAATTTGTGGTTTAATGCCGTGCCTGGGCTTGATTTCCACACGACTAATTCTATAAGTTTCTCCCTCTTCGATTACCTCTACCTCACCCCAATATCGTGTACCTGAATGTACAGACAATTCGTTGATATTTGACTGAGTATTATTTTCATTGGGAGTCATAATCAATTTCTCAACTAGATAAGTATTAGTATTTATCAGTAATTTACTCTAAACAAGATAAATATGGGTAGAAAGATACAGTCACAATATCTTAACTTTCTATAAATAATCACAACTGCTCTAATTTGACCGCCGCTAACAGATTCTATCCCCGAATTTATTAATTTTGAATTGTTTACTCTCCCGTATATTGAATCCGATAAATCCGATTATTGGCTTCTTCTGTCAGTAGTAAACTGCCATCTGGCAACACGAGTAAACCTACAGGTCTTCCCCAAGTAGTTGGTACAGAAGGATTTAGCAAAAATCCGGTGAGAAAGTCTTCGTAGTAGCCAAGCGATCGCCCTTTAGCATCGAAGGGAACAAATACAATTTTATAACCAGTGCCGCGATCGCGATTCCAAGAACCACGAAAAGCCGCAAAAGCACCATTTTGGTATTTTTTTGGAAACGTTTTACCATCATAAAACTGCAAGCCCAATGCTGCTGAGTGCGCCTGGAACAGCACATCAGGCGTTTGAGTCCGGGCTACCAAATCGGGACGTTTACTTTTGTCATCTGTCTTTTGGCGCGGATCGAGGTTGTTTGGTGTTAGATAAGCATAGGGCCAGCCATAAAATGCTTTCTGTTTAACGCGTGTCAGATAGTCTGGCACCAAATCATCACCAATTCCATCCCGTTCGTTGACAGTGGCGTAAAGTTCTTTAGTGACAGGATGAAAGTCTAAACCAACAGGATTACGCAAACCGGAAGCGAAAGTTTGTTGTTGGGAACCATCTAGATTCATCACTTGTATCGAAGCCCGTGGTAAAGGTTCTTCATCTACATTGGTTCCCGATCCAACTGAAATATATAATTTATTGCGATCGGGTGAGACAACGACATTGCGCGTCCAATGATTGTTATAACCTTGAGAAGGCAACTCGGCAATTTTTTCCCCTTTACCTGTAATCTTTTTTTGACCTTGAGTATAAGGAAAACGCACCACAGCATCTGTATTCCCCAGAAAAAAGGAATTACCTGCAAAAGCCATCCCAAAGGGTCTATTGAGTCCGTTGTCCCTACTAGCAAAGGTTTCTCGAACGTCGGCCACACCATCAGCATTGCTGTCATGCAACAGACGGATGCGATTTTGTCCGGTTTCAGTTACCAAAACATCACCATTGGGGGTTAAAGCTAGCCAGCGTGGGGCATCTAAACCTTCAGCAAAGACATTTACTGTGAAGCCTGGTGGTACACGCAGCACTGAATTTTGGGGAATTGGCACAACTTCAGGCTGCTTAGAGGCACTTTCTGTTGCGAAGGGTGCTGGCAAATTCTTCAGATTGATTCGGATGGGTGTAGGTGAAATTGCTTCAGTACGGACAATATTTTTTGGCTTTGTAGGATTCTGTGGTAGTTGGGTAGAGGGTACAGATTTTTGAGGTGTAGGATTATCTGAGTTAGCGCGAGTCTGGTTACAGGCTACTGCCAAAGTCATTAAAAAAACTAGCAGCAAGAAACGCGCAGGGAATTTCATAGTTGTAGAGACGATACACAACTTCCTTACTCTAGACTTGAGACTTAATAATTGTCACCTGTCAAAAGTTTGATATTTCTTAATTACTCAACCTCTTAATAATTCAAAAATAAAGTATTAGTGACTAAATTCTATTATCAATACAAATTTCCTATATTTACATATATAAGTATTTAGTTAGTAAACAAAAAATCTTCAAATTCTGCTGCTGGTAAGGGACGACTCAATAGAAACCCTTGCATAGAGTTACAGTTGTATTGACGTAGAAAATCCAGTTCTACTTCCGTTTCTACACCTTCAGCAACTACATCTAGATTGAGATTATGAGCCATTTGAATTAATGCCTTAGTTATGGCTGACTTCTGTAGATCAGTAGCAACATTATGGATAAAATAGCGGTCTATTTTTAATGTATTAATTGGTAAGTTTTTCAGATAAATTAAAGAAGAATAACCCGTGCCAAAATCATCGATCGCAATTTTTACACCCAAGGATTGCAATTTGCTCATAGTAGCGATCGCACTATTTACATCTTGCATAATCATACTTTCAGTAAGTTCTAGTTCTAAGTCATCTGGTTCCAAATTATTGACAGATATACAATTGACTACATTTTGAATAAAATTTGGTTGATTAAATTCAATTACTGACAGATTTACAGCAACAATCAAGGAACGAATTCCGGCATCACGCCAGCTTTTAATTTGTTGACATACCCTTTTTAATACCCATTTTCCAATCGGAACAATTAAACCTGTAGACTCTGCCAACGGAATAAATTCTGTTGGATAAATCATTCCTAGTTCTGGACTTTGCCAGCGCAATAAACTTTCAGCACCTACTATTTTGCCAGATGCAATATCAACTATTGGTTGATAATAAATTTCAAATTCTTGAAAATTATGTTGTTTGATAGCTCGGTGTAAGCTAATTTCTAACAACTGCATTTTTGGAGACAAGTTATTAATTATAGTCTGAGGAGATAAATACCTTTTTAAAGTATTGTATTTTTCCAACCTGTTCATGATGGCACTTAATAACTCAGCACGAGTAAATGGCTTAGTTATATAGTCATCTGCACCCATATCCATACCTTGGCGGAAGTCAGATTTGGCAGATTTGGCAGTGAGAAAGATGAAGGGAATTGTTGCCGTTGATGGATCTTGACGTAATGCTGTTAGCACGCCATAACCGTCAATTTCTGGCATCATCATATCACAAAGAATTAAATCAGGAACTTCAGAAATGGCCAAATTTATCCCGATTCTGCCATTAGCCGCAGCAATAGTTTGAAAATCCTCAGCTTCTAGCAAATCTAAAATATTTTCCCGGACTGCTTCTTCATCTTCTATTATTAATATTTTTGGCATAAATTACCTCATTTTTATATTGTATTGTTTAACGGTATAATCCAATAATATATATTATAAAAATAGCAATGTTTATAATATATATTTTTAATTAGCAGACATATTTTTTTAAAACTACTATTTTTAATTATCTCTCTAGTATATTCACTTAAAATAATTCAGTAAAACATTCTATATATTATTAAAAAGTAAAAGTTTTCCCATTTGAAATTTTAACTAGGTAACGTCTATATTGAATAAGTAAATTAAACTTGAAAATACTATCATCTGAAAAAATAATCTAGTTTTAAAACAAGTTAGTCAAACAAAATGTGTGCTAAAAGTTTTTAATCAATGCAGCAGGTTACAAATTTATATTGACTGGTGAAAAAAATCAAGCATCAATAGCCTAGATTCATTTGTATTTGTTCTGACTATTGTTGGGTATATTCAACCAAATTAAAAAATGTTGGTTTATACTCTAATTTTTTCGCTTCTAATTGACCAACAATGACCCATGATTATGTGATATTTAGGCGTATTGGTATGCATGACCCTATTAGACTGACGGTATAAGTCCAAATCTTTTTCATAAACTTCAATGAAGTGAGTGTATTTGCCTGTCGTAGCTTTACGTACTATAACGCGTACCAGTAACTATTGGGACTTGAGTAACTGTCTCTCTGCGAGAATATGATATTGTACCTCAAAGGAACCAATACTAGATTACATCTAGTTTTCTCTGTTTCTTGTGCTAGTGCTTGATTGATACTATCAGGAGTAATATTACTGACAATATTATCTTGGTTATCTATAAATATTACTGGTTATAATTGCTGCTAATGTATACATAATAGCACTGAGGCTATTTACCAAATCTTGATACATTTAATATCATGAATAAGGTATACATAACTTCAAAAATATTGGCTGTTTTCACAACTAGTTACAGAAGCTACAAGTTTCACTGTGTCATGCTTAGTGAAGTACCTTACTAGCTGCGAAGATGAAAAAAACAAGATACTTTTACCCGATGCTACATTAGTGCATAAGCGTAGCTAGCTATAGACATAGCATCTAATTTAATAGTGATGTTTTTGACACAATTATCAGTGACAAACAGTCAATTATTAACTCTAAGCTTTGTAGCCAAATGAGCTGAGGTAAGGCTTGCATAGATTTTAACAATAGCTATCATCAAATAATAGTTATCTAAATATCTTCCAATATTTTGATGCTAAATAAGTGGTAATATTTGGGATACAAACACTACAAAAAATGTGTCAAGAATTACAATCTAGCTTATATATAGCTAGTTGGGTATTGGAAAGAAACAAGGGGGACAAGGAAGAAAATTCTTTAATAATTAATTTTCCTTTGTCCCCCTGCTTCTCGCCCCTCTACCTCTTTACAAAGGACGTAACTGCACCCGCCGTTCGCCATAACGTAATAGCCTTTCTATAGTTACGAGGCGATTTTCCCAAACTTTGACTTGATAGGAATTCGACTTAAGTTCTTGGCTCATCAATACTCTAAATTGAGACTGGAACCGAGTTAGAGAGGCTTTTGCTACAAGTAACTTATTGGCAGAAGGGGAAGCCGCAAGCTGATTTAAAGCACTGCGTAAAACTTCTGCCTGATTGTTAAAATCTGAAATTTTCTCAGCAGACCTCTGGAGTTGGTCATTTTGGAAAACAAATTTCCATTCCCGTTGTAGGGCGGTGTAACGGATAGCAGCAGTTTGAAAAGGCTGGCGTTGAGGAATTGGTTCACTTGTTCTAGATTGACTTCTACCTTGGGTGCTACTAAAGAGTTTTTGGAGATCGTTGCTAAAATTCTCTGCGGCAAATAGTGCATAACCACTAACTGGCAAGTCCCTTACCAACTGGAGTTGATCGAATGCTCCGATTGTTGGCAAAGAAAGCAAGCGAATTCCCGGCACTAACAAGGTAGCTCCTAATTGTTTCGAGGCAATCCAGGGTTGGGCCAGTCGTTGAAACCGAGAAGTATCCAAAGCATAAGTCATGGGAACAATTAAATCTACATCCCCCCGCCTTGCCCAAGTTTCCCAATTTTGCTGAATTTTCTGAATCCGCTCTATTTCTGGCAAAGGAAATACTGCAACCGACAAAATCAAATTCGGTTGCTTTTGTCGCAACTGCTGTGATACTTGAGCAACAAAGCTATCAACTTGCTGGGTGCGAAATGTTGTCCATTTTTGCCACAAGTCTGCTTGGCTAGGAGAAATATTCACCGGATCTACACCAGTAAGTTTCTGAAATTGCGCTCTTGCAGCTTTCCCATAGCCATAAGTTCGACCTGCTGATGGGTCTTGGAAAGGATAGCGAATGTAGTCTAGCTGTAGACCATCCACGTTATATTTAGTGACAATTTCCTCATATAGTTTGAGCAAGTACTGCCGCACTTCCGGGTTGGCTGGATCGAAGAATGGCTTAGTCTGACCGACGGGAATCATGTTGCCAAGGTTATCGTAGTTTGCCCAATCGGGATGAGCTGCTAGTACTGGCCCTGGATAATTAGGATTAAGGTTGAGAATTTCATTATGACGTTGATTGCCAGCAGCAAAAGTCCATACCCAAGCGTGTAATTCCATGTCTCGCTCATGGGCTAGTTTCACCGCTTCTTCCAATGGATTCCACCCACGAATTAATGGGTTTTGTTCTTTTGCGACTTGGCTCGGATAAATTGTATAGCCAGCGTTAACAGTTTCAAAAAAGACGGTATTAATCCCGGCTTGGGCGAGGCGATCAAAAATCTGGGCTAGTCCCGCCTTACTACCAGCACGAACAATCGTCCCCCGATCTAACCAAACTGCGCGAATTTCTGGTTGAGCCAGTCTTTGATCGACAGGAAACTGCTGCCACAAAGTCGTTTTAGCGGCCAGCCATTGCTGACGAGCTAGAGCATAGTTTTTCTGAGCAATCAATTGCGGTAAATTTTTGGCAATTACCCTTACCTGTGCCAAAGCTTGCTCGTTACTCATAGCTAGCGCCCCCAGTTTGGTTGAGGCCAATTGTATTGGCTGCTCTTTGAGAGATTGAGGGGTATAAGTGTTCAAATGCCTAGAAGACTGCTTTTCTTCAGATATGGCTTCACCAACATTAGCCGCATCGGCTAACACTGCTAAATGAGCGCTTTCCACCCGACCAATTAGATTTTCTAGTTCTTGCTGGAGAGCGATCGCTTGATTGCGATCAATCGGCTCATTGGAGTTGGGTGCAACATCCAAACGCACCGCTTGTTCCAATTGGTCAATAGCCTCCTGAGAATTTGGGGGTTTGACCATAGGTTGCGGTCTAGGTATGGGAGCAGTGGCAGTTTTAGGAGGAGTGAATGAGGGAGATAAGGAAGATGAATTACCCCTTTGCCCCTCTGCCTCTCTACTTCCCTGCACTAAGGGTGCAGCTGCCACAGTCGTAGAGCAGCTTTGGGAACCTCCTGGTATTTTTTTGGCGCGATTTGATGGCGCTAGTGCTGTCAAATAGTGATTGATAGTAGTTTTTAACCAGGCATTATCCAACTCGGCTGGTGAGGCTGTATCTGTTCCCCAGCGCCAGCCTAAAAAGGTAGAACGCTCAGTTGTGACTACTGCGGCCGGATTCTCTTTAGAATTCCAAACAACAGGAGATTCAGTGCCCATATCGTTAGGAATCACAACGCCGCCGCGCACTTTACCAAAGAGTCCAGTTTGATTTGTCCATTCTGGAATCCTGGTTTTTGCAGCTTGAATCTGTTCTGTATCGCTAAGGCTGAATCCCCAATAACCTCCCAAAAGCGATCGCAATAACTGCCGTACTCCTGGCGATGACAAACTACCTACAGGCCCACTAGCAATCAAACGCCCTCCCCTACTCATCCAATCTTCTAGAGCGATCGCTTGAGTTGGTGTTAATGTCTCGACGTTTGGCAAAAATAAGACCCGGCGATCGCCCCAATCTGCTCCACTCTTGACATCACTTAGGGAGATTACACAATATTTCATCCCTATTGTTTGTAAGCGATCGCTTATCCCTCTCCATTGATTTGCATTTTCTTGACCATAGACTACGCTCAATACAGGTTCTTCAGTCGCCGCCGTTACTGGCAAAATACTCAAAAAATTGAAAACTACAATTTCACAACTTAAAATAAATAATTTTCTAGGTTCTTTAATTTTTAAATTTATATTTTTTCGGTTTTCCTGATGCTTCACTAGTGACTCCTCATTTTATTATTAATTAATTTAGTTATTAGTCAGAATTCATTAGTACACAATATAAGACTCTAGTTTGATTCCTGGTAAGGTTACTGAGACTCTCACCCTGATTAGTAAAGCTAATATTTGGCTTTTAAAAAATCAAATAGGATTTCTATAAGCTTTTAGTAAAAGTACTTAGTGAATGACTTTCATTAATCTAGCCTATCAAAACCAGTAAAAAATGCCAAGATGGATACTCAAATTGCCAGAATCGATTCTATATCAATTGTTTGCTATTACATTGTGAATCTCATCGATAACTAGCTTTTGAGAAAGTTTTGCATAGATGTTTGCATAATTGTAGAAAGATTTCAGTTAAACTCAAAAGAAAAAATGCCAATTTTATTTTAATTATCTGTTTTTCATAATTTTTGTAAGTTAAAAAAGTAATATTAGTGTTTCTTATAACGGTACTAGGATAGATTGTATGAATCAAAGGCTCTAACCCTAAATCCATTTATTAACTTTGGAAAAGGGATGCTTAAATTGGTTCCATTTCTTCTAGTTTTGGGTAAACAATTTGGGAATTAGGGCAGCTTTTTTATTTGTACAATCAGTCTAATTAATATCTTTGATAGTTACCTTTATAAATAGGGATATCTAGTTTTAATAACAGGATTTAGAGATAGATATGAAGCTAAGAAATAATTAGGATAGCTATAATTAAGCTAATAATCATTTTTCCGACGTTTATCTAATACCAATTTGAAAAAAGAATGCGATAAATAAACCATTTGTAGAGACGCTATGAATCGCATCTTGACCCGAAGATGTGTTGCAATCGTTAATTGAATTGGTATAATATTTGATTCATATAAAAAAATTAAAAGTCATAGTTACGGTATTCATAATTAATTAAACGGGAAAAAAAGCAATAAATTTACAAACTTTAATTTGTAAATTTTGAATTTAACATTTAAATGCTTGAATACAACAAAAAGGAGTTTATATTCAAAGGCTTAGAGTAAGTAAAGTTAAAGTAGTAAGCAAAAAGACCTTGCATAACGCAGTTAAATTATCTCTAGTATTTTCTAATAAAAACGCTCTACAGCTTAATCTCTCCTGCAACCCTTCTCCTTGGTAATAATAAAGATTGGAGGAGCATTTTGATATGTACTTCATTTACCTGGCAATCGCTATAAACTAAAGAGTTAACAAAAAAAGCTTAAAGGATACAGGTATTGATTAAATCTTCAACTCCTCCTACTGGGAAGATTTTCGTCTCCAATTTACAGGCTAATTCTTGAATACTCATATCATCTAAAAATACCAATTCACCATGTTTGAGCATTACATTTGGCAGTAAAATTCCGTCTCCCAAATCTTGTCCTTGTAAGTTCAACAGCAAATCATGACCCGTAAGTAATCCAGTGACAGTAATATTCTGTCCCCAATAATCGCTACATAAAGCACGCATATCTACTTTTAAACCTTCAATAGAATTTAACCGTTTCAAGATAGGTTGAAAGGCGTTTTCTACTGCGTTGCCTACTACCCAAGTTAATTTTCTCTGAGGATAAACTTTTGGCGGTAGTAATTCTGTTGCAGCGGCTGCAAATTGCTTGATAAACAATTGAATTGAACCAACACCATTATCAATTTGAGGATACTCTTCATATTCAGATTCGCTCGGTAATTGCTCACCTGCAATCAAAAACCACTCATCAGCTAACCAAGCGACGCTAGAGGAAAACTTTTGCCGAAATTGTTGCGAAAATGTTCGCACTTGAGAAATCACTTCTTTCGCTTTTTCTCTGGTTACGGGTGTAAGTTCGTCTTCTGGAGGCCGAAACCTTGTCAATCCGACTGGTACAATTGCTACCGATGCTACCGCAGGCACTTCACCAGTATGAAAGGATGCTAAATCTTTTAGGGTTTGTTCCAGGTGTTCGCCATCATTTATACCAGGACAAACAACTACTTGAGCATGAATTTGTAGCCGTCTTTTTTGAAACCACTTGAGTTGTTGCAAGATTTGTCCCGCACGGGGATTTTTCAGCAGTCTAATTCTAACTTCCGGCTCTGTGGCATGAACAGAAACATATAACGGAGATAAGCGCATTTGTTCAATCCGCCGCCATTCTCTTTCTGGCAAATTGGTCAGGGTAAGATAAGAGCCATACAAAAAGCTTAGGCGGTAATCGTCGTCTTTAAAGTACAAGCTGGTGCGCTTACCTGGTGGCTGTTGGTCGATAAAGCAAAATGGACAGTGATTATTGCACTGAATTAAGCCATCAAATAGGGCAGTTTCAAATTCTAGCCCTAAGTCTTGGTCGTAATCTTTTTCGATTTCCAGGCTATGAGTTTTACCAGCAACGTCTAAAACTTCTAATTCCAAGACTTCATCAGCACACAAAAACTGATAATCAATTAAATCGCGGGGGCGTGTACCATTAATTGCAACGATCGCATCCCCAGCTTCAAAACCAATCTCTGCGGCTATTGAGTCTGGAAGAACCTTGGTAATTCGGGCAGGATGAATGGTAGTCATGGGGAATGGGGCATTGGGTATTATAGCGTTTCTTAGTTGAGTCTAATACAGACTTAACCTCAGCCCCTTCCCTACTCGTGTTGAAGAGTAAAATTCAAAGCCTCTCTCTTTTTAGGAGAGAGGAATGGAAGTGAGGTTAGATTGTACTGCATACAAACGAGCGGTCGCTATAGTCATTTGCTTTGGACAAAGGACAAATGACTAATGACTATTATCCTTTCCAACCTGCTGCGATCGCTAGTAAGATCGCACTACCAAATGCTAATCTATACCATACAAAAATCAAAGTGTTTTTGGTTGCTAAGTATTTGATCAAAAATGCAATTGATAAATAGGAAAAAATCAAAGTTGAAATAATTCCTACAATTAACAGTGCAACAATGTTATCTGGCAACTGGTGAGCTTGAAACAACTTGAATATTTTCAAGCTTTTATACAGCGTCGCAATCGTAAGAGTTGGAAACCCTAACAAAAATGAGAATTTTGCTGCTGTAGCGCGTTCTAATCCTAAAAATAAGGCAGTAGTTAACGTCGAACCAGAACGAGAAACGCCCGGAATCAAAGCAAGTGTTTGTCCCAATCCAACCAAAATACCATCCTGAATCTGCAATGACTCAAAACCTCGCTTACGAGTGCCAATTTTTTCTGCCAAAGCTAGTATAAGTGCCATGATAATTGACATAATGCCAATAATTAATGCACTTTCAGGTAAAATATCTTTCAAAAGAAAGCCGAAAATTAAAGCAGGCAGTGTTCCGACTACAATCCCGACAAGAATCTTCCATTCTTCGCGCTGCCAGTCTTTGGCTATTAATGCTTCGATTCCACCTTTGGTAATACTATAAATTAGCGACCAAAAATACCCTACAATTGCGATAACACTACCAAATTGAATCGCATCAACAAAATCTTTAGAACCTAGTTCTTTCCAACCAAATAGCTTGGTAAAAATTATAAGATGTGCAGTACTACTGATTGGCAAAAACTCTGTAATACCTTGAACAATACCCAAAATAAAAGCTTGAATAAACTCCATCTGCAATTAATACCTTTTTCGTGTTTTAGACATTATTCTTGAGATGATGTTGTTTTATATACTCTTTATTACACCCAATCTTGTAGAAAATTCAATTTTCCCAATCAATAACATCATCGAAGACGCTGACTATGTTCTTACACCCATCTCAATAAGTCAACGAAATTTTATCAATTCATCAAACTTTAATATTTAGCGGACTGAGTACCAGTTCACTTTTAACTGTTAAATTTTACTCTCACTTCTCTGTAGTCTCCTATTTACAAAGAACTACACAGCAGTTATATACATAGTGCAACTTTAATAGATTCCTTTGGCAGAGAATGTTTTGTTTAGTTTGCGCTAAGGCTCCTGAAAATTTCAGTATAATTAAAATGCCCCAGGGGGGGATTTTAAAGTATGGTATATTAAGTAAAATAAATTTTAGTAACAAATATTAAAAACTTTGGTTAATAATACACTGTCCTCTTACAGCGTTTCTACCCCCTCTATTGATACTGAGTTGGATTTAGCTGATACTGGGTTGAAGGGTATCAGGCAATTAGAGTCTACACTCTCCTTTTCTCCCTCTCTTCCCTTATCTATTTCTGCCCGACAAAGTTGGTTAGTGTTTGCGGCGGCAGTGTTTTTGGTATCGGTGCCAGTATTTATAGAAGCGCCAATAGTGCGATCGCTACCAAGTCTGAGTTTAGCGCTGACAGGATTTTGGGTATGGCTAAGTTTTGCCTTAATGTCACGTCCTGCAACTTATGTCTGGGGGGATTTACTTTTGGGGTTTAGCTGGAGTTGGTTAGCAGGAGCGATTTACTGGGGCTGGTTACGTTGGGAACCTTTATGGCATCTGCCGGTGGAGTTTATCGGTTTACCATTTGCTTGTTGGTGTCTGGCGAAGAATTGGGGCAAGGTAGGTAACTGGTTTTATTTAGGTTCTTTACTCGGTACAGTTTTAACAGATATATATTTTTATATAGTAGATTTGATACCTTATTGGCGGCAAATCATGAGAGTAGATGCAGATGTAGTACCACAAATCTTACAAAATGCTCTCATGCAAGTACAAGCACCTTGGGGACAAACTTGGGCGATAATTCTCGCTGTAGTGCTATTAACAGTAGGAATTTCAGCTTTAGGTCGAAATGAAAAACACTGGTATGCCTTTGGTGGCGCAGTTTTAAGCACAATTTTGGTAGATAGCCTATTTTTGTTAGCTGCGATCGCCGCGTGAAGCAGGCAGGAGATAGACTTCTCTTACCGAAACTTTTCTTTGCCCAATCTACGACACATCAAAAATGATGCTGTAGACAATCAATTAGTTAAGAAATATTACATAAAATCCATCAGCATCAAGTCTTTTTTAATAAGGTTTTGATTATAGAAATCGTAAGTTTGGTGTCTGTTTGGGAGGTAGAATCAGCCAACCCGAAAAGATTTCGCCTAGCGAGGAATGGCTACCGTGATTGTGGATACAACACTATTGCAGCTATGCAAGCACTCTTTCCACGATGAAAATTTTTGGCAAAAGTACAGTCAAACCCAGTAACCGTAAATATTGTGGATATTAATACGCTGTATATTAGTTTCTGATGACTGCTGTGTTGACTAAGCTATCAGCTTTTGTCCTTTGTCCCTTGTCAGTTGTCAGTTGTCCTTCGTCCCTTGTCAGTTGTCCTTTACAAATGACCAATGACCAATGACTAATGACTAATGATCAATGACTAATGACTGCTGTTGGCTTAAAACTTTTATTTCTGTTTGATGGAAAGAGGTAAAAAAATCGTGAAAGGATTGGCGCGTTTATTAACAGTGTTTAGTTTGTTACTTAGTTGCTGGGGATGGTTGGGAACAACTCAAATAGCCCAAGCTGCTAGTTTCAACAGTTTTGCTTTTCCCCAAGTCCCAGTTCTGGCAATTGAGCGGCAGAATCGGGCAGACGCTAAACTAAAAACGGAGTTTGGTAAAAAAATTGATTTGAATAATACCAACGTCCGAGCTTTTCAACAGTTCCCAGGGCTTTATCCTAGCTTGGCTAAGAAAATTATCACCAATGCTCCCTACGAAAAGGTAGAGGATGTATTGGATCTTCCAGGATTGAGCGATCGCCAAAAACAAACCCTGCAAACCAACCTCGATAAATTTACCGTGACAGAACTAGAGCCTGCCTTCAATGAAGGAGACGATCGCTTTAACAACGGTATCTACAGATAACTGAATTGCAGTTTATGTAGCAAATAGCAGCCCACTCCTGATTCTAGGGAGTGGGAGTATTTTATTACAGATAAGGGGCGACAAGGAGGACAAGGGGGACAAGAAAGACAAAGATAAAATTTTTTCCTCCCTACCTCCCCTGCCCTGCTCCCCTGCTCCCCTGCTCCCCTTTCTCCCGCATTACCTTGTCTCAGATAGATATTCCTAGCCAATTTGATGTTTTAGTAGTCGGCGCTGGTGCTGCCGGACTATACACAGCGCTCTGTTTACCAGAATCCTTACGAGTCGGTTTGATTACCAAAGAAACCGTTGCTTTGTCTGCCAGCGATTGGGCCCAAGGTGGCATTGCCGCAGCGATCGCTCCAGAAGATTCTCCAACACTGCACATTGAAGATACGATCCAGGCTGGTGCAGGTTTATGCGATCGCACCGCTGTGGAATTTCTCGCCCAACATGCCCCTAGCTGCATTCAATCCCTAGTTAACTTGGGGGTCGCTTTTGACCGTCATGGTCAAGCTCTAGCTTTAACTTTGGAAGCAGCTCATTCTCGTCGCCGTGTTCTTCACGCTGCGGACACCACAGGTAGAGAAGTTACTACTACCCTCACAGCCCAAGTATTACGTCGCCAAAATATTCAAGTCATTCAGCAAGCTTTAGCTTTAAGTTTGTGGATTGAACCTGAAACTGGTTGTTGTCAAGGAATTAGCCTGTTTTATCAAGGTAAAATCACCTGGATAAGAGCTGGTGCTGTGGTACTGGCAACAGGCGGCGGTGGTCAGGTATTTGCCCAAACCACTAACCCGGCTGTGAGTACAGGTGATGGGGTAGCGATCGCAGCTCGGGCTGGGGCTATCCTCTGCGATTTAGAATTTGTCCAATTTCACCCCACCGCCCTTACTAAACCTGGTGCTGATCACTTCTTGATCAGCGAAGCTGTACGCGGCGAGGGGGCACATCTTATCGATAATGAAGGGCGGCGTTTTACCTTTGACTACCACCCTGCGGGTGAACTTGCGCCGAGAGATATCGTAAGTAGAGCAATTTTTAGCCATTTGCAACGTACCGCGCTTGATTTGGCTACTGCCCATGTGTGGTTGGATATGCGCCCCATCCCCGAAGACAAGATTCGTCACCGCTTTCCCAATATCGTCAAAGTTTGTCAGCATTGGGGCATTGATGTTTTCCACGAACCAATTCCTGTAGCGCCAGCTGCCCATTACTGGATGGGTGGTATTGTTGCGGATCTAATGAATCGCACAAATATCCCCAATTTGTACGCAGTAGGTGAAACCGCTAGTACCGGTGTGCATGGGGCAAATCGCCTTGCTAGTAATTCCCTGCTGGAATGTATTGTGTTTGGGGCCCAGATGGCTAATATTGAGTTGGAAAATATTGGAATGCCGTCAGAAACACCAGTGCTGCCGTTACGCAAATTTAGTCCTGATGTTAGTGAGTGGCACATCCAACAAGCACAGCTAGAAGCACTCAGGGAGAAGTTACCGCGTCTAGTATGGGAAAGTGCTGGTATTTGTCGGGAGCAATCAAGGCTGGAAATTGCGATCGCCACTATAGAATCTTGGCAGCAAGATTTCGCTGCCTTGCCTTTAAGTCAATTCTTGCTTGCTTTACGTCCAGTAGAACCCGCTAGTTTTGACCTACCAGATGTCGAACGGCAATTGGGACTTTGGGCAGAAACCCGCAATTTATTAGATGTAGCTGATTTAATTCTCAAAAGTGCTGCTTTTAGAACCGAAAGCCGAGGCGGACACTTCCGTTTAGATTATCCTCAACCAGACTCAAATTGGCAAGTCCACACACTTGTACAAACAAATTATTGGTGGAAATCTCCACTATTGTCTTGAATAAACTACCTTAAAAAGCCTGACAGTTTTCGTAACCCTAAGACACAACATCTTGCAATGAACTGCGAAGTAAAGGATGTGTGTTCAAGACGGTAACTACCTGATTGTGCTGCCTTACCACAATCTAAAATTCAGAATTGCCATCAGCGGGTGCCGCTACCATTATGACTGTCGGGGCCACCATTATTTGGTGGAATGTATATGTCTTTTAAATTTGGAGAATTGACCTTATGGGCGATTAAGGTATTACTGCTAGTAGGGCCAAAAGAATTAGCGCTTGCAGTACTGAATATACCTGTACAAGCGGCAATTTTTGGGAGCAGTATATAAGCACCTATGCAGAATATTATAAACTTTGTGATTCGGAAGTTAGTTTTCATCTTTTTTAAGTAAAATTACTAGCTTTTTATCTCAAGATGTCTTTTGAATTGCTTGCGTGTATTTACTGAGATGTTGAAAAAAGTATTTTAACTTTATGAAATTATTGCTGTTACTGTACAAATTATTGTGGTATTTGCTTGTCAGTTAACCTTAGTTTGCCGAAATTAAATAGTCTTTATACTTAAGTGGTATTCTTAATAGGCAATTTTTGCATCAGTCTCAGGTTAGATATGTCAATGATTTACAACAACTATTTTGCTTAATTCATCATTTATTAATAATATCTTAATTTATTTAAGTATAAACACTATGTTTGAAAAACTACAATTTCAAAAAAATATGAAATAGTACTTACTTTTGTGTATACTTTAAATTTGATTGTTAAAAAATTATAAAGATAAAACAACACACTTATAACATCAAAAGAATTTTAAAATTTAAATAGGTACGTAATAGCAAGGTCAGTACAAGTATAAGATAATATGTATTATAAAAATACAATAAAGATTTTTATATTTATTTTAGATAACTGATTGCTTTTTGATATAAATTATAAAGTTTAGTTTTCAAGCCCAAAAACATTACTGTGTATATATCTTGGCTAAAAATATACTTTGCAGGATATAGGCTATATTTTTTCAAGACAGTGCCTTAGACGTATCTCCAGTCCAAATTCCGAATTTAGAGGTAACAATTTTAACTAAAGTGATAAAACCTGGAGACTTGACTCTTGACTAATTAAGCAAACTCGTAGCGATTTTTACCCAAACGCTTGGCACGGTACATTGCTGCATCAGCTTGTTTTATCAAAGTTTCACTATCTAGACTGTTGTATGGGTAAACACTAATGCCAATACTGGCAGAGACTCGGATTGTATAGCCGTCCAAAACAATTGGCTTGGTAATACTGCTTAAAATTTTTTCGGCGACTTGAGCAGCTATTTGGACATCAGGAATTGCCTGTAAAATCACAGTAAATTCATCGCCACCCAAACGAGAAACTGTATCACTAGCGCGTAAAGAGCTGCTGAGTCTTTCAGCAATAGTCATTAACAAGCGATCGCCCGTCTTGTGTCCTAAAGTATCATTGACTTGCTTAAAGCCATCTAGATCGATAAACAACAGTCCCAGCAATAAGTTATTGTGTTGTGCCCAATGTAAAGACTTGTAAAGTTGTTCGGCAAAAAATTTGCGATTGAATAAACCGGTAAGGGGGTCGTGATACGCTAAATAACGTAAGTGGTCTTCTTTGAGTTTAAATTCATTATTAGAGTGGAATAGTTCAGCAGCAGTACGCTTAAGCTGTTCTTCGATTATCTTGCGCTGAGTAATATCTCGGATGACACCAACTAAAAAGAAATTGCCAGCTGAGTCTTTGTGGAGCGATCGCTTAGTGGCAATTTTATGAGTCTGACCATCGGCATTTGTAAATTCTTCTTCATGTTCCTGGGGTTGCTGAGTCCGAAAAACAAGATCGTCCTGTTGTCGAAACACATCAGCTTCATGTTTTGGGAAAAAGTCATAATCTGACTTTTCAATTAATAACTTATTTGCGTAACCGATAAATCGACAATACGCCTCATTTAAAACAATCCACTGGTGTTGTTCATTTTTCACAAAAATTGGATCAGGAATCGTGTTGATAACGTGATACAAGAATTCTTTGGAACGTTTCCACTCTTGCTGCATGTGAGCAATACGACTAGTCATCCAAATAGCTGAAATGCCAAAGCAAACCAGTGAGGGAACCAGAGGTATCCACCAACCAGACAAGAAAGCAAGGTACGTACTCACGGTCAATACAAAGCAAGAAACTAGGATACAGTAGAGACTTCCAATTGCGTTTCGTATCCACCATATCGTTACGGCTCCCAGATAAGACCAAACAAAAATCCACAAGTATTCCACCAAGTCAGGCCAAACTTTGAGTAATAATCTTCCATCAACAGCAGCAGAGATTAACTGACTAATAAAATAAGCCTGCAATTCAATACCAGGTACAGGCTTTCCTATACCCATTAGACTGCTGGAGTAGGGAATAAATACAACATCTGGAAGACTGGGTGTAGTGGAGCCAATAAGTATAATCCGATCTTTAATTAAGTTTGGTTTGACTTTATCTGCCAGTACATCTCTCATCGATACCTGGTGAAAACTACAAAGTTGCTCAGATGAAGTTTGACATTTAGGTTTGGGAAAATTGCTTAAAATTTGGTAGCCTTTATCATCAGCTCCCACATAAGCACCATCATTAGCCTGAAAACGAGTAAATACTGCCTTACCCAATTGCAAATACTCCGGGTTACTTTCTGCTTTTTTGGGAGTAATTCCCTTTGACTTTAAATACAATAAAGCCAACTTCAGGGCAAAACTTTCATGTACCTGATTATCAACGTGCCAATACAACAAGCTGCGACGTGCTATAACATCAGAGTCATACAGCACGTTATTAAAGCCCACTTGCTCCTGATTCAGTCCCAGTGGAGGCGAAACACTCAAGTTTTTGTTTTTGTCATTTGCTAGTAATTCAATACCAATTAAGTTGGGTGTTGACTTATAAGTATTATGCAATTCTTGAGTACCAGGTTCTACTGGCAAATTTCTGTAGATATCTAAGCCAATAGCACGGGGTTTGTAGACATTTAATTTTTGCAACAACTGGGCAATATTCGCATCTGGAATTGGCCACGAACGTACTTCGTTTAAATAGGCCTCATCAATCGCTACAATCGTAATCCGGTCTTCTGGCGGTTCATTTGGACGTAAGCGGAAAAATTGATCCAAAGCTGCCAACTCAAAAGATTGTAATAATCCAATGGAGTGCAAAAGCAGGACCCAGACTACAACGCTGGCGGCCGCAGTAATCAATTCTCTGTGTCCTCGACTAAGCGATTGTTTCAGTGTAAAGATTAACTTCACAAAACGCTTGCCTAGCTGCTGATTTATTTCCATCACCTAATAGGCAAAAGTATTCTCTATTTCCTATAGCTATTAACTATCGGACTAACATAGCTCAAGTAGGAGCTAAATTTGGATAAGACCTATATATCCGTTGCTAAAAACAAAAAAGCCAACTAGAAACAGATTTTACTGTATTCATCCAGTTGACCATGAGGCGTAAACTACTGAAGGTCAGTGTAGGTACTTTACTTAAAATACTTGAAATTACGAGGTCCTGTGTAACCAGAAACTTTCGCTAGTTCTTCTAAGCTTTGGACTCCGCTATAGCTTTTACCATTAACGATCCAAGTGGGAAAGCCTTCGATTTTTGCGGCTTTACAAAGTTCGGTTTGAGCTTTGAGTCCATCGGAGGCGCACTCTACCTTAACATCATTGTTGATTACTTCTTCGGCCTCTTTACCAAAAAGCAGCTTTTGTTCATGACAGTGAGGACACCAATAAGCAGTATATTCCTTCGCGCCTACCTTCGCCAGATGGCGTGCTAAGGCTATTTCTGCTTCACCAGAAGTAGTGGTAACTTCCCAACCGAATGCTGGGTTAGGGTTTTCCTTGGGAGTGAAGGTAATTTTTGTGGGTTGTCCAGGAGTTTCAGGTGTAACATTTGATTGATTGACGCCAGCATAAACGCCTAAAGTACCAATCAGCGTTACCATCCCTACAATCAAGGCTGTAAAGAAGATTTGTCCAATATCCTCCCAAGTCCGACCGATAATCGTTAGTACCAAAAGACTGAGGGAGAACAAAGCTGAACCAATACAGTAAGGACAAACAGCTTTGATTTGAGATGTCAGCACATACATTAAGTAACCGCTAAAAACAGACATAGCGATCGCACCCACCAGCAGCAGCCACCACGTCAAATTTTCTAATTGTTTGCGGTTATTGTTTTCCCCTGAGTTGGATAGCAAGGGAGCCAAAGCCAATATCACCATACTGGTATATGCCAAAAACCCAAACAAAGCTAATGGCTGACCAAAAACCGTTGCCCAAGGACTAGAAAGCACATCATTACAGCCCTTAGCACCAGCCTGGGCCACACAAGCGGCACTGCCTCCTGTTAACTTTTCTATGGTGAGATAACCTGTTATCAGGGCACCACATCCAGCGATCGCGGCAATCAATGGACGTGACCATTTATGAATCCAAGGAGTAGAACGACGGCGAATCATAAATATTGGGGACTGGGGATTGGGGACTGGGGACTGGGGATTAGGGATTGGGGATTGGGGATTGGGGATTGGGGATTGGGAAGAGACAAAGGAGTAACTTGTCCTTTATGTCTTCCTACCTCCTAGTCCCTAGTCCCCAATCCCCATTCTCCCTTTAAGAATGTAACTTCACTTGTTCTGCTGATTTGCTTTCACCTTTGGAGTTCCAATTGCGACGTGCGGCTTCCACAAATTGGCTGACGCGAATTGGGTCAATTGGTTGCTCTATGCGTCCATGACGTTTCAGGGAACTGGAAACTATTACACCATCTGCTGCCTGCATCAATGTATCAATATTTTCCCAATTGGCCCCACTACCGATGAACACTGGCGTACCCTTTGCTGCACCACAAGCTAGTTCCAAATCTTCTAAGTTAGGAGGACTACCAGTAGCCCAGCCCGATAAAATCACTCCGTCTGCTAAACCCCTTTCAATGGTGTCTTTCACAGCGACTGTGAGATTTGGAGAACTCAAAGGACGAGCGTGTTTCACCAACACATCGGCCAGGATTTTAACATCACAGCCCAACTCCCGTCGATAGCGGAGTAGTTGATAAGCTTCTCCCTCAATTAATCCCTGGTCGGTTGCCATCACCCCTGTGAGGACGTTAACGCGGATAAATTGCGCCTGTACACAACTAGCGATCGCTATTGCACTTTTGGCATCGTTTCGCAAAACATTTAAGCCTATAGGTAAAGTCAGCAAATTCTGTATCCGCTGCACCACAATGGTCATGGCACTCACAACCACTGGATCGACTTGGTTTTTAGTAAACGGCGCGTCGAAAAAATTCTCGATAATTAAACCGTCAACACCTCCACTTGCCAAGGCTGCGGCTTCTTGTTCGGCGCGGTCAATCACCGCTTTTAAACTACCTCCCCAACGGGGTGAAGTAGGCAGTGGTAGCAGGTGAACCACGCCAATAATTGGTGAACGAGTTTTAAATATCTGATATAAGTCCACGTCTTTAATCCGCCTCGCACAGTCCAGAGTCCATTTTTTGACTATTGAATGCCAGTTCAACACCACTTTTCTCAAAGCAGAGAACCTGTTTACAGAGGTGGCTCTTCAACGGGAAAAACTCCGCACGTGACTGGCTTTTCTTGACTCTTGACTCTTGACTTTTCATTAACTAGTCAAATGTGTTTTATGATAGTCGGTTTATTGCCTCTTTCCTCAGATGGAAATTGGCGTCAAACCTCCCATAAGATATGTTAAGATAAAACCTGGCTACAAGAGGAGTTTGCCACTCACTAGACGCAAGGCAGCTTTCCGTGGTTTAGGTATCTTGTCCGCGCACTGTCGTATGACTTGCCAATCGCCAGGGTAGCATTACTGCTTTATCAAGCGTAGTCGCTTTCGTCGATTTCCCTGAGGGTAGCGACTTCTCACAACAAGCCCTTTGGGCGGCTTCCCGATGGGTAGATTAACAACGCACACGCTGTGGTAATGTAAAATACCAATAGGCGGATTGTTAAAAAACATTACAAGTGTCAAATGTACCCAAAGACACTTCAGTTCACCCTGGGGAACAGATTGATAAGAATATCATAACATGACCTCTATTTTTATCATTAATAGAGTCAAAACTCTATGGATGGACAATTGCTGACAGTGAGAATCTGCGGCTGTACTGTTATTAGAAGGATAACAATCGCAAAAAAGCGAAATGAGTGCAGAAATGTTTGACTACAAGAAAAAAAAATGAAGATATTTTCAAAATATGGGTGACAAGCCAACGATTGCCATTTCTCACTTGGGCTGCGAGAAAAATCGAATTGATACAGAACACATGCTGGGAATGCTCGTAGAAGCAGGCTACGGTGTAGATACAAATGAAGAGTTAGCAGATTACGTTATTGTTAATACTTGTAGTTTTATTGAAGCGGCCCGGCAAGAATCTGTCAGAACTTTAGTAGAACTGGCAGAGGCAAATAAAAAGATCGTAATCACTGGCTGTATGGCGCAACACTTCCAAGAACAGCTTTTGGAAGAGTTGCCTGAAGCAGTAGCCGTTGTGGGTACAGGCGATTATCACAAAATTGTAAATGTAATTGAACGTGTTGAACTTGGCGAGCGGGTCAAACAGGTTAGTATAGAGCCAACCTACATTGCTGACGAAACTACACCGCGCTACCGTACTACAACGGAGGGTGTTGCTTACCTCCGGATTGCGGAAGGATGCGATTATCGTTGTGCATTTTGTATAATTCCTCATCTTCGAGGAAAGCAGCGATCGCGTACTATTGAATCTATCGTCGCCGAAGCGGAGCAGTTAGTTAGTCAAGGGGTAAAGGAAATTATTCTAATTTCCCAAATCACTACTAACTACGGTCTAGATATTTACGGTAAGCCAAAATTAGCCGAATTACTTCGCGCTTTGGGGAAAGTAGATATACCGTGGATCAGAATGCATTACGCTTATCCCACGGGACTGACCCCAGATGTGATAGCGGCGATCCAAGAAACTCCCAACGTTTTGCCTTACCTGGATTTGCCATTACAGCATTCTCACCCAGATGTTCTCCGCTCCATGAACCGTCCTTGGCAAGGACATGTAAATGATGGGATTATAGATCGCATCAAAACGGCGCTACCAACAGCCGTACTGCGGACAACATTTATTGTTGGTTTCCCAGGAGAAACTGAAGAGCATTTTAAGCATCTACTAGAGTTTGTTCAACGGCATGAATTTGACCATGTTGGTGTCTTCACCTTTTCTTCAGAAGAAGGAACCCCAGCTTACAAATTGCCAAATCAGTTGCCTCAATTGGTAATGGACGAGCGCCAAGGCCAAATTATGGAAATCCAGCAACCGATTTCTCAAAAGAAAAATCAACAGGAAGTAGGCAAAATTGTTGATGTCCTGATTGAGCAAGAAAATCCTGAAAGTGGTGAATTAATCGGTCGTTCAGGTAGATTTTCCCCAGAGGTTGATGGTCTGGTGTATGTCAAAGGCCAGGCAAAATTAGGAACCATCGTGCCAATAGCGATTCACCACGCTGATACATACGACCTCTATGGTCAAGTAGTCAATAACTAAATTGTCTTTTGTCTTTTGTCCTTTGTCTTTTGTGAAATGACCCTTACAGATTCACCCTTATCCCCAGATCAACGCTGCATTAAAGGCAGTTTTCATGAGGGTTTACCTGAAATTCGGGAACTCGTGGGTATAGCTTCTCCAAGATTTGAGGCTTTGCTATCGCCCTTGGCTGATTAAGTAGCCAATAACTAATGACTAATGACTAATGACTAATGACTGATAACTAATGACTAAATGACTAATCCAAAAATCCTTAGATAAAATTTAGGACGAATTAATGACTCTTTCATTTCAAGAATTAGGTATTTCCCAAGAACGTGTCGAACAACTAGAAAAAATTGGTTTTACAGAACCAACTAGCATTCAAGTGCAAGCAATTCCCCAATTGCTTGCCGGTCGTGATGTGGTCGGTCAATCTCAAACTGGAACAGGCAAAACCGCAGCATTTTCACTGCCAATTTTAGAGCGGCTTGATGTTAATCAAAAAGCCGTGCAAGCCATAGTTTTAACACCAACTCGTGAATTAGCGATGCAAGTCCACGATGCGATCGCCCAATTCATCGGTAATGAAGGATTGCGGGTGTTAGCAATCTATGGTGGTCAATCAATTGACCGTCAAATGTTACAACTCAAACGTGGCGTTCACATGGTCGTGGGTACTCCCGGACGGGTGATCGATTTGCTTGATCGCGGCTGTTTAAAGCTCGATCAAGTCAAGTGGTTTGTATTGGATGAAGCTGATGAAATGTTGAGTATGGGTTTTATCGACGATGTGATAAAAATCCTCTCGCAAGCGCCCGTAGAACGCCAAACAGCTTTATTCTCGGCAACAATGCCACCATCGATTCGGATGTTGGTGAACAAGTTCTTGCGATCGCCGGCGACTGTCACCGTTGAACAGCCAAAAGCCGCTCCTAACAAGATTAATCAAGTAGCTTACCTGATCCCTCGCCACTGGACAAAAGCCAAAGCTTTACAGCCGATTCTGGAAATGGAAGATCCAGAAACAGCTTTAATCTTTGTCCGCACCAGACGCACAGCCGCAGAACTCACCAGTCAGTTACAAGCGGCTGGTCATAGTGTTGATGAATACCACGGTGACTTGTCGCAACAAGCGCGGGAACGGTTATTAAGCAGATTCCGTAATCGTCAAGTTCGCTGGGTAGTAGCAACTGATATTGCAGCCCGCGGGTTAGATGTCGATCAACTCTCCCATGTGATCAACTACGATTTACCCGATAGCGTAGAAACTTATGTCCATCGTATTGGTCGTACTGGTCGTGCTGGTAAAGAAGGAACAGCAATTTCTTTAGTACAACCATTTGAGCGGCGTAAGCAGCAAACATTTGAACGTCATAACCGCCAAAGTTGGCAATTGCTGTCGATTCCGACACGCGCCCAGATTGAAGCGCGACACATCCTGAAATTGCAAGAACAGGTGCGGGAAGCTTTAATGGGTGAGCGTTTGGCTTCATTCCTGCCAATTGTCAGCGAACTGATCGAAGAATACGATGCTCAAGCGATCGCCGCAGCTGCACTGCAAATTGCTTACGATCAAACTCGTCCCGCTTGGTTGAGTTCAGAAGTGGAAATTCCTCAAGAAGAATCCATTCCCAAACCAAGACTCAGTAAGCGTCGTGAATCTTCTAGCGATCGCCCCCGTTCGGCGTGGAAATCAGATAACAGCAATGGTGAAGAAGAAAGACATTCTTCTCCCAAGCCCAAACTGCGGACAAGTCGTGATTCTGCATCTCCTAGTAAAAAGTTAGGTTCATCTACAGCCAGAGAATCAGCTTCTTAGTCAATTAGAAGTTAATCAATTTTGGATTTTAGACTTTTCTTTTAATCCAAAATCCAAATCTAAAATTCGCAAAGTTGAGAGTTGAGAGTTAAAAGTCAAGAATTAAGATTTTGGCTTTGGACTCTTGACTTTTTGGCTTTTTTAGACGGTTTAAAAATACTACAGCCAAAGACGACTAACTTGTTCTAACTCTCCAATTTCATCGTTGCTCAATGTCCAGCCCAAAGCACCAGCATTCTGTCGTACCTGTTCGGCTGTCTTCACCCCAGCAATAGGAATAACATTCCCCTGAGCAATTAACCAGTTAAGAGCAACTTGGGCGGGGGTGCGATCGTATTTTTCCCCGAAGCTACGTAGCAAAGATATGACTGGGGCAATTTTTTGCAAACCTTCTTTCTTGAATCGTGGGTCTATTTTCCTCGGACCAGTGGGCGTTTCAGCATTATCAACACTGTACTTGCCTGTAAGTAATCCCTGAGCTAAAGGACTATAAGCCAAAATAGTTACACCCAACTCACGGGCAGTTGCGATAATACCTTTACTTTCAATTTGGCGACTGAGTAAAGAATAGCGTACTTGGTTCACAGCCAAAGGCACTCCACGGACCGCCAATATTTGATGTGCGTCTCGCATTTGCTCTGTTGAGTAATTACTCACACCGACTGCGCCAATCCTGCCCCGCTTCACTTCATCCGCTAAAGTATTCATCAAAGTTTCTTGGCTTAAAAAGAAGGCAAAAGGCCAATGCACTTGATACAGGGCGATTTGCTCAAGTTGTAGCCGTTTGAGGCTGGCTGTTAAAGCATCAGAGACGGATTGGGCTGTAAATCGCCACGGTAGGGGGCCAAATTTTGTGGCGATTTGTACAGGTTGTTGTGTCTGTTGCAGAAATTGTCCCAAAAATGTCTCGCTCTTTCCCATTCCGTATACTTCGGCAGTATCAAAGAAGGTAATACCAGCTTCTAAGGCTGCGTTAAAGGCTTCTTGTAACTGTTCTGGACCATAGCGATCGCCATAATTCCAAAATAGTTTATCACCCCAAGCCCAAGTACCTATGCACAAGGGTGTAACAACTGGGCCATTTTGCCCCAATGTGATGTTTTCCACGGTTGCAAAATTTAGTTTATTTACATTTCTTTACTTTTATAGTCTATCGTCATAGACAAAATTGGGTATAGGGAAGTTGATGTAGTATGTTTCCGGTGCGTCAGCACTTGACCGCAACTCTTGTTGTGCGAAGGCGTAGCCCGTCGTAGACATCGCGGCTTGCATAAAGATTTACAAATTACACCTGAGAATCTACTATTCTCAGAATAAAGGGAGGTTAATAACCTCCCTTTTATAATAGTTGAGTGTATTTACTTGTATTTATGAATTAGATGATTTATCCTGCTTGGCTTTTTTGATTAATTCCATGTAGACATTAATCTCACTAATTTCTAAATCATGCTCAACTCTGGTTACTTTCCATCTCTCCTTTTTTAGGTAAACTTCCTCTCCTACTCTGGGAGTAAATTGGAGATCATAGAACTTTTTTAGAAAATCTTTTTGATTTTCTTCCCATAATATTACTTTGACTGGTTCTTTACTCATTGCTTATGCCTTTTTGGTTACTAGATGAAGGTAAATAGTTTGATGACATACATAGGGAAAGTTTATCTTACTAATTCAATGGAATAGCGTAGTTAAAACCACATTTTAATATTGATATTTTTATGTTGTTTGATTGCGTCCAATAAAGTTATAGGGCAATGCGAGAACTTTAGTAAATTTTGCTATTGGGTATATTTAAAAATATTTCTCCGTGTGTTGGGGTTAGAAAAATAAGTAAAATCCGTCAAACTAACGTCAAACTAAGAGTTATTGTTGTTGATCAATACTGATTAATACAGTCATTTAGCAACACCAAAACTTTTATACTCCCTAATATACTTAAATGGAAAAGGGATTACGGTACTTTGCCCTGTGCGGACAAAATCAACATCCATAGTTTCAAGGAGTTGTCTGAATATCAGTTTTGAGTCATCCACCGCCACTATTTTACGAAGATGACAGGCATCTTTGAAAGAGAATTTCACCTTTTCTCTTCGGTCTCCAACAAAGTAATAAGCTTCTTTTTCGGTTTCACCAAAATATTTTATGTTAAGAGAAGCGTCGAATAAATCTTCTTTGCTCTGGTTATCCTGGGGGAACTTCAATCGAATTTGATATTGGTCGAGAAGGTAATCTCTAAAACGAGTAGCCTCACTTGTACTACTGACATCAATATCCTTGTCTCCTACCTTCCTTGTTGTTCCCAAATACTGTGCGATTAAAGACTTAAAATCTCCTTTCGATATAGGTTGGCTACCAATTTTTATAAGTTCCAATGATAATAATTTAAATTTTTCAATATCAAGGTCAGATGGTTCTTGTAAAAATTCTTCAACTATATCAGCTAACTCATTTCCATTTTGCTTGTTTTCGGGAAGTTCAGTTTCGACTTCCCTAAGAATAGCTTCAATTTTATAAAGGTCAGGAATACTGATTTCATCAGTTATAAATATCTGATTTATATCATCAGCATCAGAAATAACAAGACCTTCTAATTTCTCGATTTTATCTCCTGAACTACCCTCTGTCATGAATTTTCTATATTTCTCAAACTTTTGCCAGTGAAGTAATATATCTTGACCATCTATTTCGTAAAATTCAAAATTACCATTTGGTTGAATTTCCATAAAAATTACGTGGTTTGTATCATCATCCCAAGCAGCAAAAGTCCAAATTCCTTTTAGTTTAAGTTTACCCCAGTCAAACAAGTTTAATATTCGAGAGCTAATATCACGCTTTATCAGCTGTTCCTTTATAATTGTTTTAACAATAGGCTCAGAGACAATTTTAGTTGATTCAATTGTCAGATGTTATCGTTGGAATTTATCTGTTGAAGGGAGGTATTCGTCCTTTTGCCCGCTTTTTTCATAAAATTCGGCATCATGTATAATTCTAAAATTTAGAGCGCTTTCTTTATCACGTTTACCAACAGTAATTAGTTTTTCATCAGTCATATAAGGAAGAAGAACTTTTTTCAGCGTAATTACTAAATTAGCAGAATCTTCATCATTAACTTTATCAACTATATATATTGCCTGACCGTCCAGTTTTGAGTGAAGTTGTTTTGGACTTTTAAGCAAAGTGTTTTTGAGTTCAATGCTGCGATCAATTTCAATAGTAGAAAAATCAACGCTCATGTATTCAGATAGATATTCTTGAATACTGTTGAAGACTTGATACAAAATTCCTACTCGGCTCTTCTCAAAGTCATTTATGCTTCTAAATTCAAGGAAATTAGTATGAAGCTTTTTACCTTGTTTACCGCATTGTATGTAAGACTTTGTAGGATCTGTATCTTTACCGTCAGATAGAAGCCGCCTTCTCAGCGTTCCTGTACCACTATGGAAGACATATTCAGGTCTTTTAAGAATTTTTTTTAATTCTCCCGTGCCTTTATATTCTTTTAATATAGAAACCTTTTTTCGATAAGAGGCTACATTAACATTCAATAAGAATTCGTTTTTTTGGCTCTCATCACGACTAAGAGTTATTTCAGCAACGCCAATCGCATCATAAAGCTTATTTGTCAATGGAGGGACTTTAAGTAATTCTCCAGTCAGATTTGAGAAATGCAGATGTTTAAATTTAGATCGTGATGAACCTAGAGAGTTAATTAATAAACGGGCAAGTGTTACTTCACATATACATTCATCATTTCCAGTATAAACAGCCTGGGGTTTTACCTCAATTGCAGATACACTAGCAAATTTAGGATCAGTTCTAAGTTTTTAAAGTTTCTTTCTTTAGTTGAAAAATTATCATGAGATTTACAGATATGCTGTAATTGATATTTTTTGAATATATAATTTGCTTTATCTCGTAATGATTCAATCTGTTCTCGTAGAGATAGCCAGTTTTTGCTTGAAGGTTGCTGCTTTCGCCATTTTGATTCTTGTAAAAGTACTTCAGGGCATTCGGTTTGCATCAGATGATTATGAATATTTAAGAATAAATCAATAAGATCCACTCGATTTCCTAACCCAGATTGAATAATATTTTTTAGTACAGCTTCTTTGGTAGTATCAAACTCATCAATAAAAATAAGTGATTTATTAATGAACCGCTCAGAGAAGTAATATGATGGTTCGATAAGTGTTGTGTTTTGAGCAACGAACTTATCTATACTAAGAAATAAAATAGTTTTATCATCTGTAAATACTGCGGGATAAAGTTCTCCAATCCATTGGTAATCTTGATTGTTCTTTACGGCTGACAGACGGGCTTTTTTCGTTTTAAAATTTTCTGACAATGTTCTTTTAATAATGTCTCGGAATGCTGGCTCAAGATTTTTACGAATATCTGTTTGAATATTTTCCTTAAAATCGCTAGGTAATTGCTCATTTTGGAGCATTTCTATATATTTCTTGAGTTTTAAATATATTTTATTTTTAAATTGATCAGGAATTTTTTGGTCAAGGTTTAGTAAGTTTTTGATAACAGGGTCGACATTAGAATCAATAAAAAGAACATATTTTTCAAAATCTTCCTCATTTCCATTGGCGATAAAACGTTTTTTGAGTTCGTCGATGGGTAGGTTTTTTTTGAGGTTAGTAATAAACAGAATTTTTCTCTTTTGCTTGGCAAATTCCTTGTAATTATAATATATAAACTTTAGAACAATGTATGTTTTACCTGAACCAGTTGGCATACTTAGAAGAAGTAGCCCAAGATTATCTTTTTTACAGTATTGGTTTAATATTTCTTCCATATCCCTGATAAATTTAGTAAAGTTGAGAAAAGTTGGATGTAAATGCTACATCTAAATAGCGATCGCCAACTATGACACTAGTATTAGCGATAAAAGAATAGGGGTAAGCAAGCAACTATCTCAGTTAAGCTGCTACGCAGCTAAATTTAATAAACAGCATTACCTTTGTTTTTAATCTTACGCTCCCATTTAATAACAAGACCTCCTTCATTTAGCAA
>NZ_JBALDC010000063.1:0-11107 GCF_036917575.1 Nostoc sp. | reverse complement strand
ATGAGAATTCTTTAAGATGCACCGAACTTGATTTCCATTTTTGGAAACAATGCCTATTTTACAGCTATTTGAGCCTTAACTGAACCGTATTGGATGATAATCATAACTAATTCTGCGGGTATGATATGATTTGAGCCGCATTTGAACTAGTCGATTTTAATCAGCAAAATCCTGTTTCACTTATTTATTTTGGTGTTTTCCGCAAAGAAGATGTCATTTGACTGACTCCTTTTAGTAGAGGACACGATTATTTCAGTATTTTCCACAGTTAATTACTTGTCTTTCTGATTTATTCTAATATTGAACTAAAAAATTAACTTCTTTATTCGGGAATTTGAATGTTATCCTGTGTATGTACACAAACAGAGGAATTATAGTTTATAAATTTCAGAAAGAATTACAAAACAAAACTTATGACACAACCTAACTCGCAAGACAAAAACAGTTTTTTTTACCCTCGTAGTCGGTATTATGGTAAATTTCGGCCAGAGAACTTGGTGTTTAATGCCAACCTCCAAGAATTCTCTCAAAAAATTAGTTACATCACTTCCTTAGAAACAGGAGGTAAATTGTCTCAGGAAGAAGCTTATCAGCAAATTAAGTCACTTTGGAAAGAGTTGAAACATAGCAAAAGACAATTGTCCATTGGCAACAATCAAGAAACTTAAACTAATTATCAGGAGGTATTGGGAATTTATTAAATCTATTGTAAAAATACTTGAACCGCTCAAAACTCAATTTTCGGGCGGTTTTTGGCTTTTGCAAAAAGTCTCTTTTTCGTTATGTTAATTTTAGTAGTTACAGGTAATACCAATTCTCTTATATTATGTTAATTCTAGTAGTTACAGGTAATACCAATTCTGTATAAAGATGTACTAAATTATATAAGGAACGAATAGCATAGACACAAAGTTAATACGGTTCGGTTAAGCTTTTTTGATAAAAATTATAGATCGCTAAAGATGCAAGAAATCATCACAAAGATGTGATAAATTGCTGTCAAGACAAAAGACTGATTATTAGACCTCTTGCAAAAGCCTACTTTTACGAGAATGCTTTCAGTAAGCCGACAGGGTAGGGCGCATTAGTGTAATGTCTCGTTAGAGAAGGACACAAAGAAAGAAAATTTGGCGCAGCTTGGTGGTAGAGGCGAATAGAGCGTAAAGACAAATTCACCCCATATAATCGATGGGCGACATCTGCGGTTAATTCACCCACTTCATCAATGCAATAGCCAAATTGCTCCCAATACTGAATTGCAGAAATTGGCTCTAGAATGCCAATGCAGACTTCATAGAAACCTGCAATTGTAGTTTGTTGTTCTTGAGTCAAAATTAGTGCTGAGGTGGGAGAGACGCTATTCATCGCGTCTGTGTTTACAAAAGTATTTCTTAAGGAATCCGAAAAGCAACAACTTTACTTTGTAGCTTATGATGTACCTACAAAAGTGAGATTTAGCGATCGCCATCAAGTTTTTTTTAACAAGAGTTAAGCTATGACGCAGCGACTGATACCAATTCTGTATGAAGATGCGCCAAACTAAAATAGGTGCGTGTTAAAGATTAGTGTTATGACCCGTCCGTTTGAAGTTGAGATTTCTGAAAGCCAAGAAGAGTTGGAGAAAGCTCTCAAACATCCTGTGACAGCAAGCAGCAAGGAAAGATTACAAATGCTCTACTTGCTTAAAAGCGGTCAAGTCAGCAGCAGGCGATCGCGCTTCTGAACTCATCAGACGAGATTACGACTTTATTCTTGAAGCTTTATTTAGCGCAGCTTCATAAAGAATTGGTATTATAGCGTTTTTCAGTGGCATGAAATACATTCTTTTCATTGTGGTTCATAGTTATACGCCCCTACTAATGATTTTGAATCCCTCTTTTGTGGAAAGATGAATCGAAGATTTGTATGAACTTAGATAGATGAGATTCTGTATCCTAGTACACATATAACACATGAAATTAGAAGCATCCATAAAGTAAACGTCAGCCTACAATGCGTGCAGCAAGCTTTAAAAATAAGGCACAATACGGTTTTCCAATTCCCAATTCTCAATTTTCATAATATTTAGGAGATTAAACAATGGTTCAGGTTCGCTATGGTGGACAGAATGGCCAACAGTATGAATTTGCGATCAGTAACGAACACGTTGTAGTACGTACCGAAAGCCGTAGCACGATTGTTGGTGCAAGATCCTTTGAAGTCGCACCTGTATCACCCATAGCTCGTAGCATCCTCAATCAATTTGAGTTAAAAACCCGGTTTCGGCAAGCGGGTGTAGAAATTTTGCAAGCAAAAGTTCCGAATCAGGGTGTCGCTTTGCGCGATCGCGCCCGTGAAATTCTCAACAATGAGTCTGAAGTCCAATTTGCCGGACGCGTCTTAATCGATCCAGTATCCCAACAACCTGTAGTTTATACTGAAAACCTTTTTGTTAAATTTGATAGCGAAGAATCAAGAGTCTGCCAAGAGGTTTTAAGACGTTACAACTTAACAATTAAACGCCAACTTGAATACGCCCGAAATGCTTATTTTGTCAGTGCGCCTACAAATACTGGTATAGCGGTCTTTGACATCGCCGAGAGACTTCTAAATGAAAAATCAGTTGAACTGTGCCATCCTGAATTAGCGCGTGAGTCACGCCAACGTCAAGTTTTCCCGCAGCAGTGGCACTTAAAGCAAACAACAATTAATGGTAAGATAATTAATGCCCATGCCAACGTTGAAGCAGCTTGGAAGTTGAGCAATGGCACAGGGACAACTATTGCAATTATTGACGACGGTCTGGATCTCGATCATGAAGAGTTCCGTTCCTCTGGCAAGATTGTTGCTCCGCGTGATGTCACACGTAAAACGAACAATCCCAGACCAGGCAATGATAATAACCACGGTACATCTTGTGCAGGAGTAGCTTGTGCAAACGGGAACTTTGGGGCATCTGGTGTAGCACCGGGGGCAAAACTCATGCCGATTCGTTTAGCTTCAGCGTTGGGATCGCAGGATGAAGCAGATGCTTTTATTTGGGCGGCTCAAAATGGTGCAGATGTTATTTCTTGCAGCTGGGGCCCAGCAGACGGTACTTGGTTTGATCCAGACGATCCTGCACACAAGCAAAAAGTACCTCTGCCTGATTCCACACGACTTGCTATAGATTTTGCAATCAATAAAGGACGCAATGGCAAGGGTTGTGTAATTTTATTTGCAGCTGGCAATGGTAACGAAAGCGTCGATAATGACGGCTACGCCAGCAACCAAAAGGTGATTGCAGTGGCAGCTTGTAACGACTACGGTACAAGAAGCGCTTACAGTGACTTTGGTCAGGCGGTTTGGTGTGCCTTCCCCAGCAACAATGGCGATAGTTCTCAAACCACTGGAATTTGGACAACCGATCGCTCTGGTGTACTTGGTTATAATTCGGGTAATCGAAATCTGGGTGAGGCTTTAGGCAACTATACGAACGAATTTGGCGGAACTTCTAGTTCTTGTCCAGGTGCAGCAGGTGTAGCCGCCTTGATTCTTGCCAGAAACCCAAATCTGCGTTGGGATGAAGTACGAGAGATTATAAAACGCTCCTGCGATCGCATTGATTCAACTGGAGGTAAATATGATGCCAATGGTCGCAGCCCCTTTTACGGTTACGGTCGAATCAATGCTCTCAAAGCTGTAGAATTGGCCAAGCCTGCTCAAACATCACCCATTAGTATTTTCCAGGCAGTGCAAGATATCCCAATTAACGATTTGCAAACATCAACATTGTCAGTGGCGATCGCTAATACCACCCTCCTAAAATCCATCAAAGTTAATGTAGATATCGAGCATACGTATATTGGGGATCTTATCGTTACTCTGCTTCCCCCAGTGCAAATAGGCATACTTCCCATAAATCTGCACGATCGCCAGGGTGGAGCTACAGATAATATTAAAACAACTTATGACGAAGTAAACACCCCTAAACTTGCTGCCTTTAAAGGTAAAAGTCCCCAAGGAACCTGGACTCTGGAAGTTGCAGATAAAGCTGAAGGAGATACAGGAAAAATTCGCAGTTTGACCATTGAAATTGGATTTTAAGCCAAGCGTATTGGCTTTAAATATAATTAAATACTACAGGCTCAAAAATAGCGGGGAAATAGTTAAAATTAACTTTGTAAATAATCAATAGTTGCATGTGCCAACTATTGATTATTTACAAAGTTTTATATCTGATTTGTTCAGCAGTTTCGCACTCCTGACTAATCTAAACTCCAGTTGGATTGGAAAGTGTGCGATCGCTCTTTGGTTATGGGGCGCTTATCGTTCCGTCAGAGTGCGGTAGGCTCTTTTACAATAATTATTCCTATATTGGCTTCAGGAGTAGGCACTTTATCGATTCGCCACCAACCCAAAGCCCCTTGTTGGCATCCAAAAGCTTGAGCATAGCGGAAGCGTATGTAGTAAATTCCAGGTACATTAGGTGCTGTTAACGTGAATGTACTTGAGCCTGAACCTTGGGTAGAACCATCGTAGATACAGGCTTGAGCGTTATATTGACCTCCAATACCCACAATAATTTGATTAATAGATCCCCCTTGACCATTACTATAAGTGTAATTGGTAGATCCATTAATCTTTTCTTCAGGATTAACAACTACAACATTACTATTGCCGTTAAGTGTGAAATTAGTCAGTTTCACTGGACCATAAGTTGCAGAATTAGGTAGTAAAGATTGTGCCATTGCAGCTTTATCGAGTAGCAGGCTGTTGAGGGGAAGACCCATGCCGAGAAATGCAATAGTAGTAACAAGCGTATTAAAAAATTTAGCTCGTTGTGTAGACATAATTTTCTCCTTGTGATTTGCGTTAGTTGTTGAGACTTGAAAATTAAGGCATAAATATGAGGAGCTTGAATAATTTACAAAAATCAACTTAAATAGCTTATTTAAATTAGTTTTTCGAGTGTTTTATTTTAATTAAGTAGGTAGGCACAATTAAACTAAACTAAGTAAACTTCTGTAAAGCACTAGAAACACTTTAGATATAAGCTTTTAAGCGATTTATATTTCTTAATCAAGTTCTATTTTTCACACCCATCTACTTGCTTGACACACTTTTTTTATCACTATTCTCAAGTCAAGTAAACTACTTTACCCAATCTTCAATATATGGATTTTTGTAATATCTAATACATTTTAATATATGTATAAATATTTATAAGCGAAAATTTATCTTTTGCAGAGATGTATTTTGCTTGCTTATTTGAAATTCGATATCTTGTGAAATTTTGTTTTGTTTTTGGCAAAAACGCAATTTCTTCTTTTATCAAAAATAATTTTGTGATATCTATTTCTACTCAACAAGACATAAGTTAATTTTATATATAATTTAGTAACATTTATAATCAAGCAACAAAGAGTTTAATACAAGCTTTATATAATGTTGTTAGCTGTGTTAAATCTGCTCATGACTTACATGAAAACGTTTTAAGCATCATTATCCTAAACTCGACACAGTAACGGGAATGTACTTCGATGATGTTCAAAGAGATTTTAAAGGAGTTTTAGCTTAAGTTGACACCAATGAGCAACACTATGCCCCTACAACACATGGTCTATTTACGTGAAAATAGCTGTAAGGATAGTTGTAGACTGGATAGAGCGATCGCTTTACCCAACTTTTTGCGTAAATTTCGTGGCGAATTGAGAGTTGAAATTTAAACGCATAAGCGCTTTAAGTTCCCGCAGGATAGGAACGCAAAGATTCAATCATCACACTACCCATAGTTGAATAAAACCTTCAGCCGTCCATCCAAGTGTTAATTACTTGTCGTATTTCTTCACACATTGGGTATTTACCTACTCCACTCAACCTTACTCAAGCTTTAAATCCGGTGAGTGCAACAAATAGCTGGTTACGAAAGCTTGTACTGGTGGCATAAAATTTGACCCCTCAAAACTTTTTAAACACCCTCTAAGCAGTAACTAATGCCTTTAATTCCTCAGTTTTTAATCTTGGTCCATAGGATGTAACAATCTTAGAAGCTGCGGCCGATGCTAATTTTCCGGCTTGTTCATAGCTCATACCTTGAGTAATTCCATAGAGGAAAGCTCCTGCATACATATCTCCTGCTCCCACTGTATCTACAGCTTTCACTTGAGGTGCAGTGATTTCAATTAATTTCTGACCGTCAAATACTACTGAACCCTTGGAACCACGAGTAATGGCAAATTTCTTACTCAGGGTTTTTAGGTTATCTACAGCTACTTGAAAATCTTGTGTATCTGCTAGTTCTAATGCTTCACTTTCATTAGCAAAAATAAAATCTAAACCAGATCCAATGATGTCTAATAAACCACCTTTAAAAAATTTCACCATATTGTAATCAGATAGGGACATCGTAGTTTTTACTCCCATTTTCTCAGCTATTTCTCTAGCCTTTATAGCTGCTTCTTTTCCTGTGGGAGAAGTCACTAAATATCCTTCGATATATACATATTCTGAATCAGCAAGCGCTGATGATACTAATTCTTGTGTAGAAAATTCTTCAGTAATTCCCAGAAATGTATTCATGGTGCGATCTGCATCGGGAGTTACTAACACCAAACATTTACCTGTAATTCCTGATTGGCGATCGCCATTTTTTAAGTTGGTATCTACCTGAGAGTTGAGTAAATCTTCTATGTAAAAGTCTCCAAATTCATCATTAGCTACTTTACAGGAATAAAAAGCCTTTCCTCCTAGTTGACTAATTGCTACTATTGTGTTTGCTGCTGAACCTCCACAACTCTTATGGCAATGAAGATTTTTGAGATTTTCCAAAATATGATTTTGACTATCTTCATCTATGAGTGTCATTACACCTTTATCAATCTTTAACTGTTGTAGTAACTCTGGAGATACTTCGTATTCTATATCTACTAAAGCATTACCTACACCATAAACATTATATTTCTTGCCCATTGTTTATCTCCTAAAATAATTTCTGTCTGACTTGAACAGAACTGATAATAACAGATAAAAGTTGCTTGGTCATAATTTCGTTGACTCTAAAAGCGAATGGCACGCTTGTTAACGGCAAACCCATTCTCTATAAGGCTTTTAGGTGTACAGTGTTGGATTAGTGAGGAAGAAATTTATTTGTATCCCCACTCATATTTACTTTTCTTGATTTTTCCTTACACCCTATACCCTATCCCCAACACCTAGCCCAGACGAATTTTCAGCTTTACAAGTGTGCTATTCGGGTCTAAATCTCCTCCTTAATAAAACCTTCTGCCCTCACGCGGGTTTCTCACCACATTTCTTCTTCGCCTTATAAAACTTAGGTTTTGGCGTTTCAGACTATACACAAATTATTACCATCAGAAACATTATAGTAAGGCTTCCAAAAAATCAAATCACTAGTAAATCATCTGGAATTTTATGTGCGTTAGCACGAATGTCCTAACGCACCCGACAAAACTATTTAAACCGCAATTCTGAAAACCGCTACAAGTATTCAACTAGACTCTACATAACAATCTATTAGCTTTGAGTCACAGCCTCTTTCGCCAAGAACTTTTCTAATTCTGTTAGCGCATCAGCATCAACCTTAGTTTGCATTGGGCAGAACTTAGGCCCACACATCGAACAAAACTCAGCAGTTTTATAGATATCTGCTGGTAAAGTTTCATCGTGATATTCCTTAGCTCTTTCTGGATCGAGTGATAATTCAAACTGTCGGTTCCAATCGAAGTTGTAACGCGCCTTGGAAAGTTCATCATCTCTATCCCTTGCACCAGGGCGATGTCTAGCAATATCAGCCGCATGAGCTGCTATTTTATATGCAATCAACCCATTCCGCACATCTTCGGCATCTGGTAGACCTAAATGTTCTTTGGGTGTTACATAGCACAGCATTGCAGTACCGTACCATCCAGCCATTGCGGCTCCAATAGCTGAAGTGATATGGTCATAACCGGGAGCAATGTCTGTCACCAATGGCCCTAATACATAGAAAGGTGCTTCCGAACACTCTTCCATTTGCTTACGGACGTTGAACTCAATTTGATCCATTGGCACGTGTCCAGGCCCTTCCACCATCACCTGTACATCATCTTTCCAGGCTTTGCGAGTTAGCTGTCCGAGGGTTTTCAATTCAGCTAATTGTGCTTCATCTGAGGCATCATGGGTACAGCCGGGACGCAGAGAATCTCCTAAACTAAAGGAGACATCGTACTTTTTGAAAATCTCAATAATATCTTGGAAGTGGGTATAAAGCGGATTTTGTTTGTGGTGATGTAGCATCCACCGCGCCAAAATCCCGCCGCCACGAGAGACAATACCAGTGAGCCGGCTTCTCACCAAAGGCAAATGCTCAATCAAAATCCCAGCGTGGATAGTTTGATAGTCTACTCCTTGCTGGGCGTGCTTTTCGATGATATGGAGAAAATCATCAGCAGTTAGATTCTCGATTGTGCCGTGGACGCTTTCTAAAGCTTGGTACACTGGCACTGTACCAATGGGAACAGGTGAAGCCTTGATGATTGCGGTACGAATTTCATCCAAATTACCGCCACCTGTGGACAAATCCATCACGGTATCAGCACCATACTTCACTGACAGATTCAGCTTATCAACTTCTTCCTGAAGATTAGAAGAGTTGGGAGAAGCGCCGATATTAGCATTTACCTTACATCTAGAGGCGATGCCAATAGCCATCGGCTCTAGATTAGTGTGATTAATATTAGCGGGGATAATCATTCGTCCCCGCGCTACTTCCTCACGAATGAGATCGGCTGGGAGATTTTCCCGTTGGGCGACGTAGTGCATTTCTTCGGTGATAACACCTTGGCGGGCGTAGTGCATTTGAGATACATTAACCTGCCCACGTCGTTTAGCAACCCATTCAGTCCGCATATTGTCATTCCTCAATAAACAGCTTCCCTCCGCTGGTATTACCCAGACTCAGGTGTTAAGGGTGTGATCTCAGCCTGGTTATATAGGCACCCCTAGCATGGATGTAGTGTAGCACCTTGGTTATGTCTGGGAGCAAAGATGTTAACAATTTATGAGGTAACACAATTTAGGATTTGAGATTGCTAAAGATTTATGCACGAATTTCATTCGCACAAGCACGACCCTGTTCAACATCGGTAATATTAGCAAAAGTTGTTTCGGCAATATTGTAGAGAGCTTCGGCTGTAAAAAAGGCTTGATGTCCGGTAATGAGTACATTGGGGAACGTTGTTAGACGCTGGAAAATATCATCTTGAATAATTTGCCCAGACAAATCTTCAAAGAACAATTCCGATTCTTGTTCGTAGACATCTACAGCTAGATAGCCAATTTTACCCGACTTCAATCCTTCAATCACTGCTTGGGTATCAATCAGCGCTCCTCGGCTAGTATTAATTAGCATCACACCAGGCTTAATCTTTTCTATAACCTCAGTGTTAATTAAGTGATGTGTTTCTGGAGTCAGGGGGCAATGCAGGGAGATAATATCGGAGTTGGCAAATAGCTCAGGTAGTTCTACATACTTTCCACCTAGCGCTTCCAATTCGGGATTGCGATAAACGTCATAGGCTAGTAGGTGACAGCCAAACCCCTTCATAATCTGTCCTAAAATCAGACCGATTTTGCCAGTGCCGATAATTCCCACTGTGCGCTGATGCAAATTAAATCCTAATAGTCCATCTAAAGAGAAATTGCCTTCTCGGACACGGTTATAGGCGCGATGAATTTTACGATTTAAGCTCAAAATCAATCCTACGGCGTGTTCTGCCACCCCATAAGGTGAATAGGCGGGAACACGCACAACGGTAATTCCTAAGTCTGCTGCGGCTTGTAAGTCTACGTTGTTAAACCCCGCACAACGAAGGACAACTAGACGAGTTCCCCCTGAAGCGAGAATCTCTAAAGTTGAGGCATCGACTTGATCGTGTACAAATACGCAAACCGCCGGAAATCCGGCAGCAAGGATAGCCGTATCCCGATTTAAACGGGGTTCAAAAAATACTAATTCGTGTTGGATGGGAGAATTTGCAGCTGACAAAAACTGCCGATCGTAGGCTTTTGTACTGAAAACTGCTACTTTCATGCAAAACCTCAGACTTTATGTATGCTGCACGGTGTTCGAGTAGATAATATCTTGAGGTTTAAAAAAGTGATGTCTACAACGAGCGTAGCTGCGGCATTTTAAACTTTTTTAATCGATACTCTGGCAATACCAGTTAAATAAGCGATCGCACTTCAGCATTCCTAAATTAAGAGCTATTAACGAATCGGGTATGATGGGGCTGACGCCTGTCTCAAACCCGATCCATGACTGTTGTAAAGCAATAGTGATCAATGACCAATGACAAATGACTAATCATTACCGATATATTATTTTTTACAAACCCTATGGTGTCCTCAGTCAGTTTACAAAAGATGTCCCCACACATAGCACCCTAAAAGATTATATTGATGTGTCTGATGTGTATCCTGTGGGGCGCTTAGACTGGGACAGTGAAGGATTGCTGCTATTAACGAACGATGGACAATTGCAACATCGCCTCGCCCATCCACATTTTGGTCATAAACGTACTTACTGGGTACAGGTAGAGCGAATTCCAGATGCAGAAGCTATCAAAAGGTTGCAAACAGGTGTGGAAATTCAAGATTATCGCACTCAACCAGCAGAAGTTAAGCTATTACCAGAAGAACCACAGTTACCCGAACGCACCCCACCGATTAGATTTCGCAAAAATATCCCAACAGCTTGGCTGGAAATGACTTTGACAGAGGGAAAGAACCGTCAAGTACGGCGCATGACTGCGGCTGTCGGGTTTCCGACTTTGCGACTGGTTAGGGTTAGCATAGCTCACTTACAATTAGATGATTTACAATTGGGTCAATGGCGCGACCTCACCGCCTCTGAACTTCATAATTTCAGTAGACCAAAAAGTTTTCCCCTAGAAGCCGCGCCATAATATAGCAGGAGGCAGGAGGCAGAAGGTAGAACTATTACTATTCCTAGCATTCACGCTTGTCATTATGTCCTAACCTATGTGACTACGGCTATAACCCTCTTCTGTCACTTTCCGGTTATTCTAAATAAAAGGATTAGAAGAAAAAACTCTGCAAGGGAGGTAGGGCAATGGATGTAGAATTA
>NZ_JBALDC010000062.1:0-25905 GCF_036917575.1 Nostoc sp. | reverse complement strand
CAATTATATGCTTACTATTCTTGCTGCTTGTTTATTCCAACATGATGATGCTTGTGAATCCACTTGTCAATAGTGTTTGAGACGCGCTTACCCTGACCCTAAAGCAATGGATATTCTTTACCGTAATGGTAAGTGGTATGCAAGCATTGTTCTAGAGATTGATCAAGACTTGTTGAAAAATAGCCGCGAAACTGATACAGGAATAATCGCTATTGATCTAGGATGTAACGATGCTATTGCTTGGACTAATGGCGTGGAAAATGGATTAGTCCCAGCACCTCGATTTTTGAGGAAAGTAGACGCTGAAAACAAACGCTTGAGTAAGGCTAAACATCGGAAACGTTCACCTAATTTCAAGAAAAAGATTAAGGCTTCTAGACGATGGAAAAAAGCCCAAAAGCAGGTTAGTAGACTGAATAGAAAAGTTGCCAATCAGCGCCAAAATTGGGTGCATCATGAGACTACACGGATAATTAGCGGTAACAGCACGGTAGTCACAGAGAAACTAGAAGTTAAAAATATGAGTGCTAAAGCTTATATTGGCAAATACAAAAAGCAAAAATCTGGGCTGAATAAATCGATACTTGATGTCGGTATGGGCATGATAAAAGATGTCCTAAAAGCTAAGTTAGATGATGTTGGCGGGAAGTATTTTGAAGTACCGACACGTAAGGTAAAACCATCTCAAACTTGCCCTAAATGTGGACATCAAGAAAAGAAGACTTTAGACCAAAGAGTTCATCTTTGCTTAAACTGCGGATATACTCAGCAGCGCGACATTGCTGCTGCTGAAGTTATGCTTGCTTGGTACTCGAATAATCTACAGGAGCTAGGAACTAGCTTCTCAGATGTGGATAGCTGTATCTCTACTTCACACACCCGTAAAACTGCCGGAAGTATGAAGCAAATCGGTCGTGCGAAGCGTCAAAAATCTCAGGTTATACCAGGGGATGTAGAAACCCCTGGCTCAAACGAAGTTAGCCAGGGGTAGTTCATTCGTAATTCCTAATTCCTAATTCCTAATACCCAATCCCCAGTCCCTCTTTATTCTGGTAACTTATATTGCCCAACAATACGTTTGGCAAACTCTGGAACGTGCGCTTCTAATTTCTCTGGATGATTCCGCTTCACATATAAATAATTGCGAGTAAAGTGAGAATCGATGGAAAATCGTGCATATTCTAGACCTTTGGGGCCGATTTTTTCGATTACCACACCCATCAGTTTTGCTGCCCACATCGGGAGGGTAACGCCTTTATCGTAAGCGGGAATACTTTGCTGTACAGCTTCTTTGCGGTTGCCTTTAGACGTTACTGGTTGAGTATCTAACTGGTCTTTCACTAAATCCAACATTTCCTTACCAGTGTCATTTCTAACTACAATCCATTGCCAGCCAAAGGGTGCGCCCATGTAGCCAACAACTAAATCGGCTAGGGAGTTGACGTAATCAAAACAACTCATACAAGATGGGGCAAAGACATCTTTGAGTTTGTTGGTTTTCAAACCAAAGAAAGGCACTGTTTCTGATGAGCCATCTTCATGTTTGAAATGAACCCGGAAGTCTTGCATGAATTCGTAATGTACAACTGTATCAGGCGATCGGCTGGTGGTTTCTAAGAATTTTTGCAGTCCGGCGCGGTTAACGTTATCTACGCAGGGCGTACCCAAAACATACAGTTTTTCTAAACCAAGTTGTTTTTCTACGGCTCGTAATGCCTGGATTTGGCAACCAACACCAATTACCAACAGCCGCTTCATCCCCGATTTTTCCACTTGTTCTAATACCGAAAGGTTCGGAGAAAGCGTTGGTTTATTTACTCGTGCTGCTAGTATTTCTTCTGGAGTACGGGCGATGACGGGCATGGGTTGAAAGCGGTCTTCTTTGGTGTTTTGCACGCAGACGACACCTTCAACTAAGCCGCGATTAAGCATTTCAATGGCAATGCTGCTAACAATACCCGTCCATTGTGCGCCTTCTATAGGTTGTTGTTTCCGCGCCGCTATCATGTCTTGATGAACACCAAAGTAGAGTTCATCGGGGTTTTCGAGATGACGCGATCGCGTGTGTGTTTCTGTTTCAAGTTCGCCTATTTGCTGATTAATAAAAGCGCAAGCTTCCTTGACATAGTGAATATAGTATGTATCGCATAGTCCGCACTCGCTACAGAGTTCTTTGGCAGGGCGGCGACTGGTAGGTTTTAAGGCTCTGGCTTTTTTGTGAGGAGAAACTGAGGTCATATAAACTTTTTTTTATCCAGGAATCGCTTTTATTACAATACCTTCACTAGCTATGAACTTGACGATAGAGATTAAACAAGACATTGTAATGTTTTGAAACGCACAGAGACGCAAAGTAACGCAGAGTTTTGCTTAATTTATTTTGCTACGAATTAATTAAATATTGTACTGAGGCTTTGATGAGAAACTATAGAAATATAGCCGTAGTTACACTCTTTAGGACATAAGGATGGGGTGAAAGAAGAGAGTAATACTTTTAACCTCCAGCAAGAACTGCCCTCTGCCTCCTGCCTCCTACCTCCTGCTATACAATCGCACTCAGCGATGAGTAGGAGAAATAGAATTTGATTTTTGATACACAGATAAAAGTAGACATTCCCAAACTAGTCTCGGTTGAGCGTAAGAAAGCAAGTGTTTTCGAGATTGTTCTAGCTGGTTAATAATACTAGGTTGATGCCACTGCTGCCAGTAGAATTGCTGAAGATAATCAACTAACCACAGTTGTGCTTCTGTATCTAAATCCTTGTCAATTTTTTTGGCTAACTCTAAGGCGTTACGGTAAGATTTAGGCGCTTTTTTCAAGTCTTCAAGTAACTCACGGGAAATAGCTTGTAATTGCTCATAAGATGCGATCGCACTTCCGGCACTACCAGCTGCTATGCTCAATACTGCCTGATTTGACAAAATTTCCTGATGACCTGTTTGTGTAAGTACAACAGCCAAAGACTGGGCATCTAAGGGATAAAAAGGAATGCGTTGACAGCGTGATACCAAAGTCGGCAACACAGATTCCGGTGTAGGTGCAATTAAAATTAATGTCGCCTGTCCCGGTTCTTCCAAGGTTTTAAGTAAAGCATTTGCTGCGGCTTCTGCCATTGTTTGGGCTTCTTCCAGCACCACCACATTTCTCGATGCTTCCAAGGGCGGACGACCTAAAAACTCGGTAATTTCCCGAATTTGCTCTAGTCGAATTACCGGAGGTGCTTTACGCTTGAGTCCTTTTTCGGCTGCTTCTGCTGCTGTTAATCGTTGTCCCTGGTATTGGTACGTTGGTTGCACCCACAACAAAGCTGGATGGTTCCCCTGACGCAAACGGTTTTGTAAAGATGCAGTGACTCCCATCCCACCAGAAAATAGCAATTCCACAAAACACCTGGCTGCTAAACTCCTGCCTACACCATCTGGCCCCACAAATAAATAAGCTGGAGGAACCCGGTTTTGTCTGACAGCCTGAGTAAGTAATTCTATAGCTTGCTGTTGTCCAATTACTGGTGCAAATGGGTCATTAGTCATTAATGTTGTAGAACTGTTGATAGGTCAACATAATTCGTAATTCGTAATTGCAATCAGTAAAGGCTTGAACTCTCCACTGTCTTGTTTACCACCCTTCAGCAGAGATTATGATGGGGGCTTGAATCTCTTTTAATTATGAATTACAAATTACGAATTAGTAATTATATTGTAGGGGCATGGTATGCCGTGCCCCTACAACTTAAACCTTAGACGTGAGAAATCTGGATATCTCTGCATGTGCCAATACAGCACCAGGTTCGCGCTGGAGAGCGTTATAATACTTTCTCTCGAAGGTATTACCCGTCTCTAACGGTACAATGAGTGTACGGACATCAGCAATCAATTTTTGGAAATCGTCCAGCAATATCGGTTCATCTGCTTGGAGCATTTCATCAACTTGTACAACCATCTCAGAAATGCGATGTAGCCAAGCAAATTGTTCATGAGCGATGACTAGCTGAAGAAGTTCTCCACTTGATACTCGTCCACTAACCTGTTCGTAGGCAATGCGTTCTGTCTCTAGCAACATCTTGTGAAGGTAGAGTAATTTATTTCGTAAATCACGCAGATATTGATGCTGACGTATTCTTTGTGTAAGTGTGTTAGAAGTCAATGTTACTTATCCTCTCTTTACAATAATCTTCAATGGCTTAAATAATTTCTAAGCATTGAGAATTGGGCATTGGGATTAGGGGAGAGTAACAGGTAAAAGGTTATAGAGAATAATCTGTAACTTGTAACCTATTCTTTTCTTCTTCCCTACTCAGCACTGGCTCAACCCTTATCCGCTAACAGCACTGTTGAAGGGAGTAGGTAACTCTTCCCCATGCCCTAGTGAATGGAGTTTTTTATGTATTTGGTTTCCTTGCTAAGAGGCATTATAATGAACATATCTTTTTATAACTGTTATATCTTATATTTGATTACTCATATATTAGCATAAAATTATAAGAAGTACATAGTAAGTAAGTCGGCAGAATAAAACTAAACTATGTTAACAAAAATAAACGAGCTAAAATCCTCTTCCCTCCTGCCTTCTCCCAAGGGGAGACGCTAAAAGCGATCTGCTTCCTGCCTTATCCAAACGATAAATATTTATACCCACCTACTTACTGAGCGAGAAAATATCAACAATTATGGGAAAACCATCTCCATGTCGCTAGCAAATGTAATTCTAGGTCTTCTTCAGCAGCAAGAAATGACCGGCTACGACCTCAAAACAAGCTGCTTTGATCGCTGCATTGCCCATTTATGGCCAGCAGATCAGGCACAAATTTACAGAACTCTCGATAAGCTAGTTGAGCAAGGCTGGATTACCTGTAACATTGAGATTCAACACGATCGCCCCAACCGCAAAGTTTACAGTGTGACCGAGCTAGGGAAAGCCGAATTTAGCCGATGGCTAGAGATTCATCAGCCCTTACCGACTATAAGAGAACCTTTACCCGTCCAGTTGTATTTTGCAGATCAGTTGTCGAATGAAACCATTATTCACCTACTAGAGCAACAATTGGCGGCTCGAAGCAAAAAACTGACTGAATGTGAAACCATCGATTTGCCATCACTCAGTGATGAATCTGCCAACCGCAAGCAGGTAATGCAAAGGTTGGTACTAGAGTTGGTAATCCGAAGAGAAGAGACTTATATTGATTGGTTGAAGACAGCAATCGATGTTATCAGTCACCAAGAGCCATACCCATTTACCAAGAAAGAATTCAAGAGTCAGGAGCCAGAATTCACAATTGAATTTTGAATGAAAGAGCAGATGAATCGTGGATTATTTGTAGGTTTAATAACTTTAGATTTAATTTACCTTGCTGACTCTGCCCCTAAGACTAATCAGAAGATTGTCGCTACTGACTATACTATAGCGGCAGGGGGCCCAGCAACAAACGCGGCTGTAACTTTTAATTATTTAGGAAATCAGGCTACAGTCTTAGGTGTAGTGGGTTCTCACCCCATGACGCAGCTAATTCGAGGTGACTTGGCAAATTACAAAGTTGCGATCGCAGACCTTGAGCCTACCACTGATTTAGTACCGCCTGTATCTTCGATTGTTGTCACTCAAGCCACAGGTGAACGCACTGTGGTTTCGATCAATGCTGTCAAAACTCAAGCTAGCAGCGCATCTATCCCGCCAGATATTTTACAAAATGTCGATATCGTATTAATAGATGGACATCAGATGGCGGTTGGTGATTCCATAGTTCAAATGGCTAAAGCTAATAACATTCCAGTAGCGATCGATGCTGGTAGTTGGAAGCCTGGATTTGAGCAAATTCTACCGTTTGTGGATTACGCTATTTGTTCAGCTAATTTTTATCCCCCGAACTGCCAGACTGAAGAAGACGTTTTTAGCTACCTCAGTGGATTTGACATTCCTCACATTGCCATTACCCACGGACAAAAACCAATTGAATACTTGAGTGGCACTAAAACTGGTATCGTAGATGTGCCGCAGATTCAAGCAGTTGATACGTTAGGGGCTGGAGATATTTTCCACGGTGCTTTCTGTGATTACATTTTAAGGGAAAACTTTACTAATGCACTGGCACTGGCAGCTAATATTGCTGCTGATTCCTGCAAATTTTTTGGTACTCGGTGCTGGATGAATTTAAAATAATTCGTAATTCGTAATTAGTTAAACTAAGTATCGCTGTGCCCCCCGAATCACTTTATACATATTTTTAATTCAGGTCAAATTAATGAAAGATTTACAAGAAATGTTAGCGATCGCTCGTGAGGTAGGTTGGGGCGCAGCAGATATACTGCGATCGTATTACCACGGTACTGCAAAAGACCCTAATTTAGAAGTCCAATATAAGCAGAATGAGCCTGTCACTGTTGCCGATATAGCTGTGAGTCAATATATTTTGCAGAGGTTACAAGCGACTTTAGGTAATGAAGATTTTGCTTACATCAGCGAAGAAACTTATCAATCGCCAAGTAGTAGTAAAAAGCCTTTTGCCCCTTGGGTATGGATAATTGACCCTTTGGATGGTACGCGAGACTTTATCAAAAAAACTGGTGACTATGCAGTTCACATTGCTTTAGTCAAGGAAACACGCCCAGTGTTGGCAGTGGTGGCAGTACCAGAGGCTCAAAAGTTATATTACGCTACCAAAGGTGGGGGTACATTTGTAGAAACCTGTAACGGATCTGTTCCTTTAAAAGTGTCGTCAGGCAAACGAGTTGAAGATTTAACCTTAGTCGTTAGTCGCTCTCACCGCAACCAACGCTTAGATCACTTACTACACAATTTACCTTGTCAAAACCAGAAATCTGTGGGTAGTGTAGGCTGCAAAATTGCCACCCTTGTCGAGCAACAGGCAGATATCTACATTTCTCTTTCTGGCAAGTCTGCGCCCAAAGACTGGGATATAGCCGCTCCAGAACTGATTTTAACAGAAGCAGGTGGTAAATTTACCCACTTCGATGGCACTCCGTTGCAGTATAACACTGGTGATATCAGTCAGTGGGGAGGTTTACTAGCTAGTAATGGGGAATATCACGAAATACTATGTAAAAAAGCAGAAGGTATCTTAGCGCAGTTTGACCATAGCTAACGGGATACTGGAGGATTAAATATTTTTTAATTTGCTTTAATTTGCTTTTAAGACAGTTGATCGTGGTATTATTAATGCTATTACTGATAATAATCTTTGCCCTCCTAATTCATAACTTAATTTTAAAAACACTAAATATTTGGGCGAGCGCAAGTTAATTACGATCTACGATTAAAAGTGTAAATTTTGTAGCACAATTACAAGCAACAAAAGCCACTCTTTAGAAAGTCTGCAAACCGACCTTAAAGGTTTGATTTGTGAATAAAATTCACTATCAGACGATATTCAAAGGCTGGAGCCTGTGCTACACTCATGGACATAAAGATTATTTTCGGTTGAGTTACTCGTTTTGATTTCTAAAAACCGTCTCTCCGAATTTAACTCTCTACACTGCCTGAATTCGGAGATTTCTATGTCAATTTACGTCGGAAACCTGTCCTATCAGGTTACAGAAGATGACCTAAAGCAGGCTTTTGCAGAATACGGAACAGTAAATCGTGTTCAACTACCCACAGATCGGGAAACAGGCCGGCCGCGTGGGTTCGCTTTTGTGGAGATGGAATCAGACACACAAGAACAAGCTGCCATTGATGCACTTGATGGTGCTGAATGGATGGGACGTGATTTGAAAGTTAACAAAGCTAAACCTCGTGAGGAAAGAAGCAACTCCTCTGGCGGTAGCTGGGGTGGCGGTAATAATGCTCGCCGCAACAACAACAATCGCTACTAAGTCTATTACGGGAAATTTCACATATAGAGTCTCCAGCAGATAAAGCCAAAGGCTCCATTCTGCTGGAATATTTTATTTGGTATCTAATCTTGAACTATTCATCCACATTAAGGAGGAATGAGAATGACACAAGTAGTTTTAGGAGAGAATGAAGGTATTGAATCAGCCTTGAGAAGATTTAAACGGGAAGTTTCTAAAGCAGGAATCTTCCCAGATATGAGAAAAAAGCGTCACTTTGAAACACCCATAGAAAAAGAGAAGCGTAAAGAAATTGCTAGGCACAAGCAACGTCGTCAACAACGTTCTCGCTTCAATTAAAAAGTCCAAGCAAATTTACCCTTCGATTTTATATCCAGCCAGCATCCCTTTATTATTACCATATCTCCAAGCAAGCCACAAGTAATTAGGCATACATCAAAAAATAACACTGTTCGTAGTAGCGCTGTATTGACTTTCAGCGCTATTATCCGTATAGATTTTCAATCGCGTCAGAATTATTATGTTAAACAGCAGTCAAAACAGAGCAAATACCACCTTGCTTCAGTGTAAACGCTTTGCTTAACTTTTTTGTATTTAAAATCACATCTGCATTTAGAAGTAGTTTATTCCACTACATGAACTTAGGCTTTACTGACCAATGCTAGAGGCAGGATTATTTCTAGCTTTTTAAGATTAATACTGATGAAGTACTTTAAAAGGTTCAGTAAGTCTCTTCAATACCATCCAGAAGTAAGCTTACTGCGATCTGAGCCACTTATAACAGGCTAATAATTCAGTGTTTAAGATGATGTCGTTAGCGATGTCTACGACGGGCTACGCCTACGCGTCAAATTGGCTGGGAAATTGTACTTTTACTGTGGTAATTTTTGGAGGAGTTTGTGAATCAGAAAATATCGAGAAGAGAGTTTGCCACCCTAGCAGGGTCAGGGGTAGTGGCGATCGCTTTAGGTAGTCCACTTCTGGCAAAATCAGCTGGGGCTGTATCTACACCTGATGCCCAGATGAAAGCTGTGTTAGATGAACTTGCCTCTTTTAACGCACCGCCAATTGAAAAATTGTCGCCGATGAATGCTCGCAACAACCCGACTGTAGCAGATGCAGTTCTGGGCGTGCTTGCCAAACGTCGCAAATCTGCGGTGGAAATGGTCGGGGATGTCAACCATCAACTGATACCAGGGCCGGGGGGCGATCTTCTAGCGCGTATTTATTTACCAAAAGGAAAGGGACCTTTCCCCGTGCTGGTCTACTTCCACGGTGGCGGCTGGGTAATCGCCAATTTGGATACCTATGACTCATCATGCCGCGCTTTGACCAATGCAGCTAACTGTATGGTTGTATCTGTCGCCTATCGCCAAGCCCCAGAACATAAGTTTCCCGCGGCGGCGGAAGATGCTTATGCTGCAACTCAATGGGTTATAGCCAATGCTGCCCGACTCAACGGCGACCCCAAGCGGGTTGCAGTCGGTGGCGAGAGTGCAGGTGGCAACTTGGCAGCAGTCACCTGCTTAATGGCGCGTGATAGAGGCGGCAAGATACCTGTGCATCAGATGCTAATCTACCCTATTACCAATTACGCCTTTGACACCCCCTCCTACCAGGAGAATGCCAACGCCAAACCGCTCAACAAAGCGATGATGATCTGGTTCTGGAGCCAATATCTAAACAGTGAGTCTGATGGGAGTAATCCCTATGCTTCACCACTGCGAGCCGAAAACCTGCGTGGTTTGCCACCTGCAACTGTGATTACAGCAGAAATTGACCCACTGCGTAGTGACGGAGAAGCCTACGCCAAGCGTTTGCGTGAGGCGGGTTCCTCTGTAAAAGCAATCAATTATAACGGCGTGACTCATGAATTCTTTGGCACTGGAGCAGTTGTAGATAAGGGGAAGCAGGCGGTTAGAGAAGCAGCAGCCGGACTGCGCTCTGGATTTATAGGTAAGTAATCCACTTCGCAACTAGCAAATGAGATACTCACCGCTTCTCTCCGTCTTGAGTGAGAGGAACTATTGTACTATCCTGTCTAAAATAGTAGAGTCGCTTTCAATGACTTACCTTAAAAGAGATGAGGAGCGGTAACGACCTATCCCAGTAGACTTATTTACCTGCTAAACAAAATTAATTAATTTGGGTAGCGCATTAATTCAACTATTAAATAGCACTTCACAGCACCAAACATGAGTGAACATAATCCGATCGACGAGCAAAGCAAACAGAAGGCTCTAGACTCTTTTCGTCAAGAAGCTGGGGAATATCTGACCACCAATCAGGGAGTGCGGGTTAACAGCACAAATGATTCACTCAAAGCTGGCTCGCGTGGCCCGACATTGGTAGAAGACTTTCACTTCCGCGAGAAACTGGCACACTTTGACCGAGAGCGCATTCCAGAGCGGGTGGTTCATGCGCGAGGAGCAGGTGTTCATGGGTACTTTCAGCCTTATGAATCTCTGGCAGAGTATACAAAGGCAAAATTTCTCCAAGATCCCTCGGTTAAGACTCCCGTCTTCGTTCGATTTTCAACGGTTGCTGGGTTTCGGGGTTCAGCTGATACCGCCCGCGATGTGCGCGGATTTGCTGTCAGGTTCTACACAGAAGATGGCAACTACGATATAGTCGGCAACAATATTCCGGTGTTTTTTATCCAAGATGCGATCAAGTTTCCTGACTTGATTCATGCTGTGAAACCTGAACCGCACAATGAGATGCCCCAAGCGGGAACCGCTCATGATAACTTCTGGGACTTTATCTCGCTCATGCCGGAATCTATGCACATGATTATGTGGATATTGTCCGATCGCACCCTTCCCAGAAGTTACCGGATGATGCAAGGATTTGGGATTCACACTTTCCGCTTTGTCAACGAACAAGGCAAAGCCAGGTTTGTGAAATTTCACTGGAAGCCGATTCTAGGTGTGCATTCGATAGTATGGGATGAGGCACAAAAAGCAGGCGGAAAAGACCCCGATTTCCATCGCCGCGATTTAGGGGATGCGATCGAAATGGGCGACTATCCAGAATTTGAACTTGGTGTACAGATTATTGAGGAAGAGGACGAATTTAAGTTCGATTTTGATATCCTTGATTCCACCAAGCTGATTCCTGAAGAATTAGTTCCGGTGAAGCCAATCGGCAAGATGGTACTCAACCGCAACCCAGATAATTACTTTGCCGAAACCGAACAAGTTGCTTTCCAACCTGCCAATATTGTACCGGGCATCGACTTCTCGGATGACCCACTACTGCAAGGTCGAATCTTCTCCTACGCTGATACGCAAGTACACCGTTTGGGAAGCGCAAATTATACCGATTTACCAATTAACCGTCCTGTTTGTCCGTTCCATAATAACCAACGGGACGGCGTTATGCAGTACAATATACCCACTTCAAAGGTAAACTACTACCCGAATTCTCTAGGTAATGGTTGTCCGATGACGGCTCCAGAAAATCTTGGCGGCTTTGTCAGCTATAAGAAGCAGGTGGAAGGTAGTAAAATTCGAGAACGCAGCCCTAGTTTCCAAGACCACTTCAGTCAGGCAACTTTATTCTGGAACAGTTTATCCGATCCGGAGAAAGAACATTTAGTCAAAGCCGCACTTTTTGAACTGGGCAAAGTGATGAACCCCGCCGTCAAAGAGCGGATGCTGGAGTTATTTAACTCTGTCGATCACCAATTGGTAACTCGCATTGCTGAGGGACTGGGCTTACCTGCTCCTACAGAAGTAAAACCAAATCATGGGCAGAAATCTCCGGCGCTTAGTATCCAAACTATGCTAGAGAAGATGCCAGAAAAAACGATTAAGAGCCGCAAGATTGCAATTTTAGCAACAGATGGTGTAAATGCTCAGGAACTTAGCACACTCCAGCAAGTACTAATGCAGGAGGGCGCTCAAGCGAAAATCGTTGCGACTCATGGCGGTAAAATCAAAGGCGATGATGGTCAGGAGATCCCGGTTGAGATGACCTTTGAAACAGCTGCTTCTGTAATGTTTGATGCGGTGTATGTACCTGGTGGAGCGCAGAGTATCAAGGCACTCAAGCAGGAGGGAGAAGCAATTAACTTCATCAACGAGGCATTTAAGCACTATAAAACAATCGCCGCAACTAGCGAAGGGGTTGAATTACTATCGGTCGCTAATATTGCGGGCGTGAAGTTGTCGCAAAATGGCGCGCGCTCTGATATGGGTGTGGTGACTTCTAGTGAATCTGACTTGAAGTCTGTAGCTGATGATTTTATCAGTGCGATCGCTCAACATCGGCATTGGATGAGATTTAAAAAGGAGATGGTGCATGCATAGCCACTTGCTTGACTTTGTGAACGGTAACTAATTCTAAATCGGACAGTTCAGTTATTTCCAAAGACTGATTAAAAAGTGCGATCGCACAACATCGCCATTGGATGAGATATGAAAAGGAAACCGTGCCTGTATAGCCACTTGCTTAACTTTGTGAACGGTAACTAATCCTAAATGGGACGTTCAGTTATAGCAGGAGGCAGATCGCTTTTAGCGTCTCCCCTTGGGAGAAGGCAGGAGGTAAAACTATTACTATTCCTAGCTTTCACTCTTTTAAAATGTCCTAACCTATGTGACTACGGCTATATTTCCAAAGACTGATTGAAAAGTGCGATCGCTTTATCCATATCCCCTTTACTGGCGTAAATGTATCCCAAACTGTGCAACGTCGCCGCTTTGCTTTGGACATCATCTTTACAGCAGCAAAATATAAAAGCTTCTTGGCGTTAGAGAATTTTTAGGAATCACTGGCGCTCAACCAGGAGTATTGAAGTGGTAGTATGTTCAGGAATACCCGGCGCTAGATCACCAACAGAATTGTATAATGTCTCTTGCTCCTTGGCGAGGTGCGATCGCTCATGCACTTGATCGCAACCGTAGTCTTGTTTATGCCCGTTACCTGCAACTAGCAACGGTGCAAGCAAATGGTCAGCCCGCTAATCGTACCCTAGTCTTTCGCGGCTTTCTAGAAGATACAAACCAGCTAAAATTTATCACCGATAACCGCAGCGCCAAAACCGACCAGATACAGCAACAACCTTGGGCAGAAATTTGCTGGTACTTCCCCAATACACGAGAACAATTCCGCATCACTGGCTGTTTAACCCTGATAAGCGGTGATGATTCTGACCATAATCTACAGCCAGCGCGGATCGCAATGTGGCAAGAATTGAGTGATGCGGCGCGTTTACAGTTTGCTTGGCCGCATCCTGGTAAACCCAGAATCCAAGAGGCAGAAGCCTTTGAGCCACCAGCACCCGATTCGGTTGAGCCAGTGGCTAATTTTTGTCTACTGTTACTAGATCCGGTGCAAGTAGACCATTTAGAATTACGCGGCGAACCACAAAATCGGTGGCTTTACCACCGTGATGACCAGCAAGAGTGGTCTAGCCAAGCGATTAATCCGTAATTTGGTCAAGAGTCAAAAGATTGACCCTTAACATTTAACTAAATGCCAGCACCATCTAGAAATTCCTGGATAGTCTTATCCTTGAGGTTGCACCAGCGAGCATCATGGGTTAGCTGATCCTCATTCGCTGCTAAACAACCCACTAAAACAGGAGTTTTTTCTGAATAATTAGTGCGCTTAAGAGTTTGTATTTGTTCTTCCAACGCCTCAATCCGGTCTACTAAAGCACGAATTACTTGAGCTTCTGAATCTGGTAAGTTATTGTGTTCAAGAGGTGAAACCCGAACTCCAGAACGATACATAATGCGCCCAGGCACACCTACCACAGTACAGTCTGAAGGCACATCTCTTAAAACAACAGAACCAGCACCAATACGGACATTATTGCCAATTTGGATATTGCCCAGTACCTTCGCTCCAGCTCCAACTACGACGTTTTCACCCACAGTAGGATGGCGTTTGCCACATTCTTTACCAGTACCCCCAAGGGTGACACCTTGATAAATTAGAGTATAGTCTCCAATGATCGCAGTTTCACCAATTACTACACCCATTCCGTGGTCAATAAACACACTTTGCCCAATTGTTGCACCAGGGTGGATTTCAATTCCAGTCAAAAACCGAGCCAAGTGAGAAACCAGGCGCGGAATAAAGGGAAGACCAATACTATACAACCAGTGAGCCAGCCTATGGAATAATAAGGCTTGCAAACCAGGGTAACAAAATAAAACTTCCAACCAGTTACGGGCAGCTGGGTCACGTTCAAATATGATACGAAAGTCAGCACGCAGTATAGATAGCACGAGATAGCACCCTCGGAAAGCACAACAAGCTACTCTCCCATATTATCCTCTCAGGTGTTATACCTAAAAATTGGGAATGGGGCATTGGGCATAAGAGGCAGAGGAGCAGAGGTGAAGAGGGGCACAGAGAGGGGAAAAACTTACTGCAACTTCTCCCCTGCTCCCCCGCCTCCTCTGCTCCTCCTACTCGCCACTTCACTGCTGCTCTACTTTCAGAGTATAATCCCGCTTGACTCCAGGATTAAATGTACCTACCCAAATTCGATAAGTGCCCCTTTTCCAGTTGCGATCGCTAACGCTAGCATCTTTACTTTTACCAGTGTCATCGCCGCAACGAATCGTAGTTTGATCTGGGCCTTGAATGATTAAAGTGGTGTCGTTGTTGTTGCTATCAACTTGGATTGTTAGCTGAGGAAAGTCCTTTTCCAAAACCATAATGTGATCTGGTTTGGGATCGGCAAAGCCAATGCAGGCTTTTTGATCGCGATCGCGGTTACTTATGGCAGACAATGAGTAAGAACCACCTGTAAACCCCTGCACTGTTCCTTGTGCTGAATCAAAGTTTGTTGATAAATTGAAAGTGCCAAAGTTTGCTGTTTCTGCTATTGCAGGGGTAGCTGTAATGGTGGTAAGTATAGCCAATAGCCAAGCGCCACGAAACTGAAGTCGGGGGCGACAGTATTTCATAGTAGCCCTCCAACAGGCTTTTAAATGAGTAGTGATATATACATATTCTAATGAAAAAATTACAGTTAAATTTCAGTTAGTTGTGCCACATTCAAATGTGCCACACTTAATGTTTTGGGAAATGGACAGCTAATTGCTAGGTTATTTTTCGATATAAACAGCAGCTACGATTCTCCAACTTCTGATTTTGATGTAATTATCTCTGTTGGACGTAGGGTTTTCTCTCCTAAAGAAAACCCTCGACGGACGATTTTAGTTATTGTTTGGTCTGCTATATCATTTCTGACTTCACGATCTACAACACGGCATAAATTAAAATCTGGCTGTGTACTTTGTAGTTCTATTTCTATAGGTAAGACTTGGCGCTTTCCTAATACACTCAGAAACTTCCGATTAACCGCCACTATCGACTTGGGTAAACGCAGAATAAATTCTGGGCTAAGATTGGGATTCTGTTCTAGATAATCCAGTAAAGCTTCTAATGCATCACCAACTTCTAGCAATTCTAAAAATAAATCTTCAGTGTTTGTTGCGATTTGAGTTTTTTGTTCTCGCAAGGACTGTTGTAGTAAAATTTTTTCCTTTTGGAGGTTGCCAAATTCTTGTTTAAGCCAGTCGCGCTTCTCTTGGCTGAGAATAAAATTAGACATGAGAAACCTCTTTTGATAATATTAGTAAAGTTTTATTTGCCCAACTTTGCACTTGGGGATGAGTATGGTTAGTCAGAAGCTGACAAAGCGCGATCGCTCTTTCTAACTGTCCAACTATTTTATACACTTTAATCAGCCACATTTTGGCTTGAATATAATCTTTACTATTAATATCTGTACAGCCTTGGCAGTAGTCTTCGAGATATTTTATCGCTTTAGGGTAACGTTCCTCTTTACAAGCTATAATGCCCTCGGTGAATAATTCTAATAGGTTCATCGGTAAAGCCTCTCGCTCTAAGCGTTCTTCTTGGGCAGACTGAGCGATCGCTTGCTCTAATCCATCAAATTCTGGCAATAATACCAGTTTAGGTGCTGGCTGAAGCAAAGCTGATAAATCACTATATTTGAAGTGCTTAATAGTGGGCAGTATGGGACGTAAATAGTCGGCTATGATGCGTTCTTCTGGTTTTAATAAGCTTTTTTGGGCTTTAGCAATGATATCCACAGGATATTTTTTGTGCTTCATTGCCACTGCTACAGCTTTTGCAATTTCAGCTTTGGAGGCTGCTGGGGATACAGCCAGAATGTCATAAGGATTGTATTCCATTAGATACCTTTAATTAACGAATCTTCAGACTGTGGTAAATTTCTTGAAAAGCAGGTTCGTCTGGACAAAGTTCATAAGCCCAACGACCTAATTGCTGAATTAAATCAAAAGATAAATTGCGGTTTTGGATACCTTTAACCAAGGTATTAATAAAAAATTCAGCGACATAATGACTAATAGAGTTATGTTGTGAATATTTTGCATAATGAACAGCTTCATCGAAGCGATCGCATTTCATCAAATTTTCAATATCCTTTAGTTCTTGGCTAAACCTATAAACTTTTTGGATATTTGGATCATCTGGACAGAGTTCATAAGCCCAATAACCTAATTTATAAATATCTTCAAATCCTAAATCACAATTTTTGAACCCCTTGATTAATATTTCTACGCATATGTCTGACACAATATTACGTAGACGTTTATGCTGGGATTCTTTAGCAAGTTTGACAGCTTCTTCAAATTTATTCTTTTTTAGTAAATTGTCAACTATTTCTAATTCCTGGTTAAATTCAATTCTCTCAATTAAGTCAATTACAATAGGATTTTGATTGTCAATTTCTTTAATTTTTTGTAGTTCTTTCAGGGCTGTTGCTGATGAAATTTGTTCATTAGCAATTTGTTCGCGTATTTGTTCCGCCTTATACTCAGCTAGATAACTTCTAGCGTCTCTACTTCCTAAAAGATCATACCAAAACTGGGCAAGCTCTAAATGTTCTTGAAATTCTGATATAACTTGACGTTGCAATCCACAAAGTCTATCTATTTCTTGTTGCCAATCGTTATTAGCTTTAATTTCTGGCTTTGCTTGCTTCAGAGGAATAATTGCCTCTCGCCATTTTTGTTGTAGCTGATAGCAACCTTCATGATAAGCGACAAATCTCTGAGCAAATGCTGTGATATCAGAATTATCTGTGGTTGAGGGTTTAAGTTGAATTGCTCTTTGGTAATCTCCTTCTAAACAAGCAGCCGTAGCTAATCCCCAATTTGTATATAGGGAATTTAAAATTTTTTGTTTAGCATTTATCTTATTGTCATAACCACCTTGCCATTGAGGAAGGTAATGCTGATAACAACTAGGTGTGATAAATATATCCTTTATTTTCATTCCCCATTTTGACGGCTGACCCATCAGGGTTAGAGACAGTAATTCTAATCGGTAGCAATCGCGCAGATACAAATACTCAATAATATTTGTATCTTTCATGTCTATTGCGGTTTCTATTCGACGTTTTAATTCTAAAGAGACGGCGGCAAATTCTACAGGTTTATTTTCTAACCAAGGCACATCTTGAAGGCTAGGATCTTTAGTTATATTTGCTAAAGCTGTTGAGAAAGAAAATATTAAATTTAACAGATATATCGGAGAAGTTTGAGCAAGATAATAATTTGCTACTGCCAAATTATGTAATGTAGTAATATTAGGCTGTGAAATCCAAGCTTCTTCAACTTTATCGGCAATAATTTTCCATTCTTTATCTTTCCATAGTTCTGCTTCTAAACGTGGCTGAATATGCTCATTGAGATTTTCCTCTACTAAAGGATCGGAACCAAATTTTTGGAGAAATTGGGTACTCTCTGCTTTAGCCTTCTCCCAATTTTCAGCCGCTACCAACTGCTCAAGATTCTGTAATTTTAGCAGCCGTTGACGTTGGGAAAGATTTTTGAGAATCTCTCGTTGTTTGGCAATGTTAGCAGTAGATAACCCAAGCCATTCTTTATAAGCTACCTGTAAATCTTCTTGTTGGGCGTAGGCAAATCCCCGCAAATAAGCAGCTTGTTCTCCAGGTATAGCTTCTAGGTGAGTTAGTGCAGTTGCCCATTCTTGAGTTTTAATTGCCACAAGTGCTAACCGAATTTGGCAGGATGTAGAGTTAGGCAAGAGCAATTTAGCATTTTTATAAAGAGATGCAGCCGCTTTAAAATCACCTGCTTTTTCTGCTGCTAGCCCTTGGCGAAACTGTTCTCTTCCTTTTAGTGTTTGTTGTAGCTTTTGCAGTAAATCAATTCCGTCAGGGCGAGAAAATTTAGCCAGGGCATTTTTTAAAAGTGCGATCGCTCCCTGTAATTTTCCTTCACTTTCAGCTTGTTGCACCTTTTGAAAAGCAGCATCATAAATTTCTTCTTGTTGGACTTGAGCAATATTTACAGTGATCGCCTTTTCTAAAGACTCAGTAGAATAAGGCTTTTGTGCCTCTCGGTAAACTGCGATCGCATTTTTATAAAACCGATTTTCTGCATGAGACTGCGCCTGTGTCACTAAATTCAAAAACTGCTGTCGTCGTTGCAGTTCTTCTTGGTATTGCTTGATTACCCGCGATATGCGATCGTCGTGGAGAATTTTAGTACAGCGTTGATAAATGGCGATCGCATTTGCAAGTATTTGCATTTCTAAAGGATCGCCCGTATCTTGCTTCAGAAGGGTTTTAGCATTAGTAGCTAGTTTATCTACTTCTGCTACTTGGTAGCGCCACTGCTTTAGTTGCTGAGTAAGATTGTCTAACAGCTTACCCAGCAGCAATTGACAAATCAAACGCTCCCAAAAACCAGGTTTTCTCGACCAGGCAGCGAGAGCTTTTTCTGCAATAATTACTGCTTCTCGCAAGTGTTTGTTTTGGGCTAATTTTGCTGCTTTCTCGCTGGCTTCTTTAGTCTGTGGTGCTTGCTTCCAGACATCAACAATACCCACTCCTAGCAAAGTTTTAGTTAAAGCGTTCAAGCCATCAAAGATGCTCATCTAGCGCTCTCCTTGCAGTTGGGAATTTTTAACACATCTCCTACGTCTATATCATCTTCCCGCCCTTTGAATTGGGGGTTGGCTTTAACCATTACTTGCCAAGAAGTTCCCTTACCACAAAATTTTTGGGCGATCGCGCTGAGGTGATCTCCCAATTCGATGGTATAGGTAATTGGTTTTGGGGGTTCCTTAGCGGTAACAGGGGCAGTATTAACTGGTAGTTTTGGGCGATCGCTAATAACTGGATTAGGAGAAGAGACAGTTAATGTGTGTAACTGTGGTTGCAGGAATATAAAACTGCCCATTGCTCCCAACCCAATCCCGATAATCAGCAGCACTAAAGCAACTCCTAGTTGCCATTTGGTAATTTTCACTTGTCGCACAGAATCTTCCACCTGCGGTAATTCTTTAAGCATCCGAATTACAGAAAGGTCAGTGTCGCAGTTAGGACAAGTGTTACCTTCAATTTCTTGGTAATCACACACAGGACAGTTCAGTTTCATCTTTATCGCGTTATTCCTGTGACAATGCTGTTGCTAGGTAACTCCTCATTTAGCCAACGCTGGATGTCTGGTTGTAGTTCATTCCACAAGCGATTGGCTTCTTGTCGCTCATCACTTTCCATAGCGGCAAGCATCCGAAAAAGTTTGTCAGACATGGCATTTGCTTGAGTCGGTGCAACTGCATGGGCTTGACGAATTGCTAAAAGACAAGCTTGAATAAGCTTGACCTCATCAGGTAGATTGTCAAGTTCTCGTCTTGCATCTTCACTCTTAGACTTCATCTTAGAGAGGTTATTGGTGTTGATGGCATCTTGCAATTCTTGACTCAGCTTTTGCAATCGTTCCTGCTGTGGTTGGGGAATTATCGAGCCGCAAAGTTTAACTACGCGATCGCATTCATTAGGTACTCAGCTTTTAGGCTTTCCTTAGACATGGATACCTGGAATTTTTTCAAGTTTGCACTAGCGTCATCGCGTAAATAGCCGCGTTCCTCTTCCGTATCCGGATCGATGATTTTGTTGGCTGACTCCACCACTGGCAAGGCTAACTTCAGCGCTTCTTCCACACCGAGAGTAGTTAGGTTTTGGTTATTGAGTTCTGCGATCGTTTCCTCTAATTCCTTATATATTTTCTCGTCTGATCGCCCCCCCCGCGAAAAGGTGCGACTCACTCTTTCTGAAGGAGCATTTTTCAATGTGGCAGTCATCTTTAGCCCACTATTTTTTTCATCTAACTCCAAGTTGACTAAAACTTCTGTCCCGCGTGGATAGGATTGGTTTAAACCCAACCAAATATGTCCAATACTGTCATCTTCATATATCCCATCTAAATCTTGCTTTACTTGATCGGGGCTGAGAAGTTGTAAGTGAATCAAACGTTGTCCATCAGAAACAGTTTTAAAAGTGTGGGATGTAGTCACTGGTAAGATATCACCCCTCTGAATTACTTTCTCTTTGTTCTCTTTGCCATCCACCAGCTTGATAAAATAATCACGAGAAACTGTTGTGACTTTCTCTGTTAGTCCAGCCGCGACAATTGCTGCACCCTCCGCCACCGCATACATCGGACGGGGATGCACTACAACTTTATCATTGAAGTAAGCGGGGATGGTAATAACTGCTTGGTCTATGACTTCGCCTGTTTTACCAATTCCTTGGCGATAAATTTGGGCATTTTGCACAACTTTTTTAAGAATTTCAGCAGAAATATCTTCTGGCTGATATTCTTTACCTCCTAGCCACACTGCAATACCATTGTCTGTACCCTGGCTCGGTTGAGCAATTTTGTAGCCAAATTCTGACTTTTGTTTTTGTACTGCTGGATCGCCAAAACCTCTTCCTATTAGGCGCTTGATGGAAACAACCACGTTTTCAGGATTAGCCCTGAGTTGGTTGTAAGCTTGATCTCCTACCAAAAATTTATTTTGTTCACAGACAACGACTGATCGCGTCAGTTTTCTATCTGGAGGCGTATTATCATTAGCTGTCACCACTTCAACTTCTGCTAACTTAAAAGCGGCGACAGAATTCGTCGTTCCTAGATCAATGCCAATTGCCTTGCCCATTACCGATCGCTACCTGGGTATTGTGTAAATTATTTCTGATGTATTTGAGACTCACTGCCACATCGAACCGAAATTTCTAAGCCAGCAGCCAGTATGTATCCAAAGATTACAAATACAAATAACAAATGCTACAGAAAATCTACGTAAATATCATGGGGCAAAAAAAAGGCAGAAGGTAAAATAATTTTTAACCTTCTGCACTTGAGCTTCGATGAAAATCTCACGAATTATGGAGTTTGAAGAAAACGCCACCTTTGAGCGATCGCCTGTCAGTTCCATAACTACTAACTGTGAGCGATCGCAGGTTGTTAAAAAATGGTTTACCTAAGACTTCCACTAGTTTGAGAATCGGTACTTGACGCTCTAACAAATTCTGGCTCTTTGTCCAGTCAAGATATATATAACCTTGGTTTGGTAAAGGAATCGCAGCGATACTATCTTTGAAATTGGGATTGTCAATTATGGAATTATCCTTGGTTGTGAGAATTTCATTTATCGTCTCCAAGTCAGACGCGAAAATTTCGTAATTTCCTAAAGTTGTATGCAATCCCCGCACTTTTGTTTCAATGCTGAAAGATGCTCCTTCTTTAACATCACTTTTAGTAGCTGTAGTTAACTCTGTCCAAGCGGAGATTTTTTGCTTGTCTATATTCAGGGTATTGATGCTGAGTCCGTTAGATGAGGCGATCGCATCCAAACGAGCAACGCCTTCTTCTATGCCTTCGGATTTTTCCACTACAAAAATCCAATGAGGGGTTGTTTGCTCTTTCTCAGGTAACAACGCTATAGCATATTCTCCTTGTACCCAGCTAAAAATATCCTTTGGTAAATTTATACCCCAGCGTTTTTGAACATCCACCAAAGGTTTTGCTAACCGAGAAACCACATCTTCTCTAGAACCATATACGGTTGCTGTTGCTTGTCTCCAGAGTTTTGCTAGATCGCTCTCACCCAAATTACTCAAATTCGAGCCGGATATTGCTAAACCTGCGGATGCTGGAACATACTGTAATGCTCCCACAGGTTTAGATAGCGGTGCAGATGGAGGGACAATTTCCGATGAAGTCAAAAAGGTGGTTTCTGCCAGCAATCCTTGGGGATTCAACATTAAGGATATGATTTGACTGTTATAAAGTTGTTCTGCTAACTCTAACCCTTGCCATTTTGCTACGATGGGAAGATTGAAGAAAGCTACAGCTAATCCCTCTTTGAGCCGTTCTTTAGTAGCTTTTTGATATTCCGGTGAGCTAGTCAAATTCAGATCGGGCGCTTGGACGTTATTGATAGCATCTCGTAGTACTTTTGGATCGTTGGCAAATAAAACGAAGCTTTCACCGACAACAGCACCAGCAAGCAAATCTTGTTCTGGTTGAGAATTGTCAGAAATCAGTTTTACACCTTTATATTGTTCAACAGCTAAGGTTGCTCCGGCTAACGCTCGTTTAGAAAACAACAGCTCGACAAACTCGCGGCTTTTCTGCGGTTGCTTGGTTGCTAATGCTAACAGATACCCTGGCTGCTGTCCGTTTTCTGAATCGCGATCAATATCTAAGGTGGTAATAGCTAATGTAATTTCATTCCCTAACCAGGGTTGAATGTCTTGTTTGTAATCTATGCCACTCTTGGCGAATAAACTGGTTTTGAGTTTAGATAGTTCCTCTTCCCGCTCCAACGCCTGCAAACGGTCAGGATTCGTCAATAATGAAACCATTGCAGGGGAAAGTTTCGACACGAATATGGCTGCACCAGCCCCAGAGCTAGAAGCAATGAGGTTAGCCGGACTTTTAGCGAAAAACCAGTAAAAGCTGGCGATCGCAATTACTAGCAGGGCGATCGCCCCAGCTACGATAAAACCGATAAATGAACGTTGCCTATTCACATTAAACCTACTAAAAAAGACGGTTTACAGCCATTTAAGCAGAAAGCCTAGCAGAATTAATCAACCCTCTTGAGAATGGATGCTGATGTCAAGGCAGAAATTTTCTGTCACCATAAATAGTATTAGGACTGTTTACGAAAACCTCATGACAGGGAACTGATGAATCAAATTAGTGTAGAAGAACTGGCGCAACGTCTTTCTTCTAATGATGCAAGTATTCAGCTAGTAGATGTGCGGGAACCACAAGAATTGGCGATCGCTAGCATTGAGGGCTTTGTCAACCTACCTTTAAGTCAATTTGCTGAATGGGGAGATCGAGTACCTACCCTCTTCAATCCCGAAGCCGAAACCTTGGTGTTATGCCATCACGGCATCCGCTCTGCCCAAATGTGCCAGTGGTTGATTGCCCAAGGTTTTACAAATGTGCAAAATATTTCGGGTGGTATTGATGCCTATTCCCAACTAGTAGACCCTTCAATTCCCCAGTATTAGCTTTTGCTCAAATACATCATTCAGATGGAACTTACTCTTCCATCTGAGTTTTGCTATGCTAAAGATAGAAGTACATCAATGTTAGAGGCTAGCTGGAAAGTTGGGAATTTGGGCATTAAGTACATCTGCACAAAAATATTGGATTGCTCTAAATTACAGTTCGGCAGTAGCCCCTGGAAACAAATACGTATCTGATAATACTGTTGCAGGCGCAATTTTGTGCAAAAGTACGGTTATAAAGAAGTATCGTAAGGGTACATTATAACCAGCAGCTTTTGTAAAAAAAAGTTGAGCGACTATGCTAAATTTACTCTTAAAAATGCTGTATGTATAAATTTTAAAAATAATTATCATAATGTAGTTATATAATTTGCTACTTTAATAAATTATTAATATTCTGTGTTTTCGATTAAATCCACAAATTTTTTTCAAAGTTTGATTGAAATTTGCATTCAGCAAAACATACCATAATGGAAGTTCAGTTAACAAATCGACAACAGCATATACTTTGGGCAACGGTACGTCACTACATTGCTACGGCAGAGCCTGTTGGTTCAAAGGCTTTAGTCGAGGAGTATGACCTTGGTGTAAGCTCGGCGACAATTCGCAATGTGATGGGCGTTTTAGAAAAGTCTGGATTGCTCTATCAACCACACGCTTCTGCTGGACGTGTACCTTCAGATTCAGGCTATCGCATTTATGTTGACCAGCTAATTACACCTTCTCTGCGTTCGCGCAGCGTCTCGCAGACAGACACTACACGGAGCTTACTTCCACAAAGTGCTACGGAAATTTTAGGGCGAGAAGTAGAGGTAGCATTGCAAAAGCAGCTACAGTGGCAAGATCGGAGTTTAGAAACACTACTGCAAGGAGCCGCGCAGATTTTAGCAACCTTGAGTGGTTGCATTAGCTTGATTACTATGCCGCAAACTACCACAGCGCTATTGCGACATCTGCAATTAATGCAAATTGAAGCCGGACGGATCATGCTGATTGTGGTAACAGATGGTTACGAGACACATTCTAAATTGATGGATTTGTCGCCAACACCAGAAGAAACACAACGGGATTCAGAGGTAATCGATCGCGAATTGCAGATTGTTTCTAACTTTTTGAATAGTCACCTGCGGGGACGAAGTCTGTTGGAATTAGCTTACCTCAACTGGAGCGAACTAGATCAGGAGTTCCAACGCTACGGGGAATTTTTGAAAAACTCAGTTGCCGAATTGACTCGTAGCACTCTTGCACCGACTGCAACCCAAATTATGATTAGGGGTGTGTCAGAAGTTTTGCGCCAGCCAGAATTTTCCCAGTTACAGCAGGTACAAACGATTATCCACCTGTTGGAAGAAGAACAAGACCAACTGTGGCGATTAATATTTGAGGAACCAGAACCAGAGGATGGTGGAAAATCAAAGGTAACAGTTCGTATTGGCGCCGAAAATCCTTTAGAACCGATACGCACCTGCACGTTGATTTCTTCTAACTATCGCCGAGGTTCGGTACCTGTAGGAAGTGTGGGAGTTTTGGGGCCAACGCGCCTAGATTATGAAAGTGCGATCGCAGTAGTAGCATCTGCTGCTGATTACCTTTCAGAAGCTTTTAGTTATTTCAATCCTTAAATCGTATTAGATGCTATTTAGGGATAAGCTACTACGGGTCTAAGCGAGTAGACAATATAATAGCAGGCAGATAGCCCAATTTATAGCGGCAAAATCAATAATTAATACTACCTACCAAAATCTTTCATGGTTAGAAAAATTGCCTTTGGTCTACTGTGGCTAGGATTTGTTGTTTATGCTTTTTTTCTCGCCCCTCCCGATCAACCCGCTACATTCGAGTTAATTAAAAACCTTTCTATCGGCCAGTGGCAAGGTATTAACCCGTTAGTCATAGCATTATTCAACCTCATGGGCATTTGGCCTCTTATTTACAGCGCAGTAGTCTTTATTGATGGTAGAGGACAAAAAATACCTGCTTGGCTGTTTTCTACTGCTTCCTTCGCAGTTGGTGCTTTTGCCTTGTTGCCATATTTAGCTCTGAGAGAACCAAATAATCAGTTTCTCGGTCAAAAAAATACCTTGCTCAAGCTGCTAGATTCTCGTGTGACTGGTTTTGTGTTAGCGGTAGCCACGGTTATTCTAATTGCCTATGGTTTAAGAGCAGGAGATTGGGGCAGTTTTGTGCAAGAGTGGCAAACTAACCGTTTCATCAATGTGATGAGTTTAGATTTCTGTATACTCTGCCTATTATTTCCTGCGTTATTGGGGGATGATATGGCGCGTCGCGGTTGGAAAAATCCGCAGTTTTTCTGGTTAATAACTTTGATACCGCTATTTGGGCCATTGGTTTATTTATCTGTACGTCCACCTTTGCCGGAAGTGGGTACATCCATATCCAAGCAGCCAGCAACGAATTGAAGAATAAAGTGCATTTTTCACAATCCACAATCTAAAATTCCAAGTGATATCACCTAAAGTCCCCCCTTTTTCAAAGGTTTGGGGATTTTCTGTGGGTGCATAAATCCCAAGAGAAAGTTTTTTTCTGAAAGTACTTTACAAAACGCAATAAATTATTTAAGATGTGTAACAGGTAGTCAAACCTACCTAAAATTCATCTGCAAATAATCGCATTTATAAAACAATGACAACAGCCTTACAACGTCGCGAAAGCGCCAACGTATGGGATCGATTCTGCGAATGGATCACCAGCACCAATAACCGGATTTACATCGGTTG
>NZ_JBALDC010000061.1:0-206683 GCF_036917575.1 Nostoc sp. | reverse complement strand
GTACTTTGTATCTTAATAGACACTAATGAGAATTCTTTAAGATGCACCGAACTTGATTTCCATTTTTGGAAACAATGCCTATTTTACAGCTATTTAAGCCTTAACTGAACCGTATTGGATGTTAATCCACAAAAGGCACATCTATAATCATAAATATGTATAATTGCTGTTCTAAAGAAAGCATTTATAATAACTGATCGTTTAAAACTCCATCTTAGATTAGCCTCTAAATTTCCTATTTCAATTAATTTTTCTATCTCTACTGGATGCTCTTGAAAAATTTGATTTTTTTGTAAAATAGCTTCTATATCATTTTCATTATCAGAAAAGAAAGCTGATATAAGGGCATCAATTAGTTCTTTTCTGCAAAATTCATCTTGCAAAAAGTTAAATAATTCATTGTCTAGATATGCGTATTCAACAGCCTCCTTTAATTTGTTAATTGTTTTTGGCTGTAACCCATTAAATTCAGACTTAAATTTCAAGTACCAAAAGCCTTCATTTTGCAGATGGAAGAAAGGATAGTGTAAACCACCTTTGTAAGCTGGAGAACCGATTACATTCCAATAACTTTCAAATATTTGAATTAATTCGTCTGAAACTGGAATTGTATTAGTAGTAATGACATCCCGCGCAATTAAATCAATTACAGATAAAAGTAATATTGGTTTATATTGAGCATTACCACGCTTTTGGCTACTACTCACATTTAATTCAGCAAAACGTTGACAATAATATGCTATATTTTTCATATTTAAGAGTTTAATTAAGCAACAAAAAAATCAATTTAAAAATTTACTGAGATCAAACTCTTCTTCTAGCTGTTCTTTTGTTCCTCTTTCAGAAATCAGAACTAATAGAAGTCGCTCTGAATAGTCAACAGAACCCCGCAACTCGTTTTGTAAAATTTCCAGTCCTCCATTAGCATATTCTTCAAATATTTGAGTACGTTTATCTTCATCTTGTTCTTCTCTAGATGAGAGTATGTTGATATCTTGAGTTTCATTGATTCCTAATAATTTAATGATTAGGTCATATCCCAATGAAGCAAAATTCTCTTGTGGAATTGGAGATGGTTCTCTTTTGCTGGTTTCCCCCAAAGGAACGCGCTTTTTATATTTAACGCCCAATGCTGCTGCAAACACCATTACTTCTACATAAGTTTGAAAAGGCCCAGTTGTGTCTTTTGATGCTACTAGAGATTTCACCAACTCAGCCTTATCTTTACCAACCCTGATTCTGTTTGCAGCCATTATTTTAATATCTACATTGTTGCTATTTTAACCGAAATATAAAAGCGATCGCATTTTTAGACGCATTATTTTATACTAGTATGTGGGCGCTCGCTAAACAAACAAATTACCCACTAACATAGTCCATACTGGTACTGCGGGTTCAGCTTCAGCCACCTCATTACGGCAATACACTTGCGGTTCTTCAGGATTACTAGCACGATATTCCCTACTCCACTAACTTTCATCTTTATAAATCTCGCTACGATGTCCTAGTTTAATTACAGTTACTATCAAAACATCATCATCTACTTCATAAACCACTTGATAATCTCCGACTCGAACACGATATGAATTATCATCACCTTGTAATTTTTTTACTCCGTTTGGACGCGGTTCTATTGCCAAGTCATTAATTTTAGTTTGTATGCGTTGTTGTACGTCTATAGGTAGTTTCCTAAACTGCTTTTTCGCATCCCTTGAAAATTTAACTTCGTAACTCACGCAACATCCTTGTTTATTTCGTTTTGAATTTCATCCCAAGATACAGTGCCATTAATGCGTATATCTTCCCTAGCTTCTTTAATGGCTTTTAAGTCTTCTTCATCATCTACATCATCAATTCTTTTTAAGAGCGCGTAAATTTCAACTAAAGTACTGTCATAAGCTTGATGTAGCAGTACGTTGATATCTTTAATTAACTGTTCTCTTTTGTGTGCTGTCATTTTTAATCATCTGAGCGTGGGTTTACTTTTTCTGCCACTGTTTCTAGTTTCGCTTAAACTAAAGTTGCAAACTGAATCCTTTAAACATTACGTTCAATCGCAATAATTTCAGTATATTCAAACTCGTTCGGACTTTGTTTAACCAAAGAATATCTTTCTCCACCCAACTCAATATAATCTTGTTCGCAATCTGGCTTAGATGAGTAATACGTAAGCACATATTCTCTACCAATTCTATCTGTTATTTCTGCTTCTACTTCACCCCGCCACTGAGTCTTAGTAACTAAAACTATTAACTGATTCGCTAATTGGGGAATTGTTTTAGCAATGTGTCGCCGCGAATTCTCATCTAAACTACCAAATGGTGAATCCATCACAATTGGGAAAGTACTACTATCGGGAATCATCATCATTTTTCGCTTCTCACTCCATTCCCGTACTTTATCAATGATGCTGGCAATAAAGGATAAACTGAGAATTTGATTTTCCCCAGTGGAAGCTGCAACAGGTGCTTCTATTCCTGTAGTATTTTCTACTAATGTTAGTTCATATTTTTCACTAATTTTAGGGATGTATGGAGTCACAGAAATTTCTGTGAATATTTCTTGTACTCGCTTTTCTAGTTGCAAACGAAATTGTTGTTCTTGACGATTTCTAACTTCTGTTAACCGTTCGATTGCTTCTTGAGTGGCGTTAATTCGTCGCTGTGCTAAAGTTTGCTTGTCTTCATTCAGCTTTTGTTTAGCGATTTGTTTATTTAAACCTTCAATTTCAATTTTTAGTTGAGCAAGTTGCTGCTGATTTGCACCCTGTTCTCGATTTAATTCATCAATTTTACTTTCAATTTCATCTAAGCGTTTTTGTAAACTGCTAATTTCTTCATTAGCATCTTTTCGTAACCGTTCTTGAATATTGTCTAAATCACCTTCAATTTGAGATATGCTTTGCCTTAACTGATTAATCCTAGTTTGTTCTCTATCAACTTCTTCCCAAAATCCTATGGCTTGCTTATCAATTTCATCTACTTGTGCGCTCATCCGAATTGCAGTTTCTTCCAGCGCCGAAGAACCTGCTTTGTTTAACCACGTACTCACATGAGTATGAGAATGATTACCCTCGTGTAATTCTGCGCCACAAATACAGCGTTGAGAATTGAGTAAATCATTCACAAATTCTCTTGAAATTCCTGATGTTAACTCGCCACGTTGCTTCAAATCATTGATAATTCCTCGAAACTGCGCTGTAGTTTCTGAGAGTAAAACTGTATAACCTCGCGTGGAAATAACTTTTTTAAGTGCTTCTTTCGTTTTTTTATATTCTTCTTGATTTGCCGTTTTCTGTGATTCTAAATCCTGCCATCTTTCTTGCAATTCCTTAGCAGCACTCAGTTCTCGTAACCGATTACTTGTCTCTTTTTTAAAAGTTTGTTGATATTCTAACTCTTCTTTAATTTCAGTTTGCCGTTTGGTAATGCGATCGCACTCTCGTTCTATCTTTTCTTGCTGTCGTAATAGTTGTTTAATTTCTGAGCTACCAATAGCTTCTAACTCATTTTCTAAAGTTTTTTTAGCATCTCCCAAATGTCTGATGGAGCGGTTGATGACTTCCACACCCAAGAAAATTTTTGTAGCTTCAGCAATTTCAGCTTTTTTATCAGAACGGACTATTTCTTCAATTCGTTCGCCGTCAAAGAAAAAATATTGATGTAAAGTAGCGGGTAAAATTTGATTAATTATATCGTCTGGTTGCTGAATTGGTATATTCCATTTACCATCATCTGCACCAACCCACATGGTTAATTGAGTTTTACCAGCGTCAAAATCACCTTCGTTTTTATAACCCCGACAGGCGCGTTTGACTCGATAGCGTTTACCTTCATGTTCCCAGCCAATCTCTACCCAGCATTCTACAACTTGACCTTTTTGAGCTTCTGCGATCGCTCGTTTATTTACCAACTGTTCTATCGATGCAAAGGCTGCACTAAATTTCTCATATAATACCCAAGTAAAGGCATTCAGTAAACTAGTTTTTCCAGAGCCATTATTCCCATGAATAATCGTTGTATTGTGAACATCTCCACCAGCTAAAAGTATCTCTGGTGTCGTACCATAAAAGGAGCGAAAGTTGCATAGCTTGATTGAAGTCAGCTTCATCGCACCTCTTCCTTGATAATGTCCAAAATATTATCATTTATATGGCTGTTAATCTTTTTATCTAATCTGCCTTTTTCCAGTTTCCATACCCGCTCAATGATTCGCCGTACTTCTGGCGGAGCGCTGGTTATTGGTTCTTGCACATCATCGATATTTGCATCTTGTGACATCTTCAGTTTTAAAATATAGTTTTTCTATATTTTAACTTTCTCTAGTAGTGCATTTACCTCAGTAAAGCCACTGTTAGCGTTATCTGGAATTTTGCAAAAACTATTTTTTCAAATTTATGATTTTCTTTGAAAAAAGACTTTATTCTTGAATTACTTTCTGTTATTATTAGTATTAATAATTTAGATTATAATGGGATAAAAGCAAAATTTTTAAAGCTGCTTATATTCCATTATAATCAAATTCATAATTTTATTATTTCATATTTAATGCTTCTTTTTTCAAAACTAAAAAAATTTTACAAAATAATACAACTATATAGTTCATTATCAAATATCTAATAAACCATATCGCTTTTGTAAATCAAGTAACTTCATTCTTGCTTCCCCTGCATTATCAGCTAAGTCAGCAAACTCCACAAAGCGACGCAATTCCTTTTTCAAAAGATTACGCTCAACTTCTATAGTTTCCCTATCTAAATCTGGTGGCAAAACAATCATGTCAAATATTGTTGCGCGTTCTTTAGCCGGATGAGGACGTAAAACTCGCCCCCGTCGCTGAATAAATTGGCGGGGATTACCAGAACTTGATAAAATCACCGCCGTTTGAATTGCTGGAATATCGACACCTTCATCTAAACAACGAATTGCCACCAAACCTTGCAACTCTCCACTTTCAAATTGATGCCGTAAAATTTCCCTTTCTTGTAAAGTTGTTTGTGCTGTATAGGTGCTTACCTTGTACCCTAAATCCACTCCGAGAATTTTAGCAACAGCTTTAAGTTGACGTAGCGATGAACGTTGTCCCACCTCTTGGGAACCATCACCACAATAAAAAAGTGTGTGAGTAGTTTCGCGGCGATCGCTCATTAAATCTTGCAAAGCGGTTAATTTATTTTCCGCCGCACCAATTAACCTTGCTCTTTGCATCAATAATGGCTTTAAATCTTCATTGTTTTCAAATCCTGCTTGTCCATTTTCTCGTTCTCTATATAGTAGCGATCGCCCAATTCTTTTAGTTAGCTTTAAATAAGCAATACTTTCTGCCTCAGTTAATTCCACTAACACCGGATAATAGAGATAATGTACTAAAGCACCTTGAGCGATCGCATCTCTCAAAGTAAACTCTGGCTGGAGAACTGGGCCAAAATAATCAAATAAAGATTGCGTACCAAAATCATCAAAATATCTCTCCGGTGTCGCAGATAAAGCCAGTCTCAACCCAACACCACGCGGCAAACTTTCTTCTAACTTGGGTGCGCCTAAATTATGCGCCTCATCACCAATAATTAAAGTTTTGGCGGGAAAATATTTGAGTTGAGACCTAAACCCATCTCCAATTAAAGTAGAGTTGGTAGTAATCACCGTCACAAACCGTTGAGAACCAGAACGCAGATTATAAATTTGCGTAGAAAGTTGACTTTGCCAAGTGCGTAAATTCTCAAAAGCTAAAATCGGTTGCAAATTAAATTTTTCACATTCTCGCGCCCATTGGGTAACAAGATGACGATAAGGACACACTACCAACAGAACTTGTAAATTAATCTGTTGGTAGAGTTCACAAGTGATCGCTAGTGCAGTAATAGTTTTACCACTACCAGTAGCCATTTTCAGCGTCCCTCTACCATTGTTGGCAAACCAGCTAGCGATCGCTTGTCGCTGATATTGCCGCAATTGCAGAGACACAGGCATTCTTGGGCATCCTGGTAATGGTTGCAAAGTGTAATAACTGCCCTTACTTTCTTTTGCAAACGGTAATTTCAACCGGAAAGTGGGCAGTTGCTGCACTGAATTTTTCGTCAGGTACATATTTATTTAGTCATTAGTCATTGGTCATTGGTACTTATCTTTCCCATTACCCATTGCCTATCACTCAGTTGTAACCACGCCAAACACCAATCAGAGAACCCTGCACCTGTACTTGTTGAGCCATGACTTCAATGGGATTGTACTTAGGATTTGCTGGTTTAAGGGTAACGCGATCGCCTTGGCGATAAAAACGTTTTAATGTTGTGCCGAATCCATCTACTCTAGCAGCGACGATGGTGCCATTTTTCAAATGATTAGGTTCTGCTACTGGACGCAGAAATACCACATCGCCATCAGTAATTAAATCTTCAATCATGCTGTCGCCAGCTACCCGCAAAGCGTAAGTTTGAGGAGGTAAATCGAAATTAGAAAAGTCTAAATGATCTACAGCATCAGTAAACGGTTCTATTAAACCACCAGCAGCGATTGTCCCCAAAATTGGTACACCTTGTTTCACGGGACGCAAAATCCGAATCGTTCGCGCTTGTCCCTCAGTCCATTCTATATATCCTTTAGTGCGTAAATGTTCTAAACGGCTTTGAATTGGTGCCGGTGACTTCAAGTTCATCGCCTGCATCATTTGCCTAATTGAAGGCGAATGCTGGTGCAAGCGGATGTATTCTGCCAACCATTCGTAAAGTTCTTGTTGAGCTTCTGTTAGACGTTCCATAAATTTGCACGAAGTAATTATAAATCTCTCTAGAACATTAGTACTACAAAAAACTCCCCATAACAAGAGAAAAGTAAAAATATGAAAGGCAAAAGCAAAATTATTTTCTTCTCTTTTGCCTTTTGACAAATAAGAATATTACAAGTTATAGGTTAGAGCTTACAGGTTATAAGGAAGAAAAGATACCCTATTCGCTGTGCCATATATTCTTACTCTGCCCCTAAAAGACTTGCAAGTAAAGCCTTTTGGGCGTGCAGGCGATTTTCTGCCTGTTCCCAAACTCGTGATTGGGAACCTTCAATAACAGATTCGCTAATTTCTTCACCGCGATGGGCTGGTAAGCAGTGTAAAACAATTGCCTCTGGATCGGCAAGACTTAATAGCTGCTCTGAAATTTGATAAGGCTGGAAAATTGCCATCCGGTTGTTTGCTTCTGCCTCTTGCCCCATACTCGCCCAAACATCAGTGTAAAGTACAGCAGCTCCCTTAACAGCTAATTCTGGATCGTGAGTGAGAAGGACTTCAGTTTTATTATTAGCGATCGCTCTTGCTTGCTCTACAATCCTAGAATTTGGTTCATATCCGCTAGGAGTAGCAATTCTAACATTCATTCCCACCAAAGCACAGCCCAACATCAGAGAATTAGCGACATTATTCCCATCACCCACGTAGGTTAAAGTTAACCCAGCAAGAGTATCAAAGCTTTCTTGAATCGTCAATAAATCAGCTAATACCTGACAAGGGTGTTCTGCATCGGTAAGCGCATTAATTACCGGAATCTTGGCATAATGAGCAAAAGTTTCCAAATCCTGATGGGCAAAAGTGCGAATTGCCAAAATATCCAGATATCGATTTAACACCCGCGCTGTATCCTGCAAAGGTTCCCCACGACTAACTTGAGTGACATTAGGGTTGAGATCGATTACCTGTCCACCAAGTTGGTACATCGCCACAGTAAAACTTACCCGTGTACGAGTTGAAGCTTTGGAGAACAACAACCCCAAAACTTTATTACATTGCAACTTCAACTGTTGTGATTTAAGTTGAGTTGCCAATTGCAGGAGTTGTTGAAGTTCCGTAGAACTGATGTCCGCTAGACTTAATAAATCTCGTCCGAGCAATGCTGCCATGCTTGTAATCTGTAAAAAATAATTATATATTTCTGTTCCTTTATTCAACCGTGCCAGGAAAATATAGTTTTAGAACTGACCAGATATTTTTGCGTTCGTTCAGCCCAGGATTTAGTTAGCTTTTGCTATGAATATTAATTTATTAACTTTATCAGCGATTGGAATCACTGATTTTTTCTGGTTCATCACAATGGCAACGCCAGAAGAAAAACTATCTAGGCGTACACAAGCAGCGATATTGCTAAAATTTCTGGTCTTTTAGCCTTATTTGTGGAAAAGTAGATATTTTTTAGAATATACAGCTAGACAAACAAATGGATTATGGTACAATAAGAAATTGTGGTTACTAATTAAAAGTCATCATCAAATTTGCCAGCATAGCACAGTGGTAGTGCATCCGACTTGTAATCGGAAGGTCGCGAGTTCAAATCCCGCTGCTGGCTTTTGTTAAAAGAGAACAATTTTACTGGCTATGACTTGCTTGTGGTTTTTTGTCTTGTTGCAAATATCACAATTGACTATATTAATATTTAAATGATGATTAATAATAAAACATAATTGTAAATCAAATGGATGATTGAAGTGGGTTAGCAAATGTATTAATGATTTTGCAAAGATGAAAATTTTTAAATTTTAAAAAAACACCACTGCATCAAGCAGTGTTTTAAATGAATGTGAACAGATGAGCGAGATGTTGCGATCGCCTAAATTCGTAATTCCTGTGGTTTAATTTCCCAATCCTCTTTCTTGATTCTCTCCGTTGCAAGCTGTGCCAGCTTTTCTGCAACTTTTCTAAAAGTTGTTTTGTTCGTGTAATTAGGAGATGGCTCAATTTGTGCGTGAGATGGCTTGTCATCTGTTGGTCGTGGGCAGACATCAATTTTGTAATCAAAAAGTGGGTTGCCTTTTTGATCATTTTGAGAAACATTTATCATCCGAACTTCGCCAGCAATTAAACTCACGACACCATCATCTGAGTTTTTCTGTGTGCATTGTGGATCATAACCACAAAGCTTTGCTCTGTCAACAGAAGGAGCTTGATTTCTATCTGTAAACGCTTGCGAGCTAAGTTCTAATCCAAACTCTCCAATGCAGTAATATTTGTCTAATCCACGCAGAATGAACCGATACAATAGCTCATCATCTGTAACCACATCGCTCACTGCAAACCTCTATGAAACTAGCCATTTCCAGAGAGCCGTAAGTTCAGCAAGTGATGAAGACGTGCCGTCTTCCATTTCATTATCAATGTCAGTACCCCAAACTTTGATGTATTCTGCGGTATTTCCCAGAATATAAACAGTTAACTTTTTGGTTCCGTACCACCACTCAAAAACTATTTCTGAGTCAATGCTCAGATTTACCAATGGTTCACCCCACCACATTTGGTTAGCAGCAACAATCGTGCGTAGTTGCTTCAACCATTCTATGGCGTATTTATAAGTTTCATTGTCAGATCCTAGTTCAGCAATTCTTCCGTGAGTTTTGTGAGCTGGTGAATAGCTCCAGCTTTAAAGTTCCAGGACTGCATAATTATCAGATTGCTCAGAGATAGCTTTGCTCATTTGAACTGAAGAAGCAGCTATCTTAGACCGATATTTCCAACTCCCCACGGTTGATGTTCTGTCTGTCGCAAGAATAACAAGATTGGAGTTTTGCTGCTACTGGTGGATTACGATACTGACGGCGTGTCATAAATTACCCAACTGCGGCATAATCTCACGTTTTTAGTAAGCTACAAATTTAAGACGAAAAATAACGATTCCTGTTTACTAATCTTAAAATATCTAAGTCTGTTCTTATGAAAAGTTTTTCATAAACTCACAACCTTACCTCCACAACCTGATCCCTTGACACATCGTTGCCTCGGAGTTTTTGTCAAGAGTGAATTGGTTTATCCTTGCTAGGTTAAGCCAGAAGCAAGTAATTTTTCCTTGGCTTTAGATGGTGGCAGAAGTAGAGAAAAGAGCGATCGCGGCTAGCACACCCCTAAATAGTATTACCAAACAGCAGTTAGCCATTGAGCTATTTCGCTTTGAACCTGTAAAAGCTGGCTATTATTTAGCTGATTTGCACGGTAAGCAGTTTTACTATTGCTTACGTAACCGGAAGGTATGAAATTACAGCTGCGATCGCTTGGTATTGGAGAGACGATCCAATGGAGCATTAGGTACTTACACAAACCCTCTTGAAAAATTTTTCAGGAGTTTTTTTTGATTTGTATAGAGCGATCGCGTAAGCTCATTGCATTGGTTAATTCAAAGCATCAGCGATCTTAATACCAAGATGCTGCAATGCCTTTTCTTTCACAAATTCAGCTGCACTACGAGCCGATTCCGCCAAAATAGTATCAGTGTTTGGAGTCAGCTTCAGCGCTCCTCCCAGGTATCCCAAAGCTTTGCAATAACAATCAGTCAGGTTGGTAGATGCCAGTCTCTTTACAGTTTGATGATCGCCACTCTGAAAAGCTGTTAGCGCTTTGTAGTGTAAATCGTTTTCTGGTTTTCCTAGTACTTCAAGAATTGCGTTCACAGCTTTCTCAACTTTTTCTTGTGTTAGTTCTGTAGATACAGTTGCTTGCATATTGATCTCCTTTTATTCATGAATTCGCAAGTTGTCGGTAGCGTTCTTGAACTTCCCGAATCGAAAACAAAGTTTCAAACTTCAACCCTGCTGACTGGTACAACTCACCTCCCCCTTGCTCTCTATCTACCAGTGAAATTACTTGATTTACGGTATAACCTGCATCTTTAAGACGTTCAACTGCTTTTAGAGCAGATTGCCCAGTTGTGACTACATCTTCCAAAACTACTACTTTTGCGCCCTCTGGTAAACTGGGACCTTCTATATAAGCTCTTGTTCCATAACCCTTGGCTTCCTTGCGAATAATCAGCGCTGGTATTGGGCGGTTTTCATAAACTGAAACTATACTTACTGCTGTCACAATTGGGTCAGCCCCCATTGTTAAACCACCTACAGCCTGTGTATCTAAAGGTAATAAAGGAAATAGTAACCGTCCGACTGCCAAAGCGCCTTGAGGATGAAGTGTTACCTGTGTTTTATTGACGTAATAAGAACTACGCAGCCCAGAAGAGAGAAGAAAATCACCCTCTTGATAAGCAAGTTGGCAAAATAAATCTAGTAGCTTGTGGCGCAAAGTGGTCAAATCAGAAGTGGTTGCCCAAATATCTGAGTGGGTAAGAGTTTCAGTAGGATACGTCATTACAAAACATTAAAAGTTGTGCTACACCAAAGGTTGAACTCATCAGAGTTCTGAACTTCAGCATAAATTAAGATTCACCCAAAGCAAAAGTTGAGGAGTCAGAAACGTGCGTATAAAATTTAAAACCTTTGGTGGTTTATTAGTACTGCTTACTGCTGGTATTGCTTTTCCCTCTATTGCATCTGCTCAAACGGCAACATCCAATACTGAAACTACGAATGATGTATTTGAACGAGCTTATTTTCGTCACGATCGCAATTTCTACGAAAATGGCAGCCTCAAGCGTCAGCTAGACTCATTTTTCGGATCTGGTACTGGTTTTGGTGGTTCCTTTCCAGAAAATGAAATTGCCCGCGATGCCGAGCTGGTTAATACTTTATATCATGATGCCCTGACTCAGCAAGTCGGCAACGATCCTTATATTCGTACTCCTGATTTACCAAATCCTTATAACACATCGCTAATGATGTCTCCTCGCTATAGCAACAAACTTCAAATCGGAACTGAATTCCGGTTTGAAACTTTACCATCTCGGTAAGATTGGGGAGTGGGGAATCAAGAAGGTAATAGGGTACAGCTTACAGGGTAAAGATTATTCCCTCTCACCTGTCACCTGTCACCTCTCCCCTAATCCCAATGCCCTTCTATTAGTAGTTTTTGATGATTCAGTGCGCCCTGCTGGAATCGAACCAGCCTGAAGACGAATTATGAGTTCGTTGCCTCCCCAATCGGCCAAAGGCGCTTGTTTTGCAAGGTTGTAGGTTGCTACAAATTAATCATTTTAACTTTTAAGTCAACCTTATTTGCTAATTTTAGAGTGATAAAAATATTTTACACACTTAGTTTAGCCAATTCTATGAACATAGCACAAATTTACCACGTGTAAATACTGGACAATAGTTTACTAGATTTTTATACTACATAATTTGATCATAGATATAGTGCAAACTAATATTGATTGAGTTCCTTTAAGGATTGAGGTCAAAAGCTTCACTATTCTTAAATAGACTAGCATTCTATTGTGATAGCTTGTCAGCGATGAAAATAAATTCTACTGTACTTCTTACTTTGATTTTGTTAATTCTGATGATGGGAGCAGGTTCTGTGAGCGCTTTTTTGGGCTTTGAACTGGGGAGTTCAGCACTTAAAGGCGTGACTACACCAGATGGACGTCCTACAACCAAATTTGCCAGCAATAAGGCAAATAACTCTCAACAGGGAGGGCTAGTACTATTAAAAGAGGAAGAGATTCTAAAAATTGTCAAGGCGCGAATAGAGGGCAAGACCAAAGCCGCTAAATCGGAAAAGCCAGAAGAAGATGATGAAGAAACCAATACTAGCAAGCAGAAGCCAGAGGAAAAACCCCCAGAAGTAGTTGAAGAAAAGCCCCGACCAGGTTTTCCGGTTACAGCCCAAAGTCAGGGTGTAACAATGACTGTACAATCTGCTCGCTACTCTGGCGGTGATTTACTACTGAAAGTGAAAATGCAGAACAAAGGTAAGGATTCTGTGCGCTTCTTGTATAGTTTTTTAGATGTTACCGATGATAAAGGACGAACCCTGAGTGCAAGTACAGAGGGTTTACCAACAGAATTGCCTGTAAATGGGCCAGTATTTTCAGGTACAGTGAGCATTCCGACAGCTTTACTTGATGATGTCAAGAAAATATCACTTGCTCTGACTGATTATCCCGCTCAACAATTGAAGCTAGAGGCATCGAATATTCCTGTAGAAAGGTAGGAGAGGACTGGGGACTGGGGACTGGGGACTGGGGACTGGGGACTGGGGACTGGGGACTGGGGACTGGGGACTGGGGACTGGGGACTGGGGACTGGGGACTGAATTCTTCACAATACCCAATTCCTGATACCCAGTCCCCTTAAATGGAGGACGTGAGTTTTACACGAGCTTTGGCGGTGAGTGGTTTTCCTAATTTAAGTTTGATAGAAGTGGCGCTGCGGTTGTTGTCAGTGTTACTACTGATTGCCATAAATGCCTTTTTTGTAACGGCGGAGTTTTCGATGGTGAGCGTGCGGCGATCGCGTATTCACCAGCTAGTTAAAGCTGGGGATATTCCAGCGATCGCTGTAGAAATGTTACAACGCAGTATTGACCGACTGCTATCTACCACCCAGTTAGGCATTACTCTCTCTAGTTTGGCACTGGGATGGATTGGAGAAAGTACGATTGTCGTGCTGGTGAATGCCTGGTTAAAATCCTGGCCTTTACCCAGTGGAATGACTACCTTCCTTGCCCATTCTTTATCAATTCCCATTGCCTTTTTCTTAATTGCCTATTTGCAAATTGTCATCGGAGAATTATGCCCCAAATCTTTAGCCATGCTGTACTCAGAACAGCTAGCGAGGTTTTTGGGGCCTTCGGTAAAAGCAATCGTGCGTTTTTTTAGTCCCTTCATCTGGATTCTTAACCAATCAACTCGTTTTCTATTACGGATTTTTGGCATCCAATACACAGGTCAAGGCTGGCGACCACCTGTGACTCCCGAAGAATTGCAACTGATTATCTCTACAGAATGGGGATCTACTGGTTTACAGCGTGCAGAGCGAGAACTTCTCAATAATGTCTTTGAATTTGGAGATGTCATGGCTCAAGATGTGATGATCCCCCGCACCAGTATTATCACACTACCAAAAGATGCTACCTTCCAGACATTACTTAGCGAAATGGCTTCTACTGGTTACTCTCGCTATCCCGTGATTGGTGAATCTTTGGACGATGTTCGCGGTATTGTTTATTTTAAAGATTTGGCACAACCTTTGGCTTTAGGAAAACTCAGTTTAGAAACACAAATCCAACCTTGGATGCGTCCCGCCCGGTTTGTTCCAGAACACACGCCATTGAGTGAACTTTTGCCCATGATGCAGCAAGAGAAACCCGCTATGGTCATGGTAGTGAATGAATTTGGCTCTACTGTGGGACTAGTGACAATCAAAGATGTGATTGCCGAAATCATTGGCGATCCCAGCGAACCTGAAAGCAGTGAAGACTTACTGATTCAGATGTTAGATGAGCAAAAATTTTTGGTGCAAGCACAAATCAACCTTGAAGACCTTAACGAAGTTTTGCATCTTAATTTGCCCCTGACCAGAGAATACCAAACACTAGGGGGCTTTTTGCTGTATGAGTTACAGAAAATTCCGGCCATTGGCGAAACCTTTTGTTATCAAAATCTCGAATTCACCGTGGTATCGATTGTTGGCCCACGCCTGCATCAAATTCAACTGCAACGGTTAGAAGAAGAGGGGGGAGCAGAGGAGCAGAAGGGAAATAATTAATGCTCAATGACGCCAGTTGCTTCAAGTCGGGCAAAGCCGCCCAACGCACTGGCTCCCCAATGCGTCTACTGTGCATACACCAGTGGATCGACAAGTCCCAACTCAGCAAAAGCTGCTAGCCGCAAGCGACAAGAATCACACACACCGCAGGCGACATCTCCACCAGCATAGCAAGACCAAGTTAGTTCCCAAGGAACTCCCAATTGGTTCCCTAGTTGGATAATTTCGGTTTTTTTCAGGTTGATTAGGGGTGCAACAATATTAATTGGTCGTCCCTCACGCCCTTGTTTGGTTCCCAGGCGAAAAACTTCTTGCATTGCTTGGATATAGTCGGGGCGACAATCAGGATATCCTGAGTAATCTAGGGCATTAACGCCGATGTAGACGCGCTCTGCTGCGATCGCTTCGGCGTAACTAAGAGCAAAGCTTAAAAAGATGGTATTACGAGCGGGAACGTATGTTACAGGAATATTTTGAGACATTTCATCTGGCGATCGCTCTTGGGGTAAATTAATGGCATTATCGGTAAGCGCCGAACCGCCCCATTGTCGTAAATCAAAGTTAACTACCTGATGTTTTGCGATCGTAGCTTTTTGAGCGACACTGAGCGCTGACTGTAACTCTCGTCGATGTCGCTGCTGGTAATCAAAGGAAATAGCATGACATTCACAGCCATCAGTTTGAGCTTTGTACAGAATTGTGGAAGAGTCTAATCCCCCAGATAAGAGAATTACAGCTTTCATCTTGGTTGCAAATTTTGGATTTCAAATCACTCCATCAAACCTTAACAAGATGCCAGAAAGCAATGCCAAGGGGAATTTCTACTTAGGTCTTATTGAAAGTTGTAAAGTTAATAAAAATACATATATTTTTGGAGAAAGTGTAAAATCCAAAGCAAACTCGAAATATCTATACAAAAGATATTTGGATTACGGGAACCGATCACAAACTTTGAAATTCTTCATAAACATAGGCTCTATGTTACCATCTGGATGGTTTTAGACGGATCGTAACCGGCTTTCGAGTATAAACGCCAACGGCCGTAGCGTCTCTAAATTTGGTGGTTGAGGAGAGAATAATAGTGCAAAATAGCATGTCAGTGGCAGAATCGAATCTATATACACAGCGCAACCAGCCACGACCAATCCGCATAGGCGTGATTGGAGTGGGTAACATGGGACAACACCACGCTCGCGTGCTGAGTTCAATGAAAGATGTTGAACTAGTCGGAGTAGCAGATATTAACGTCGAGCGAGGATTAGAAACTGCCAGCAAGTACAAGGTGCGTTTTTTTGAAGATTACTGCGATCTGCTACCCCTTGTGGAAGCAGTTTGTGTAGCTGTTCCCACCCGTCTGCACTATGCCGTGGGCATCAACTGTCTTTTGGCGGGAATTCATGTTTTGATTGAAAAACCAATCGCAGCCAGTATTTCTGAGGCAGAATCTTTAGTAAATGCCGCAGCTGAATCTGGGTGTATCCTGCAAGTAGGTCATATTGAGCGTTTTAACCCAGCTTTTAAAGAACTGAGCCAAGTTCTCAAAACAGAGGAATTATTGGCGCTAGAAGCCCACAGAATGAGTCCTTACTCAGATCGAGCAAACGATGTTTCAGTTGTGCTGGATTTAATGATCCATGACATCGACCTACTTTTGGAATTAGCTGCTTCCCCAGTAACGAAATTGACTGCTAGCGGTACTCGCTCTTTAGACTCTGGTTATTTAGATTACGTAACCGCTACCTTGGGGTTTGCCAATGGTATTGTTGCTACTCTGACTGCCAGTAAAGTCACCCACCGCAAAATTCGCCGAATTGTCGCCCATTGCAAAAATTCATTTACTGAGGCAGATTTTCTCAAGAATGAAATTTTGATTCACCGACAAACCACTGCCAATTCTCTCACCGATCACCGACAAGTACTTTACAGGCAAGATGGTGTAATTGAAAAAGTTTACACTAGCAATATTCAACCTTTGAGCGCAGAATTAGAACATTTTGTCAACTGCGTACATGGAGGCAATCAACCCTCAGTAGGTGGTGAACAAGCTCTCAAAGCCCTGAGACTGGCAAGTTTGATTGAACAGATGGCACTAGAAGATCGAGTTTGGAACCCCTTAGACTGGCAATCGGAACCAAGGGTACAATCATTGACCCCCACAGTTTAGAAGAAGAAGGGACAAGAGAGACAAGGGAGACAAAGTGGAATTTTCTCCCGACTCTCCCTGTGCTACCCCACAGCCCCAACTTCAGAATAAAACCTAGAGTATGTTTTTAAATTTGCCATCAAGTCTTTAGATCCTTCCTAGTCCCTTCAAAAAGCAGGCTAAGGGGGATCTAAAAAATTAGAAAACAAAATTTATTAGTCCGTCCCATTAGTTTTGTCAAGTTTGTAATGAGCGATAAATCCCTCAATCTCAAGGGCTAGACCTACTTACGAGCTTTTATAAGTCTATGTTTTCAGATGTGATGCCAACTTTTAGTGCAGCCAAATTGCCTTGACTCTATCAAGCGGGGATAATTACCCTTTAAAAAAGCTAAAGCTGAATTTAGTAACAAGACTAATCCAGCAATTTCAGGAATTAACTCAATGCTTGAATGGATAACTAATACTATCAACTATTTTGGCTATTGGGGAATCGCCCTACTAATGTTTTTAGAGAACCTTTTTCCCCCCATACCTTCAGAATTGATTATGCCACTGGCTGGATTTACAGCAAGTCCATATCAACCAGGAGGGGCAAAGCTGAATATCATTGGTGTGTTTTTTGCAGGACTTTTGGGTTCTGTATTGGGCGCACTTATTTGGTACTATCCAGGTAAGTTTTTGGGCGAAATCCGTTTGAAAGCTTGGGCTGACAAGTATGGCAAATGGCTGACTATATCCAGTAAAGACATTATCAAAGCCAAAGAGTGGTTTGACAGACAAGGTAGAACAGCAGTATTAATTGGTCGTCTCGTCCCTGGAATCCGCACCTTGATTTCTGTTCCCGCAGGTATTAGCAATATGCCTTTGCTACCATTTTTGTTTTACACAACCTTAGGTAGCGCTGCTTGGGTGGGTTTGTTAACATACTCAGGATACATATTGGGTAGTCAGTATGAACTTGTGGACAAGTACCTTGCTCCTGTATCCAAAATCGTACTAGGCGGTTTGGTTCTAGCATTTGTTTTCTGGATATTCAAGCGCCAGTTAAGACGCACTAGAAGATAAAACACGGACGCTTTTGGTTTGAAAACAGTGAAAGCAGGGGTTACATCTGGTCAAAATTCGCCTACACTATGCCAAATAATACTAGATGTACGTTGGCAAAGTTCACCAGAGGTATCGCCGAAATTAATTTTTGGCGTATTTCTAGCTACACTTGACGCAACCTAGAATTTCTGGTTGCTCGCATTTTTGTAAGATGAGCATGACAACTTTTTACAGTTAAGTTTGAACTAGGAGCTTTCATGACAGACCAACCTTCCGCCGCTACCCCTATCAATGCTGCTGCTATACCCATGAATAGGCAGCCGTTAGCATCGACTCCCATAAATGCTATTAATAACAATCCTCCTATTAGCAAGACAGGTGGTGTTCCAGGGAAAACCATTCTCAGTGTTGATTTAGGCAGAACTTCCACAAAAACTTGTGTGAGTCGTGAACCAGGCAATGTGGTGTTCGTACCTGCCAACGTCAAGCAGATGTCGATAGAACAAGTACGCGGTGGTGTTTTTGAAGCCAGAGCTACTGACCCCTTAATGGATTTGTGGCTGGAGTATCAGGGAAATGGATATGCTGTTGGTCAACTGGCAGCTGATTTTGGGGCGAATTTAGGAGTCGGACAATCTAAGGTAGAAGCTGCACTAGTAAAAGTATTAGCAAGTGCTGGCTACTTCAAACTTAGAGACGATATCTCAGTTGTACTAGGTCTGCCTTTTCTTTCTTTAGAACAATTTGAAAAGGAAAAAGCACAGCTAATTAGCCAAGTTGGCGGCCCTCATGTGTTGAATTTCCGAGGCGAATCTGTGTCGCTGAACGTCAGTAAGGTATGGGTAATGCCAGAAGGTTACGGCAGCTTGCTGTGGTCTGAAGCTCAACCCAAGAAAAACCCTGGCAGTCCTGATTTTACAAAAATATCGGTGGCGATCGTCGATATTGGACATCAAACTGTCGATCTTTTGATGGTAGATAACTTCCGTTTTGCCAGAGGTGCTTCTAAGAGTGAAGACTTCGGGATGAATAAGTTTTATGAATTGGTATCTGCCGAAATTGAAGGAGCAGATAGTCAATCTCTAGCGCTGATTTCTGCTGTGAACAAACCCAGAGGTGAACGCTATTACCGTCCTAAAGGCGCTAGTAAGCCCACCAACCTAGACGATTTTCTTCCCAACCTCACAGAGATGTTTTCGCGCGAAATCTGTAGCCGTGTGCTAGCCTGGTTGCCAGAACGCGTCACCGATGTGATTCTGACTGGCGGGGGTGGTGAGTTCTTCTGGGACGACGTTCAACGTCTGCTTAAAGAAGCAAAGATTAATGCTCATTTAGCAGCACCTTCCCGACAGGCGAATGCTTTGGGGCAGTATATTTATGGAGAGGCACAATTATCCTCCAATCGCGCTGCTAGGGCATAAAGCTGATGTTCCAATGGTCAAAAAAGGTAGTTAAATCCGTCACGTTCAACCCAGAGCTTGCTGATGAGAGCTTGTTAGCGCAAGTAGAAAGTTATTTGGAAAAGCAACCAGACAAGACTTTCAGCGACCTCTGTAAAGAAGCCTTGTGGCAATCTTTATGTGTGCCGGAACCTGTACAACCTGCTCCACAAACAGCAGTAACAACACCCATTAATCAACAAATCGGTGAACTGCAACGTCAAGTGGCTGGACTTGAGGAACGTTTTTTTGCCAAGGGATCTAATCGTTTGGAGGCGATGGAACATCATCTACTGCAACTTTCTCAACAAGTTGCACAACTGGCACTCATAGTCAACGATCGATCGTTCATTCCGTCTCCAAATCAATTAGAAGTAGTAAATAATACTTCTTATACTGTTGCTACCCCTCCTCAAGAGGTTGACCCCGTAATCAGTCGCCTTAGTCAGTTTCTTGATGATTTTTAAAGACAAATCACATTTTTGAGCATTTTTTGCTCATGTTAACAATCCTTAATAGTATTAACTATTAAGGATTATTAATATTTATTCATATTTTTTAGAAGTGGAATTTCTGGCGGGAAATGCCTTTTAGTCTTTGCAACTAATTAAGTTTGATAAAAAAGCAATCGCGTATAGAGATTTCGTGCTGATTTACATTATTGCAGCTGGGGTGATGCTCTTATTAGCAAGCAGATTTTACTCAACACTAACTGTGAGTAATAACCTCAAAATAACTTACATTCCCTACATCATATATGATTTTCTCAGAACTAGGGACAGTATGTTTAATGAGTAAAAGGGTTTATCTGTGGATAATCTAGAGCAGTATTATCAAGTTTTAGGTGTTTCATCTGATGCTTCTGTTGATGAGATTAAGCAAGCTTACAAAGATTTAGTTCAAGTTTGGCATCCAGATCGTTATGCTCATAATCCTCGCATACAAAGAAAAGCCGAAGCTAAGTTGAAAGCAATTAATTCAGCATACGAAATAATAATGGAATCTTGAGCTTCTGGTCATAATGTCAGAAACAGAACTAATGTTCACAAAAATGAGTCTTCTAGTACACAGGTTTCTGAACCGGAACCAGTGGTAGAAGCGGTAGAAGTTAAAACAAACTTACTATTAAAGGTTAAATCTTGGATAAATAAAAATAAATGGATTTTGATAACTGGTACTGGTGCTGCTAGTGTCTTAATATCTCTTCAAATATATGCATATACCAAATATAAAGATTTTACATTTTTCAATCCGATACTGCTTATTCAGCGAATTTTTAGTAGCTCCTTTCTGGAAAGGAACATATTAGGGAATAATCTTGGTTATAGTTCAATAAAATTTAGTAGCAATGGAACCATTTTTAGTTCTGAAAATGAGGTTTGGGATTTCCATAGTGGAAAAAAACTTAAATCTTTTTCTGTAGAGAATCTTCGTCCTCCAACATCTAGGAAAGATGAAATTATCGCTATTAATTTAGATATTAAATTTTTAGTAAGTCGCCACGACGAAGAAATTAAAGTTTGGAACATTGATAATAATCAATTAATGAGAACAGTACCAATTGGCGACCATAAGCATAAAATCAGGAATATAATGGTGACTAAAAATTCAGAATATCTTCTAGTATTCTATTCTAATAGATCTGACACCTCCAATTATGAATCATACCCAAAGATTAATTTATATGACTTGAAAAATGGAAAATTAATTCGCTCTTTCGCTGATGAATCTGGTTTCGCTATCCCTAGTATAAGTCTGCTTCATGTGAGTGATGATGGTAAAATAATAATTATAACTGAAAGTGTATATAAAGATTCATTGCTTAAAATCTGGAATATAAGAACTGGTAAGAACCATATCGTTGAGAGGACACGGAATGAAGAAGATTGGAATATCTCAGTTATTAATAGTGACGTTACTCAAAATCTTCTGCGTACTAAAAGGAGTTCGTATCTTGAAGTCCGGCGACTTGATACAGGTAAATTAATTAGTGTTACAGAATCATACTGCGAGGTAAGTGACTCATCTGAATTAAAGGCAGATAAAATAAGTCCAGATGGTAAATTCCTTGTTAATGTTGATCGGAGTAGTTCTGATTACAACGATTTTACTATTCAAGTATGTGACTTAACTAATGGCGAACGTGTTCACATATCTAAAATAGCTGACTCTCTAGATGTAGAATTCAGTACTGATAGCAAAATTCTTGCTATTAGCGAGAGGGATAGTCAGAATAAAACGATTAATCTATATAATTTGAAAACAGGAAAAATTGACCAGTCTTTTATTGATGCTCCGAGCTTGGGGTCAACTCTTGCTTTCACTCCTGATGGTCGATTTTTACTCACTGGAAGTAAGAATGGTATAAGGATTTGGCGGATACGTTAGGTACTCGAATCCAGAAAATCGCTGACTTTTGTGTTGAAACAGCCGAATACCAGTACTACATATTAATACTATATTCTTTTTTTACTTTATATACTGTATAAATGCTAGAATCCTCAAGTAGACAGTTAGGATATCTAGATGCCAGTTGTAGCTAACTCAATCAAGTTTGGTACAGACGGCTGGCGGGGCGTTATTGGTGAAGAGTTCACCTTTGAACGCCTAGCCCTGGTCGCGCCAGTTGCCGCAAAAGTATTATATAATACATATTTTTCTACGGTGGGTAGCCGGACAATAATTGTCGGTTACGATCGCCGATTCATGGCGGAAGACTTTGCTCGTGCTGTCGCCGATGCTGTCACCGCCATCGGATTTGATGTTTTACTCAGTGAAACCTACGCCCCAACCCCAGCTTTTAGTTGGGCGGCAAAACAACTTAATGCTTTAGGGGCACTAGTAATTACAGCCAGTCATAATCCAGGATCATATTTAGGTTTAAAAGTCAAGGGATATTTTGGTGGCTCTGTGTCTCCAGAAGTCACACAGGAGATAGAAGCACTGTTGCCCGAAGGAGTACCACCAGCAGCTACCCCAGGCAAGCAAGAAAAGTTCGATCCTTGGCCGAGTTACACCCAAGCACTAGAAAGTAAAGTTGACATTACCAAACTTCGAGAAGCGATCGCATCTGGCAAACTAACATTATTTGCTGATGTCATGCATGGCGCTGCTGCTAGTGGATTGGCAAGACTACTAGGCAATCAGGTCAAAGAAATCAACAGTAATCGCGATCCCCTATTTGGTGGCGGTGCGCCGGAACCCTTGCCTAAATACCTTTCAAAGCTATTTGAAGCCATCAAGACTCACCGAGAAACCGATAAATCAGGTTTAACAGTGGGGTTGGTATTCGATGGAGACTGCGATCGCATCGCGGCTGTAGATGGAAAAGCCAACTTCCTAAGTTCCCAAGTATTAATCCCGATATTAATCGACCATTTAACCCTACGACGCAACTTTAGTGGTGAAATAGTCAAAACTGTTAGTGGTTCAGACTTGATGCCCCTTGTAGCAGCACTACATAATCTGTCAGTCTTTGAAACAGCAGTTGGTTATAAATACATCGCTGACAGAATGTTAGTAGCAAAAGTATTGCTGGGCGGCGAAGAGTCGGGAGGAATTGGCTATGGCAGCCATATTCCCGAACGTGATGCCCTATTGTCAGCCTTGTACGTTCTAGAGGCGATTGTAGAATCTGGTTTGGATTTAGGTGAGTATTATCGCCACTTGCAAAAACAAACAGGGTTTACCTCAGCATACGATCGCATTGATTTACCCTTAGCAAGTATGGAAGTGCGATCGCGTCTTTTGCAACAACTGCAAACCCAACCCTTAACGGAAATTGCCGAGTTAGCAGTGATTGATTGCCAAACAATTGACGGCTACAAATATCGCCTAGCTGATAAAAGCTGGTTAATGATTCGGTTTAGTGGGACTGAACCAGTTTTACGCCTGTACTGCGAAGCCCCGACAATTGAGCAAGTGCATCAAACTCTTGCTTGGGCGAAACAGTGGGCGGAGTAGAATTAGTTATTAGTCATTAGTCATTAGTCATTAGTCATTTGTCTTTTGCAAGTGACTAATGCCCCATGCCCCATGCCCAATACCCCATGCCCAAATTACTTGTAGTAGCCACAGGAAATCCTGGTAAGTTACGGGAAATGCAAGCTTACCTAGAAAATTCTGGTTGGGAATTAACCCTTAAGCCTGAAGAGTTGGAAATTGAAGAGACAGGCGAAACTTTTGCCGCTAACGCTTGTCTAAAAGCATCACAAATTGCTAAAGCTACAGGAAACTGGGCAATTGCCGATGATTCTGGTTTACAAGTAGATGCCTTAAATGGCGTACCAGGAGTGTATTCTGCACGTTACGCCAAAACCGATTCAGAACGCATTGCTAGGGTATTGAGAGAATTAGGCAACGAGAAAAATCGGCAAGCTCAATTCGTTTGTGCAGTAGCGATCGCTCGTCCTGATGGTGCGATTGTATTACAATCTGAAGGTATTTGTCGCGGCGAAATTCTCCACGCACCTCGTGGTGATAGTGGTTTTGGCTATGACCCAATTTTTTATGTGCAAGAGTTGCAATTGACCTTTGCGGAGATGACACGGGAGTTGAAAAGGTCAATTAGCCATCGAGGCAAGGCTTTTACAGCTTTACTTCCGCAGCTAGACACAGTAGTTATTTAGTAGTTTGTGACACTGAACTTTTTATTAATACTTGGAAGATGTGTATTAAATTTCATCAGGTTATAAAAGAGGTTATTGATTATTTGTTCCAGCAAATGACGATGCAAGGTTTATTGCAGCCGTTTCCCAGTTCTATTGGTAAGACTGAAAATTCATTTATGAGTAGTAGTTGAATGAATAATCTATACCAAGGAATCTCATTGAAGTCCGACCAAGCAGCTAGATTGTACAGCTTTAATAAGTAAAAACATAAACCAAAACAGAGAAAGTGCAACTAAGTAAAAACTTTCGTTACTGTTTCTTATTTTTTGTGTCCATTTTAAACTCAATAAAAGGCGTTGCTGATTTAAGAAATGAAACACTATCTCAAAGTTAACATTTTCGATATTTTTCATCCTACTTTCAGCAAGGCCCACCATACTACCACTCAGTACTTAGTATTGAGTACTTAAACTGCTTCTGTATTCTTTTCGCCAGTGCGAATCCGAATCACTTGCTCAACAGGCGAGATGAAAATTTTACCATCGCCGATTTCACCAGTGCGGGCAGCAGCAATAATTTTGTCTACCACCATATCAACCTGATTGTCGTCAACAACGATTTCCACTTTGAGTTTTTGCAGAAACTCAACGGTGTACTCAGAACCACGATACCGTTCAGTTTGACCTTTCTGCCGTCCGAACCCCCGGACTTCAGAAACGGTCATGCCAACAATACCAGCGTTAACTAAGGCAATTTTCACTTCATCTAGTTTAAATGGGCGAATAATAGCTTCTACTTTTTTCATCTTTTTAACTCCTGACTTTTACTAGCTTCGTTTATATATCTAACCAGATCCGCTGTCTGAAGCTGTAACTAGCAGTGCTTTTCCTAAAAAATATGTAATAATTACAACTTTTTGAAAGTGTAAGTGCTTTACTTGAGGTTTTGTGAGATGAGAAGCGGCAAGGATTCATTAATTGAATAATCTTTCAGGTTGTAACATAAAAAAGTTGCTATCAATTTAGCATTTTATGTAGCTTTTATAACCTAAAAATAGCTCATTTCCGCCATTTAGCATATTTGTTCGGATATTTAGAGAGCGATCGCAGCTAAACTACACGGTAGCCCGAAAGCCTGCTACTGCTGCTGACTGTAGGAATGTCAACTAACGTTTTTGATGTTCAAACAAGGGACGCACAACTATATATCCAGCACTAAAGGCAGCCAGCATGATTAACAAGATAGTAATAATTAACCACCAACCATTAAGTCCCTTGACATCTGTCTCAGTAGTGGAATAATAACTGACTGGTTGCTCTTCTATAAAAACTGGTTCTGATATGGGAAAATTCATTTCCATTACAGGTGTAGAAAAGTCTTGGCGACGGCTTTTTTCGGGTGGTGTTTTGGGCACAACCGATGGACGCGAACGAGAAACCTGCTGAGGTGGGCGTGCTTGCGTTACTGGTTGTTTGGTGGCACTTTTAACGTCACCAGAAGCTTGGTTGCCTTGGTGATAACTAGGTGTAGTATGGGAGTCCACAAAATTTTGCAAACGAGAAAAAGACTCAACAACTTTGGTAATTTCTTGGCGTAATAGTTGATTTTCTTGTGCTAGTTGCTGATTTTGAATGGTGAGTAGATTTAACCTCGCCTGTACTGCTTGCAACTCTGTTGACAATTCTCTGTATACAGATAGCGGTACAGAAGGAGGGTAGGCTTGAGTAGTCGGTGTTGGCGAATTCCTGTGAACAGAACCTATGGTTGTTCCCATTGGAGGCTTGGTATTAAAAATCAAAGTAATTAGATCGTACAGAGATGCTAACAGAGATAGTCACCCCTGAAACTATGCCCAAGAATAATAGAAAAATATCGAAAGGGCAAAGATTTTTTATTTGGGCATTGGGGATGGAGTACTGAGAAAACTTTTCTCTAGTCTCCATCCCCAATGCCCAGTCTCCAATCCCTAATCCCTAGTCTCTAGTCCCCACAATGGGAAAAAGTGTCCCACAGGCCCTTGCCCTTCGCCAATATCTAGGGCGTAAGTGAGTGCAGTAGTCACATATTCCTTTGCCTGTTGCACTGCTTGCCACAAATCTTTTCCTTTAGCTAGATTAGCAGCGATCGCAGCCGATAGTGTACAACCAGTACCGTGGGTATTTTTTGTTTCTACTTGTTGACAAGTCAAAACTTTCAACTTGTCTCCATCAAACCAGATATCAACGCCACGCAAATCTCCCTGCATACCTCCGCCTTTGATCAAAACAACCTTCGTCTTTAAAGTCTTGTGAATAATTTCAGCAGCAGCTTGCATATCCTCTAAAGAATTAATTTGTAAACCGCTCAAAATCTGGGCTTCATAGCGATTGGGCGTAATCATAACCGCTTTGGGAATCAAAGCATGGCACAGAGTCTTTACAGCATCATCATCAATCAATTGTGCTCCCGTACGTGACACCATTACTGGATCAACTACTAAATTATTGATTTGTAAAGTTTCCACTTGCTGGGCAACAGCAAAGATAATTTCCTGATTGAGCAACATTCCCGTTTTGGCAGCTTGTACGCCAATATCCTCAACTACCGCCTGAATTTGCGCCACAACAGCCTCTGTTGGCATAGCATCAACTCTCTTCACTCCTAGAGTGTTTTGTGCCGTGACGCAGGTTATGGCACTAGTACCGTGGACACAGTGAAAAGCAAAGGTACGTAAATCAGCTTGAATTCCTGCACCGCCACCGCTATCTGAACCAGCAATAGTTAAAGCAACAGGTATTCTGGAGTTTATTTCAGTGTTCATATTATGAAGATTAAGTAATATCATGTCCGCATAATTAGTTATGATTCCCACACTCATTGCACCCCACACGCCAGGTGCTTCAAGTCGGCAGAGCCGCCCAACGCACTGGCTCCCCTTAATCCCCTCCCCGCAAGCGGGGAGGGGAGACAAAGCTACGCTTTGGCGGGGTGGGGTTCTTCGGGTTTGATAAGTGATCAAGGGGACATGATATAAGTTGGCGTTATCAAACCAAACTATCTCAAAGATTGATGAACTAGGCTAAAACCCTCTTCCCTCCTGTCCGATTTCAACTACTGACTCCACCGATACCTCCATATTTTTTTAGTTTTGTTGTAAAAAATTTTACAATGTTCCGGATATCCACTGATATCAAGTGCTATTTGTAAAGGTTAGTTTTAACTAAGTTCACAACGCTCAGTTACACCGCTTAAAACAGGTTCAACTAAGTTGTTACATTAGTCCCCTTAAGTTCAAGGGTTAACCTAACTAAAGTTTCAACCAATTTAACTTTGATCGCTTTAACTTTAAGTCCCCAGTTATTAGCTAAGGGTAAATTTTACTATGCATATTTGGCAACCTCCTGACCTAAAACAACGCATAAAGTCCAGAGGAATTACTATGCCAAATACGATTGTTTTATTAAAAAAAGCAGATGTTAAAGCTGGTTTGCAAAGAGCAGCTATGTCTACGACGAGCTACGCCTATGCAGCTGCTAAAGATGAAGATACGATTCAATTCAACTTTATCTAATCTACAAGTCTGGAGTAGAAGCATCTACGCGTTAATCGTCCAATTACTTTCAACAAAATGATGATTGACGGTATTGATATTCCTAGTTTGACCGTCAACGGTTGACAAAAGAAAAATTTTTCAGGTTTACAACAGCATTTCTACAATCGACGCGATTTGAAGTCGCGCTCGGACAACTGTGACTGTCCTTAACAGTGCAGATAGATGACTCGTTCAAATAACTACTTAGCAACTAAAAAAAGTTGCACAGATTGTACTATCAATTTTCCCTACACATCTTTGGAGTAAACAAATGGCTGGCAATACATATTACGTTTCTGCAACAGGTAGTGATAGAAATAATGGCTTAGACGAAAAATCTGCATTTCTGAGCTTGGGTAGAGCCGTATATGAGATGAAAGCAGGCGACACGCTCTACGTCATGAATGGAAATTATCAAATGAAAGGGGTTACGCTTTTAAACTTGAATGGCTCACCAGATAACTGGACAACAATAAAAGCTTATAAAGACGCTAAACCGACAATAACAACAACGGGAAGTGGCATTAATATACTCAGTTCATCCTACGTGCGGATTGAAGGACTTGATATAAAAGGCAATCAGGAAAACATCACTCTCGACTATGCCTTGCAAGAGAAGGATAACCTTAATAATCCCTTGACCAATAGTAATGGAATTGCTGTTAATACATCGAAAAACGCTGATGGTGTAAGTGGTACTAATCCCCATCATATTGTCATCACTGGTAACACAATCCGTGACTTTCCAGGTGGAGGCATAGCATTCAGTAATTCAGACTATATAACTGTTGAGAAAAACATTGTGTCTGGAAACGCTCAGTATTCACCTCATGGTAATCAGGGAATAACCTCTCTCAACAGTTTTAATTTTGATAACAATACTACTGACTACAGAATGATTTTCCGAGACAACATTGTCTACGATAACAAAAGTTTAGTTCGGTGGAAAAATGGAGGTACTGACAAAATCACTGAGGGACATGGAATTATGCTTGATACTACCAATATAAGCAAAGATAATGTCGCCTATACAGGTAAAGCATTAATTGCAAATAACATTACTTATAACAATGGAGGTGCAGGCATTACTGTTTACAAAGCTACCAATGTTGATGTTATCAATAACACGGCTTACAAGAATGCCCAGATTATTCCAGAATCTGGAGAGATTAGTGTCACTTACTCGGAAAATGTACGTGTCTCCAACAACATTATGTATGCAAGCGATAATCAAAATGCTAATAGAGTTAAGTATGACACAAATGTAATTTTTGATCACAATCTTGTTTATAACTCAAACCAATTCCAAGCTTCAGATAATTTAAACGCTACAGGGTTACAAAATATTTTCGGTCAAGATCCTCAATTTGTTGATCCAGACAAAGGGAATTTTGCACTCAAACCTGGAAGTGTAGCAATCGATGGTGGTTCCAATGCCTTCAATAGTATCACTAAGAGGACTCCTCAAGATGGTGATGGTAATGGCAGTACAGTCGTTGATATTGGTGCATACGAAGCTCCCCGCAACCCTACCAAAACCCCAGAAATTCAAGTTCTTAATGGCAATGTTGACATTATAGATGGCAACACCGCGATTAACTTTGGTGAGACTCTTGTTGGTGAACCTTTGACTAAAACCTTTACTATCAAGAACACCGGTATAGCTGTACTCAAGCTGAGTAATCTTCAACTTCCTGATGGTTTTAGTTTGGTTGGAACTCTTCCAACAAGTGTGGCTGTTAATGCTTCCACTACCCTATCGGTGGCACTCAATCCCACTGCACCCGGCGTCTATAGTGGCAGCCTCAGTTTAAACAACAACGACGTTAATGAAAGCCCCTTTGACTTTGACATTAGTGGCACAGTTTATACCCCGGAAATTCAAATTCTTAATGACAATGTTGACATTACAGATGGTGACACCACTGCCATTAACTTTGGTGAAACGACTGTTGGTGATGCCTTGACTAAAACCTTTACTATCAAGAACACTGGTACAGGCGCACTCAAGCTGAGTAAACTTGAACTTCCAAAGGGATTTAGTTTGGTCGGAACTCTTCCAAAGAGCTTGGCTGTTAATGCTTCTACTACCATATCAGTGGCACTCAACCCCACTAAAGCTGGTACTTATAGTGGCAACTTCAATTTAAAAAACAACGATATTGATGAAAGCTCCTTTAACTTTGCCATTAGTGGCACAGTCAAAAAAGCTCCTGCCCCGGAAACTCAAGTTCTCAATGGCACTAACTCCAATGACATCTTTACTATCCAACGAGGCGATGGCAAGTACAGTATCACCGACTTTGGCGGTGTAGGTACTAACTCAAACCCTTCGGCTGCGGTAATTGCCAAAGTAGATACCTTGCAATTTATTGGGACTGAATTGACCGCAAGAAATCTGCAACTAACTCAAAATGACAACAATTTAGAAGTTACCTTTGAAAATGTGGGTAATACCAAAGTCACTCTGCAAAACTTTAAGTTAGAAAACCTAGAGAACTTAGCCGCATCGTCAACAAGACCTGCCATTGGCAATATTATCTTTGACGGAGAAGACAGTGTTAGCAAAAGCTTTGATGTGATTAAAGCCAACTCCACTCAAACATATATTTCTACAGCAAACACTGTCACTTTCCTCAATGACTTGGACAATAACATCAGAGGTTTTTACAGTTCCGACGATGTGATTAATGGTCAAGGGGGTAATGATACCATCGATGGCAGTGGTGGTGACGACCTACTACGGGGTGGTACTGGCAACGATCTTCTGATTGGTGGACAGGGCAACGATACTCTTGTGGGTGGTACAGGTGCTGACTCTTTCCTCTACGACACCAATTCTGTTTTTAATAGTGCTGTTGTGGGTATTGATACTATCGCTGACTTCAATCGCTCTCAAGGTGATAAGATTGTCCTCGCTCAGACTGCCTTTAGTGCTATTACTTCTGATGTGGGAACGGGTTTTAGTAACGCCAGTGATTTTCAAATCACCAGTTCAGGGGCACTTAGCAATGCTGCAATTGTCTACGACCGTATGACTGGGCAGTTATTTTACAATCAAAATGGTAGCGCTGCTGGTTTCGGTAGTGGTGGTCAATTTGCACAACTTACTGGTGCGCCTAATCTTACTGCCTCTGACTTTATCATTCAAGCATAATTGGGTCGGGTTAACTGAATGCAAGTCTAATCCAAACATGAATCGAGTTTTAAGCCAGCTTTCAATTAGATAGACCACACCCATAGGGGCGCAACATTTGGTGAAAAATAATATAGAGATGTAGCACGGCTACGTCTCTACAAGGTTTTTGGATAACGTATATAAGACTTACACAAAATATCTCTCAAACTCTGATTTCTCCGTGCCGCGCCAGTTGCTTCTCCCTTGGCGCTAGCCTCTCCCAAAGGGAGAAGGGGTACAAGTCTCTTAACCGTAAGGGCGCACTGGCTTTTCTGTGCCTCGGCGGTTCGTTATTCCGTAACTTGTGCGTAAGTCCTAGTATATTTAGTTTGTAAATATATTGAATAAATGGTAGTCAAGTAAAAACCATTCCAATAAATATCTATTCTAATAAAAATATCATTGCCTATAAATAATATTACTACTAGTGATCTAACTTTTTGACCAGAAATAGCCGTCTTATTTGTAACTTATAGTTTTAATATAACTACTGCTGTGGTTGCGATCGCAAATCTTGTAATAGTTCCTGCAAAAACTTACCCCATTCTGTTGCCAAAGAGACTTCTGTAAATGGAACCCGCACTGATTTAGTAGATTCGGAAGATAGAAATTCTAATTCTATAGAAGCACCTTTTTCAGGTGGATTGTTTACATCTACTAATTTTTCATCTACTAAAACCTGGATTTGTTTGATATCAAGCAAAGAAAATGTTTCTAGTTTAATCGGCCCTTGAGGCGTGGGTTTTCCCCAAGTTATATTATTGCCTTTTTGACCCAATACAGCATAAATATCATATTTAGCCCGTTCAAATTGCTCTGCCCAAGTGCGATAGGCTTCGACTTTTTGATACTCCTTCGAGCCTTGCCAAGCTAACCAGAAAAACATTACTAACAGAGGCAACCACAAAAGACCACGTTCCATCGTTAAAAAAATCCTGATTCCTGAATAAAACTTGTAACTGAAAGTGCAAAATCTACCAACAAGTGATGCAAATAAGTTATGGTAGTGAGCAAACTGGCAAAAAGCGGTGATGAGTTAATATGAGAAAGCTTATATTATTGTGCTTGTTTGTCATTGGGCTGGGAGCTACCATATTTGGTTTCCTGAATTTCCAGGGATTGGCAGCTAAAGGAGAGTTTGAGACGATTGTGCTTGATTTTCGTGAAGATATTCCATCACTTGTGGTGGAACAGAACCTGCAAGCGATCGCCAAACAATACAACGTTACACCCCAATTAGACAACAAGTTTTCCCAAAAAGATAATGTGTATATTATCAAGGGCGATCGCCAACGGCTCCAAGAACTGAAAAAATCTCAGTTTGCCCAAGCTACAGAATTCATTGAACCGAACTATATCTACAGCAAGATTCCCCAACCAGGTAAAGCCGCTTGGCTTGGAGAATTTTTGCGACCTCAAGAAGATGAAGAAGCAAGTCCTTCATTAACTGGCCCTAATGACCAATATTACAGCAAGCAGTGGAACTTGCACAAAATCGGTATTGAAGGCGCATGGAGTCAAACCAAAGGCAGTGGCATTACAGTCGCAGTGATTGACACTGGAATTACCAAGGTTCGTGACTTGTATGAGACAAAATTCGTCAAGGGCTATGATTTTGTTAACGACAGAGAAGAAGCCACAGACGATAACGGCCACGGTACCCATGTTGCCGGAACTATTGCTCAAGCCACAAATAACAAATATGGCGTCGCTGGAATTGCCTACGAAGCCAGTCTGATGCCGTTGAAGGTACTCAGTTCTTATGGCGGTGGTACCGTTGCCGATATTGCCGAAGCGATTAAATTTGCTGCTGATAAAGGCGCAGATGTGATTAATATGAGTTTGGGTGGTGGCGGTGAAAGCAAGTTGATGAAAGATGCGATCGAGTATGCCCACAGAAAAGGTGTAGTTATTATTGCCGCAGCCGGAAATGAAAACACCAATGGAGCAAGCTATCCAGCCCGTTATCCCTATGTCATCGGCGTTTCGGCAATTGGCCCAGATGGTGAAAAAGCGCCCTATTCTAACTTTGGTGCAGGGGTAGATATCTCTGCTCCTGGTGGTAGTGAAGCTGGTAAGATTCTCCAAGAAACTATCGACGAAAATGGCGAAGGTGTATTTCTGGGCTTCCAAGGTACAAGCATGGCTTCTCCCCACGTTGCTGGTGTTGCAGCACTAATCAAAGCTGCTGGTATCAAAGAACCAGATGAAGTTTTAAAAGTCCTCAAGCAGTCCGCACGAGTTATTCAGGATGATGGTTTGAACTATTATGGCGCTGGACAACTCAATGCACAAGCAGCAGTCAAACTAGCCTTTAGCGGGCAAATCAGTTTCCCAGATTTCTTTCGGTGGTTACGGGATAGCGGCTATCTTAACCCCGGCTTTTGGATTGATGGTGGTGCGATCGCACTGTTACCTAAGATTTTAATGGTAGTTGGTTCCTATCTGCTGGCTTGGTTTTTACGCGTTTACTTACCTTTCACTTGGAGTTGGTCTTTGTCCAGTGGACTTATTGCCGGCAGTTCTGGGTTATTCTTCCTCAAGGGAATCTATATTTTCGATCTTCCCCAATGGCCTTTTCGGGTTTTGGGCAGTTCAATTCCCGAATTAGGAAATACTCTCCAGGGAACTAATGCATTAAATCCTCTATTTGCCAGTATACTGATTCCCATTGTGTTAATGGCATTGCTGCTCGGACATCCTAGTTGGAAATGGTTTGCCATTGGTTCAACTTTAGGTGTAGCAGCGTGCTTAACTACAAGTGCATTTTTCGAGCCGACAGTTTGGGGATTGGGAAGTGGTAACATAGCACGCCTCTTCCTGATTGCCAACGCCCTAATCTGTTATGGACTTGCTCGTTTAGCATTGAAAAACGAAGAAAAAACGGCATAAAAGTGACTGAGGACTATGTATCTGGGACTGGGGATTGTGAAAATTCTTCCCCAGTCCCCAGTCCCCAGTCCTCAGTCCTCAGTCCCCAGTCTCCAGTCCCCAGTCCCCAACTCAGCACTCTTATGAGCACTACACTTACAGGTACAATTGAACGTCGTGATATTGGTACAGGCGCATGGGCGTTAGTTACAGAAGAGGGTGTTACTTACGAAATCCTTAAAGGGGCTGACAAAAACTTACTCAAAGCCGGACAAAAAGCAAAAGTTAAAGGACAGGTACGCGAAGATATCATGACAGCTGCCATGATTGGCCCTGTCCTTGAGGTCAAGTCTTTTGAGGTAATTAGTTCTGATTAGCAGTGGAATTCAAAACTTCTTGCAGACGGCTTCTAAACTCTCCTTTGGGATGACCTCCTTTTACTTCACCAACAATCTGAAATTCTCCCTCTGGAGAATTGCAGATGATGTAAGTAGGCCATCCCATTTCTGATTTATCGGGATATTGAGTCAATAAAATCTTGCGATACTTGCGATAAGCAGTCGTATCTTGCATTTTTACATCAATAAATTCTAAACCCAGTTCTTCGGCCACCTTTTTGTCATAAAAAGACATTTTGTGGCAGATGCCGCACTCTTCTGAAGAGAACTTAATTACAGCTAAACTCATGGGTTGGCTACTCTTTGATTCTAAACAAAGTTTTTTAGCATAACGCCATGAAATATTACCATATAGCTGGTCATTAGTGTCAATCTAAGGCTGAAACCCCGATCTAGTATTTTTATCCTTTTTCCTTAATAGAGTCTGTCAAGTTTAAATTAATAGGTTCATCGGTGACAAAGCAATGTGATGTTTACGACAGGCTACGCTTACGCCAAAATATCAAGTAAGATGTGTTTATTACTCCAAATCTATTCAATATCAGAATTTAGACTTGTATTTAACAATACCCAAATCTCGATTTTGGGAAAAAAATGGTGCGTTAGCTGTCTTTGTAACGCACCATCTATTAGCAATTGCAGATTAAGAAATCCACATTTTTTATTCTTCTGGCTCTAAATCTACTTCTTCCTCTTCATCTTCATCACTAGCTTTAGCTACGGAGTTAGCAGAAACAACAGCGCCTTTATCTAGCTTTTCACGCACTAGTTTCTTAATTTCTTCAGCAAATTCAGGCTTTTCTTCTAGATACTTAATAGCGTTGTCTCGTCCTTGGGAGATATTATCGCCGTTGTAACTATACCAAGCTCCTTTGCGGACAATAATGCCAGTTTCTTCTGCTAGGTCAACAAGACAACCCAAAGTAGAAATACCTTTACCAAAAATAATGTCAAATTCCGCTATTCTAAAAGGCGGTGCTACTTTATTTTTAGCGACTTTGACTTTTACACGATTACCAAATTCATCTGTACCTTTTTTCAAGGTTTGAATTCGGCGAATGTCCAAGCGCACCGAAGCGTAAAACTTCAATGCATTACCACCAGTTGTGGTTTCTGGGCTACCGTAAGTAACACCGATTTTTTGCCGCAACTGGTTAATGAAAATTACTGTACAACCGGATTTACCAATATTGCCTGTAATTTTACGTAGTGCTTGGCTCATTAACCGCGCTTGCAAACCAACGTGAGCATCACCCATATCGCCTTCAATTTCAGCACGGGGAACCAACGCTGCTACTGAGTCTATAACTACAATATCAACCGCAGCAGAACGAACGAGCTGATCGACAATTTCCAAAGCTGATTCGCCTGTATCAGGTTGGGAAATCAGCAGATTGTCAATATCTACACCCAACGCCGCAGCATAAGTAGGATCGAGGGCGTGTTCAGCATCAACAAAGGCAGCAATACCGCCATTTCTTTGCACTTCGGCGAGGGCGTGTAGCGCTACTGTAGTCTTACCGGAACTTTCTGGGCCATAAATTTCAATTACCCGACCCTTGGGTAAACCACCACCCAATGCTAAATCTAGGGTGAGCGCCCCACTGGAAATAGTCTCCACCCGCATCCGGGTGGCATCGCCCAAGCGCATGATTGCTCCTTTCCCAAAGCTGCGCTCAATCTGGTTGAGCACCATAGTCAGCGCTTTTTGCTTGCCTGAGGTTTCTGTGTTGATAGCCATTCCTGCCTCTAATGCCTCTAAATATATGGTTTTAAGGAGTGTTGGTTTTGGAGTTTGAGTAGAACAGATATACTATTTTAACCAGAAAATTCTGGAATAGGACTTCTCAAATCAAAAAAAGGGTGTGACAAGATCGTAACTCGATCGCTACCAGATTAGGGTAGTTTTGCACAATGATACCAACTTGCATTTAGAGATAGCTTTTTTTAGCTGGGTAAGCAAGGGTTTTCAAAGAAAAATTATGTAAACAACACTGTCAGTAGAAGCGTACTGGTGAGCATTGACAGAGATTGCTAAATTAAGAGCGATCGCTAATACGAATCAGCATATCATCTATAGCGACTTCACCAGGTCGGGGTAAGCTGTAGATTCACAACATATATAAGCTCAAACTCAAGAGCCGAAAAAATATGTCTACAGCAATACCTTCGCCAATTTACGAGAGTGAGTTGATGCATGAACTCCCATTTTTCCGAGGCTAGGCAAAAACAATAAGTCCTAAAAATTCCTTCCAGGTTTCGCGCAAGGCTTTTTTAGCGTATTTCACGTAGGATAAAGGGTTTGAGAGTCCAAACTACCTTGTATGCCTTACGCTTATGTATGATTGATTTTGCCAGTGCAAGCCAAAATTTTTGTAGGCTCTTATTTTGGCAAAGGTATTGCTACAGGTAAAACAATTAATCAGAAATGGGAAAGGTAGCCACCATCAACAGCTAAGACCTGTCCGGTGATGTAAGATGCGGCTGGAGAAGCGAAGAACACAACAGCGCCTGTAATTTCTTGTGGAGATCCCCAACGCGCCAGAGAAGTCCGATGTTTCAACCATTCTGTGACTGCTGGATCGGTAAGTACATAAGTATTACTCTCTGTTGCAAAAAAGCCTGGAGCGACTGCATTGACTGTAATTCCAAAAGCCCCAAGTTCTGCCACAAGTGTACGGGTTAGGGCTTCGAGTCCTCCTTTAGCTGTCGTATAAACTGCGTCACCTGCATCTGCAAGTTGTCCTGCAATTGAGGTAATATTAATGATTCGACCTTCACCCCTGTGCATCATCAGTTTTGCTGCTTCTCGTGACAAATTAAATGGTGCAATCAAATCAGCATTGATTAACCGACGCACTGCATCCATTTCAAACTCGAACAATCCACGGCGATCACGCATTCCCACATTATTAACCAGAATATCTAAATAGCCATACTTTTCTCGGATCTCGATAAACGCACTTTGAACCGCAACTTCGTCTGTGACATCAAACGGTAATGAAAAACCTAATCCACCAATTGATTCAATAACTGCAACTGCTTGATTAAGCCGTTCAAAATTTCGCCCATTGACGATCACACGCGCACCAGCTTTGGCAAGTGATTTGGCAATTTCTAGTCCCAAACCTTGTCCTGCTCCAGTTACTAAGGCAACTTTTTCAGCTAATGAGAACTCTGATAACGTCATAAAAATTAGTTTTCAGGGTGCTATTGAGGCGATATCTGACCAAAAACTTGCACTTTAAGACTGCAATGACTTGATTCTTAGTTGTGTCCCTCTTTTAAGAATTAAGCCTACTGAAATTAACTTTGATAGGGGCGCGGCAGTTGGCGTAGTTTATGAGCAGTATCTAATTCACTATTGTTTTTTCTGCCATATCCCCATCCCAATATCCGACGATATTCACCCATAATGCCACTTTCAATTAACTCATCCTCATTGACTGCAATATCAGTATGAGATTGAGGGGCGACATAGAGCGCATCCGCAGGACAATATGCTTCACACATGAAACAAGTTTGACAATCTTCCTTGCGGGCAATTACGGGTGGTTCATCAGGAACTGCATCAAAGACATTAGTAGGACAAACCTCGACGCATAGATTGCAATTAATACAGAGTTTATGGCTGACAAGCTCAATCATGATATTGCTCCTGCTACAACTTTGATACAGTGAGTGTGGTTGGAGTGGTTTGTACTGGTGCTGTGGCAGAGGCATCCGTAATCCAATCGCGCCTCACCCATAGCTTATCTAAGCCGCCTGTGGCTTGATAATAACGCTGACTGGGATCAGTCTGGGGATAGTCTATACGAATATGTTCGCTGCGGGTTTCTCTACGATGTAAAGCACTAAAATATGCCCATCGTGCAACAGCAGTCAGAGCAGCCGCGCGACGAGAAAATTCCATATCGCGCACACTATCTTGTTTGGGATTTCCTTGTACCTGCTGCCACAGGGTTTCTAATTTGGCGAGGGAATCGAGAAGTTTTTGCTCAGAACGCAAGTAGTTCTTTTCTAAGGGGAACATTTGGGATTGGACACCGCGTACAATCGCCTCACTATCGAATGTTTCAGACGCAGGAGAGTTTGAGCGCAATCCCACTTTACCAGCTGCACGTGCAACCCGTTCATTTGCACGTGCGCCCAAACTCTTGGCAAACGCAGCCGCCCCTTCTCCAGCCCATTGTCCTGTAGAGATTGCCCAGGCAGCATTAGGGCCACCACCACCAGAAGATAATCCCGCTAAAAATTCCCGCGATGCTGCATCACCAGCTGCGTAAAGTCCAGGAACTTTGGTAGCACAACTATCATTTACAATCCGAATCCCACCTGTACCCCGGACTGTACCTTCTAAAAGCAGCGTTACAGGTACTTGTTCTGTATAGGGATCGATCCCAGCTTTTTTATATGGTAGGAAAGCGATGAAATGAGACTTTTCAATTACTGCCTTAACTTCAGGTGTGGCTTTATCTAAACGAGCATAAACGGAGCCTTTCATCAGGGCATTGGGAAGGAACGCAGGATCGCGGCGACCATCAATATAACCACCAAGATCGTTACCTGCTTCATCGGTGTAACTAGCCCAGCCAAAGGGAACACCCCGCGTCACTGTGGCATTAAAAGCGGTCGAAATTGCATAGTGATTAGAAGCTTCCATACTGGAGAGTTCGCCACCAGCTTCCACTGCCATCAGCAGTCCATCACCTGTATTAGTATTGCAACCTAATACTTTACTTAAGAACGCACAACCGCCATTTGCTAAGACTACTGCACCAGCACGAACCGTATAAGTACGATGATGTTGTCTCTGTACACCTGTTGCTCCTGCCACTGAGCCATCGTCAGCCAATAAAAGCTCTAAAGCCGGACTTTGGTCGAGAATCTGCACACCAGAACGCAAGAGGTTTTTGCGAAGTACCCGCATATATTCTGGACCATAATAACTCTGACGCACAGATTCCCCATTTTCTTTGGGAAAACGATAGCCCCATTTTTCTACTAAGGGCAAACTGAGCCAAGTTTTTTCGATGACGCGCTCAATCCAACGTAAGTTAGCAAGGTCTTTTCCTGCGCGATAACGCTCCGATACAACTTTGTCCCAATTCTCTGGAGAAGGAGCCATGATGCCATTACCACTAGCCGCAGCTGCACCGCTTGTACCCAGAAAACCTTTATCAGCAATGATAACTTTGACACCTTGGGATGCGGCTGCCCATGCTGCCCAGGCAGCGGCGGGGCCACCGCCAATTACCAGCACGTCAGCAGTTAGTTGTAGTTCATTTTCTGTTAACAATTCCTTTTCCTCCTGTTTAGCAGTCAGTTTTATGCTTTGCTACTGTGAACGGCTTCTACAGGCAAAATTTACCTACCTGCATTTTCTGTTAGTAATTCGTCATCAGTGTCATCTTTGACAATATATACAAAGAGTGTGTACAGCAAATCACAAGTATTATGATACTCTAATTATTAGTTTTTCTAACAATAAGTAGTACAAGTTAATTTTCTATCTGGTTGAAACTGCTGTAAAACTTTCTATTGACAGCTGCATTCTGTCAACAACTAAACGACTTTTTGCAAGTGTCGTACACGAGGCATAACCTCTTGGGCAAAACGTGTCATTTCCTGTAGGAAAGGATTAAATTGCAACATGAAAGTATCGATACCTGCATCAACGAAAGCTGCAACGCGAGCGGCTACGGTATCATAGCTGCCAACTAATCCTGCGGCTGTACCACCATTGCCGCCAACAGCCGGATTTTTGGCGAAAAGTTGGAACATAACAGCTTCTTTGTCAACTCCTTTAGCAACACTTAATTTATATTGTTCTTCCAGCTTTTGCAGTGCCATGAGTCGTTCTAGTTCTGCTTGTGCTTCTTTGTCTGTGGGACGGGCAATGACAAAGGCTGACAGACCAAAGCGGACTGGTTGAGGTAGGAAGCGCGATCGCCCCAAAACTTGTTTAATTACTTTGCGGACATCTTCTATTGGCTGACCATTGATGAAATAAACATCGGCTTGTTGAGCTGCTAAAATCTGCGCTGGGTCTGACGCTCCTCCTAGATAAATACGAGGATAGGGTTGAGTAACAGAAAAGGGCCGAAGGCTCAAATCTTGAATTTTGAAATATTCACCCTCGAAGTTTACCTGATCACCACTCCACAGAGCTACTACAACCTGCAACCATTCACTAGAGTAGCGATAACGTTCATCATGGGGTGGGAAGGGGATATTAATACGCTCCATTTCTGGGCGAAACCAAGCACTGATCAGGTTTATGGCAAAACGTCCGCGACTAATAGCATCAATTCCTAAAGCCATCTTGGCTAAGACAGCGGGATGAAATAATAAAGGTTTAATTGCAGCGATAATTTCTATGCTTTCTGTAGCTTCAGCCAACGCGGCGCACGCTGTCCAAGTTTCTAATTGGTCTAACTCTAAGCTACGAGGGTTAGCAAGGTGCTGTGCTACTAAAGTTGTGACGTATCCTAAACGTTCTGCTTCTAATACTAGCGATCGCGTGCGCTCATAACTAGCATCAATCGGTTCATCTGGCGTATTCAGAGGGCCAAAGTTACCGCCTACAGGCAACCAAATACCGTAACGTGGTTCTGACATTCTTGCCTCCAAATTAAATGGGGACTGGGAAGATACACCTTGTTTTTTATCCTCACCTATGCAAATCTCATAAAATAATACTATAAATCTATCGATTTACCGTATAATTTGACTAAATATAAAAATAAAGTTTTAGTGCCGACTACAAAGGTTCTAAAAAACTATGTCTGAACCACGTTACGGGATTTGGATTCCCGTTTACGGTAACTGCGGCGTGATGAACCATCCTCTTGAACCTCGTGATGCTAGTTACTCACGAGCCAAGAATTTAATTCAGTTGGCCCAAAGGTGTGGATTTACCACAACTTTAATCGCACAACACATCATCAATCCCAGGAACCAAGAACTCGATCAGCTAGAAACCTGGACAGCAGCAGCAGCCCTGGCTGAAGCAACAAAATCTATCGAGATTATTGCAGCTGTTAAGCCTTTACTTTTCCATCCAGCCGTCTTAGCAAAGATGGCTTTAGGTATTGATGCAATTAGCGGTGGACGTTTTGCTATTAACTTAGTCAGTGCTTGGTTCAAGCCAGAAATGGAAAAACCAGGGATAAATTTTCTTCCCCACGATGAGCGTTATCGCTATTCAGATGAATGGATTAGGGTTGTAGTAGCTCTATGGAGTGGAGAAAAAGTCAATTTCCACGGTGATTATTTTCAAATCAACAATTTGCAGTTTAATCCCTCACCTATAGCCAAACCACATCTGCGCGTATATGTGGGAGGAGAGTCAGAACCAGCCCAAGAATTAGCTGCAAAACAAGCGCATACATTTTTCCTCAACGGTCGTCCGATTGAAGTTATCCGCGAAACTATTGCTCAAGTTGCTAAAAAAACTCGCTCTCGTTCCCAACCTTTAGGCTTTGCTATGTCAGCTTTTGTGATTGCTCGACCTACAGACGAAGAGGCAGAAGCAGAATATCAAAACTTGAGAGCAATGGTACTAGCACGAGACGATCGCTCGGAACTACTCAAAGGCGTAGATTCAGAAGTAGTCATGTTCAAAAATATGGCTAAGTACCCCGGTGTGGGAAGCAATGGCGGTACAGCAGCAGGATTGGTAGGTAGCTATGAAACTGTAGCCTATCGGATTGCTGAATTTACCAAAGTAGGAGTTGATACTTTCATGCTGCAATTCCAGCCTTTTGCCACAGAAATGGAGCGTTTTGCTGCGGAAATTATACCAAGAGTACAGGCGTTAACGGTAGATACTGAAGCCATAGCTAGTTTGAAGGCATGGAGCTGTTGAATATTGTGAAAGCGCAAGTAAGTTTAGAAAAGCGCTTACAGCCCTTGGATATTTCTGTAACCATTTTACAAGAGCTAGAAAAGGCTGATACTTGGTCTAGAGATAACTATCAGGATTTAGCCAGTCAGTTTCACATTGAATTAGAAGATGAAAAAGTCACCCAAGCTTTGAAATATTTATAAAAAACAGAGTTTGAAATAGAGATGGATTGAACTAGGGACTATGGACTGGGCAGGCAGGGGAGAGCCGCACATTTAAGACTAAATTAGCAAAGGATGTATTATTTGAGAAATTAGGCAAAGTGCTGTAAAGCACTTGAATTAAGGCTTTTTTTAGATGTTTTAATTACGAATTAGGAATTACGAATTACGAATTATACATACGGAGGGATAATGAGCGGATCGAAGCAATTGAAACTTGGTGCTTTCATGCGCCCAGTAAGCATACATACAGGTGCTTGGCGCTATCCTGGGGCTATACCTGATGCTAATTTTAACTTCCCAGCACTGAAAAAATTCATCCAAAAACTAGAGCAAGGCAAGTTTGACGCATTTTTTATGGCGGATCACTTAGCAGTGCTGAATATGCCAATTAACGCGCTCAAACGCAGTCATACTGTCACCTCATTTGAACCATTCACCCTGCTTTCTGCTCTCGCTACCGCCACTGAACACATTGGGCTGGTAGCCACCGCTTCCACAACCTATGACCAGCCTTACCACATCGCTCGTCGCTTCGCCTCTCTCGACCATATTAGTGGTGGTCGCGCTGGCTGGAACATCGTCACTACAGCCAATCCAGACGCAGCACTCAACTTCGGCTTAGAAGAGGAGGTAGAGCATGACGAACGCTATCGGCGCGCTAGAGAATTTTTTGATGTCGTCACGGGTCTTTGGGATTCCTTTGCTGACGATGCATTCATTCGGGACGTGGAAGCAGGGATTTATTTCGATCCTGCAAAGCTTCACGTTCTGGATCATAAGGGAAAATATCTCTCGGTGCGGGGGCCATTGAACATTGCTAGACCTGTCCAAGGCTGGCCGCTAATTGTCCAAGCGGGTGCATCCGAAGCCGGACGGCAATTAGCCGCCGAAACCGCCGAGGCTGTGTTTGCACCTGCTGGGAATCTGGAGGCTGGCAAAGCTTTATTTGCGGACATTAAGGGACGAGCGCGGGCGATCGGACGTGACCCAGACAGTATAAAAATCCTTCCAGGTGCTTTAGTAATTGTGGGGGAAACTGTCGCTGAGGCATATTCCAAGCGTCTTCATTTAGACAGCTTAGTACATTATGACAGTGGGATCGCCAGTTTAAATGGCGCACTTGGCTACGACGTTTCCAGCTTTGAGCCGGACGGCCCTTTGCCAGAAATCCCACTGACTAACGCTGGTCACTCTTCACGAGAAAGAGTAATAGCCTTAGCGCAACGTGAAAACTTGACTATTCGACAACTGGCACAACGCGTTGGCAGTTACGGCGGACTGGCCTTCGTCGGCACACCTCAAACGATCGCTGATGAAATGGAGCAATGGCTGGCTGAGGAAGGTTCTGACGGGTTCAATATCATGTTCCCTTTTCTTCCTGATGGGTTGAATGATTTTGTTGACAAAGTTGTGCCAGAACTCCAACAGCGGGGAATTTTCCGCAAAGAATATGAGGGTAAAACGCTGCGCGAAAATCTCGGATTGGCACGCCCTGCTAATCGCTTCTTTCAGACCAGTTTAGTGTAAACAGCGATCGCAAAACTTTTCGGTATACTGACGGTTATTGACCGAGACTGGAACAGTGCCTTGAATTTTTTGAACTTGTAGAGAAACTAGTTCCAAATATGACCAAGCTGGAGAGGAAATATCTCAGAGTTTCCCGAATAATTGCAAGTCAGAGATTAAACCTCTTGCATTCATTACTTTTTGCACTCTTGTGGTCAAAGGGAAAAGGGAAAATACAAAAACCTTTCTCCCTTTGACCGACTTCTGCAATAAGTCTAATGGACGCTTTCAGTTGGTAATTAAAAACAAATCCCTCAGTTGTCAAAGGCAAACAGAGGGAATACAAACTTTACAAGTGGGGGTGTTATTGCTATAAGTTTAGCTTCAAAAATGACACTGCTAGAGGTTTTTTACAATGACTACTGACAGCTTCAGCAATAATAGAAGAAAACGCCATATTTACATGGATAGTAAACTTGATAATTTACCTTTAACAATAAAGGCTGAAATACAAGCCTGGGCATAAACCAGCTAATCATGATATTACGCTCCCATGAATGACGCGCCCTCTGCCACTCATTACTACTAGTTTACCGCGCTGCTTATAACACCCTTAAGGGCTGCAATTCCCTGTTCAATGCTAGCCCACAGACCCATGTCAGGTTCCTTACCGGCTATCTCTCGCGTTCCGACGAAGTAAAGAACGCCTTTAAGAATCTCTTGATGAGCGCGATTTTCAAAATTAACTCGGTTGAGCGGTTCCATCAAATCTTGAAGCTCATCATTCAAGGACTGGGCAACCTTATGTAGAACCAGCCCGGTCATTGTCTGTTGATGCTTTAGCAACTCAAGCTGTAAGTATTTGTCATACAGAGTTAGCTCGGAGCCGCTCATCATTTGGCCTACCTTCTGAGCATGTTGAGTAGTAATGTCGCGAGGTTCTGCTGCGTTGCCGTATTTAGAAATAACTGCTTCGATGACGCCGAGATTTTCGCGATCGCTGTTTATCATTCCTTCGAGCCGTTCGCAAATCGTATTGTCGTCCGTCTGTGCTATTAACTTTTGCTCACTTTCCAACAGAACATTCTGAAAAAGCTTTAGATCGGCAAGCTTAGTCGCTATATTTGTCACATCGGCCATTATTATTAACTCCAGACTACAAGTTTTATCGGTTATGACAAGCTCTCCTCACTTTTCTATATTCTCGTGAGGTTTGAGTAAGTCTGTCCCTCCTGAGAAAGATTTATATCAAGTTTGGTAAGTATGTTTCAGCTTGGCTGATTAGTCGCTGTTTGGTTTATTTAGGTAGGTCAAAAACAACTTTCCTATTACCTATTACGCTGTTGAAGCATCACACACTACTAAGCGGCTGGCGATATCCCTGGGCTTACTCCGTAGACGCTTTTTTGCTTTCAACTTTGAGTCTTTCCCCCAAAAAAACGTTAAAACAGATTGACAACTTAGGGAAAATTTGGGAGTATCAAACTACGGTAATTAGGTAGATATTTAGTACTTTAAAAAACTTAAATACATCTAAAACCCTTACAATGGTTTTTGTTGAGTGTAGTTGATGGCTTAAATATGTTACCAGATGTAATCGCCTCAAGGCTGGAAACATTCTTCAACTTTGTAGTGCTATCACCTCACCCAGAACTAGCAATTGCCTCACCACTCATCAACATAGATTTTTCACAGAATATTCGGAGATAGAAACTCATGATTAAGAGTCCAGAGAAACTTGCAGATACAACAATTGAGTTTTCGGCTCCTGTGAGAGCAAACTCGCCGGAACTCCAGCAGCTTTTTGATTTTATTGCTCTGGGGGCAAGTGAGCGCGATCGCGATCGCATCCTGCCTTTTGATGTGGTTGAATTGATTCGGCGTTCTCGGTTGGGTGCATTGCGAATCCCGGTAGCCGAAGGTGGTGGCGGTAGCACGGCGCGGGAATTATTCGAGGTCGTGATTCGGCTTGGGGATGCCGATCCAAACGTCGCTCACATTGTGCGGAATCATTTCTTAGTGACGGAGCGGATTTTGCGTTCTGAGCGCACCCAAAGGAATCGCCGTTGGCTCAAAGGCGTTGCTGATGGTGCGATTATTGGACTCGCTTCCACCGAGCTAGAAGCCAAGCGATCGGGTGGTCGCCAAGTCGTGAATACAAAATTGACACCCGATGGCAACGGCTATCGTCTGAATGGAAGGAAATATTACAGCACTGGCAGCCTTTATGCAGACTTGATTTTCGTGCGTGTGTTAGCACCAGATGGCTCTACAGCGTATATACTCATTCCTACTAACCGCGAAGGTCTTGAACTGGTGGACGACTGGGACGGCTTCGGACAAAGACTCACAGGTACGGGAACGACCACCTTCACGAATGTCCGTGTAGAGGCTGAAGAAGTAATTTTTGAGACAGACACAGACAAAGACGACCTGCCCTATAACATCGTCCCGCAATTATTCCTGACTGCCATTAACGCCGGTATTATTCGCAGCGTTCTGCGTGATGCTACAGCCCTCATCCGTAACAGACCCCGGACTTTCTACCATGCTGTATCCGAGCAAGCCTCAGAAGACCCAATCTTGCAGCAGATTGTGGGGCAGATTGCTGCCAATGCCTTTGCTGCCGAAGCGATTGTTTTAGCAGCAGCTGATGGTCTCGATCGCCTCCCTGCTAACCAAGCTCAGGGTGAAGAGGCAGAGACGGCTGTGGCACTGGCAACTTCTCTGAGTGCATCCAAAGCCAAATTGATTGTTGATGATTTGGCTCTACGTTCGGCTACCTTATTGTTTGAAGTTGGTGGGGCTTCTACAACTAAAAAAAGCTCAAACTACGATCGCCACTGGCGCAACGCTCGTACTTTGTCCTCACACAATCCAAATCATTTTAAAGCTCGTGCGATCGGCGATTACGAGATTAACGGTACACCATTACCACAAAGAGGATTCTTTTAATTCTGTTCAAATTCCTGACTTTTAACTTAGAGAGATCGCTTTATGAGTGCGTAAAAGAAGTTAGGAATTTCCTGAGTCTCTTTTCTGCGAAAGGCTACGTTAACAAGACGCTCTGCAAAAGGTGCAATGACAGTTATTTGAACGTATTATGATATCAAACTTCTACCTGTTCTATCTTTGCATTAGTTGGCTGATCTATTTCTGTAAACTTTGGGCCGACAATGAGAACTGTAACCATCATTAATATACTTGTCACCATGATGATGCTGACCACGCCAGGATCTTCAAAGTTGCTTGTACCTACTAATAATGCGGCGGCAAAATTGCGTTGAGCTGTTCCGACTCCTAGCACTCTTTGGGTGTCAATACCAGGGCCGCCTAAAAGATAGCCTACGCTAAAAGAAAAGATAATAAATACAGCACAAACAAAGATTGCACCTGTTTTTAATAAAGCAATCATATCATTAGTATGAACTGCCAGTCTGACTACTAAACCTAAAAGTAATCCAGCATTGGATAATTTGAACAAAAATGGCTGAAGAGTCATAGCGATCGCTGGAAATTTAGCTTTGATAAATAGCCCAATTACCAATGGGCTGACCATCATTAATAATAAGGGTTCCGCAATCTCCCAAGAGTTAATTTGCACGCCTTCCACCACTAAAGGCAATACAATCGGCATATAAAAGATTGTGCCCAGCATTAGCAACATCATTAACCCCACGGAAAAAGCTATATTGCCCTTGACTATATGAGCAAGTTTTGGTAGAGCTGGGGGCCCTGATGCTACTGCCATGACCAGTAAACCATCTCTAAGGGGTTCACTTAGATGTACTACTTGCAGCAGCAGATAGACAAAAAGCGGTACCAGTACAAAATTTGTCAGCAGAGACAATATCACCAGACGAGGGTTGCGGAGTGGTTCCCAAATCTCTTGTACAGTTAGGCGTAAACCCGCACCTAACATAGTGAAAACAATGAATGTGAGAAGCGCTAATTTGTCGATTACTGCCAAAATTTCATTCATGATAATGGGGATTGGGGATTGGGGATTGGGGACTGGGGATTGGGGACTGGGTGTATAGTATGGGGCATTAGGAGTGTGGGAGCGGTGGAAAGAGTCGAAAGGCTGGAAAGCTTTTTTATAATCTCCCCAGTCCCTAGTCCCCAGTCCCCAGTCCCCATCTCCCCATTACTTCAACTCAAGGCTGACTTGCTGTAAGTTACCAGTAAAGGCAAAGGGTACTTGGTAGGTGTCAACGACAGGAGTACCTGTGTCTCTACCCACATCAAAGGTTTCATCTAGAGCTAAACGATAAGCGATAGTTTTTTCGATTCGACCTTCGGCTACCTGCTGTTGGTTGATGAATAATTTTCCAGTTCCCCCTGCACCTACACTGCCACCGTCATAATCAAAGTCAAACCGTAAATTAGATTTACCTGTGGGCAGTTTTTCGGGAGATTGAATAATGTAGCGAACAGCATTGGCATAGTTGTAAACATAGGTGGGCTTGCCATCCTCAAGGAAAAAGCTCCAACCCGCAAAACGTCCGCCTTGGGTTAAGAGGATACCTTCTGCCCCAGCTTCAGGAATTTCCACATTAGCTGTGATGCTGAAGGATCTGTTTTTCAGGTTTGGGGCGCTACCTTCTGGGATGCCAAATACACCAGGATAATAAGTAAAGCTTTTGCGTCCGGTGGTGAAACCAGGGCGAATTTTAACATCAAACCGTTCTAGGGCGCGATCGTCTAATGGTAAGACTTGGTGGTTACGGGCTTCTTCTAAAAACAGTTTTTGCAGTTTTTCTAGCTTGTCTGGATTTTCTTGAGCTAGGTTGTTCGCTTCGCTGAAATCTTCTGCAATGTTGTACAGCTCCCACGGATCTGTATCAAAGTCACCTTTTGCAGTACGTTCCCAAGGCAAGCGACCATGACGAGCCGCCGCCACCCATCCGCGATCGTAAATGGCTCGGTTGCCCAACATCTCGAAGTACTGTGTTTCACGATGGGATGGAGCATCAGGGCGATCGAAGGTATAAACCAGACTAGTTCCTTCGATTGGTTGTTGCTTCACCCCATTCACTTCTGTGGGGGCTGTAATTCCCGTTACTTCTAAAATGGTGGGTGCAATATCAATTACGTGATGGAATTGGCTGCGGATTCCACCTTGGTCTTTAATGCCTTCACCCCAAGAAATTACTAAGGGGTTACGAGTTCCACCAAAGTGAGAGGCAATTTGCTTTGTCCATTGAAAGGGAGTGTTGACTGCCCATGCCCAAGCTGCGGGAGAATGGTTGAATGTTTTGGGGCTACCCAAGTCATCGTATGAAGCAAGCAGTTGTGGTAGATTTTCGGGTACACCGTTGAAGAATTTCAATTCGTTGACGGTACCTGTTAAACCGCCTTCTGCACTAGCACCGTTATCTCCCACGACGTAGATGACTACGGTGTTGTCTAATTCACCGAGCTGGGCAACTGCGTCAATTAAGCGTCCGATTTCATAATCTGTGTGCGCTAGAAATCCAGCAAATACTTCTGCCATGTGAGCAGAGAGTTTCTTTCGATCTGCTGAAAGTGAATCCCAAGCTGGCAGTTCTTGGGGGCGGGGTGTTAGTTGGGCATTCGCAGGAATCACACCCAGTTGTTTTTGACGCGCAAAGATTTCTTCGCGCAATTTATCCCACCCTTGATCGAATTTGCCTTTGTACTTGTCAATCCAAGCTTTGGGGGCGTGGTGGGGGGCATGGGTGGCTCCAGTGGCGAGATAGGTGAAAAAGGGTTTGTCAGGAGCAATGGATTGTTGGTTGCGAATCCAGGCGATCGCATGGTCTACTAAGTCAGGAGTCAGGTGGTAATCAGGGTTATTGGCTGGTTTCTCGACTCGTTTCGTATTTTCTACTAAGGCAGGACTCCACTGGTTAGTATCACCACCAAGAAAGCCGTAAAAGTACTCAAATCCTAATCCTGTAGGCCAGCGATCAAAAGGCCCAGCGACGCTGGTTTCATAGTCTGGTGTGTTGTGCCATTTACCGAAAGCAGCCGTGTTATAGCCGTTTTGGCGCAACACTTCGGCGACGGTGGCAGCACTCTTGGGCAAAATCGTTGTGTAGCCGGGATAACCTGTAGCCAATTCCTCAACTACCCCTGTATTGACTGAATGATGATTGCGTCCAGTTAAGAGTGCTGCCCTGGTAGGCGAGCAAAGGGCTGTGGTGTGGAATTGGTTGTAGCGTAATCCTCTTTCGGCTAAACGAGTCAAGTTAGGAGTTTCCGCCGGGCCGCCAAAGGTACTAGCTTGTCCGAAGCCAACATCATCTAGTATCACTAGTAGAACGTTGGGGGCTTTGGCTGGGGCCGCAATCGGTTGGGGAAAATCTGGTTTTGAGTCTTTGTAGGTGATGCCAATTTTGCCCTTGAAGTCTGGTTGGGGAATGGGTAAAACTTTTGATGTGGCTGCTAGGGCAGGGTTAGTAACCGTCAGTAAGATAATGACTACAGATAAAATCAGCGATCGCCAAAGTAAATGCAACATAAACTAATTGGTAATTGGTTGAACTTGATTCAAGCTCTTAATTAAACGAAATCCGATATGGGTAGTTCCGGTGTCGGGGGCTTGAGATTCTCGCGCTGCTGGGCGGAAGCGGCTGCAATAGTTAGGCGCGCAAAGGTAAGAACCTCCTTTGATGGTATGTAAGACATTTTCTGTGGGTTTGTTGGGGTCAAAGCTTCGTTGTGGCCCTGTGGGATCGACATCGTGGGTTTTCTCGTTATGCCTTACCCCAAACAAATCTGAGGTCAATTCCCAGACATTACCTGCCATGTCGTAAAGACCATAACCGTTGGGTGGAAATGAACCAACCGGGGCGATACCTACGTAACCATCGCTTTTAGTGTTGAAAAAGGGAAAGATGCCTTGCCAGGTGTTGGCTTTTTTTTCAGAATAGCGATCGCCCCATGTATAAGTTGCACCGTCTAACCCGCCACGGGCGGCGTATTCCCACTGGGCTTCGCTGGGTAAAGATTTTCCTGCCCATTGGGCGTAGGCTGCGGCATCTTCATAGGCAATATGAACAACTGGAAAGTTGTCTTTTCGGACGAGCGCACTTCCCGATCCAAAGGGATGCTGCCAATTCGCCCCAGTCATCCAATGCCACCAACTCAGCTGCTTTGCTCCTGGTTGTGCGATCTCAAACACCAAAGAACCAGGTAATCTCTGCTCATCCGGTAAGTCGGGAAACTGTTCTTTAGGTAAAGGCCGCTCGGCAACTGTTAGATACCCTGTTGTTTTGACAAATGCTGCAAACTGTGCATTTGTCACTTCATATTTATCAATACAAAAGGAACTAACTGTGACATCAAAAGCCGATTGTTCTTCCACAAAACCAGAATTATTTGACCCCATTGTGAATGTCCCTGCTGGGATCATTACCATTCCTTGTGGACAGTGATTTAGGGTAGCGGCAGCAGGAGGAATGATAAATAAAAGTGCGATCGCTACTCCTGTAGCGAATAATAATCTTAAAAAACTTTTCCCTGGCTTGGACATGCTAAAAATTACCCCTCGGTGGGGCTATGCCTACGCTTTTCATCAACAACATGCAAAATTACTATCAGTTTTTACACCGTTTGCATCAGGTCGTATTTACTGCGAATAAAACACATCAGAATTAAAACTAACTTTGACTCAAATACTTACTAGATAAAACTTATAAATATTAATACCTTGATTAAAAGTTGAGATATATTCACCTTTAATCAAAATAATTTATTTAAAGTAAAATACAGAATACATAACAATAAAGTGGGGGATTTAAACTCTCACCTCCACTATGACTCTAATTCATACTGAATTTTGATTCCTGACTTTTTCATATAAAATACTGTATATTTATAAATTTACCGTATTTTATTCCAACATTGATAAATTACCTCTTAGACAAAAATAAGTCAAGAACTTTGTTATATAGAAATCCAGTTTGATTGGGAGAAATTATTTGCGTAGATATGCAAGAGGCAAAAGGCAACTCCGTAATGGCTAGGGCTCTTGGTGGCGGTGGATTAGGTAATTTGGCAATTCAATACGGCTACTAAAGCTTCGATGTATGGATCGTGAAACTTAAAACGGAACTGTGACCATTACTAATGATGTTATCAACAATGATTGAGGATTAAGGTATTAGCAGCTAACGGTTTAATTAAGTTAAAAGAAAACACTAAACAATTCGTAACGCAAAGAGATGTTGCTGTTAACCCGAAAAACTTACAAATTAAGGAAGTAGAAGGTGTACAAGTCTATCAAAAAGTGGTATCCTTATCCCTATTAACTACGGTAAATCGATAAATTTACCGTAGTTAAACTATCATCGTCATAGATATGCTGCTTAAACTCCTAAAAATTGATATTAAGGAGTCAATTGTGGTGAATTATTTCACAGAACACTGCTTGCCGCACAAACAAAAGTATTCCGTCCGTAAAATTGCAGTTACAGCTTTTTTTCTTGGATTGATCGCTTCTAGTTGCAGCCAACAAACAGCCACCAATGTCTTAGCTAACTCAGACTCTTCTTCAACAACACTCACTACCAAAACTACAGAGAAAAACAATGTGATTCGCTTGGGCTACCAAAAAGGCGGGATTATTCCTATTGCGCGTCAACGAGGTGAGCTAGAACGTCAGTTATCAACGCAAAATATTAAAGTTGAATGGAGTGGGCCATTTGACCGTTGCGCGACGCTTTTAAATTCTCTCAATGGTAATCGAGCTGATATTGGCGGCTGTGGTGATATTCCTTCCATTTCTGGAATTGCTGCGGGACAGCCTCTTTGTATTGGTTCTGTACAGCGTCCTGTTCCAGATTCTTTGGGTAGTGCCATCTTAGTTCGCGGTGATTCTGCTATTCGTAAACCTGCTGATTTAATAGGTAAAAAAGTTGCAGTCAATCAAGGTGGTGCAGGGGAATATCTGTTATTAAAAGTTTTGGAAAAAGAAAATATTCCTTCATATAAAGTCCAGCGAGTTTATCTATCACCAAATGATGCTGCACCTGCTCTATATCAAGGTTCTGTTGATGCGTGGGCAGTTTGGGAACCTTATATTTCTATTGCCCAATTAGAGCATCAGGCGCGAAGAATTACTACTACACATCCTGCTCCTACCTACGGCATTCTGGTCGTTCGTAGTGATGCAGCTAAAGATAATCCTGTAGCAGTAAAAGCTGCTCTGACTGGTTTGAGCCAGGATGGTGAATGGCTAAATCAGCATACTGATGCTGCATCAGATTTTTTGGTTAAACAGTTAAAAATCTCAGATGCAGTAGCCAAGCAGGTGACTAAAAACCGAGGCCCAGAGTCTTATGTATTTCCTAATACTCAAGATGTCACCAATCTTCAAAAAACAGCTGACTGGTTATTAGAGCAAAAAATTATTCCGCAACGAATAGATATTGCTACAGCAGTGTGTCCGTTAGAAACTACCACCGCTAGGTAGGAAAAGAACCAGGGGAGAATAACTTTTGACGATAGACAAATGACAAAGGGGGTTTAATATGCCTGTGGAATTTATTGGCATGATTGGTACGCGAGAAGCGTCGGAATTACATAGCCCTACCGTATCTATCACGGGGGGAAGTATAGACTTAGCTTATGTCCGCAAGTTTGCGAAAGTCCATGAAGATGGTGGCTTTGACCGAGTGCTTGTTGGTTATAGCTCTACAGGCCCGGATGGCTTTAATGTAGTCAGTTATGTAGCTGCTGCAACAGAACGACTCAAATTTTTACTTGCACATAGACCGGGTTTTGTAGCTCCGACTTTAGCCGCCCGTAAATTAGCAACATTAGATCATTTTTCTAATGGTCGGGTTGCAGTGCATATCATTACAGGTGGAAGCGATGCTGAACAACAGCGTGATGGTGACTGGCTCGATCATGATACTCGCTATCGCCGTACCGATGAATATCTTGATATTGTGCGGCGAGTTTGGACGAGTGAAGAACCCTTCGATTATAAAGGGGAATTTTACCAACTCAAAGATGCATTTTCGGAAGTTAAACCTTTACAGCAACCACATATTCCAATATATTTCGGGGGTGCTTCTGGTGCTGCTGTAGGTGTAGGTGCGAAGCACAGTAACGTCTATGCGTTTTGGGGAGAACCCATAGCTGCTATTAAACAACGGATCGCAGAGGTGAAAGCCGCAGCACCGCCTGGAAAAGATTTACAGTTTAGTGTTTCCTTGCGTCCAATTTTGGGCGAAACAGAAGCAGAAGCATGGGAAAAGGCGCATTATATTCTCTCACGGATTAATGAAACCCGCGCTAAGGCAGGGATTCAGTTATCTCCAGAGACTTCTTTCCGACCTCAAGCTGTTGGTTCATTGCGGTTGCTGGATTTTGCTCAGGAAAGCGAAATTCATGATAAGCGTTTATGGACACCGATCGCAGCTGCTACTGGTGCGCGTGGTAATACTACTGCTTTGGTAGGGACTCCAGAACAAGTTGCAGAGTCATTATTTGATTACTACAAAGCTGGCGTGACAACACTATTGATTCGTGGTTTTGATCCAGTGGAAGATGCGATCGCTTACGGACGAGATGTGATTCCTTTGGTACGTCAACAAGTGCAACGACAAGAACGACCAACAGCAACCATAGCTTAATCTACCTGTGAAATAAGAAGGAGAAAATCATGCCAAATTTAACTAGACCACAACCGCCAGTCTTTGAACGAGTTGAAGAAGAACGACTCCACCGCAAACAACGCCTTGCTGCTGCATTTCGGTTGTTTGCTCGTTTTGGCTTTAGTGAAGGAATAGCAGGCCACATCACTGCCAGAGATCCAGAATTTACTGACCATTTTTGGGTAAATCCCCTTGGCAAGTACTTTGGTCACATCCGTGTTTCTGACTTGATTTTGGTTGATAGAGAAGGAGAAGTTGTCAAAGGTAATGCTCCTGTCAATCGTGCCGCCTTTGCCATTCATTCACAAGTTCATGAGGCGCGGCCTGATATAGTTGCAGCTGCTCATGCTCATTCTCTGTATGGTAAATCTTGGTCAAGTCTTAGTCGTCTGCTCGATCCTCTAACTCAAGATGCCTGTGCTTTCTATCAAGACCACGCCCTCTTTGATGATTATAAAGGTGTAGTTTTAGATACTTCAGAAGGTAAAAGAATTGCTGAATCTTTGGCAGACAAGAAAGCTGTCATCCTGCGGAATCATGGTTTTTTGACAGTGGGAGAAACAGTAGACGAGGCTGCTTTTTGGTACATTTCTTTTGAGCGATCGGCTCAAGCCCAATTGCTTGCAGAAGCAGCTGGCAAACCATTTCCCATTGACCACGAAACAGCAACTTTTACTCATAACCAAGTTGGAACCCATTCCGGCGGTTGGTTTAGCTTTCAGCCACTCTACGACCGAATTGTGAGCGAACAACCAGACTTATTAGAGTAGTTGGTGGTTATTTTTCTTCGTTGTCTTTTTATACCCAAAAATTAACGTGTCTACCAATTGGCTATCGCAGAATTTTTTCTTATCCCTGGGTTGCTTTTTAGCCCTAGCAACAACGGCTTGCTCAGAGGTGAAGTCTACCAGTCCGGCAACGATCGCTGCTAATCCTGGCTCATCCAAAATCGCAATATCGAATACAACTCAACTGCGTGTTGCTAAGTATAAAGGTGGTTGGGACTTAAATTTAAAGTGGGCTGGACTAGATAATTTCCCTTATCAAACTCAATTTACTGAGTTTACCGGCGGTAATCTGATGGTACAGTCAATCAATGCTGGTGCGATTGACTTGGGTTCAGCTAGTGAGATTCCGCCGATTTTTGCGATTGAATCGAAAGCATCTGTAAAAATTATTGCTACTCTCAAAGGGCCGACAGTTGGTCAAGTTGTACTTGTACCCAAGGACTCCACTGCCAAAACGATCGCTGACCTGAAAGGTAAAAAAGTAGGTTACGTTAAAGCTACAACTGCCCACTACTTCCTGATTAAGATGTTGGAAAAAGTCGGGCTGACGATGAAGGATATCAATGCAACTCCTTTATCGATACCTGATGGGCTTTCGGCTTTTCGTAAAGGACAGCTTGATGGTTGGGCTACTTACGGTTATGCCATCCCCCAAGCCGAAAAAGAAGGGGCGCGGGTGCTAGAATCTGCAAAAGATATTTTGAGCGGTAACTTCGTAATTATTGCTTCACCTGATGCGATCGCTGATCCACAAAAGAAAGTTGCGATCGCTGATTTCCTCTGCCGCTTGCAAAAATCCCAAACTTGGCGGGAATCTCATCTTAAGAAGTGGTCAAAGAATTATGCAAAGACCATTGATGTCGATCAAAACATCGTTTATCAGGATGCCCAGCAAGGTCAACAACAGCGTCGTCAACAAGTACTTCCTGTTTCTGACGAAGCTATTGCTTCTGAGCAAAAGGTTGCAGATACCTTTTTTCAAGCGGGTGTAATTCCTACAAAAGTTGATGTTAAACCACTTTGGGACAGCAGTTTTAACGAAGATATCGCCAAATGCCAATAATTACAGCAAGAAGTAAAAAGCTAAATGTCAAAATTACCTTATTTTTAATAAGGGTACAAATATGTTTCATGGCATAGAAAGAGAATTATTAAATGGAGTACCTTGGTTATCTGGGCAACAGTCTCAATTACCACATCATCTCCAATCAATAGATCAGCAAGAACATAAAAACCGTGATATTTGGGAATTACCACCACAAGAATCTGCTGATCGTAAGCGTGTTCTGAAGCAGAAAATAAAATGGTTTGGGATTTTCAGCAAACTAAAAAGTTTTTCTTTAAAGGCGTAGGTGTAGCCCACCACAAGCATCGCCAATAAATAAAGATAAACGTTATCAGCTACTCAAATTAATAGAAACATTTCAACTAATTTGCAATGTGCAGTACACCTTTACTAGAGTAGCTTCTTTCAAGTATTTGGGTGACATCAGCACCACTTCGCTAACAGTTAGTAATTATTTTTTTGTAAAACTTAATATTAGACTAACTAATTATTAGTTTGTCGTAATATTATGCTTTTTAGGATTACTAATCTCAATAAAATCTCATTTCATTCTCAAATACCGACATGACAACAACGACTGACCTCGATTTTGCCGCACGTGAGGCGTTGCGCCTACTCGGCCCCGATCCCGAAAACTGGGTAAGCGATCGCTCAGGCATTGACCACAATGTGACGATAGTAGGCGGCAGTGGTAGTGGCAGTACCTTTGCATTTGCCCTGCGGCGTGCTGGCATTGGCCGCGTGACAGTTATCGACGAGGCTCTTGACGAAGCTCATGCTGGCGTGTGGCTGACGCGGGCGCGGATGAAAAAGCTACGCACACCGAAAAACCTGCCAGGGCCAGAGCTGGGCATTCCGGCGCTATCATTTCAAGCTTGGTACGAGACGCAGCACGGTGTTGAGGCATACGCAGCGCTTGACCGCATTCCACGAGTGGTATGGGCTGAGTACCTCAGCTGGTATCGGCATTTTCTGGGTATTCCAGTTCGGTATCAGACGAAGTTAGTGCGGATTGAGCCAGACGCAGGTTTCTTTCGTCTACACCTAGAAGTGAACGGTGTCGCCCAGGTGGAAACCACACGTAAAATTATCTTCGCCAACGGTGTAGCTGGCACTGGTGGCCCAAACATACCGCCTGTATTGGCATCTCTGCCACGTACCTTATATGCACATACCGCCGATGAAATCGACTTCAACAATCTGCGTGGCAAAACAGTAGCAGTGCTGGGTGCTGCGGCCTCAGCTTTTGATGCGGCAGGAGTGGCATTGGAATCAGGTGCTAAGGCAGTACACCTGTTCGCGCGACGGTCAGCGATCGCATCTCTGCCCGTGAATCGCCTCCGGGGTTATCCTGGCGCTTACTATAACTATCCGCAATTACCTGATGTAGCTCGCTGGTTCCAAGCTTGGCGGTTTAATCAGGTTGGTTCTACACCACCACCAGATGCAATCGAGCGGGTAATAACGTTCTCTAACTTTCACCTGCACTTATCTGCACCGTGGAAATCTGCTCACAACCAGGGCAATCGTATCGTCGCTCAGGTAAATGATGATGTTTTCGAGTTCGATTTTGCGATCGCTGGTACTGGCTACTTTGTTGACCCGACAAAGCGGCCGGAACTCGCCGAATTTGCACATCACATCGCACTCTGGCGCGATCGCTATGAAGCCCCAGCCGACCAGCGTGACGATCAACTTAGCACCCACCCTTACCTTGGCAGCGCCCATGAATACCAAGAGAAAGTACCTGGCAATGCTCCTTATCTGAAGGACATTCATGTGTTCAATCCTGCTGGCTTCGTCAGCTTCGGTCTGCCCATCGGCGATGTACCTAGTATCCGACGCGATGTGCCAGCAGTAGTAGCACGCATCAGCCATGACTTGTTCTTTGCTGACTGGTCATTACAAGAAGCCCGTATCGTTAACGGCAATATTTCGCCAGATTTCGACACATCATTGTATGCAGACTCGGTATGGAAAACAGGAAGCCGCTGAAGTTGAGCTGAGTCAGTCCAAAATGATTAGTACAGGGGCTTTTACATCTGCATTAGAGCATTTGGCTAATAGCAAAACTTGATGGTACTTTATCCATCACCCTTGTTACTATAAACGCCAGTTATCTAGTTTTAATGAATAATCTAAATCCTGAATCCTTTGATAATGAGATAAATTGCCAGTAACTAAAGTTAGATTATGACTGATGGCAATTGCTGCAATCATGATGTTAATGGCCAGGGGATGCCCTCAAACTGCCCTAAGTTTGGGTGTAACCGAGAGAATGGATGCGATCGCCTCCCTTGTGAAACAGTTATATAAGCAATTGAAAAATAAAGAAGGGCAATACATTGCTCCTTCTGGCTGCGAAGTACACCACTACAGTGTGAAACGTCCAAGTGGTGTTTATGGTTACAATAAGTTGACAGCAAGAGAACCAATATTTGAACCCTCTATTGAGAAGCAACTAGTCAAGGTTATTCATTTGAGCCATGACAATGACCCACGTTTTTTAGAGGCGCAACTTGGGATTGAGCGACGAAATCGGCTGATGCGTGTACGAACGCTCCTAACAACGGCTGAATCCTTACTTCGCTCTTGCGTCAATATATTGAGAGAAGAATCATCACCAGAGGATAACTCCTTACTTATAAGAGCGCCAGAAGTTGAACCAGCGTTACAAGAGCGCCTTGCGTCAGAATGATGAATCCATACTCTACCGCCAGTACCTCAAAATGAATCTAAATATCCAAGAATAACAATGAAATTGATATTATATTTATGTTATAGCTTCTAATTAATATTTATCTAGCTAGAACAAAGGGTTGAGCATCCGGCCGCTAAATGCAATAAATTTTCTCATTTACAATTAACTTATTAGTTTCGTTCATTTAGATTAATCTCCTCTAAAAACTCTATTTGTTGCGGGATAGCAGACTTAATTTCAATACATCCCAAGAGTAAATTTCATTCTTTGGATATCAAGCTTTACCAGAATCACAACAACCTATAAACTATGGTGAAGCGTTATCAGATAACCTAGCTTGATGTATTACTCATGTATGAATTAACAACCAAAATAGAAGTACTACTTTGGGAACTAGATAAAAATCTAGAATTGAGTTATGAAAAAATTTATGATATTCTTGACAAATAATATCACTTGAATGCTAATTCCATAGGAAAAGCTTTGAATTGTAAATGCCCATTTGCCTTGACTGGCTTCATTAGCGAATTAGAATCACCAGAACTTTCTACTTATGAGTATAGATAATTGGCGTATACGGACATCTGAAGAGAAAGAGCAGCTTCGAGAAAAAATTTGCAACTTGCTAATTGATGGCACATTAAGAAATTATAAAGAGATTGAAGAAGAATTAGGAATAAAAAATGTAACATTTGAATTAGATCGCCTAATTCATTTAGAAGAAATCGACTTCACATTCATTAACGGATTTCGTGCTTACGGCCAGGAACCATTCAGCCCTATAGTGAAAGACAGACTGTTTTACAAACCAATAACGGTGATTTTCTCATTCCTGGGCAAGAAATTCATCGCTTGGGTTTATGGCGAATGCAACGGTTAGGTCTGTTGTGGGGTCAAAAGGCAACTGCCCAAGCTGACCAATCGTTTATGAATAATACTCAATATAAAGGAATTATTGGAGTTATTAAGCTAGTGAATATAATTCGTCATTTTGTACCAGCAATGGTGAAAAATAAACAGGGTATTATTGTTAACTTTAGTTCTGGCTGGGGACGTTCGACTTCAGCCCAAGTAGCACCATACTGTGCTTCTAAGTAGGCAATAGAAGGATTAACTCGTTCTTTAGCATAAGAATTGCCGAATGGTATGGCAGCTATGCCCCTCAATCCGGGGATTATTCATACTGATATGCTCTCTATTAGCTTTAGAAAAGAAGCTGCTAATTATACACCCGTGTCCGATTGGGTATTGAAAGCTGTTCCGTTTATTCTCAAGTTAAAACCCAAAGATAACGGTATTCCCAAAACCCTTTCATGAAATTGATCATGCGTGAATTGTTTTGACTGTATATTAACTAATGCAACAGCGATCGCAATTGGCTCAATGTGGTTGAGTTAAGAAAATTCCTCTGTGTAAGTAAGGGAACGGGGAGAGAAAAAACAGGCTGATCTCAACTGTATTAGCTTATCGCTTAGAGGCACAAGAAATTAGTACAATTTTTGGATACTTACGTTTTCAGCAGGAAAAAGATTTGAGCCAAAGTCTACCTATAGCACCAAGCCGAAAACTGAAGATTACGATATTAACCGTAGGTTCAAGGGGAGACTTGCAACCTTATTGTGCTTTGGCTATTGGTTTGAAGCGTGCGGGGCATGAAGTAACGCTGGCAACGCATGAGAACTTTGAGCCATTTGTGAGGAAGTTCGATTTAAAGTTTGCAGCGATCGCTGGCAATATGGAAGAGTTTCTGCAATCCAAACAAGGGCAGCGATTGATTGCGGGAGAAAAATTGAAGCCAGAAGAGAGAGATAAGCTTTTACTTGAACAGTTGGAATCAGCTTGGAGTGCGTGTGTTGGAAGTGAAGTGATTATATATACGCCGCTAGCTACTTTTGGATATCACATTGCAGAGAAATTAGGCGTACCTTGCTTTTTCGCATCAGTTATGCCGTTGACTCCCACAGGGATGTTTGGGTTTTTAAGATTTGGTCAGATAACTAAAAACCCATTAAAGAAAGCAATCAACTATGGCAGCTACTTGCTAATAGAGTTTTTGTACTGGCAAAGATACCGGAAACTGCTCAATCATTTCAGAACGGAAACTTTGAAATTGCCGCCTTTGCCATATTTAGGCAGACGCTTCAGACAAAAAACTCCGGCAAATGTATCACGAATCCCGGTACTATATGGATTTAGTTCACACGTAATCCCAAAACCAAAAGACTGGCCGCATTGGACGTATGTGACTGGTTTTTGGTTTATTGACCAAGCCTCCGAATACGAGCCACCTCTGGAACTAGAGGATTTTCTTGGACGAAAGCAATTACCTTTGTGTTTTGGATTTGGCAGCATGACGATGGCTAATCCAGAATATCTCACACACTACATCGTAGAAGCCTTAAAGAAAACCCATCAAGGCGGCATCATATTGTCAGGTTGGGGGGACGTTGGAAGAACAGTGAATATAAAAGATTCGCTACGAGTGTTTGTGATCAAGGAAGTTCCTCATGATTGGTTATTTCCTCAAGTGCCAGCAGTAGTACATCATGGAGGAGCTAGTACAACGGCGGCAGTGTTACGTGCGGGGATACCATCAGTTACCGTACCCTTTTTTGCAGATCAGCCAGTTTGGGGTGAAAAGCTAACCCGACTGGGAGTCAGCCCTGCACCAATACCATATAAGAAATTATCACAAGAAGCTTTGGCAGAGGCTATTGAAGTTGTACTAGGCAATGAGGTGATGAAGAAGAAAGCCCAAGAGTTAGGACAGAAGTTAAGAGGTGAAGATGGAGTAACAAATGCCGTTGAAGCATTTCATCGGTATTTGGGGTTAATTGAGTAAAATATTTCTGGACTAATCTGCTAGTCATAGCAATAGGCGAAACTATTGGCATCTCTCGAACGGGGTACAACTTGGTTTGGAAGTTTGGAATTCAAAAGGCTCAGTTGGCTGGACGCTCCTGCCAACTGAGCCTTTTGAATAAATTTTCTTAGGACTTACCTTGAGTAGATTAATCATTGTGTGTGTGTTCAAACTCGTAAACGTAAAATAGGCGACTAAATTTATTAAGCAAGTATCCTAGAAGTACAAATGATGTTGCACCCCCAAGCGCCCACCAGAATCCTGTATGAGGAAAAACCGTTAAAAGTGACGCGGGCATTTGGTTTGCAGATGTTAATGCAGCTTTTACCGCTATGGCCCTTGCATCAAGAATTACAGCAACACATAAGCATAATATAGATAACCCGTAAGCCAACACCCGTAGACGTTTGATATTTTTCAAAGCATCTTTGCAAACTTGGCAATGTTGGGTATGAGTTGTCCAGACATCAAAAAGCTTTTGTTTGTCTAATTCCAGCAAGGGAAGATCGGTATTACACCCCAAAGCCCAAGGAATACTACCTCCAGCTTTTTTCTCCAACCACTGGCGAAATGTAATTACCATTTTATCTTGAGGATTGGGTGTATAAACTGCGTTTACCCATTGGCCCTTTTGGCGTTTAGCTAGAATATTCTGTTGATAATGAAGAAATACTAAGTCTTGGTGTAAGAACAAGGATGACAAAACATGTCCTAGCCAAGTTGGCATTGGTAGCCCAAAGACTCCTAATCCTTTAGGTGTCTTACCCATCTCGTTCTTAACTAAGACCTGGCAGCCAATATGACGACACCATCCTGGACGTGTAGGACTAGCATACAATGCCAAGATCAGCTTCCCACCATCTTTGGAAGTAGAAACAATTCTCATCTGACAAGGTGGTTGGAAGTCGTGAATTGCTTGCGAGATCGTGGGAGCAGTCGGTGTAATTTCAAAAGAAAATCCTTCTTGAGTAGACATTTGCTTGATGCAAACCATATCGTAGTAATTAGCATCTTTATAGCGATTGCCAACTAGACCGTGGTGGGAAACAGGGACATGGGCTGGGTCAGCTACATTTTCCATAAAAAAGTCCCATCCATAGGGTAGGTCACGTATATTCCAAAATAGATGAACTACTCTGTCGGAGTTTTCTTCAAGTTCTGGAATAATTCGTGGTGTCCTCAATTGACTTTCAAGCTGTGCATCAGAACCAGACTCAGCCCAAACCCACAATAAACCCTGCCGTTCTTGTGTTGGATAACTAATTGCAGATGACTTTGAATTTGAGCAGTGCTTCTTTGATGTCTCCTGATCTTTCGACTGGGGAATGCTCACACAGTTTCCCTGCGAATCAAAACGCCAAGCATGATAAGCACATAAAAGTGTGCCATCAGGCTCAACACGCCCTTCTGAAAGAGGAGCTAGTCGATGGGGGCAACAATCTTCAAAGCAAGACCATTTACTCAAACTGTCTCGCCACAAGACTAAATCTTTTCCTAATAACTGTATTGCATGTGGGCGAGATGGATCTAGAAAATTCACAACTGCTACTGGATACCACTGCTTTGTCCATTGAAATACTTCTTCTTTGTTTTGATTCAATGGAATGCTTGCGTTATCCATATTCCCTTGAAAATCTATTTTAGTGGTCATGTGTGTTCTTTTATGTTTTTGAACTAATTAAGTTAGAGCTGTTTAATATTTAATATAGTTGCAATTCCAGGTATGTTCTTTTCTACTTAAAAAACTTTCTTCGCTTGCCTGATGGCATAAAAACTATGTATCCCTTCAAACACCCCTTCAAGAGATAGTTGCTCAAAACGACAGCAGTTAGTGAAAGTCCCATTGCAGTTTGACGCATTAGTTGAAAAGTAATTACAACTAGGCTATTAACAGGTAATAAATTATACTTTAATGGTGAAGTTGAATGCAGATACGGTAATTTTATCTCTCAACTAGTGCTAGTGTACTATAAAAGTGATATTGCATTTACTTTCTTGAAAATGATGTAAAAAGCGAGACTGCTTGTGACAAAGCTACGTTTGAGACAACAATCTGCCGCTATAACTAGGAAAATAATTCATGTAGATATGGACGCTTTCTACGCATCAGTAGAACAGCGAGATAACCCTAGCTACCGAGGAAAACCGTTAGTCGTCGGTGGCAGCCCCAATCAACGAGGCGTGGTTGCAGCAGCGAGTTATGAAGCGAGGAAATTCGGTATTCACTCAGCGATGCCTTCAATAACAGCGATTGTCTTTGACGTTGCCGCAGGCATCGCTAAATGTCCTGAGCTTATCTTTGTTAGACCAAGATTCGACGTTTACCGAGAGATTTCTACAGCAATCCATGCCATATTCAAACGCTACACTGATTTGGTGGAAGGGGTTGCAATGGAAGAAGCATATTTAGATGTGACGGAGAATAAGCAGAATATAACCTAGTCCTCTACAATCGCAAGACATATCAAAACTGCAATTGTCCAGGAAACTCAGTTGACGCCAACCGCAGGCGTGTCGATTAACAAGTTTAAAAGCAAAAATGGCATCAGGGCAGAACAAGCCCAATAGGTTGACAGTCATTTTACCGGAGGATGCAATCGCCTTTGTAGAGCAGCTGCCAATTGAAAAGTTTCACGGTATTGGAGAGGTAACGGCAACTAAGATGCATTCGCTCGCCATTCATACTGGCGCAGATTTGAAGCAGCGTTCGTCTCTGACGTTGCCGGAGGCATCGCTTAGTGAGTTGACACACCACTTTGGGAAAGCTGGGCAATATTACCACAAAATTGCTAGGGCAGAAGATGGCCGCCCAGTTGAGGCGAATCGAGTTCGTAAGTCGATTGGTGCAGAAAATTCGTTTGCAAATGACTTAAGCGATATTGGTCAGATGTTGCAAGAACTCGACCAGATTGCCCAAATTGTAGAGCAACGGTTAGAGCAGCATGAAACGCGAGGACGCACATTAACTCTGAAAGTCAAGTTTTCTGACTATCATCAGATAACCCGCAGTAAGACAATGTTTACTCCCATTAGTGAACTCTCTACGATTTTTGAGATAGCCAAAACACTGTTTTTATCAATTGAACTGGAGAATCGTAGTGTCAGATTGTTGGGGATTTCGTTGTCTAACCTTGATAACGCCAAACAAACCCAAGCGATTCAATTGCCATTATTTCAGAATGGGAACATCATATTTTAGGGTAGGTGTAGTCTGTTCAAACGCTGACAACTCGGTTATTGTCAAAGAGCGAATCAACTCCCGAATCACATCAGTTGCAGGTCTACCTGTACTTGCACAATATTTTTCAAGTTTTTCGCTTTCAGCTGATGCAAGATTTATTGTGATTCGTTTGACAGCCCATTTTTTGTTCATAACTTGCAATATTTATCAAATTTAATGAATTATTTAGACTTTAAATGCCAAGTGCAATACTTAACAAATATATAGATGTTAACCACAGCATACTTGCCGTAAAACTATTTTTAGCACATCCCTCCCCAGAGTACTTACTTGTAATCCAAAACTTTACTGATAAATCATCTATATGAACTTTATTTTTGGTAAATATTGTTAAGTAAAGCGCAATTGGAGTGAGTCTTGCAAGAGGCGTATAATCAGCAAGTATTGCCAATTGAACTTAGTAAACCTAATCTTCATACAATTGCATCTAATATTCATTTGCTCTTTACCCAAAGGTGAAATTGATTAACTACTCTGGATATAGACTTTCATTCAAGCACTATATTTAACTCTATAACTTAACGAAACCTTAATGCCTCTAGAAAATTTTCTAGAAGCATTAAGGTTTAATAATTTTGGTTCTTCAGTAGCTGTTATGCCAAATTATTAGTTAGATATCAAAACTAGGCTCGACAATAAAGTTCAAAAGCCCAAATCAGTGCTGAAACCCCATAAATAACTAGTAAATAATGTTTATTTGTCTTGCCTAGTAAGCGTTTCATGGCTTTTTTGAAGTTAATTTAGCATGATATATTAATTTTTATTCAGTCAGAGCTTAATTTACCCGCAGTAATCATCAACCCTCAACTCGCGCCACACGTCAGACGGTTGCCAACTCTGGGTGGCAACAGAGCGTAGGGGGCGATAGTGTTCTGAAATGTATTCGGATTCGGAAACGTAGTTTTCAATGTACACAGGTGGATTTGGTTCAATCACTGTTTCAGGAATATTTTGGCTCTCAGGCATCTCAATGGGTTCAGTCGGCGATGGGGTTACTTCTGTTTTCTTGCGAACTGGGTTAGAGGTTTTTTTGATGAGTCGTTTCATATCTATAGGAATCATTCGGCTCTACACAAAGAATGGATATCCCAGAATACAGTAAGTTATCAAGGAATCCGAGACATTTTACCGTCAAGTTTGCCTGAACACGGATTACTTTTCGGGGACGGGACGGAGCGTGATGCCGAAGGCGGGCTATTCGGCATTGCTCTAACTTTATGATCTGTTTACCTATATATCCAAAGAATATTTGCCGATCAATGGTCGGCAAATAGGTAGGAATTAGCGTTGACAAAATAATCGCGGTAGTAATTAGGATCAAAGGCTACAATAGATAGTCATGAACAGTCCATTGACTTGGCTTACTGCGGGCAAATTGCTATCGGTGATTTTCTTGGTTTTAGCCAACGGGTTCTTTGTCGCAGCTGAATTTGCCTTAGTTGCGCTTCGCCGTAGTCGTGTCGAGCAGTTGGTTATCCAAGCTCATCCCCGTGCAAAAGCTTTACAACGGGCAGTAAATAACTTGGATGCTTATCTAGCAGCGACCCAACTTGGTGTTACCATATCCTCTTTGGGCTTAGGTTGGCTTGGAGAACCAGCGATTGCAGTACTGGTCGAACCTGCTTTCCACTGGCTGCCAAAATCTTTATCGCAAACCAGCGCCCATACATTATCAGTAGTGATTGCCTTTACAATCATCACGTCTCTCCACATCGTCTTAGGAGAATTGGCTCCGAAAAGTTTAGCGCTCCAGCGCACGGAAAGAACAGCCTTCGCGGTTATAAATCTTTTAGAACTATACTTAGTGATATTTCGTCCTGCTGTCCAAGCTTTGAATAATTTAGGAAATTTCGTTCTTAAGCTTATAGGTTTGGAACCAGGAAGTAGCGAAGAATTGCTTCATTCAACTGAAGAATTGAAACTTTTAGTGGCAGCTAGCCATGAAGCCGGTCTGTTAGGAGAAGCCGAACAAGACGTAGTAGAGCGAGTGTTTAGCATTGGCAACAGACAAGTCAGTGCATTTATGACACCACGCACAGAGATGGTTTGGCTTGATATTGATGAACCATTGTCAAAAATCCGCAGCCAAGTCATTGAAAGTATTCATTCATTCTTCCCAGTTGCTCAACAGAGCATTGATAACTTATTAGGTATTGTGCAAACCAAAGAATTTTTAGCCCAAAATCCAACCCAAGCCATTGAATTGCAAGCTTTACTAAAGCCACTTTTATATGTGCCGGAAAGCATGAAGGCTTTGAACCTCTTAGAGTTATTTAAGAAATCTGGGACTCACTTAGCTTTAATCGTAGATGAATATGGTGTGACACAAGGCTTGGTGACAATCACTGATATTGTGGAAGCGATAGTAGGTGATATCCCAACCAGTGAAGAACTAGCTGATCCCGATATAGTGCAACGTGAAGATGGGTCTTGGTTGTTAGATGGACTGTTGCCAATTGATGAATTGAAAGAAATTTTAGACATCAGAAAGTTGTTACCAGGGGCAGGGATTAACTATCAAACTTTAGGGGGATTTGTCGTTAACCAGCTAGGGCATATTCCCTTGGTCGCTGAACATTTTGAGTGGGCGGGATTACGTTTTGAAGTAGTTAGTATGGATGGAAACCGAGTAGATAAAGTGTTGGTTGTGCCAATGCATCTGCAAAGCACAGTACAGTAAAAACTCCTCTAATTCCCAGTAGCCTTTGACAATCTCCGGTTGCTACTAGTGATCAACTTTTATTTTCGACTTGCACAAGTGTTCTGAGAAAGCAACGCGAAAAAGTGAGAGAGTCGTGAAATGAGCTTTCTTAAGCAGGGGGAGTAAAGAGAAACTTTTAGTAATTTTTACTACTAAAATACTTCAAAATACACTTGTTTCTTTCTCTGCTCCTGCCTCAAGAGCTTACCCATCTCACTGTTGAAGTATTGCTCCCGTGTTCTGATACCTATGGCAATCTCTGAGCGTGTACGCACATCTGCAATGATCTCCACATTTTTCCAGGTGGGAGAAGCAAAACTTGTTGCCAGGGCTATAGCTGTGATTTAATACCTGTGGCAGTTATTGGGTGAATATTACTCACTCGCAGGAGAGACTTATTTGTTTTCCGGTCGCAGTGATGATGCTTATTGAGCGACAGTTTATAATATTTTATAAAGATGATTAAGAAAAATGATTAAGCCGAAAAATGTGTATCGCGGACACTCAATGGAAAAAGTTGGTCACGGTAAAAGAGCAGTGTTTAAAACAACTATCAACGAAAAAGAATGGTCTGCCGTGACTGAATTAGAGGTAAAAACAGCAATTGATGCTTGGATTGATGAAGGAATAGAGCTTTAGTTATTGCATACATAGCTTAAAAATGCCCTGAATAATCCGAATTGGTGGCCCATCTAATGACAACCGAAATTCGACCAACTCACCGAGTCGAAACACAGGTTTTTCTTTGGTGTTCGATTGTAAGTTACCTGTGCTAATAAGTTCACTTTCTAAAACAGTAATGTTGTTATGAAGAGTGAAGATTTCGTATTTCCAGCCACGTTCTGACCATTCAACTCCAGTGCAATAACCGAAAGCTTTGGCAGATTTAACATGAACCTATCCCACTAATAAAATCCTTTGAACCCAGATATGGATAGAATCTATCCCACTATTCTAAAAATCCCTACTTCTGTTTCGTAAAATGTGCTGGAAAACCTTGATTTTTCGTTTTTAGTTCTCAATCAGCTTAAACTTTTTAGCACAAATTTTATTAGTGAGATAGGTTCAGTATATCCTCTTTTTTCCATCGCCTCAGCAACAATTTCATCAACAATTTCTGTGACATCCGCATACAATCCCATTAATGGATCTTTTTTCTCCTGAATTTCTGCTAAACGTTCAATTACATCAGTAATCAATTCTGATAGAGTTGATTAATTGACTATTGCCAAAGTTTTTGCTCGCTCAAAAGTGAGTTTATCTAGTTCAAGTTCTATCTTTTCCATGATAATTTTAAACTCCCATATAAATTATTAGGGTTTATTAGTTTAGTGTAACTCAGCATTAATGGCGGTGCAGTGAAGCACCAATATTTGTTAAAAGTACAGAATTGTTTATTTGTAATGAATAAATCGGTGAATAAGTTTCTTCTCTACCTATTAAACTTAAACAATTCCTTGCATAATTTACAAAATTCATTTATGTCTAATGAAACTTTGAAATATTTCCAATTTGATAATTAAACACAATAGCTATCAATTAACGTTATTTGCTAAGATTTGACTAGGTTTTTGCTCCCACGCATCTTTAATGACTCTCGACCTTTCCGACTCTCTGATTCTCGATACAGCGCTTTCAGTATCTGGATTAACTGACTATATCCGCTTGCTGTTAGAGCAAGATAAACAATTACGGCAAGTTTGGGTAACTGGCGAAGTTTCCAGTGCTAACCATCATCGCAGTGGTTTATTTTTCACGCTGCAAGATCCCGATCGCACCGCCGGAATTAAGTGTGTCGTATGGAATAGCCAATTGCCAAAACTCGCCCAGATACCCGTTCCTGGCGAACAAATAATTATTTTAGGCAGTATTCGCCTGTATCCACAACGGGGAGAGTATCAGTTATCAGTTTGGCAGACTTTACCTGCTGGTGTTGGTTTACAGGCGTTGCGCTATCAACAACTCAAAAATCGCTTGCTGGCTGAGGGGTTGTTCGACGCGCAAAGAAAGCGATCGCTCCCCACTCATCCCCAAACGATCGCTGTCGTCACTTCACCAACGGCTGCTGCTTGGGGTGATATTCAAAAAACCCTGAAGCAAAGGTATCCAGGTTTACACGTTTTGTTTTCTCCCGCTACAGTACAAGGCGAACAAGCGCCGGAATCTATCGTTAAAGCAATCGAGCGGGTAGAAAGAGATGGACGCGCCGAGGTGCTAATTTTATCGCGGGGTGGTGGCGCGGTGGAAGAGTTGGCTTGCTTTAATGATGAACGAGTGGTGCGATCGCTTGCTAGTTGTTCTATTCCTGTAATTACTGGTATCGGCCATCAACGAGATGAATCTTTAGCAGATTTAGTTGCAGATGTCTGTGTGCATACACCCACTGCGGCGGCGGAAAGAGTTGTACCAGCACTTTCAGAGTTATATACTGAGCATCGCCAGCGAGTTATCGCTTTACATGAGGCGGTACATGACTTTAGGGAAAATGCTGAGAATAAACTGCAAGTATTACAGAACCGTTTGCGACGTTTGCGGTTAGATCGGCAAGTACAGCAGGAGGTGGAAAAGCTTGCTTGGAAACGTCAGCATTTGGTGCAAATTACGACGGGGCGATCGCAGCAAGCAACGCAGCATTTAGAATTATTGCGGCAGAAGTTAGCTAGTCTTGACCCGAAAGCGGTGTTACAGCGTGGTTATGCGGTGGTGAGAAGGGAAGATGGAGCGATCGCTCGTTCGGCAACTGAATTGGTTGTGGGAGAAGAGTTAGTGATTCAGTTGGGGCAGGGTGGAGTTAAAGTGAAAGTTATGGAAATAAACGAACCGCCAAGACGCAGAGGACGCAGAGAGGCTAATGGTTAAACGTAAGGATGCTTCTACTTCTGAGGAGGGTTGGAATTATGAAGCGAAGGTTACTGAGATAGAGGGAATTATTACTCGCATTGAGGCGGGTGAGTTGGAATTGGAAGCTGTGTTTGACCAATTTGCAACTGCTGTGGAGTATTTACGTCAGTGCGAAGGTTTTTTGCAGCAGCGACAACAACAGGTAGATTTGTTGATTGAAACATTAAATCAAGAATAGAAGCTAGAGTCTGCCATTAAGGCTGAAACAGTCAAATCTCAACCCGCAGATCCCCAAATTCTTGGAAAAGTCAGGGACTTGTTTATGCGCGTTTGATTCTGGATTGCTATAGTTAAAGTATCTATTTAAAACCTGTATACTTTATAGAGACTTTTATTAGCCAGTTAAATATAATTAAAAATCTAAACAGCTAAAAATAAATAATTTGACTATATCTTAAACATTTCTGATTTCTGCCAGAGTTCTAATGAGGAGTTTAAGAAACTGAGAATGACTGATGAAATCATTGATTTGACAAACTGCGATCGCGAACCAATCCACATTCCCAATCTGATCCAGCCTCACGGGATTTTACTGGTTTTGCAAGATTCTACTTTAGAAATCCTTCAGGTGAGCAGCAACACCCAAGAAATTGTTGGCCGTCAACCTGATGAATTACTGGGGAAGTCGCTGTCAGATTTACTTGATGCCAAGCAAATCAAGCTGATTCAACAATGTCTGTCTGAGGATTTTGAAAGCGTTAATCCCCTCAATTTATCTATCAAGTATCAAAATAAATTAATTTATTTTGATGGTATTATTCATTGCTTTAATAATATAATTATTCTGGAATTAGAGCCGAAAAAAGCGAAGGGCAAAACAAACTTTTTTGACTTCTATCAACAGGCAAAAGGAAGTATCACTCGTATTCAGAAAGCACCAACGCTGCTAGAAATGTGCCAGGTTGTGGTTACAGAAGTCCGGCGAATCACTGGCTTTGATCGCGTCATGGTCTATCGATTCGATCAAGAAGGGGCAGGCAAAGTTATCGCTGAAGATACCAATCACGAAACATTCTACTTGGATTTACACTATCCGCCCTCTGACATTCCCCAGCAAGCCAGACAGCTATACAGCCTCAACTGGCTGCGGCTGATTCCAGATGCCAGCTACCACTCTGTCGCCCTAATTCCACCAAACAATCCCTTAACAAATCAACCGCTCGATTTGAGTTTATCGGTGTTACGGAGTGTTTCGCCGTTACATCTAGAATATCTGAAAAATATGGGCGTGACTGCCTCCATGTCTATTTCCCTGATACAGGATAAAAAGCTTTGGGGATTGATTGCCTGTCATCATTCCTCGCCTAAATATGTTCCTTACAATATCCGCACCATCTGCGAGTTCATTGGACAGGTGATGTCTGTGGAACTGGCAAATAAAGAAGCGAGTGAAGATATTGATTACAAAAGACAATTGAAGTCATTACAAACTCAATTTGTGGAAGGGTTATCTCAGGCTGAATATTTCTTGGATGGGATGGTGCAACTGAAATCTCAATTACTCAATCTGACCAGCGCCACGGGAGCGGTAATATGTAGTGGCGACCAGTGTATTCGAGTAGGTAAAACCCCATCAGAGTTGGAAATTCACGCCTTACTTGATTGGATTAGACCTCAATTGCATAATAACTTGTTTGAGACGCGATCGCTCACTAAAGATTACCCTGCTGCCGAGTCATATAAAGCGATCGCCAGTGGCGTTTTAGCCCTGGAAATTTCTAAAGTTCATCACGATTACATTTTCTGGTTTCGCCCAGAGGTAATTCAAACGGTGAATTGGGGCGGCAACCCCAACAAGCCTGTGGAAGTTTTCTCAGATGGCAGTTTAAGAATATCTCCTCGCAAATCCTTTGAATCATGGCAAGAAACGGTACAAGGATCTGCCTTACCTTGGAAACCGTGTGAAGTTGAAGCGGTTATTGAACTGCGAAGCCTGGTTGTGGGCGTGGTGTTGCGACAAGCAGACAAACTGGCATCGATGAATTTTGAATTGCAACGGAGTAACGAAGAACTAGATTCTTTTGCCTACGTTGCCTCCCATGACCTAAAAGAACCGCTACGGGGCATTCACAACTACGCTAACTTCTTAATGGAAGACTATGCAGATGTACTGGATGACGATGGAATTGACAAACTCCAAACCTTGGTGCGGCTGACGCAGCGAATGGAAGACTTGATCAATTCCCTGCTGCATTTCTCGCGGTTGGGACGTACTGAACTGATCCGGCAACCAGTGAATCTAAACGAGTTAGTACCGCAGATAATCACCACTTTAACTATTGCCCGACCACAGAGTAAAATTGAATTTCGGATTCCTCAACTTTTTGAGAGTATTCAATGCGATCGCACTCAGATTAATGAACTCTTCACCAACTTGATTAGCAACGCCATTAAATACAACGATAAACCGGAAAAATGGGTAGAAATTGGTTTTATCAAAGGAAATGGAGAAAAAGTTGCTTCTACTTCTTTGATTTTCTATGTTCGTGATAATGGCATTGGTATCGCCCCAGAGTATCTTGACAAAATCTTTCAAATCTTCCGCCGCTTACATGGACGGGATGACTTTGGCGGTGGGACTGGGGTAGGGTTAACCATTGCCCGCAAAATTGTCGAACGTCACGGTGGTAGAATTTGGGTGGAATCTACCCCCACTGAAGGCAGTACGTTTTATTTCACCCTGTCGGCGGAGGCAAATACATGACTCAGATTTCAGCCTCCCATATCCAGGAAATGCCACTACTTTTAATTGTCGAGGATAGCAACGAAGACTTTGAGGCACTGCAACGATTTCTAAGACGCTCTGACATTGCGTTTGCCATTGAGCGATGTGTGAATGGCGAACAAGCCTTGGCGTTTCTTTATCGCACTGGTAACTATGTGGAGCGCGAAAGTGCGCCCCGACCTGGCTTAATTGTGCTTGACTTGAACCTTCCCGGAACCGATGGACGAGAAGTGTTACGCCGGATTAAACAGGATGACAACTTGAAAATGATTCCGGTGGTGGTGTTTACTACCTCTAATAATCCTAAAGATATTGAAGTATGTTATCAATATGGTGTCAACAGCTATATTGTTAAGCCAATCAATTTTGCTCAACTGAAACGAGATATTCAGATGCTTGTAGAATATTGGTTTCAAGTGACAACGCTACCTGATTATCCAAAGGATTAATCATGAGTCCTTCGCGCACGCGAATCAAGCGATCGCCCCGTCGTTTTTCAGTTATACCAATTTTAAAAAATAATGTGACAAATAGACTACTTGTAGAGACGCGATTCATGAGCCAGCGCGTTGCGGTGAGGGGGTCGCAGTCTTGGCGGTTCCCGTCGATTGCGAACCCCCGAACCCGAAGGGGGGTTCCCACGGCAGTCGCTCTTGGGGGAAACCCCCAAGACCGCGCTGCCTCCCCGTTGTAGCGACTGGCGTCGCGTCTCTACCCAAAGATGTGTTGCAATCATTAATTGAATTGATATTACAGCAATCCTATTTTAACGAACCGCAAAGGGCGCATAGACCCAAAGTGGCTGACCGCAGGGTAGGACGCGAAGAAGGAGAATAAGCAGAAAAAAAAGAATTTTATAAATGATTTAGGATTGCTATATGCCAACCTGCAAAATGTGGGTTAACTCATCTCAATTAATTAATTCACGATGTCTCAGCAACAGCGCACTCTTTTATTTGTTGATGATTCGCCAGAGGATCGAGAACTCTATCGGCGGTATTTGCTGCGCGATCGCGAATATTCCTATACATTTTTAGAAGCAACGCTGGGGCAGCAAGGACTAGAACTTTGGCAGCAACACCAGCCCGATGCTGTATTGGTTGATTATCGGCTACCTGACCTAGACGGACTAGACTTTATAGCACAATTGCAACCCTCAATGCAACAGCCTTGCCTACCTGTGATTGTTGTTACCGGGCAGGGCAACGAGGCGATCGCAGTTAAGGCGATCAAAGCGGGCGCACAAGATTATCTTGTCAAAGAGCAAATTACCCCAGAAAAGCTGCAAACAGCGGTCAATGGGGCAATTGAAACAGTGCGGTTACGCACCCAACTACAACAGCGTATTGAACGAGAGCGCGTAATTTCACATATTACCCAGAAAATTCATCAATCGCTAAATCTGGATGAAATTCTTCAGACAACTGTAACCGAAGTGCGAGAATTTCTGCACACTGATCGCGTCTTGGTTTTTCAGTTCAAACCTGACGGAGATGGGACAGTAGTAGCAGAATCGGTTGGGATGGAGTGGCGATCGCTCCTTGAGTCCAGTGTGTACGATCCCTGCCTCGCCAAGAAATACCTAGCATCGAATCCACAAGAAATTGTCAGCAACGATCCTGCCTTTGTGGAAAATTATATGCAACCCTATTGTCAGGGTCATGTAACAGCAATATTTGATATTCAAGATAGCAGCATTGACCCATGCCACGTTCAATTGTTAACTCAGTATCAAGTAAAAGCTAATCTGGTCGTGCCGATTGTTTATGATCACCACTTTTGGGGATTGCTAATTGCTCACAACTGTGCTGGCCCAAAAAAATGGCAACCCTTAGAGATTGACTTGCTTAAAGAACTGGCGATTCAAGTTGGCATTGCAATTCGACAAGCAGAACTCTATCAGCAGGCACACAATGAACTGAACGATCGCAGACGGGTAGAAGCAGAATTACGGCAGAGCGACGAACGGCTGCGATTAGCACTATCAGCTTCTCGGATGGGAACATGGAACTGGAATATCCAGACAAAAACAGTTTCCTGGTCGGATAACATGGAAGCCTTATTTGGACTGGAAGTAGGACAGTTTGACGGCTCATTCGAGATGTTTGCCGCGCGGTTGCACCCTGACGATCGCGATCGCGTGCTGGCAGCCGTTGATCGTGCTGTCGCCAATAAAGAAGACTATGACATTGAATTTCGAGTGGTATGTAACAACGGTAAAATTCGGTGGGCACTGAGCCAGGGCAAGGTATTTTACGACCAACACGGACAACCAATTCAGATGGCTGGTATCGATTTAGATATCACCGAACGCAAACGGTCAGCCGAAGCTCTGCGCGAGAGTGAAGAATTTAAAAACTGTATTTTAGATAGCAGTTCTGACTGCATCAAGGTATTAAGCCTTGAGGGGCGGCTCTTGTACATGAATACAAGTGGACTGTCTTTGATGGAAATTGACGACTTAAATTCCTGTCTCAATACTGAATGGCTCTGTTTCTGGGAAGGCAGCGATCGGCAACAGGCACAGCAGGCACTCGCTACCGCTAAAGTAGGTGAAGTCAGCATTTTTCGCGGATACTGCCCAACTGCAAAAGGTACTCCGAAATGGTGGGAAGTGGTCGTTAGCCCGATTTTGGATGCCTCCGGGGAGTTGGAACGAATCTTATTGATTTCGCGAGACATTACCGATCGCAAAAAGATAGAACTGCTCTTGCAGGAGAGCGAAGCCCGGTTAAAATTGGCGTACAAAGCTACGGGATTGGGACTATGGGATTGGGACATTACCCGCAACAGCACTCATGTATCTCAAGAGTACGTTAATCTGTTTGGACTCGATCCAACTACAGAGAAAATCACCTATGAACTGTGGTTAAGTTTGCTGCACCCAGACGATCGCACCTTAGCCAATGAAACAGTGAGTCACACCATTGAGCAACAGCAAGAGTACTATGAAGATGATTTTCGCATTATACATCCTGATGGCATTCGCTGGTTAGCGGCTAGAGGTCAGGTTTTCTATGATGCTGCGGGCAATGCGGTACGGATGGTAGGCAACGTGCAGGATATCACCGATCGCAAACAAGCTGAAATCGAACGCGATCGCTTGTTGAAATTGGAGCAAGTAGCCAGAGCCGAAGCCGAACGCGCCAATCGCATCAAAGATGAGTTTCTGGCGATTCTCTCCCATGAATTGCGATCGCCTCTCAACCCGATTCTCGGCTGGACAAAACTGTTGCAAACCCGCAAATTTAGCGAAACCAAAACAGCTGAAGCGTTAGCCACTATTGAACGCAACGCGAAACTGCAAACTCAACTAATTGATGACTTGCTTGATGTAGCTAAGATTCTCCGGGGCAAACTCAGCATCGATGCGGCTCCTGTAAATTTGGCATTTGTGATTGAATCTGCGCTCGACACAGTAAATACAGCCGCCCTTTCCAAATCAATTGTGTTGCATTCAGTACTGCCGAATATTGGGCAAGTCTCTGGAGATTCTAACCGCCTGCAACAGATCGTTTGGAATTTACTTTCCAACGCGATCAAGTTTACCTCCAAAGGAGGACGAGTAGAAACCAGGCTAGAGCGAGTTGACGATTGGGCACAGATTATCGTTAGTGACACTGGCAAAGGCATTAACTCTGAATTTCTCCCGTATATTTTTGAGTCATTTCGTCAGGAAGATGTCTCAATTACTCGCAAGTATGGGGGATTAGGATTGGGGTTGGCGATCGTCCGGCAGTTAGTTGAGGCGCATGGCGGCACTATCACGGCTGATAGTCCTGGCGAAAACTTGGGAGCTACCTTTACAGTCCAGTTACCACTGCTGAATGTAGAACCGGAAATCAAGCAACTAGATGAGTTGCCACAACCAGCACTCGAACTCACGGGGATTCGAGTTCTCACAGTCGATGACGATCCCGATGCTCGTGAGCTATTAACAGTATTGCTTGCGGAATACGGAGCAAAAGTGCTGACTGTTGCCTCTGCTACAGAAGTATTGGCAAACTTGGAGTCTTTTAAACCCGATGTTTTAGTCAGTGACATTGGGATGCACGAAGTCGATGGCTATTCTTTGATTAAACAGATCCGCACTTTAACGCCCCAAAAAGGAGGAGAGATTCCGGCGATCGCTTTGACTGCTTATGCTAGGGTTGAGGATTCCCAGCGAGCGATCAACTGTGGCTATCAACGGCACGTTACTAAGCCCCTCGATCCAGAAGAGTTAGTTCAAGCTGTGGTGGCACTTGCACGCGGTAAACTAAACCATCCCATTCCTCAAAATGATTGAGTTTAACCTTCAATCAACACCTGGGTTTGGATTGACCTTCAAAAGTACTTCTCGAATAATGGTGGAGGACTCTTTAGCAGAGTGTGCCTCCTCTTTGAATCTTTGTGCTGCCAAGGCTTGATTGCGAGCCTCCATCCTTGAAGCCATACGATGTGATAAAGAAGCTTTCTCTTCCAATGCCCTCAAAGCGATCCATAGTGCATCGTCCACCTTATCAGACTGCGTAGCCAGCAAAGTTTCTGCTGAATAAGCATGGCCCGTGCGGCACCGGAAGCGCAACAAATTTCCCTCTTGAATTTCCCAGAGGATACCGCCGCAGTCAGGACAGCCATAGGTTGATGGTTTACCAGGTCGATTGCCTTCGTTTTCTACTGCTTCCAAATCCAATTGCGCTATTTTGGATTCAAACTCCATCTCGCTAGGTACTGGGTTTTCCGGTTGTACTTCCATTGGCGTATTAACTAAAGCTACTAAAGTAGAAGGAATATCTGAAAGTGGGAGAATATGGTCAATATCCTCTACGTTCTCGATCGCACTACGTGGCATATCAGGATACAAAGCATCGTCAGGATTTTGGACAATTGCCACACCACCCCGCATTTTTACAGCCATTAGTCCCGCCGTGCCGTCGTCAAGCATACCTGTTAGTAGCACACCTATCACTCGCTGCCCATAAGTTCGCGCTGCACTGCGAAACAATGGATCGATAGCAGGACGACAACGGTTTTCTTTTGCACCCCGCGTCAAACGCAAATATCCTTTTTCTACCAGTAAATGGTAGTCAGGCAAAGCGATATAAATCGAACTACGAACAATAGCTTCGCCGTCCTGAGCCTGAAACACTGGCAAGTTGCCAGCACGACTTAATATTTCTGGCAGAACACTTGTGCCATGACTTGATACATGAAGGACTATAATTACAGCAGCATTGAGATCGGGCGGCAAATGCTTGACTAGATAAGTCAGCGCCTCAACTCCACCTGCTGATGTTCCAACGACGATAATATTGTATTCAGGCATTAATGTAATAATCTCATAACATGGCAGAGTGGGCAGCAAAAGCAGATTTACTGCTAGTCTTGAGATTAACGCAGCCAAAAAACTTGTTTACCTAGCTTTGAGAGGATTATATTCTTCTTTGAGGAATAGACTTTTAGACAAATAAGCACGAAATGCAATTTCGCGTCTCTAAAAGGGTTTTAAAATCACGCAAAATTATTTTCCGCGATTGAAAAAATATAGCAGGAGGCAGGAGGCAGAAGGCAGGAGGCAGGAGGCAGGAGGGAAGAGGCAGAAGCCAGAAGGGAAGAGGATTTTACTTGTTTCTTCCATCCATAACGGAAGCGATCGCGTCCGTAAACAGCTTTTGTCACTCTCGGCAGAGAATAATCTGTAACTCTTGCCCAGATAGGCTTTTGGTTATAGAGCTTTGTTTGCAGGTTTCTATTAGTTTGCGATCGCTAATCTTCTCACTAAATCTATAGCCGTCTTGCTTTGTTTTTTTCAAGATATAGCAAAGTGCTGACGCTAACAGCACTCACCACTCTGCTATATCAAAAGTTTCAGCAACCAACATAGTCCTAATACCAATTTTCTAAAATGAGGCAACACATTCAAACCCCCAAACCCAGATAGAGTCTAGCTTTCTTAATTAGGAATTACCAATTGGTATAACCTATGTTTCGACTGCTATACTTCGCATCCCGTTTAGATAACAAAAGGTTCAAGTTCTGTGTTATGCCACTTTTGTTCAAGCCGTTCAGTAATCAACGGTCTAATGATAAACTTGGGCGGGCTACCATCTAGAACATCAATCCGCACACATGAATAAGGCAGTCGGTTCTGGAAATTGTAGTTATGGCGGCCAACAAATAACGTTGAATCCGCAACTTTCCGAGTTGATTTACCTGCAATCTCAGCAAAAGTTTCCATCAATTCAGTTCCTTCTCGCCTTTGATAACGGGGACGATGACCGCTACCACCAGAGATAATACAGTTAATGTGAGAGTCTGCAAATCCGGTATCACTTATGCAAAGATGCTCTAAACAGTGAGCATGACCATTTAAAATCAAATCGACTATAGGACGTTCTTTAATTAGAGAACCAAGAGTTTCTGCCACTTGTTCAAACACCCAGCGTAAGCGGTGGCGAACCGCCAAGGTTTGTGCCTGATTCCACTTGGTAGCTTCTGTGACGTAGGGGGGATGGTGGAAAAAGATTACACGTCCGCGCACTTGGGAGGTGTTCCAAGATTCAATTAGTCTGCTTCGCAACCATTCAAGTTGTTCAAAGTCGATCGCAGGCATTTGATGGGATGCTAGTTGTTTTTCAATGTCGATTTTGATTTCGTTGATTTGGTCTAATTTAGCATTAAGATCGTCGAGTTGTTCTGCTTCGGTGGGTTTATCTGGGTTGAGGCGATCGTATATTTTCAAAATCTGCAATTCTTCTCTATCTATTTCCTGGCGACGCTTTTGCAATTCCCGGCGGTAAATTTCCCCCTCTTGAGTTGCAGGTAAAGGTGAGGGTGTATTAAAGGTATTGGAATCCAGTGCAAAAAAGTCAATCCCGCCGTAACGAAAGGTGTAATAGCGATTTGGTAAACGGGTAAATTGTCCGGGTTCATAACGCAAACAGCGCCCTGTGTCAGTCTTTGCAGTGTAGTGCCGATCTAAATGACGTTCTAATTCTTGTGGAGACATCGCTTGAGTGTAGTCCATAAATGCCCGTGCATAAGCATTACCTTGATACGATCCATGCCAGCCAATCTCGATATCTTTGTAACGGAATAGGCGACGCAGTGACGATGTTGTGCCAGTAAATAAACGGTACATCAATGGCACATCATAGTAATCATGATTACCAAGTACTGGCAAGAACGGCAGATTAAACACCATGCGATCGTAAGGAATGTTTTTCGGGTTGTCACCACCAACGAGAAATTCCCGGTAAGGCTCAATAAAGTTTGTTGAATAATATTCTTGGGAACCCACCACATAGATAACATCGCCAGTATGCAACACAAAGCTGCAATCGTCGCGGTGAGTCAGCATCAGTTCGGCAACTTTTCGTTGGGGGTGGTGTCGAGAATGGGATCTAGTACCGGAATCACCGATAACCATAAAGGAAAATTCTGGATTATCCTGCCTGCGATCGTCAATAACTATACTGGTTTGGTCAATTCCCCGTTGCACAAAACTTGGATGCATCCACCGCACCCGTTCCTTCATCTTTTGAATTTTCACAGGAATCGGTGGATCAGAAATCAATTTCATGGCTAATAACTCTTGAATGCCTAACGCACACGCCGATTGTAACGAAATATTTAATTGTCATTTGTTATTAGTCATTAGTCATTAGTCATTTGTGAATAACCAATGTCCTTAATCAGTGCTGTTAGCGGAGGATAGCTATGGTTTAGCGCGTGCTGAGTGGGAATCTCACTTTTTTTACTGGCAACTCGGAACTGTTTTGCCCAATGCCCTTCAGGAGTGCTGAGTGCTGAATGGTAAATCTCACTTCTTTACTCAGCACTCGGAACTCGAAACGGGCTAAACGCCCCGCTTTCGCTAACGGAACTGTTTTGCTCAATGCCCAATCCTTAAGGTAAATTTTCTCGCAGTAATGCTCGAAAGCCTGCTTGTTGAAAATGCTCATCAGCAGTTAATGCTTCAGTGATGCCGCTATATTGCATAACAATAAAAGATACGCAATCGACAAATCCCCATTCTTTCTCTGTTCGTTCGCGATATAGCTGGAAAGCACATTCGTAGAGTTCCTGAGAAAGGGGGACAATTTCTACTTTGGAGTCTGCTACTAGAGAATTTAATAATATGATTGCCGCCTGACGATAAGGTTGTTGGGATAAGGCATTGCCAATTTCCAACATCACCGCCTGTGTTGTCACCAAACGAGTTTCTGCTGCTTGTAACATTTTAGCCAGATATAAGGCTCGGTCATGCAAGCGATCGCTCGGTGCAGATAAGGCAATAGCAAATGATGTATCAAGAAAGACTTCAGAATGCATGAAAAGTTTACTTGCTATACAAATATTTATCTATATTGGTAGACCAGTCAGATGGCCCTTCGAGATTGAGCGATCGCGCCGTTTGCAAAAATGATACCGTTTCATGTTCGCTGGGCGGTAAAATTTCAATACTAATTCGCACACGGGTATTGATTGGCAGTGCGAGCGGTTCAGCCGGATAGAACACTTTGCCATTAAACACAGCTGTGATTTTTTCTACCATTTTCCTTAAAAAGTTCTTCTAGTCTATCCTAAGCTGGTTGTAGTGATACGGATAGAGTAGACAACCCTACAAGTAGTGAAGATACGTATACTTGTCTTACAAATTATCTCGATTTTTCAAAATTGTCTAAACTACCAACTTCATACCCCACTGCCCATTTGTCAACCAAGAAGAGTTAGATTTTGCTACTTTCTCAATAACTTCTTGGTTTTAAACGGACTACTACTTCTGACTTCAGGGTGCGTAGAGCTACCATTGGCACGGGTAAGTAGCAAATTATATCTGCAATGTCGGTAGTAAGTTACCAGTGGCGATCGCTTTTGAATGTTGAGTATAAACTTAAGTCAACTCGATTTCCCTACAAAGCAAAATATAACAGTGCTATTAAAGCTCAAAAGCGGGGTAAATCCACCAATGCTGCAAACAAAGCCTTTAAAAAAGTCAGAAAAAAAAGACTGATTATTGTAGAGACGGCGATTCATCGCGTCTGAGAATTGGATGTAGAAGATACTAAAATTCTAGAGAGATGCAAAGATTGATTCCAGCACTCCTAAATTGTCTATTGTGAATCATTAATATCGCCAAAGGCTCTCATCTGTAACTCGACTGCGTTGACGTAACTTTGATCGTTCAAAATTTGCGCAGGTAACTTATTAGCCCTAATAGCCGCCTGAACCACATCTTTCGCAGTCAAATATCCGGTTTGATATTTGAATAACAAAGTGCCCCCACTAGGAATACCCTGGTTTTTTAAATAACCTTGATAAGCTAGAAAAGCAATATTGAAGGGTTGTAAATATTTAGTATCTGTGGAATTTTTCCGTAAAGTATTAGAGTTGATATTTGTATTTATTTGTCCACCACCACTGTTAGTATTAACTGTTTGAGCGCCAGCAATTCTAGGGATGAAAGCAATAGAAGTAATGATAAGTGCAGAATTGACCAAGTTTGTAAATTTCATAGAGTTATCTTCAACTTAATAAAGTGTAATTAGTATTCTCTAGTAATAGAGTTAACTGGTTTTTTATCTCAATTTTTTATGGAAAGCTTACCTGATGGGTTGATTTGTTATTTACCCAAACTGGTGAGTTAAATTTTCCCCAATTAGAAAAATGGGGAATTAGGAGAAAGTTTAGTAATAACTTCAAAGAGGCAAAGATATGCTAAATAGAATCCTTAGCTAACAGGTATCGTTAGAAGATGCATTAGCGTAGCTCGCCGCAGACATCGCCTATTCACATATCTAGAGATTTTTTGCTTAAGGCTATCAACCGAATTCCAACTTTGTTTTGGCTAATTAACTTTCCATACCAATATGCTAGAAAATCTTGATGATGGAAACAAATGCTTTTAATTTTCCAATTGATAAAAAAAAGTGATTGCAATTAATATCTAGAGGTAAATCCTCCAACTCATTACCTTTTCGTGACTTATGAACTATTTTGGCAGCGTCACAGGTTTTATAAATTCACTACAAATAAGCTCATAGTGTCAAAATGTTATATGTATAGTTTATTTACAAAGTCATTTATGCCGAAAGCAATTTGGAATGGAGCTGTTTTAGCCGAGAGTAATAATACTGTAGTTGTGGAAAACAACCATTACTTCCCTGCTGACACCATTAACAAGGAGTACTTCACAGACAGTAACACCCACACTACTTGTCCTTGGAAAGGTGTTGCTAGCTACTACAGTATCAATGTTGATGGGCAAGTCAATAAAGATGCTGCTTGGTATTATCCCAGCGCCAAGGAGAAAGCTAAGAATTTTGAAGGCTATGTCGCTTTCTGGAAGGGTGTAAAAGTCGAGGCTTAAGAAAGGTTCACTAGGGATTTTTGGAAGTCGTCACAAAATAATTAGCCCGCTCAGACTTCTGTGTGCGCAGGCTAATTATTTAAACTATTTAGCAGATTTATTTTAATACGTAATTATACCTTTGCTTTGCAAAATGCTGCTTGCTTTCTCTTTGCCAGCCAAGCCAGACTACCAGCAAGTATAGTACCAGCGATCGCATAAGCGTTTGCCACAAATGGATAAGCTCTGGTAACGAAACAACTTCATTGATAAGTTTTATTTAAGCGTTGTTAACGATCGCATAAGCGTTTGCCACAAATGGATAAGCATTAGTAACCAAACAGGTTGTGTTGGTAACGAACGCATAGGTTTTCGTTACTAAGGGAGTTGCATTCGTAACCAAACAGGTTGTGTTAGTAACGAACGCATAAGTTTTCGTTACTAAGGGAGTTGCATTCGTAACAAAACAGGTTGTGTTGGTAACGAACGAACAAGCTGTGGTAACGACAACAACTTTATTCCTAACGTCCGCTTCTGTGTTGGTAACAAATGAACAAGCTGTTATTACCACGGGAACGTCATTTTAACGTCGCAGCTGCAAAGCGATGCTTATTATCCTGTAGAATTTCCCCTAAGCTATCTGCTGCCTGCCAACGGGTGTCCTTATCCACAGTAGTTGATTGCAGCAGTTGCACTAAGGCGGCGACAGTTACCATAAATTCACTACAAATTGAATTGATATAGAAATTTCTTGGCTCAATACCTTTTCCAATTTTTCACAGAGAATATCACGAATACTACGCACAACCTGATAAGTTAAATTTTAACTCAAATAATTTGAGTGGTTTGACTAGAATCAGCGTTGAAGAATAAGAACACCTAATTAGAACACAAACAAACCCTCGAATGACTAATCAGACTTTCATTAATTTATTGAAGGAAGAATAATCTTATAAACATGATTATGACTAAAGATGGTATCCAAATCTACCAGAAGGGCTATTTATGTTCATCACATTGATTTCTGCATTTTTCCTTGGATTAGTTGCGGGACTACGAACTTTCACAGCTCCTGCTGCTTTATTTCTGGTACGTGGCGGCATTATAGGGATCATTCTGGCTGTACTAGCAGTGGCTGAGTTGATTGGCGATATGCTGCCGCAAATCCCGTCTCGTACCAGTCCCCCTGCCTTGATTGCTCGGATTGTCAGTGGTGGCATTGTGGGATGGCTAATCACCGGAGCAAACAGCAGTTTTGCACCCGTTGGAGCGCTCTTTGGTGTTGTGGGTGCACTAGTCGGTGCGTATGGGGGTCGGGCAGTGCGGATAGCCGCTATTGAAAAGATTGGTGCAGTTCCTGCTGCCCTTGCTGAGGATGTTGTAGCGATCGCTCTGGCTGCCTTTATTGTTACCCGTTAGATGTCACTAAGTGCGTAAGTCCTAAGTTACCTGGCATTTTAACTCAATCCAAACTCTACCTAAATGGGTGGAGAGTTTTTAACTTTGAGTATAAGAGTGTGATGAAAGCAAACTATCTCCAAGGAGTTTAGCACTGATGGAAACAGCAGATGTGATTGTGATCGGCAGTGGTCAAGGAGGCATTCCACTGGCGGCTGATTTTGCCAATGAGGGACGTAAGGTTGTCTTGTTTGAGCGGGATGCTTTAGGCGGCAGTTGTATCAACTATGGCTGCACTCCGTCCAAAGCGTTCTTAGCTGCGGCTCATGCAGCAGGACGGGCGCGCCAGGGCAAGAAGTTAGGCATCCACACGCAGATTGAAGTGGATTTTCCTGCTGTCATGGAGCGAGTTCGGGGAATCCGCAGCAGCTTTAATCAGGGAATTCACAAGCGATTGGAGAGTGCGGGTGTCAAAGTCATTTGTGCGGAAGCTTCTTTTGTGGGTGAACGGACGGTCAAAGGTGGGGATGTTACCGTTCAGGCTCCTCTGGTAATCATTAACACAGGCACGTCATCGCTGATTCCTGACATTCCCGGACTTGCAGGAACTCCCTACCTGACCAACCACAACTTTTTTGACTTGAACACCTTACCAGCCCGTTTATTGGTGATTGGAGGCGGCTATATAGGCTTGGAATTGGGACAAGGACTAGCGCGTTTGGGCAGTCAGACTGACTTAATTGTGCGGGGCGATCGCGTCCTTGATCGAGAAGAGGCTGATGTCAGCAAGGTCTTAGCAGAAGCCTTAGAACAGGATGGGATTAAGCTCCACTTCGGAGTCAATGTGAATCACGTCGCCCACGAAAGTAATGTCTTTAGCCTGACCCTGAGCAGTGGCGAACAACTCCAGGGAGAAGCGTTGCTGGTTGTGATTGGACGGAAACCTAATACAAGTCGATCAAATGTAGCCGCCAGTGGAATTGAGCTAGATGATCGAGGGTTTATCAAAATTGATCAGCAGTTCCATACTACCTGTTCTGGAGTTTATGCAATTGGGGATGCTGCCAAACAGCCTGCCTTTACGCACGTCTCCTGGGAAGACTATCGCCGCTTAAAAGCAATTTTGTGTGGCGAAAACCGGACACGGAGCGATCGCGTCCTTGGCTATGCAGTCTACACAGAACCCCAGGTGGGGCGAGTGGGTATGACGTTAGAACAAGCTCAAAAACAAGGCATCAACGCGCGTGCTGTCACATTACCCATGAGCCAAATTGCGCGTGCGATCGAGTGGGGGCATGACCTCGGATTCTATCGCATGGTGATCGACAGCGACACAGACAAAATCCTGGGAGCAACCCTAGTGGGGTACGAAACTGCTGAACTGGTGCATGTATTTTTATCCCTGATGGAAGCAGGAGCAACTTGGCAGTTATTAGAGCGATCGGTTCATATCCATCCCACCTATGGTGAAGCTTTACCCAGTCTGGCACGATTGCTGCTTGGAGATAACATGCCGGGGTGTCCGAATATGTGAAGGCAGGAGGCAGGGGGCAGGAGGCAGGAGGCAGGAGGTAAAAACATTACTCTTCCTGACATTCACGTTTGTAATTATGTCCTAACCTATATGACTACGGCTATAACTGATACCATTTCACGAAAAATCTGATACAGATGCAAACCCTGAAAGGTGTGCTGCATCTAAGTTTTTTAATTGCGAATTGCGAATTGCGAATTGTGAATTGGTATGACCGTATTGGGTTTTGTCTGTGTAGCCGCAACTTTTAGTCGCCAAGACTGGAAGTCAAAACAAGTGGTGCGTTAGCCTTTGGTGTAACGCACCCTACAAAAATATCTCAAACCTAATTATGAATTATCAATTTTTAATTAGAAGCTACCTTTTCTGCAACATTACGAATTATCTCCTCTAGCGTTTGGAGTAATTCTTGCTCGTTATAAGGTTTAGAAAAGTAAGCTCGTGCCCCCAATTGCATAGCTAGTTGCCGATGTTTATTGCTGCTACGAGAAGTCAGCATCGCCACAGGAATATTTTTTGTATCAACATCTGAATTTATCTTACCTAAAAAGCCATAACCATCAAGGCGAGGCATTTCAATATCGCAAATTACTGCCTCTACTTTCAATCCACTGTGGAGTTTTTCTAAGGCATCTTGACCATCTTTAGCTTGCTCTACTTGATACCCTCCTTTTTCAAGGGTTAAAGCTAAAAAGCGGCGGACGTTAATTGAATCATCTACAATTAAAATTGTACCTTTTTGCTTAATAGATGCTGCTGATATTTTGTTTTCATCAAAAATCAGAAACGGCGTTTTTAACCTTGCCGATGGTAATTGATTGCCTCTGGGAGTCCGCGGATTTGTAGCAATCCAATACAGCAACTCATTGACATTAACTAGTGGCACAACTCGACCATCACCGAGAATTGCGCAGTTGCTAAAACCTTCAGGTAAAGGTATATTTCCTTCAACTTGGCGAATTGCAACTTCTTGTTCGCCCCAGCAACGATCTATTTGGATTGCAACTGGCTGATTATTACCTTTGACTACTAACACGCTGTTAGTACTAATCGCTGCCGGAATTTCCAACTCTGGGCTATCGTAGCGTAGGCAATTAAACTCTAAATAACGAGTTAGGCGAATTAGTGGCAGCATGGTTCCTTGCCAATTTAAAACTTCGCTACCAGCCATCTCGAAAACTCGCTCGTTTTGGAGTAAAGATATTTCTGAAATGACATCTATAGAAAATGCTAATAGAATTTTGTTGATTTCTACCAGCAGAACTCGGGCAACAGAAAGTGTAAACGGCACTGATAAAGTGAAAGTAGTACCAACTCCTGGTTCTGTATCAACTTTCACATCTCCTCGAATCAGTTTGAGGTTGTTACGAACCACATCCATACCGACACCGCGACCAGATAATGCTGTGACTTGCTCAGAGGTGGTAAAACCTGGTTCAAAAATTAGCGATAACAGTTCTTCATCAGTAGCATTAGCAAGTAAAGAAACATCTAGTCCCATAGCTTGGGCGCGGGTACGAATTTTCTCTACAGAAATGCCCCAACCATCATCACGGATGGTGATGATAGTGCGATTACTGCGGTGAGTAGCTGTAATTTCAATCAATCCTTGTTCTGTTTTACCCAAAAGGCGACGCGTGGTAGAGTCTTCGATACCATGATCGAAAGCGTTCCTTAATAGGTGCATTAAAGGTTCATTTAAAGCTTCTAAAATGCTGCGTTCAATTAAAGTGTTACCACCTTCAATTTTTAACTGCACATTTTTCCCATACTCGACATTTAAATCGCGCAAAGCTCTGGGAAAACGTTCGATTAAATCAGACAGCGGCCGCATTCGGATGTGATTTAGTTTAGTTTGTAACTGTTTCGATGTTTTATTTAATTTCCGAGCAATATGGTCTGTATCATCTACACTGAGTTGCACATCTGTAGTAACTTCCTGTACCTGAACAATGGTTTCCATAACTTCCTGCGATCGCAGGTTGAATTCGTTATAGCGATCCATTTCTAAAGCATCAAATTCTGTATTTGTACCTTGTACTTGGTGGCTATTTCCAGCTTGTAGCTGCGCCCCATTAGACATGGTAGCTTGAGTGGAAATTTTGTCGGAGACTATACGTAATTCCTGGTTTTCGCGGTCGAGAACTTGGACTCGCTGATTGAGGTTACGAACGAGTTTGCGTAATCTTTCTAGTTGCGAGTTTAACCCATTGCGCTGAACAATAAGTTCCCCGAATAAATCATTAATTTGCTCTAGTTGTTTGCTGGGAACTCGGACGCTGTTTTCATGAATTTCTCGTTCTTTCCCAATGGCAGCTGGCTCTCCTTTGCCTTCGCTAAATTTAGCATCTGGAGGATTGTCTTCTCTAACAAATATTGTATTGTGCTCAGTGACATTGACAGCATTTACCTCATCGGCAAATTCTGCATCTATAAATGTAAAATTAGCTGCGATTGCTTCATCTTTAGTCCAAGTTTCTGGAGCGATCTCTGCTTGCCAAATTTGTGTTGACACCGCTTTTGTGTCGAGGACATCTGTAGGGAGAAGCTGTGGTATCACTTCTGCTGGTAATAGTGGCTGAGATTGCGTAGAACTATTTAAGTCAATTGCTGTAGGCAAATTATCTAACTGATTTGTCAGCACCAAAGCTTGCGATCGCCGCCATGCTTGCAATGCTAACTGAGCAATTTCGGGAATGCGATTGCTACTAGCAGTTTCCAAATGCTGCGTTACCGACTCACAAAGCTTGCTAAAAGCTGGTAACTGGAGCATTTCCCCTAAACCGCCTAATTCAGCTGCTAGGATCGCAATTTCTTCATACAATCCGGCTTGTTCGCTATCTGCCAATATAGATTCTAGACGCTGCAAACACTCTTCTACTTCTGTGGCAAATAGCAAAGGGATAACGTCTTGCCCGTCCTCTGGGGATAGTATGGTTGAAGCATCTTCTGGGGTGGGGTCGCCTAAGCGATCGTGCAACTCATCAAAAATTGGATAACAAAAAGTTGCTAACCATTGTTCTTCAACAGCATTCCCTTCTGCAAGCAATTCTACAATTTGACGCAGCCAGTCAACTCCAGATAGCAATAAACTTTGCAACTGAGTATCAATTTCTAAAGAGTTTTTTTTAGTTTTTAAAACTTTAAAGGAATCTTCCAGACGGTGAGATAAATCACTTAACGATTTAAATCCCATCATTGCCGCACCGCCTTTAATAGAATGAGTGGCCCGGAGTGCAGCATTGATTTTATCTAAATCGATGCGGTTACTAGTATCAATTTCTAGCAATACCGCTTCTAAGGTATTTAAGTAATCTGTAGCTTCTTCCAGAAACTGCATCTGGATTTCTAGTTCTTTGTTTTGTAGCATGGTTTTTGTCCTTAGTCATTGATCATTGGTCATTGGTCATTAGTCATTAGTCATTGGTCATTAGTATTAGTAAAAGGACATAGACGTACCAGCAGCTTCCCGCAGGGTAGGACAAAGGACAACAGACAAATAACAAAAGTCATTCATCATTGGTCAATAGTAAAGGACAAATGACAAATGACAAATGACAAATAACAAACTTAACTAACTTTGAAAGCCTCTACAGTCTCTTGCAACTGCTGGGAAATATCCACAGTCTGTTGTAAAGATTCGGAAACTTGGTGAGAAGAATCGCTGGTGCGTTGTGATATAGCAGCGATATCTTTCATCAATTGGCTAACACTTTGCGATGTTTCAACCTGAGATGCTGTTGCAGTAGAAATCGATTGCACTAAAGAGTCAATTTGACACGATACATCTAAAATTTCATTCAGACTTTGTTTAGCCTCCTCCACAATTCGAGTACCTTCTACCACTTGGCTAGTACCTATTTCCATTGCTTGCACCACTTCACTGGTTTCTCGTTGGATATTTTCAACAATTTGCTCAATTTCTTGGGTTGCTGCGGCACTCCTAACTGCTAGTTCGCCGACTTCTTCAGCCACTACAGCAAAACCTTGACCTTCTTCACCTGCACGTGCTGCTTCAATACCGGCATTGATCGCTAATAAATTGGTTTGAATCGCGATTTGGTTAATCAAGGATACCACGCGAGAAATTTGTTGCGAAGACTCTCCCAAACGTTTCACTTTTTTAGCAGTTTCACCCACAGTTTCCCGCAAGGAGAGGATATTTTGTACTGTCAAATCCATCGCGTGTCCGCTATTGGTGGCGGTGTGAGCAGCATGGTTAGCAATGAAGGCAGCTTTTTCGGCACTTTCGGCTACAGCTTTCATTGATTGGGTCATTTGGTCAACAGCATCAAGGGTGTGGTTGATTTCGGCAGCTTGGGTGAGTGCTTCCTCTGCTAAGTGGCGGATGGCTCCTTCGTTAGAGCCAATGGCACTATTTACATGGATAGCAGCTTGTTTAACTTGGGTAACAATATCCCGGAGGCTTTCGACAATGGAGTTGAAAAAGTCGGCAACTGTACCGATTTCTCCAGAGGTTACGTCTGCACGTACTGTCAAATCGCCTCTAGCTGCACCTTCTACCTCGTTGAGTAGTTGTAAAAGTTGTTGTTGCAGTATTTCGTTTTCTTGCCGTTTTTCGTCTGAACCGATTACAGCAACATTTCTGACTTTTTCTATCTCTTCTAATAACTTGGCTTGTTCTAAGGCATAGCCGACTTGAGTTGCTATCTGTTGAAACAAGTCAATTTCCGGCTGTTGCCAAACCCGAGGAGTTTCGCAATGATGAGCTATTAATAAGCCTAAAAGTTTTTCTTGGGCAAGAATTGGTACGATTAAATGACCTTTGACAGCAAATTTTTCCAACAGTTGGATGTAACCGTAGGCGTTTTTCAGACTTTGGTCTTGATGAATATTGGCAATTGCTTCCACCTGTTCATTGCGATCGCTTTCTAGATAATGTTTCCGGAAATAGAAGTCATCAATTTGCACTCCCAGCATTTTTGGCCAATTACCAGTTACCGATTCTGCAACGACAACGCCAGGCAAAGTACCTGAATTCAGACTATAAATGATTACCCGATCTGTTTTTAGGATTCGCTGAACTTCCTTGACTGTTGCATCATAAATATCTTCAGTTTTGAGAATTTTCCGAATTCGTAGGGTAATATCTGTTAATAGTTTTGCTCCTTCAACGTCCAGTTCTTGTTGCTGTTCTTTTACTAAGACTTGCAATTGTTCAGCCATCAGGTTGATATTTGCACTCAATACCCCTAATTCGTCTTCTGTTTCAATTTCCAGACGGGTATCAAATTTACCTTGACCTAACTTTGCTAATGCCGCAGTTGCATTGAGAATTGGCTGTGTAGTGATTTTAGCTAACCGAGATGCGATCGCACCCACAATCAATGCCGTGAGTGCTGTACCGATGGCTATAGTCCACAATAATTGTCTTTGCGGTTCAAATACAGTTGCTGTGTCTGTGGATAAAAGTACCTGCCAGTTTAAATCTGGTAAGCCATTTATAGTACTAGCTGGTACATAGCTAACTAGTTCTTGTTTTTTGTAAGTTTTGGGAACTTCTATAAAACTATCTACCTTTTTGGCTGCTAACAGTTTAGGTAAATTAGAATACTCTCCCTTGATCTGTTTCCCTAATAATTTCTTTTGAGGACTTAAGAAAACTGTTCCGGAAGCATCGAGCAGATAGTATTGTTGTCCGTTGGCTGCGTAGTTTTTGATCACTTCCTCTAAAGATTTTCCGGGCATACGTGCTTGTACCACGCCAATAGTTTGGCCCGTCCTTGTCTCTTTCACAGGTGCGGCTAAATAAATATTTACAACACCAGTATTTTTTGCTACTTCCGGTTTGCTGATGACAGGAGTATCTTTTTGTAAAGCATCTTGAAAATAGGTACGGTCTTTTTGATTTTCCAGGGGTTCACCTGTGGACTGGACAATCAAATTACCTTGGCGATCAAAAACAGCAATACTGTCATAAGCTTTGTAGACTTCGATAACACGATCTAAAACTGCTTGCTTTTCCTCAGTACTAATACTAACTTGAGAATTTGTCAAAAATGGCAAGCTTGATATTACTTGAATATCAGCGTAACGTCCCAGCATAAAGCGGTTAACTTTATCGCTCAAGTCAGTGGCTTGAGCTTGTTGAGATTGGGTAATTTGCTTAGTAATGGATTTGTTGGCAAAACCAAAAGCGATCGCACCGATGCCCAAAACTGGTATTGTACCGATTGCGATCGCTAAAATAGTCGCTTTCTTAACCAATCCTAGCCTTGTAAAATAGGTAATACCCTGATTGAAAGAAGAATTATTAGCAGTTTCAGTAGTTAGCTTAGTTGGTAGCTTTACTACAGTCCCAATGGCTTTTTGGGATGAAATCAGTGATGCTCGATTTTGAACGCTATTACCTTGATTCGTATTGGTTTTATTAAACATAAAACTAGCTCTCCTAAGTATATGAATAAGAACACTAAAAATCTTTTTTTAGTAGTAAACCCTAATCACTGCGGAGAATAGAAGACTGCACAATCGCCTGTGCATCTAATACCAGTAAGATTTCTTTTTGTTGCACAACGCACCCACATAAATAGGGAACTAAACTGGATGCTACTTGTCCAATAGGAGAATGAATATCATCAACTATGAACTTAGTTGTACCTTTTATTTCTTGTACAACTAAGCCCAACACTAATGATTCCACTTGAATAATGATTACATTGTACTGGCGCAGTCGATAATCTAGGGATTCTAAATTGAGCATTCTTGGTAAATCAACTACCCAAATTATCCGACTCCGCCAATTCATTAATCCTAATATGCAGGACGGCATATTGGGTATTGACGTGATAGATTCAATAGGCACAATAATTGCTTCTTGCGTATGCCTCATTGATAAAACAGCAGTAGTTTGTTGATTCAACTGAAACTTGAGATAACCATCTGCTAAATTATTTTGAATTGGTTTTGAAGAAAGAGTAATGTTTGTACTAGTCATTGATTTAAATTACCATTGATTTAATAGTACGTAGTAGATGTTCGCGGGTGTAAGGTTTAGTTATATAAGCATCTGCACCTTGTCTCATTGCCCACAAACGGTCAATTTCTTGGTTTTTGGAACTACAAACTACAATCGGCACTTTTGCAGTAATCGGATTTCTTCTTAAAGAACGACATAATTCAAATCCACTCATTTCTGGCATTACTACATCAGTAACGATCGCATCTGGTTTTTCTAACACAGCTTTTTCTAAACCTTCTTTTGCACCACTTGCTTTAATTACGTTGTAACCACTTTCTTTGAGATAATGGCTCATTAATTCCAATTCGCTGGGAGAATCTTCTACAATCAAAATTGTGCCAAGCAAAGTCAGGCTCACTATCAAATCTCCTAAAAAAATAAATTAAACATATTAGCTTTCTAATTAGAACTCAGGAGTCAGAATTCAGAATGGAATTAGCATAGCTTGTTAGTAGTTTACTAACTTCCTCTATTTGGAGTTTTAATCCTGAAATATCACCATACTCCAAGTCATTTGAAAGAATTAGATAATAACGGCATTCTTCCAAAGAACCTTGTGCAATATTTAAAAAACGCACTTTATCTGCTAAACCTTTTTTCTTAAATCCTTCTGCTATATTTGCTGGTATAGAAATTGCTGACCGTCTAAATTGAGAGGTAAGCCCATATATTTCTGATTTAGGAAATTGAGCAGTAAATGGGTACACTAATAAAATAAATTGATGTACTTTCTGCCAAACTATTAAATCTTGAAACGTCTTCGCTGGCTGTCTCATTTATTTTAACTCCTGAATTCTGACTCCTGAATTCTGAATTCTGACTCCTAAATCATCCAAGATGCTTAAAAACCATTTTTAGCAATTCTGATTGTGTAAAAGGTTTGGTCAAATATCCTGACGATCTGACCATTTTGGCCTTTGCCCTGTCGATAAATCCTGTTCTACCAGTCACCATAACAATCGGTGTATTTTTAAAAGCTGAATGTTTCCGCAATAAAGAACATAGTTCATAACCATCTAAACTTGGCATTTCAACATCTAGTAAAATCAGATCGGGCTTACTCCGGAGAATTTGCATTAAAGCTTTTACCGGATCATTGATCATTACAACTGAAAATGTGTTTTCATCCAAAAAGTGCTTAATGGAGTTCAAAACAGTTTGGCTATCATCAATACAGGCAATTGTATATAGTTTTTTGCCAACAGGTAACTGAGTAGTTTTATTATTTTCAGAAATATCAAAATTGATTGGTATTGGCAATTTTTGCCCAACTTTTATTTGTAGCTGTGGCTGAACTTGAGAAGATTGTGTTGTCGAAAAAACTTGGGAACTCCCACCAGCCGGAATTGATGACTGAATATTTTGCCGATTTCGTAACTGCTTTTGACAGTGTTCAACAAGTAACCGTAAATCCAGGCGACAGAACTTTGGTAATTCATCCAAAGAGCTTTCTGGACTGAATTCATAGCTACCTTCTTTTAAACACAAAAATGATTCCATTACTTCTTTTGCTAATTCGTCTATCAGGTTTCCTGCTTGTACAGAGGTAATATAGTCCTGATTTACTAACCAACAAATAGCTTGGTAATCCGCATTTGGTATTGATTGATGTTCATTCTTCGTCTCAAACATCAGCCGCATCTGTACACGAGTGGCGCTGTTGAGAGTAGGAATTTGCTGACTCAAGCGCCGTAAGTGACTGTCAAGGCGCTCAAATAGTTTATCTGAATAGGAGGCATAAGTAAGTTTACCGTCCTCTAGATAGATTGACCAAGAAACTATCCCGGTAAATACGTTTATGCAACCCGTAGCACGCCGACTAGTTAATTGTGCTAACAGAGATAGCGGATGTAGTTTCTGGAACAACCTGTAGCTACCTATAGGAGTTGTGCTCATTTTGCTTTTACTCAGCTAAATTCGATAGGTTTAAGCTAAATTCGTGTAAAGTTATTCCACAATTAAAATTAAGTAAAAAATTAAACTTTTGTATTTAAAAATACATTAGCTTATATCTAGGTTTGTGGTCAAACTCAACGAGAGTAGCGTTATTTTCAGATGAGCAAATCTTAATAAGTTCGTAAATTGTGATTAATATACTTAGTGTTACTGAGATTTATCAACATCTTTCGAGAAATAAGACATAAAAATGTCAAGACTAGATGAAGCCACTTTCCATTGAGTAACCCCCATCTGACCACAGGAATAATACTGATTTTGTTGATGGTAATATATTTGAACTTCTGTATTTACACTTAAGTAAAATCTAGTTTTTAAACAAACAAGAACTATATGAAGCTACTTTTCATTAAATAACCTTGTTTTGACTACAGGGATAATACTGATTTTTTTGATAAAAATGAAACATTACGATGATAAACTAGCAACTGATAATCATGTAAATAAAAATACTTTAGCTGCACCCTCACGTCTGCGAAGTTCTGGTTACAAACTCATCTTGGTGACAGATAGACAGCTAGATGAATTGCTGCAAGTTTTTCTAGAAGTAGATTTATTTGATTATGTAGTAGCAGAAAACGGCGCTTTGCTATACTCACCAGCTACCCATCAGAAGAAACTATTAGGTTCGCAGCCATCAGCAGAATTGATTAATGCATTGTGCGATCGCCTGCAATTGGGGGAGAATCGTCGGTAAAGAGGAAAACTCGATCGAATCTGGCTTTTTATTGAAACCAAGTTGCCATGACAGAAGCATCTTGCTTGGCAAAGTTTAGCGATCGCAGATTTTCATAATGATTAATCCCAACAACAATCGCCCAATTCCTACCCATATTCAGCTACCAATTATTTCCGCTTGAATTTAATGGTAAATTTTCAACACATCCTAAATAGTGCGCCAAAGCGCCAACTACTACCTCAGTTTTAGATGTGCCACTCTGTTAAGCGTAGTTGTTGAGCTTTTCTAGAAGATAGGGGGGGAATTCTGACGACAATTTGAGGTTTGGTTATGGCAGACAATTATTTTTTAGTTCTAGACTAGAAACTGCATGACAGTGTATTACTATTATTCAGTATTAACACGTAAACTTGCAATAGAAAAGAACAAATTAGTCAATACCAACGCATAAATGGCTAAAAATTGGGCGATCGCACAGCAAATCAGATTATTTTTGCGTTCTGTCCAAACTACAACCACTACACCGTTACCGAGGAAATTGGATAGAATTAGAAACTGAGTTAGACAAGTTGCTCAGTCTTTAATTGAAACTGTAAAATCACAATTACAGCAACTAGAAAACTGGCGGGATAAGGAATCTACAAAAGCCACAATTAAGAGTTTTATTTATAATTACTTGTACAGCGAAAACACAGGTTTATCTATAGATGCCTATAATGATAGTGATGTAGACAACCCAAGTAATATAATATTCCTCCGTATTTATCAGCAGTATAAAAGCGCTAATAAACATCCTTATGTATCCTAAACATAAATGAGCCTATTGACTCATCCAGTTTTCGACAATTACAAGTGCGGATGAAAGGACTTGAACCTTCACTCCTTTCGGAACTAGAACCTAAATCTAGCGCGTCTGCCAATTCCGCCACATCCGCATCAGTTTACAATATTACCATAAAAAATTATTTTTGGGAATAGGGAATAGGAAGTGGACAATAGCAAAGCAGAGCAAAAGTTGCAGTAAGTCTTCTTCCAATGACGGCAGTTGCTTCTCCCTTGGCGCTAGCCTCTCCCTTTGGGAGAAGGGGAGACGCTCTTGCTAGCTTGCTTCCCCAGAGGGGTACAAGTCGGGAAACCGCAAGGGCGCACTGCCTCCCCCATGCCCCATGCCCAATCACATAACCGCAATACGAGGCAGACGATGCTTGAATCCACAGAGAATTTCCCAAGAAATAGTGTTTAATTGTTTTGCCCAATCGTCTGCTGAAATTTGTTCTTTTCCCTGTTCCCCTAGCAAGGTGACTACTTCCCCTTCTTGGATATTGGGTATGGCACTCACATCCAGCATCAACTGATCCATTGTAATTGTCCCGATTTGCGACACCCGTTGACCGCGAATTAATGCCTGCATTTTGTTGGAAAGACTGCGAGGAACACCGTCAGCATAGCCAATTCCCACGACGGCGAGGCGAAGTTCGCGCGGGGCAATAAACTGATAGCCATAGCTAACAGCCGTTCCTGCGGCAATTGTTTTGACTTGGGTAACTCGTGCCTTCAGTTCCAAAACAGGCTTGAGATTGATCGCATTTTGTAAATGTGATGCTGGATATAATCCGTAAACAGCTAAACCTACACGTACTATGTCGTAGTGCAGTGCTGGATTTGTGAGTGCAGCAGCTGAGTTTGCCAAGTGCAAACAGGGTACTTGAATTCCCATTGCTTTGATTTGAGCGATCGCTTCCTCAAATCGTTTATGCTGTTCTTCCATTGCCGTGGTATCAAGCTCGTCTGCTGTCGCCAAATGAGAATAAATACTAGCAATGTCAAGATGTGGTAATCGCTGCACTAATTGCACAAATTCGCCAGCTTGCTGCCAATTAGTTCCCAACCTAGACATTCCCGTGTCTAATTTAATGTGTACAGGTACTGGAGAATCATGATTCATCGATTCTAAAGTATCAGAAAATACTAAAGCTTGTTTAGGGCTACAGAGTGTGGGCTGAAGTTTCCATTGGGCGATCGCATGAATCTGCTCTAGTGTATGAGTTGCCCCTAAAATCAAAATGGGCGCTTGAATCCCGCCTTCTCGCAACTGAATAGCTTCTGGAACTGTAGCCACTCCCAGCCAACTAGCTCCCGATTGGATGGCAATTTGAGCGACTGTTACTGCTCCATGTCCATAGGCATCAGCTTTTACTACTGCCATCAACTGGGTACGCGGTGATAAAAACTGCACCAATTGCTTTACATTGTACGACAACGCCTCTAAATCAATTTCAACCCAGGCTCGTTGCGAAAACCAAGCGTAGGTGTCGCACTGCTGATTAGGAACTACACCAGGGATTTGTTTGCGACTTAACATTTGTACTGACTCCTATCCCGCCACGGCTAAACTTTCAAGTTATCTATCTATACACGCTCCTAAAAGCGAGATCAGATTAAATAGGAAGTTTAACCTTCAGATTGGAACCGATACAAGATGTTGCGCCGCTAAAGTAAAAGTTAAGAGTTATAAGTGAGAAGTTATAAGTGAGAAATAAATCTTACAGATCAACTTTTTACTTTGTTCTTTTCTAGGAGACGCTGCGCGATTGCGTTATTCTACGTAAATTTATGTTAAGATATCAGATTTTACTTTTTAGTTTATAACTTAATTTCCAAATTCTCTCCCAAGTATAATTTCTTCTCATCTCCCTAGCAGGGTGTATTTGTGTTAATATATTGTAAAACTCATACCCTGAGCGCAAATAATGGGGAAGGTTTTAGTCTTAAACGCCTCTTACGAACCTCTCAATATAACGAGTTGGCGTCGTGCTGTAGTCCTTTTAATCAAGGGCAAAGCAGAACGCGTGGAACACAACGGTAAATTTCTGTACACGGATTTCCCGTTGCCGACCGTGATTCGGTTGCGTCATTATGTACGCGTTCCATATAAAGAAATCCCTCTAACTCGCCGAAATATATTGCACCGTGATGGTCATGCCTGTCAATACTGTAGTTACACAGGGGATGAGTTGACGCTAGACCATGTAATACCGCGATCGCGCGGTGGGGGCGATAGTTGGGAGAATATTGTTACCGCTTGTGTCCGTTGCAATGTCAAAAAAGGCAGTCGGACTCCCCATGAAGCTCACATGCCTTTACGTCATCCCCCACGCCAACCTTATAGTAGTCTTTATTTCGAGGTCAGCAAACATCTTAAGAGTGGACTACACACAGAGTGGCAAAAGTATGTTATAGGTCTTTGAGCAAAAAATTAGAAGAGCAAAGGCAAAACAAGAGATACCCTCTTTCTTTAAGACATAGCCAATAACTTTTAGTAGTTATGGAGTGTTAAACAATTGGTGGCTATATGGCTTGCAAGGAAGGCAATTGCATCAACATATCAAGCTGTAAAATTTGTTGTATGTATATAGAGTTTCTCCTTTGCTCTTTATCCCCACTGTCTTTTGCCTTTTATATTGGACTTTACTCTAAATTATCAGAATTTTCAAAGGGGATATGAAACACGCGTTGTTCATCAAAAATAATTGTTAATTGCTCAATAGTCACAAGAATGAGAATACTAAGCATAAAAATATTTCAAAGATCAAAGACTAATCCTAAAGTATAAGATAGAAGGTAGACCCTAAGTTAGAGAAAAATCACCTCGGTTCAATTTACGAAAGATAAAAAAACTCCTAAAACATATTTATGCCGCCACATACAGCCCGATATTCTAAACTTCCTAACTGTATGCCCTTTAGTAGAAGTTAGTTAATTGTTAAGCGCTATTACTGACAAGAAATATACTTAGATGTATAGTGCAATGTCTTGAGATTTTTGCGAAGATCATAATAATGTGGCTAAATTCAGTGAATTGCTGCTTGTAGTATTTCTGAATTAAAGGAGCCTCACACTTTAAAAAGTCCCCTATGTACTTTAATTCTCCCGTTACTCAGCTTGAGAGTTTGTCATTAACCACAGAGCCAAACCCAGAGGAACCTGAAATCGAGAAAGCGCCAGTGGAAGTTGCATATAAAAGTCCGTCATTACCGCCATCGGTAAGTGATGGGGCCATATATCTTAGTCAGCGTAGTAATTCTCTGGCACAACAAAAGTCAGAAGAACTACAAAAAACCCTTTTGGCACACCGACACGATCGCCAACTGGTTATTCTGCAAGATTTTCCTGACCCAGATGCCCTTTCCTGTGCCTGGGCTTACCAGTTAATTGCCCAGCAATATGATATTAAGTGTGAAATCATTTATGCTGGGGCATTGAGCCATCAAGAAAATATTGCCTTGGTAAGGCTGACTAATTTACCTATCCAACGCTGGACAACACAAACCTTGAAAACAAAAGATTTGTCATCTTATCAAGGTTTTGTATTAATTGATAACCAGGGAACCACTTCACAACTGCTGTCAGCGGTGCAGCAGGCTGGAATTCCTTTAGTGGTACTCGTTGACCATCACAGTATCCAAGGCGATCTGCAATCAGAGTTTGAGGATATTCGTCCTTATGTAAGAGCGACGGCAACAATTTTTACTCAATACCTTCAAACGGGATTATTGGGATTAGATAGTAGTATAAATCAACACGTCAAATGTGCTACTGCCTTGATGCATGGGTTGCGCTCCGATACAAACCGTCTCATGCAAGCGCAAGAAGAAGATTTTATGGCAGCGGCGTATTTAAGCCGATTTTATGACGCTCAGCTGCTGAATGCCATTTTACAGGCGAACCGTTCCAAGCGGGTAATGGATGTGATCGAGCGATCGCTAAAAAATCGCATCGTCCAAAATAACTTTTCCATTGCTGGTGTTGGTTACTTACGCTATGAAGACCGTGACGCCATCCCCCAAGCGGCTGATTTTATCGTTACCGAAGAAAACGTTCACACTGCCGTAGTTTACGGTATTGTTCACGATGAAGACGAAGAATTAGAAATAGTTATTGGCTCCCTGAGAACCACCAAACTTACCCTTGACCCTGATGAATTCATCAAAGAAGCTTTTGGACAAGATAGCACAGGGCGCTTTTTCGGCGGTGGAAGAACAAGCGCAGGTGGCTTTGAAATTCCGATGGGCTTCTTATCTGGCAGCAACGAAAATTCCGCTTATGCGAAAATGAAATGGGAAGTATTCGACGCTCAAATTAAGCAAAAACTGCTGAGGTTAGTTAATCCCAGAGACAACCCGATTCAGTCGGAGTAAAAAAAGATCGAGGAGATGGGGAGAACTCCTAACTTATGCAGCAGTCAAAGTGTTTAGTCAGATAGCGTCCCTAAGTCATTCGCAATTAACATATTTCCCGACTTTTGAAAAGAAAAGTCGGGAATTTTGATCTTTGCTTGTACCGTTTTTTAAATGATGCTGAGTGGATAAATACTACCTATCAAAGAGCGCGGCAAGAGGTAATGGTGGAAACAAGTTTATCAGAAGATAACTTTGCGATCGCTTGTCCGTTTTCTGTTAATGAGATTTTAGACTTAGACTTTTATCTTAACGTTGATGAATAACCATGTAGAATTTTTGTATAAGTGTAGATATGCTCAATATGATGAGTAATCATCTGTGAAAATTGCTGTAACTTTGTTAACTAATTATAAAAATATGCACTTGGGATGCGAATAATACCGTTTGAATTTCTCATTCCCAGACGACCTGTTTCGTTACAGACAAAGAAAAAAGAAAACCTTCAGGCATGGAAGAATTTTGTGCGCGTTGAAGCCCAAAAAGTTTGGACAGATCGCAGCGTCATTAAAAACAGCGATTTACAACTGACGCTTGTCTATCTTTGTGATGATTTTCCAGCTGATACCGATAATATTATCAAACCGATTCAGGATGCACTTGTAGGCTTAGTTTTTGAAGATGATAGTTTAGTATCAGATGTAGATAGCCATCGTAGGTTTCTGTCTGACTCAATTGATAGAATAAATCTACCTTCGTTATTACAGCGTGCTATGGACACAGGTAAAGAGTGTGTTTATGTAAAAATAAGTGAATCTCAACCATTGGAAAAATACTTATGACTAACAATACTAAAATTCTATACGATGAACAAGTGAAATCTCTGGCAGAGAAGTACGAAAGTCAAGGATTTCATGTTTTAACTGGACTCAAAACAGATGAATTACCGTTTGATTTGGGTAATTACCAGCCAGATTTAATTGCGATTAAAGACGGTTCAGGTTTAGTAATTGAAGTAAAAAACAGCCTCAGCCGTCTGTCGGTTGATCGCTTACAAGTTTTAGCAGAGGAAGTGAGCAAACATCCAGGCTGGCGTTTTTTATTGTTAACGCTTGAAGATATAGAAGCCAAGTCATTACCTGGAACATCTGAAGAACTTCCTTCATGGCAAAAGCTAGATGATCAGTTTTTCCAAGCACGTAAGCTTATTGAAAATGATGAAACTCAGTCTGCTTTTCTTTTTTTATGGAGTATTTTTGAGGATGCTTTAAGAAAGCGAGCAATCGATGTGTCAATTCCTATTGAACGTTTCCCAGTTATAGGTTTAATAAGACATCTGTACTCTTTAGGAGAGTTATCAATCTCTCAATTCGACCTTGCTCAAGATTGTTTTAAAGTTAGTAATCGTGTTGCTCACGGGTATATTGAAAACCTAACTTTGCCATTGGTACATAATTTGGACAATTTGGTTTGTGAATTGTCAACTGAATGGAAAGTCGAATTCGATGTTAGTCAACTTTCATCAGAGAATCTAGTTGCTTTTCGTGCCTGGTTTGCCGAATTCGATGCAGCAGACTGGGATAAACGACAAAATTTAGGGCTAAATTTAACCCATCAAAAGCTTATGATTTTAGCACTAGAATCAACTGGAGATTTAAGAAATGAGAAACGAAAGAAAGAATTAAACTTAAACGACGAACAGCTTATAAATGTCGAATGCGATGTTAGTGGACTTTCATCAGAGGCTCTCGCCGCATTTCGTGCCTGGTTTACGGAATTTTATCCAGCAGCCTGGGATAAACAGATTGAAAAAGATGTGACTCAACAAGAAACCCTATTGTCTATTACTGACAGTAAAACCTTAGAACCTTTGACTGACCTTGACTTTTGGACTCAGAGTTTAATAGGTGTAATCCAGCTAGGAGAAGAAAATACGACAGAAAATTATGTGGATTATTTAGAGGAGAAATACGGTTGAAACGAGTGTTGTTCGACAGTGATGTGTTGCTTGATATTTTGGCACAGCGTCAACCATTTATCGTAGCTTCTGCACAAGCATTAAATACAGTAATGCAGAATCAAGTACAAGGTTATATTTCAGGTCATGCAGTAACCAATATTTTCTATATTCTGCGTCGTCAAGTTGGTAATGAGGTAGCGCGTGAACTATTAGCAAAGTTATTACAGCACCTTCAAGTTGCCAGCGTGACAGATGAAGTTATTCGGCAAGCTTTGAATAGCCCAATTAAGGATTTTGAGGATGCAGTAACGAGTGCTGCGGCGCTCACGGCAGGTTTAGAAATAATTGTGACGCGAAACACACCCGATTTTGTGGCTTCTTTAGTTCCGGTAATGCTGCCAGATGAGTTTTTGACAATCCTAATTTAAGTGAGTTGTGTTTTTTGATAGGCATAAAAATGATACCGCAAGAATGTGTTAAATGAATTTTTATCCCTTCCTGCTGAAGCACAGCGTCAAATAATTGACTTTATTGCTTTTTTGCGGCAAAATATGCAGTGTTTGAACCTGCCTCCCAGTCACCAGATTTTGACTTGATAAATGATAGCTTTCTTGGAATGTGGAGCATTCGCCAAGATTTAGCTGATGGCACTACTTGGGTACGTAGTGTTCGAGAAAATGAGTGGTTAAAGTCGCATGACTAACTCAACTATCATTGATACTGATATTTTAATTAGGATAGATAAATAAACAACAAGCGTAACCAAATAACTTAGCACAGACTACGTTAATAATATTAAAAATATGGAACTATATTTAATTCGTCATGGCATTGCCGAAGACAAGGGATTAGGCATCAAGGATGAGGAACGTAGCCTTACCAAAGAAGGAAGGCAAAAAACTGAAAAAGTTGCTCAGAAACTTGTTAAATTAGGTTTAAACTTTGATTTAATTCTCACCAGTCCTTTAGTGCGTGCCCGCCAAACGGCTGAAATCCTGATAGCAGAAAAACTAAGCTCCCAGTTAGAGGAATCTAGCCACCTCGCCCACGACGGTCAAATTTCTAGTTGGCTAAAAGACTGGTTAGAACCGAGAAATTATTCCCAAAATACCCAACTGGCGCTCGTTGGACACGAACCTGATTTGACCAAATGGGCAGAAATTCTCCTGTGGGGGGAAGTCAAAGCAAGCTTAGTCTTGAAAAAAGCAGGTATGATTGGGATAAAACTACCAGAAACAGGTTCTGCTCTGGGTCGTAGTCAGATGTTTTGGTTGACACCACCCAAGTACCTGCTATAACAGTTTTTCAACATTTTCGATTGTTGTTAGAACGGCTACTGTTATAGCAACAATAAATTTCTGGTAAGTTAGCTTCAGCAGATATTTCAAAAAGCAAATGGTGTTGCCATGATGGTGTGCGAATACAAGCCTGGTTTAGAAGGCATTCCCGCCGCTCAATCAAGCATCAGCTATGTTGATGGGCAAAAGGGAATACTAGAATATCGTGGCATTCGGATTGAAGAACTAGCAGAAAAAAGTACATTCCTAGAAACTGCTTATCTCTTAATCTGGGGCGAACTTCCAAGCAAAGAAGAACTGAAAACATTTGAGCATGAAGTTCGTTACCATCGGCGGATAAAGTACCGCATTCGGGACATGATGAAATGCTTTCCAGAAAGCGGTCATCCAATGGATGCCTTGCAAGCCTCCGCTGCTGCTTTAGGCTTGTTTTATTCGCTCCGCGATTTACATAATCCTGTCTACATTCGAGATTCAGTAGTGCGCCTGATAGCAACCATTCCCACAATGGTGGCGGCGTTCCAACTGATGCGAAAAGGCAACGATCCGGTACGTCCCCGTGATGACTTAGATTACTCAGCTAACTTTTTATACATGCTCAATGAGCAAGAACCCGATCCTCTGATGGCGCGGATTTTTGATATCTGCTTGATACTTCAGGTCGAGCATACAATGAATGCTTCCACTTTCAGCGCCAGGGTGACAGCTTCCACCTTGACCGATCCTTACGCTGTGGTTGCTAGTGCTGTGGGAACCTTGGGCGGGCCTTTGCATGGTGGAGCCAATGAAGAAGTAATTCAGATGTTGGAAAAAATTGGCTGTGTGGAAAATGTCCGTCCCTACATAGAAGACTGTCTGCAAAGTAAATCTAAGATTATGGGCTTTGGACATCGTGTCTATAAGGTAAAAGACCCACGAGCCATAATTTTACAAGGACTTGCAGAGCAATTGTTTGAGAAGTTTGGCCATGACAAGTTCTATGACATTGCTCAAGAAATGGAACGAGTGGTAGAGGAAAAACTTGGTAGTAAAGGGATTTATCCCAATATTGACTTTTACTCCGGTTTGGTGTATAGAAAAATGGGGATTCCCACAGACTTATTTACGCCAATATTTGCGATCGCCCGCGTTGCCGGTTGGCTAGCCCACTGGAAAGAACAACTAGCAGAAAACCGGATTTTCCGTCCTACACAAGTTTACAGCGGCCATCACGAAGTTACTTATACTCCCATTGAGCAACGGTAATTGGGCATTGGGTAGAAGAGGCAGAGAGACAGGGGCAAGGGGAAGAATTAAATAATTACATTTTTCCCCTCTATTCTTTGCATCTTTGCATCTGGCATCTCCTCAATAGCCAATCTCAATGCCAACCATAAGTAGAAGTTCTCATCTCGCTTCAGGGTGCTCAAACCATCCAACGATATACTAGGCATGGGAATTGGCAACAAATCTTCAATTGGGCGCGATCGCAGCAAAAATTACAAATGGGTGAATTTACAGGTATTAATTTAACTAATAGTTGTAAATCACCATGACTCGATGTCTTAAAGAGCACCAAACATGAATTCAGGAATTGACCTCCAAGGAACTTTTATTGAATCCCTCCGGGATTTAGGTATACCAGCAGGAACAGCCAAAGCCATTTGGATGCCACTGCCAATGATCCTGATGCTGATTGGGGCAACAGTAGGGGTATTAGTTGCTACTTGGTTAGAACGGAAAATTTCTGCCTCCGCACAGCAGCGAATTGGGCCAGAATACCAAGGGCCTTTTGGTTTGCTGGTACCTGTAGCGGATGGTCTGAAGCTAGTATTTAAAGAAGATATTGTACCAGCCAAGTCTGACCCTTGGCTGTTTACCCTCGGCCCTATTATTGTTGTAATTCCGGTGTTTCTGTCGTTCCTGATTGTGCCCTTTGGACAGAATATCGTAATTAGCAATGTGGGCATGGGCGTATTCTTGTGGATTGCCTTGTCAAGCATTCAACCCATTGGCTTGTTGATGGCTGGCTATGCATCTAATAACAAATACTCCCTTTTAGGGGGCTTGCGGGCAGCAGCGCAATCTATTAGTTATGAAATTCCTTTGGCGTTGGCGGTGTTAGCGATCGCTATGATGTCTAACAGCCTCGACACCGTTGATATTGTCAATCAACAGTCTGGCTACGGTATTCTGGGCTGGAACATTTGGCGACAACCAGTCGGTTTTCTGATTTTTTGGATAGCTGCCCTCGCTGAATGCGAACGATTACCCTTTGACTTACCGGAAGCGGAAGAAGAAATCGTCGCCGGCTATCAGACTGAATACTCAGGTATGAAATTTGGTCTGTTCTACTTGGGTTCCTACGTTAACTTAATCCTTTCTTCCTTACTAGTAGCAATTCTCTACCTGGGCGGTTGGGACTTTCCTCTTCCCCTCAACCTCATCGCTGGTTGGCTGGGAGTCAGTGAAGTAAATCCCGTATTCCAGATAGTAACTGCGGCTTTGGGTATCACCATGACCGTGTTCAAAGCCTATTTACTAGTATTTGTCGCCATCCTGTTGCGCTGGACAGTGCCACGGGTACGGATTGACCAACTGTTAGATTTAGGATGGAAGTTTTTGTTGCCAGTTGGTTTAGTTAATCTGCTATTAACTGCCGCCCTGAAACTAGCCTTTCCCTTCGCTTTTGGTGGTTAGTCATTAGTCATTAGTCATTAGTACGCAAATGACTAATGACCAAGGACGAAGTACAAGGGACAAATAACGCTGATAGCTTAAAAAGAGAGAGTGAAGCACAATGCTAAAGTTCCTAAAACAAGTTGGTGATTACGCCAAAGAAACGGTACAAGCTGCGCGTTACATTGGTCAGGGACTTTCTGTCACCTTCGACCACATGCGGCGGCGTCCAATTACTGTACAGTACCCTTACGAGAAACTAATTCTTGGCGAACGGTTTCGCGGTAGGATTCACTTTGAATTTGATAAGTGCATCGCTTGCGAAGTTTGCGTTCGCGTTTGTCCAATTAACCTGCCTGTAGTAGATTGGGAGTTCGACAAAGCTAGCAAAAAGAAAAAACTCAACCACTACAGCATTGACTTTGGAGTTTGTATCTTTTGCGGTAATTGTGTGGAATTTTGCCCAACTAACTGTCTATCTATGACAGAAGAGTATGAGCTTTCCACTTACGATCGCCATGAATTGAACTACGACAACGTAGCGCTAGGTCGTCTGCCCTATAAGGTAACAGATGATCCAATGGTTACACCACTGCGCGAACTAGTTTATCTACCCAAAGGCGTCCTCGAACCACATGGACTACCCGCAGATGCGCCGCGTGCAGGTGCGCGTCCAGAAGACCTGGTAGAACAAACAGAAAAATAAATGTCATTTATCCATTGTCATTTGTTCTTTGTTATTTGACCAATGACTAATGACTAATGACCAATGACCAATGACCAATTACTAAGGACAAAAAACAGTGAATCTAGCAGAAGGAGTACAGCTTGTATCGCTTGGCATACTGGGCGTGATGATGATTGGGGCAGCCATTGGTGTGGTGCTGTTCTCCAGCATCGTATATTCTGCCTTTTTGCTGGGGGGTGTATTCATCAGCATAGCGGGAATGTACCTGTTGCTAAATGCTGATTTTGTTGCAGCCGCACAAATACTAATTTACGTTGGGGCAGTTAACGTGCTGATTTTGTTTGCCATTATGTTGGTGAATAAGCGGCAAGATTTTGTAGCATTTCCTAACTCTTGGGTGCGGAAAGCACTTACGGGTGTAGTCAGTGTAGGATTGTTTGGTCTTTTAAGTACGATGGTACTGGCTACTCCTTGGGCCTACTCAACTGCTTCTGTGGCGGGTGGTGAAAGTTCTATAGTTTTAATTGGAGAACATTTTTTCACTGACTTTTTACTGCCTTTTGAACTAGCTTCCATTTTGCTGCTGATAGCAATGGTAGGAGCAATTATTTTGGCACGCCGCGAGTATTTGCCAGACCTATTAACACCATCCAAACTGGGGCAAACTGTTTTGACTTTGCAAGAACGCCCTAGAGAACTAGTATCGACAACCAGTGAAACAAAAGAGTAAGATTTGCGACCTAAGTCGCAGATAAATAGTGAGATTTTTGAGGAGGAATACTCAGATTCATGCAACTCCAGTACTTTTTATTACTAGCAGCAGCTTTATTTTGTATCGGCATCTACGGTTTAATTACCAGCCGCAACGCTGTGCGGGTGCTGATGTCAATTGAGTTACTGCTCAATGCTGTTAATCTGAATTTAATGGCATTTTCCAACTTCCTCGATTCAACATTAATTAAAGGTCAGGTTTTCACAGTATTTGTGATTACTGTGGCCGCAGCCGAGGCGGCGGTGGGTTTAGCGATTGTGCTTGCCATTTATCGCAACCGCGATACCGTCGATATGGAGCAGTTTAATCTCCTGAAGTGGTAATTGTGCGTGCAACTCAAGCAGGTAATCATTGCTTATAAAGCGCGGGATGCCCGGAGTAAACAATGGGCAGAAACCTGTGCTAAACAACTAGAAAGTCGCGATTGCCAAGTGTTGATGGGGCCTAGCGGGCCGAAAGATAACCCCTATCCAGTCTTTTTGGCTTCGGCGGGTCAACCAATCGATCTCGCTTTGGTACTTGGTGGCGATGGTACTGTTCTAACTAGTGCCAGACATTTAGCCCCAGCTGGTATCCCAATTCTGGGAGTGAATGTGGGAGGTCATCTGGGGTTTTTAACTGAGTCAGTGGAAGAGTTTCAGGATACAGAGAAAGTTTGGGATCGGCTGTTTGAGGATCGCTATGCTATCCAACGACGGATGATGTTACAAGCTGCGGTGTATGAGGGTCATGGATCTAATTTAGAACCAGTGAGCGAACGTTACCTGGCTTTGAATGAATTTTGTGTCAAACCTGCCTCTGCTGACCGAATGATCACCTCAATTCTGGAAATGGAAATTGATGGTGAGGTAGTCGATCAATACGTTGGGGATGGGTTGATTATTTCTACTCCCACAGGTTCTACAGGTTATACCGTTTCTGCTAATGGGCCAATTATGCATGATGGTATGGAGGCGATTACCATCACTCCTATTTGTGCAATGAGCCTTTCTAGTCGTCCTCTGGTTTTACCCCCTGGTTCTGTAGTGAGTATTTGGCCTTTGGGCGATTACGACTTGAGTACCAAGCTGTGGACAGATGGGGTGTTGGGGACTTCTATTTGGCCGGGACACCGTGTTGATGTGCGGATGGCAGAGTGTCGGGCTAAATTTATTATTTTGCGCGAGAACAATTCCTACTATCAGACGCTGCGGGAGAAGTTGCTGTGGGCAGGTACAAGGGTTCACTACAGCAATAATCACCGTAATTAATTAAGTTTTGTTAGGGTGCATTTACCATAGATTGCGATCGCGTACCCGCCCGCCGTAGACATCGCAATTTAAATTATCCCAGCCCTTGGATTCATCCGGGGGCTTTCTGCTCTGATGGTGACTTTCTCTGCTGATAACGTTTATTGGTGACAATTTAGAGTGATGTGAAAAAAGTCAAGTAGGGAAAGCCTCCTTTGCTTCCACCTCTTCTTAACTCCGCCGCAACTGTTTCTTTAAGCCTTCTGGCACATTCACTGCTGTATCAAGTCCTTCGACATTTTCCCAGTTTGTATTTTCATCCCATTCCATATCTCCCCAACTCTTCTGGCTAAGATTTGCGCCTTTGAGGTTTGCACCCCAGAGGTCTGCGCCTTTGAGATTTGCGCCTTTGAGATTTGCGCCTTTGAGATTTGCGCCACTGAGGTTTGCGCGGCTGAGGTTTGCGCCTTTGAGGTTTACGCCACTGAGGTTTGCGCCACTGAGATTTACGTAGCTAAGGTCTAAGAAGATAAGGTTTGCGCGGCTGAGATTTGTGCCGCTGAGGTTTGCTTCGCCAAGGTCTGCGCCTCTGAAGTTTGCACCACTAAGGTTTGCTTCGTCAAGAACTGCGAAGAAAAGGTTTGCACCAATGAGATTTGCGCCGCTGAGGTTTGCGCCGCTGAGGTTTGCGCGACTGAGGTTTGCGCGACTGAGGCTTGCAGCACTGAGGCTTGCGTAGCTAAGATTTGCACCATAGAGGCTGGCGCCGCCAAAGTATGCGTCACTGAGGTTTGCGTAGCTGAGGTTTGCTTCGCTAAGGTTTGCGAGGCTAAAGTATGCGCCACTGAGATTTGCGTAGCTGAGGTTTGCTTCGCTAAGGTTTGCACCAATGAGATTTGCACCGCTAAGGTTGGCATCGCTGAGGAATTGCCCAACTACACTATTAAAAGTTCCAGGCTGAAAGCAATCACTGTAATTAATGACACGAGTGAATTGGTATTCTTCAAAATTGTCTGCACCAGTTTGACCAGACGGATAGAAAACAATTTCTTGTTTAAGATCATCTCGCCTTTTAGCATAACGGTGCAACTCCAAAAGCAAAATCATCACATTCAACCCAGCATAAATATCCACCTCACGCTGACCTAATTCTTGAATTCCATACTGTTGCAACTGTTGTAGTTTTTTCTGAGGCAAAGTCTGTTTCGCAGAGTCAATAAACTTACCCTTACACCAGTTATGGTAAAAATTTTCTAAGCGTTTAAATAATTGCTCCCAAGGGAAATCTTGTTTTTTACTCAGCAACCCCATCAAATATTCCATAATTTCTGGTGTGAGTCTGCCAAAACCCAGCAAATCATAAATTTGCCAATTCATTTCGTCTTCGAGAATAACTAGTTGTCTTCCGTCTTCTGTTTCTTCGTATTGTGTCCACGCTTTCAGGTGTTCAAAGGCTTCCAAAACTGCCTTGTTAGTCTCAACTGTGGTGTTCAGACTCTCTTCTATTGAGAAGGATTGCTGAAACTTCTGCCAGGTTTGCGATAAACGCTTGTTCATTCATTGGGACTCGTATAATTACTGGTTATTAAAGGTTTAGTGTAAAATTTGGGGTTGATGGGTGTGGGAAGAATGACGTAGACGCGCAGCAGATTGCCGTAGGCTACCACAAAGGACGCAGAGTCAGAGAAAAGGCGATCGCATCAAGCTTGGGTTTTGTTTTTCCCCTCATCCGCCTCATCTCAATTCAGTCCCAGTTCTTCCTTCAACGCCTCCGGTACATTAACTGCTGTTTCTAATCCCCGCACACCTTCCCACTGCTGCTTTTTACCCCAGATCATCTCTTGTAGATTGGCGTCACTAAGGTCTGCACCACCCAGAATGGCGTAACTAAGGTTGCTATGGCTAAGATCCGCACCGTTGAGGATAGCACCACTGAGGTTACTGCCACTGAGGTTAGCACTATTAAGATTGGCATAGCTGAAGTCTGTGCCAAATAAGATGGCGTCGCTGAGGTCAGCACCACTGAGGTCGGCGTCGTTGAGAATCACGCCGCTAAGGTCAGCTTCGTTGAGAATTACCCGACTCAGGTCTACGCCGCTGAGGTCGGCACCTAAGAACATTGCACCATTAAGTCTAGCATTGTTAAGTTTGGCACCGTTAAGTTTGGCATAGCTAAGGTCTGCGGCAACAAGAATAGCATTGCTGAGGTTGGTGCTGAAAAGAATTGTGTCACTGAGGTTAGTACCGTTGAGGATGGCATGACTCAAATCAGCACCACTGAGGTCGGCGCGACAAAGGTCGGCATGGCTAATGCTAACGCTACTAAGATTGGCTTCACTCAGATTTGCGCCGAAAAGGATGGCGTTACTGAGGTCAGCATGGCTGAGGTTAGTGCTGCTAAGGTCGGCGCGGTTGAGGTCGGCGCGGCTAAGGTCGGCACGGCTAAGGTTGGTATTGCTAAGGTCAGCACGGTTGAGGTCGGCGCGGCTAAGGTTGGCACAGCTAAGGTTAGCACCGCTGAGGTTGGTACTACTGAGGTCGGTACCGCTGAGGTTAACACCGCTGAGGTTAGCACCGCTGAGGTTGGCATCGCCAAGGTTGGCACCGCTAAGGTTAGCACCACTGAAGTTTACGCCAGTTAAGTTGGCATCGCCGAGATAAGCTTGACTGAGGTCAGCACCACTAAAATCTGTTCCAGTGAGATTGGCATCACCGAGGTAAGCATTGCGAAAGTTACCGCCTTTGAGGAATTGTCCAACTATACTGCTAAAGTTGCCAATTTCCAGGGCATCGCTATAATTGATAATCCGCAGCAGTTGGGATGTGAAAAAATTGTCTGTGTCCGGTTGGGCAGATGGATAAAAGGTAATTTTTTGTTTGAGTTCATCTTGCCCTTGGGCGTAGCGGTGTAACTCTAATAGTAAAATCAGTACGTTTAATCCTGTATATATGTCTACCTGTCTCAACCCGATCGCAATATTTTGTGTTGCTAGCTTTAACTTTGTTTTCTGAGGCAGGTTATCATCTGGTGTCTCATCGATAAATTCTCCCTGACACCAGCGACGATAAAAATCTTCTAGCCGCCAAAAAAGCAATTCTGGGCGAATTTTTTGACTAGTTACAACTAATTCCATTAGTTGGTTGACTATTTCAGGTTTCAAGGCAGCATTGCCCAATAAATCATAAATCTCTTCATGCATCTGGCGATCGCACACTTTAAAGCAAAACCCAGGGGGTAAAGTTCTCAATGTGCGATCGTCTATCTGAAAAGTCAAACCGCTTTTTGGTATTGTCCATTTTTCTAAGCTTTCTTGCAGTCTTGGAGAGTATAAATATTCTTGCGAATCATTTTGAGCCAATTTAACGCTTTTGTCTGGTTCTTTAATATTTTTTCCTAGAGGTAAAACTGCTTCAGTTTCTGGCGATGTGGTCTTTGGCATCTCTTGTAACCTTGTACCCCTCACATAATTTCTCAGCAGCTGCCAGACTTGAGATAAATATGTTGACATTTCTGTTTCCGTTGTTACATTTAAATAACTGTTTTTGATATTCCTGAATTAAAAACTTTTTTATGCCAGTTTACTTTTCATTCACAATAATCAATAGTATAAATAAATACTGTAGTGAACAAATCATGAGTTGGCGATGTTTATGACGGGTTACTTGTGATGAATTTACTAATGGTGTTCCTGGATGGCGGCTTCTTCCTCACCTGTAGTAGCTTTAAGCTTTTTCTTATCATATAAACAAAGTGTTAACTTAAAAATTCTTTCAACAATCAAGTAATTTTATGGTTGGGCTAGTTTGTTATACTTTTTTTCCAGATAAATTTACTAGTCTGATGTAAAAATCATACTTACTGTTTGTTGGAGATGGAATTGTTAGGGAAAATCCTACACTAAAACAGCACACCAAAGCTGAAAAATGGCAAATAAAATTAAACTTGAAAGTTTGTTGCCTAATATAAAGCAGCTAAAAGAGAGAATCGCCAGAAGGCACGCTATTTGGCTTTGCAAAAGTTAAAAATTAACGAAAGATTGTTATCAGGTCATGAATGCGATGAACAGATTAACCTTTTATATGATTTTGTTACATAGTTTGTTTTTAGGGATAGCGACAGCTAGCGCTAAGTCACCGTTTGTTAACAATATTGATCCAGCCAAGCATATTGTTGTAGAAAATGTGGTTACAGGCAAAAGTGGAAATAAGTCCAATAATCAGTTATCCACAGAAACTGATTTAACTAAAATATCAGCTTTATCATTAAAGGATATTAATATTCATCATAAAGAGAGGCTACCGTCAGGTCAAGTTTGGGTAGTTAATCAAAAGAAACAAGTACAGCCTCAACCGTTTATTTGGATAGTAAAAAACCTGAAAAAAGCAGGTCAGCAACCATTTTTAAAAGTTGCAAAACCCTCAGCAAAGCCAGATTCTAGTACTAAACCAGCAACAAAAGATGATTTAGAGCCATTTAATGAAGTAATTAAAAACACCCAAAAGTCAGGGGGATTATTCACCCTTTATCGCAATAAAGAAAAGAATAAGATTTATCTAGAAATTAAGCCAGAACAACTTAATAAAAATTATCTAGCTACGGCAACCCTGGAATCGGGCATTGGCGAACGGGGTATTTATAGTGGGATGCCTCTACAAGATTTTTTGTTTTATTTTCAACGGGTGGATGATAAACTACACTTTGTCATCCGCAATGTGAATTTTCGCACTCGTGAGGGAGATCCGCAAGTGCGATCGCTAACACGATCTTTTAGTGACTCCGTTCTCTACACAATTTCCATTAAAAGCATTCATCCACAACGCAAAACTCTTCTCATTGACTTGGGAGATTTGCTACTCACAGATTTAGCTGGATTATCTGCAAGTTTAGGAGTCCCGGCAAGCACTGACCAGTCCTATTTTGGTACTGCTAAAGCCTTTCCCCAAAACTTAGAAGTCGAGTCAGTTTTGAATTACTCTGATAGCGCTGAACCCAACAGTGAAGTGGCAAACTTTGCGTCACTAGCTGATAACCGTGGCTTTACCCTGCGCGTTCACTACAGTCTCTCCCAACTACCCGATCTAGATTATCGACCACGCCTTGCTGACGATCGCATTGGCTATTTCATCACCGCCTACCAAGATTTATCCAAAGACGACGACCGCAACGATTCTTTTGTCCGCTACATCAATCGCTGGCATTTAGAAAAACAAGACCCGAAAGCAGTCATTTCTCGTCCCAAAAAACCGATTGTCTTCTGGATTGATAACGCTGTACCCTTAGAGTACCGCGATGCCATGAAAGAAGGCGTTCTGATGTGGAACAAAGCCTTTCTCAAAGCCGGATTCAAGGATGCAATTGAAGTTCGCCAAATGCCAGATGATGCTACCTGGGACCCGGCAGATATTCGTTACAACACAATTCGCTGGATTAACACAGTCGATGGATACTTTGCAATGGGGCCATCCCGCGTTAACCCATTGACAGGGGAAATTTTGGATGCAGACATTCTTGTAGATGCTAGCTTTATCCGCGCACTCAAGAGTGAATATCGCAAAATCATCCAACCCAGCCAAACAGAAAATCGCACAACATTATCAGCTTTGATGCAAAATCGTCTACTTTGCGCCAATGGTTTAGATGCGAAAAACAATGGTTTGCCTCAGAAGATGCAAGCACAAGAAGGGTTGTTGAATCGTTTATCGAAAATGGCAGGCGAATACGATTTATGCTACGGGATGGAAGCTGCTAACCAGTTCGCCTTTGGTTCACTGGCAATGTCACTGCTGCCTGATACTATGGCTACTCCAGACCAGCTGAAAGAATATATTAATCAATATTTACGTTTAATCATCGCTCACGAAGTTGGACATACTCTTGGTTTACGTCATAACTTCCGTGGTAGTACACTGCTACCACCACAGGAGATGAATAATACAGAAATTACCAAAAATAAAGGTCTGACAACTTCTGTCATGGACTATATTCCCCCAAATATTGCCCCTCAAGGGACAAAACAGGGAGATTATTTTCCTAATATGGTGGGGCCTTATGATGAATGGGCGATTAAGTACGGCTACACAACAATTCAGACATCAACTCCTCTAGCAGAAAAGCCAATTTTGGAGAAAATTGCTGCACAATCCTACAAACCAGAGTTGAGTTATTCCACAGATGAAGATGTATATGACCTTGACCCTACAGCTGATGCTTGGGATAACAGTGGTAATGTGCTGCTTTATTCTCAGTGGCAGTTGAATAATTCGCGGGTGATGTGGGAACGTCTCGATAAGCGTTTCCCAATGGCTGGTGATAGTTACAGCGATGTCAGCGAACGTTTTAGCACAGTATTGGGTAACTATTTCCAGCAAATATATTTCACCACAAAATACATCGGGGGACAATCTTTCTATCGCATTCACCCTAACGAGATACCTTCTGAGAAAGTCTCTGGAGTCCCCCAGCACCGTTTACCATTTGAACCAGTACCAATTGAAGAACAACGGCAAGCTTTAGAAACGCTACAAAAATATGTATTTGCAGAAGATGCCTTAAATTTTTCACCAGAATTACTGAATAAATTAGCACCTTCCCGTTGGCGACATTGGGGTAGTTCTCCTCGAGTTGGTCGTTTGGATTTTCCTATTCATGACTTGGTGCTACTGATGCAGGGTTCTGTGTTGCGAGATTTACTCTCAGGCGATCGCCTCTCTCGTCTCAAGGATATTGAACTCAAAACTCCCGAAGGAAAAGCACTGACACTGCCGGAACTATTTGATACTTTACAATCAGATATTTGGACGGAAGTTATCAAACCAAAAGGTAAACCAATGAAGATTGCCAGTTTGCGGCGAGGCTTGCAGCGTCAATATTTGGACATTTTGACTGGTATGGTATTGCGAAAAGAAAATGTTCCAGAAGATGCTCGCACTTTAGCTTGGTATAAATTAAAGCAGCTTGATGAAAAGCTTAAGGGTGTTAATTCTGAGGATGAATATACCAAAGCGCACTTATTAGAAACGCGCGATCGGATTGAGAAAGTGTTAAATGCGCCATTGCAAGCGAATTAAAAAAGTTGGAAGAGACGCGATTAATCGCGTCTGTACAAGAGTTAGGAGTTAATAGTAAAATTCCTAACTTCTAATTCCTCTTCTTCTTTGATGATTTTCGCAAAATATATTTAGAATCCTTATACAGACTTGAGAAAAAAGTTTATCTGAGCAGTTAGATAGTTAAATGCTGAGGGCAACATAATAAATAGTTAAACTGCAAGCAAGAGTGTTTATTGTTTGGCAACTGTTCAAGATTCTTTGGTAATAGCTAATCCGTTGCCATCGGGCGATGGATACACATGGACTCTTGCCTCTCGGTTGGGTGAGATAATTTCGGACATTGAAGCACAGTTTGGTAAGCGCGATCGCTCTTGGACGATTCTAGGAATTGAGTTTTGTGATAGCGGCCCTAAAACATGGTTCCCAGGAGACTGTGGGCATATTGTAATTCAGCTTGGCTCATCGGCAAAAGAAGATCCAGTTCAAGCCTTGTTTCAGCTAGCCCATGAATCTGTTCACCTTCTTGATCCTGTTGTTTCCAGTTTTGGAACTGTTTTAGAAGAGGGGCTAGCAACATATTTCTCGCTCCAATACATAGAGCAATTTCACTCTAATTACACAACTTCTGATATGAATTATGCCACTGCGGCGAGATTAACGGCACATTTGCTAGATATTAATCCAATGGCCATTAAGGAGCTTCGCTCAAGAGGTATCAAGATTGCACAAATTACCGCTAGTCAGCTTTTGGCAGTGTGTCCCAAGTTGCCAAAGTCAATAGCTCTTGCTCTTGTTACACCTTTTCATGATTGGATAGAGTCAACAATTATTTCTTGACCAAGCCCCCGAATATATGAAATTGGGCCGAAATGGTTTATGTCAGCTAGACAGAAATTTCACAACATTCCAAAATCGGCATTGCAAACACCGAGAGGCTCAGATCCCTGGCTTTTTTAATAAGTCGGGGATCTTTTAGTTCGTAACTCATTTACGATTGCTATATTATCCAGCGCAGTCAAATCAATTTGATAGTTTATGATGTGGAAACGGAGGAAATTAGCCGATGGCAGATTTAGATAGATATCGAGAGTGTATTCGGCAATTACTTACAGAATATGCTCTACGCGTGTTGCACCTTTAAGAAACTGTAAGCGATACACATCTAAATTGCTCAATTTTTCCCAGTCAGTATAACCAATGCGATGTATAAAAACTCAAAATGAGGCAGCAGATAATAAAATATATCTCTGCTACCTCTGCATTATCCTAACTACTCAACGCTTTTAAGAACCGTTGCAAACTCTTAAATACACTGGGCTTTTTCGCAGGTGTCGCATCTATTGTTTGCGGTTGTCCTTTTAAAACAATCAGATCCAAATCATCACCAGATGGTTTTGTGGGTAATTCGGCAATTCTTTGATATTCGCCTTTGGTTTCCAGCCAAACTTCCCACTGTCGTGGGTAGCAGCGATATAGGGCACTTTCATCGTCTATGGGGCGCACGTAATAGGCTGATTCAATGGTACTGATAAAACGATCGCGGATTTTTCTGGCTGCATAACCAATGCCCACAGTTCCAGAATCTTCTAAGCGAGGATTTAACAAGACTAAAGGGCGATCGCCTATTGCTTCACACAACTTTTCCAACTGCGGCACTTCTACCGATGTCGGGGCGATGAATAAAAAAATTTCATCCTCTGGCTGAATTTTTGTCTGCAAAGAAGCAGCCCTACCCGTACCAATATCCAAAATTTGAAATGGTGCATCTTTCCAATCACGACGGGCTAAAGCCGCAGCCCCAGCGTCAGTAAAGAAAATCTTCAAACGGGAATCATAATCTGTAAATGCCGGTAGAAATTGTTCCGCCACCGGCATAAACTTCAGTTCTGGAAACAGGAACTCAACTTGTAAGCGAGTACAGCCATCTGCAAGGGCAGCTTTGACAGCTACACAAGATTGGGCGATCGCATCTTCAAGAGTATTTGGAAGTTCACTCATAATCTGGATGGTTCTGTAGTGTCTACTTTTATTGTTTCAGTATTGGCTCTTAATTAAGACTTAAGCAAAGGAGATCGACTCAATCAGTTGAAAAAAATATTTTATTTCAGTATAGTGTCTTCTTTTTTACAACACTGATTATTAATAAGTTCAACTTAAGTCTTTCCCTAATAATAAATTTTCAAATATCTCCATTAAACTCAGTCGCCAGCAGGAGGATACTTAGCACAATGTTTTTTATACTAGCAAATAAACCTAATAAACCAACTTAATAACAGCGTATGCCTCTTCACAAACTTGAACATTTTGACCAAAATTATCGAGAAACTTTTGGCGGAGACGATCTCAAAGCACTCGATCTTTATACTGTGGGAGGAGACAGAGTTGGCTCAGTTGGTGACGTTTTAGTTGATGATGATGGTCATTTCCGGTATTTTATTATTGATATTAGCTTAGATTTGGTTAGCAAAAAAATATTACTACCAATTGGTCTTTGCCGGATCAGTTATCCAGAAAGACGGGTCTATATTGATGGGTTAAGTAGACAGCAAATAGAAAATTTACCCGATCATACAGAAGACGCGCTCATTAATAATGATCATAATTACGAAGAAAAGGTACGTAGTGTATTTCGTTCTCCAACCAGCGATGTGACTTATGATCGCGATACATACAATTATCAAAAAGATCCAGATTTATATGGGTTGAATGAGCAATCACATCAAACTTTTAAACTTTATGAAGAACGATTAATTGCTAACAAATACCGCATTAAAACCGGAGAAGTAACGGTTGGTAAGCATATTGAAACAGAAACTGTAAGCGTTACAGTACCCGTTAAAAAAGAACGAGTTCTGATTGAGCGAGTTACGCCAACAGAAACAGGAAAGGTTGTAAATCCTAATGAACTTAAGTTTCAAGAAGGGGAAGTAGCACGTATAGAAGTGTACGAAGAAACTCCTGAGATCCACAAAGAAGCTTTTGTGCGTGAAGAAGTTCGAGTGAAGAAAGTAGTAGAACAGGACATTGTGGAAGCACAAGACACCATTCGTCGAGAAGAATTAGAAGTTGATACTGTGAGTAATTTAGATGTGTAAGAAAATGGTAACGTTAGACATGAAGCTATTTAAGTAGCTGGGTAATAAATTTGTTTAATAGATTTATCTTAAATAATTATGCAGGCAAAGTTAATTTTATCTCTGCCTGTGTTTTTTTTAACAATAAGATTCACTACTTGTCTAATGAGTTGTAAATTTGAACATTAAAAAAATTTGCATATCGAACAATCATCTACAGATGCAAAAAAACAAAACTCTGCAAAAAGCATCAATCATAATATATCCGGCGAATTCCGTGAACAAAGATTAGACATATTTTTACAAAAGAAAGTGAGATACTCCCATTTTGTGTTTGCGTCTCTAGTTAGCCATATCGACCAAAAATATCTATAACTTTCGATTATTTCACTCTGAAAATAATTCATTCGGCAGAAGGATGTACAAAAATAAGTAAATGTCTACTTTAGTTGTTAAGAAAGAGATTCACAAAAAAATATTTGAGGTGAAAGGTAATGGTTCTTTACAAACTAGAAGATTTTGAGCCTAGCTATCAAGAGAGTTTTGATGGTCATGACATTAAGGGGCTAGGTGTCTATACACAGGGAACTGATGAAAAAGTTGGTACTGTCAGTGATGTTTTAGTTGATGAAGAAGGTCATTTTCGCTATTTAGTTGTTGATTTGGGCTTCTGGATTTTTGGTAAAAAAGTATTACTCCCAATTGGTCGCGCCCGTATCGACTATAGTATTGATCGCGTTTACACAGTTGGCTTGACTAGAGAGCAAGCTGAAGATTTGCCTGAGTTCGATGAACGTCAAACCCTTGATTACGATTATGAAGAACGGGTGCGTGGAGTATATCGCAAACCTACAAACAACAATCTTCCTGTAGAAGCTGCAACACCATTAGACCCTTTAGCAGCATTAGATCCTTTAGGATCGCCTGTAACACCATTAGGTACAACTCCTACTTACGCCCGTGATAGCTATACTTCTGAAAACGAGCCTTCATTAGGTACAACTCCTACTTACGCCCGTGATAACTATACTTACGAAAATGATCCTACTTTATACGGGTTAAATGAGCAAGATCATCAAACTCTGAGATTGTATGAAGAACGGCTGATTGCCAGCAAACGACGCCAAAAAACTGGAGAAGTAACGATTGGCAAGCGTGTTGAAACTGATACTGCACGGGTTGCAGTGCCAGTAGAAAGAGAACGAGTTGTGATTGAGCGTGTAACTCCAGCAGATGCGGGTAAGCCTGTTTCTGGACGCGAAGCAGACTTCCGCGAAGGCGAAGTTGCTCGCATAGAAATCCATGAAGAAACTGCTGATGTTCGTAAAGAAGCATTTTTGCGTGAAGAAGTCAGAGTTAGAAAAGTAGTCGATCAAGACACAGTTGAAACTCAAGAAACCGTGCGTCGTGAAGAGTTAGATGTGAATACCGGTAATCTTCCGGTTGAAGAACGCTAACTAAACATAGTCATTAGCTAGTAACTAATGACTAATAATTAATTTTACACAGTGCAGGTAAGGCTGTTGAATTAGCTTTACCTGTGCTTGTAATACCTGATACTATTTGGAGTTGGGATTGTAAATATTACTTTGGATATGAGTTGGATAAATGTATTGAGCGCAAATATTTTCTAAATGGTATCCAGATGATTAATACTGATTAATACATTTAAATATTAGCTAAGTAGAAAGCAGTTCGTAAATTTTCCCCATTGATATAGCCAAACTATGGCAAAAAACACTTTACAGACAAAGGGTAATTCTCGCACCACCTCCTCGCTGACAGATTTAAGAAAGAAGGTGAATAATTTTGCCGTGTTTGATAATCAAGGTCAGCTAGTAGGAGTAGTTCATGATTTAATTGTAGATGCTAATCGTCGGCTAAACCTGGTTATATCTAACCAGGCTAATCAAAAAATTGCTGAATCTACCCAGCAGTTAGCTGAGAAACATCCTTCTTTATTTCGGTTACAGAGCCAGAAAATAAAAAAAATAGACAAGCCGACTAAATCTGTTTTCATAGACTTAAACAAATCAGAAATTGAATATATGCCTGAATATTTAGAATCAGAAACACCAGGCGATCGCAACTCGACTGAGCAACTAGCTAACAATCAAATGACAAATAGCCCAGTTGAGCCATTAAATAATTTAGAACAAGTTCCTGAAGAACAGATTATTCGTCTAATAGAAGAACGATTAGTTGTTGAAAGCAGTAAGCGTAAAGTTGGTGAAGTAATCGTTCGCAAAGTAATCGAAACCGAGATGGTACAAGTTCCTATCCGGCGTGAAAAGCTGATTGTGGAACAAATTAGCCCAGAACACAAACAACTTGCAGAAATTGATTTAGGACAAGGAGAAATTTCTGGCGTTGATTTGAGCAAAGTTGAAAGACTTGAAGCTACACATTTTGACAACAACGGTTTAACGGTAAGCGGCGAATTTAGCTCGCCTAAAATTGCTAATTTATTGTTGAATGCGATCGCACTTGAACGAAATCACGGCTGTAAGCAGGTGCGTATTACCCTTACTGTTGAAGATGAGTCACACCAGAAAAAATACCAGGAGTGGTTTGATCGCTGTTCTAAAGGTCAATCACTAAAGCCATAACAATAAGTTTCTAGCAGATAAATATACTAGGGTGGGCATCGCACACCCTATTTTTTTGCTGATTTAAGAAAAGAAAGTTTAAATTTCTACTTCCTACTCTCTAATTGTCTAAAGTGAATGTCTCTAAAGCAACTTAATTTACAATACTAAGCAGTTGCCGTTCTTTTGGCTACTTGCAATGAAATTTCGACTCAAGAGACTTTTACCCAAGAAACGACAGCATCTGATCCCACCGATTAAGATTCAAGTTCAAGATGGAAAATTTGAGATTATAGGTATGGGTGCATGGCATTCCTACTGGCGCGATCCTTATCATCTGCTGTTAACGATTCCCTGGACTGGCTTTGTACTCCTGATTTGTACTTTTTATGTAACTATTAATGCTCTATTTGCCCTAGCTTACTTGATCGGAGGAGATTGTATTGCCAACGCCCGACCTGGTTCTTTTTTAGATGTTTTTTTCTTTAGCGTCCAAACCCTAGCATCCATCGGTTATGGGGCAATGTATCCGAAAACAACTTACGCCAACATTATTGTCACCATTGAAGCAATGATCGGTTTGGTGGGAATTGCTGTGATGACAGGACTAGCGTTTGCTCGATTCTCTCGGCCTACAGCCCGTGTACTTTTTAGCCGTGTTGCTGTGATTACAGCTCATGATGCGATGCCAACTCTCATATTTCGCAGCGCTAATAAGCGTCGCAATACGATTCTGGAGGCGCAGATGCGAGTCTACTTGATGCGCGACGAAGTAACCCAAGAAGGACAATCCATGCGTCGGTTCTACGATCTAAAACTGGTGAGGAACCAAACACCTAGCTTCACGTTAAGCTGGTCAGTGATGCATGTCATTGATGAGTTTAGTCCTTTATATGGGATGACACCAGAATCGTTAACCCAGACAAATACTACGCTGATTGTCTCTTTGAGTGGCATTGATGAAACGGTTGTCCAAGTCGTCAATGCCCGTCATAGCTATAGTGCTAATGAGATTTTGTGGAACAATCAATTTGTTGATATTTTTTACCACACACCTGATGGACATCGCTACATTGATTACAACCGCTTCCACGATGTTTTACCTTTAGAGTAGAGTGAAGAGATGAAATTTCTGAAAGTTATTCAGAAGTCTGATTGAGTGGTGGTTGTAAGGGTTTAACAACTACCCGACCATTTTCAATTACAGTGCGACTTTTAACCGTGCTCTTACTGTGGTTAACTTGTACATCCTGGCACTGGTTTTTGTGGGAGATATTCTGCTCTTGTTGTTGATTGAGGACGACAACACAACAGGCGCAGGAAGCAGGGGACATATAACTTAATTTTGATCTCTATATCTATTATCGCTCTACTGATGCTGTTTGGCTGAAAAATTTGTTACTCATGTCTTTTGATCTTTCAAAGCTCTGGTCAAATTTTTGGTAAGTACTTGCTTTATTATGCTTGTAGCCTGTTTGATATATCTAAACCAATTAAACAGGAAAGCGGTTATAGATCCCGCCCCGCTTTCCTCTCTGTCCAAACTTGTTTGCCAGGGTTAGATAGTGGGTTTTTCTAATGAAAAAATTTTTGAGATATTTGGGTTTAAGTTTGCTATCTACGTTCTTGACTGCTACTCCCGGATTGGGGGCTGAACGCATTAGCTTTTATTATCCTCCCTTCGGCGAATTTTCCTTATCAGTGAACTCGCTGGAAACCTTTGCTAAAGAAGGCAAAATCGATCAAGATTTTTCATTTTATGCTAGTCGTGCGACTCCCGAACAACTTGCTCAACTGCGGGATCTACTCCAGCAGCGCTTTGATCTCACTCCTACATTAGTATCTCAAGTTACCTACTCACCGATAGGCGAGCAACTAGTGCAACAACTGGGAAAATTACTCCTCACTGAGTCTCGAAAAAATGGCTTCTATGCTATACGTGCCTCTTTAATTTTGTCTGCTGCCGATCAAAAAGAGGGGTTAACGGTTGTAAATTTACTGCGGAAATTTCCTAGCGATACTATCCGAGTAAATTTCACAGAGGGGTTAAGGATAGTCGGTGACTTGTCGCAATTGATCAAAAAAAAGGATGAAGTTTTTGCCTCTCTGCAAAAAGAAGCGATCGCGCAAGCAGCCACTTCCAAAATTGATTTCTCCCAAAAACCAGATTTGCGATCGCCAGGACAATTTACTTGGCAGAAAAAAAGTCTGGAGTTAAATGACATTCGTCGCTCACGCCGTCTACCTGTGGATATCTATCTGCCGTCAGCAGGTTCACAAAAAGCTGGAGACTTACTCGCGCCTCCCTTTCCCCTGATTGTAATTTCTCACGGACTGGCCTCAGACCGTTCTACCTTTGTCTATTTGGCTGAACATTTAGCATCCTATGGTTTTGCCGTTGCTGTACTAGAACACCCTGGTAGTAATGCCGAACGCTTTCAACAATATTTTGCAGGTTTGGCTGGCCCGCCTGATGCAGCAGAATTTATCAACCGACCTTTGGATATCAAATATCTCCTCAATGAACTCCAGCGTCTAGATAAATCCGATCCCACTCTCCAGGGAAAACTTAATTTTCAGCAAGTTGGGGCAATTGGTCAGTCTTTTGGTGGTTATACTGTTTTGACTTTAGCAGGAGCAAATATTAACTTTAGCCAACTGAAGCAAGATTGCAATCCCGATAATACCTCCTTTAATTTGTCGCTCTTTTTGCAATGTCAAGCAAACGATTTACCACCAATAAATTACGAACTCAAAGATGATCGCATCAAAGCTGTCATGGCGATTAATCCCATTGACAGCTCAGTTTTGGGTCAGGGAGGAATCAGTCAAATAACAATTCCCGTCATGCTGGTAGCAGGTAGTCAAGATGTTTTTGCACCACCCGTACTTGAGCAAATTCGCCCCTTTACCTGGCTTTCTGACTCTAATAAGTACCTGGCTTTGATTGAAAATGCCACCCACTTTTCAGCGATCGCCGAACCTACTTCTGGAAATAATGTCTTACCTGTGCCACCTGCTTTACTAGGCCCCGATCGCACTGCTGTTTTTTCCTATCTCAACGCCCTCAGCGTCGCTTTTTTAGAAACCCATCTCCTCAACCGCCCTGAATATCGTTCTTATTTGCAGCCTTCCTATGCCACATTTATCAGCAAAGAGCCACTTCATCTCAGTCTTTTACAGTCGTTGTCGGTAGCTCAGTTCAATCAAATTTGGAGTGGGGCAACTCCCCAGTCCAGCAAACCATCAAATCCTCAACCTATTTCTACCCCTTATCAACCTTTGAGGCAATGAAACAGCCTGTTGCTTTTGCAGGGGGGTTGAAGGGATCAAAAACCTGTGGTGTAACTCTCAAATACTTGTGTATAGACACAAGTAATACCACTTCTCTAAAATGAGGCAATACATTCAAACCCCCAAACCCAGATATAGTGTAGCTTTCTTAATTACGAATTACGAATTACAAATTGGTATTACTTAGCGTAAATCTTAGGTAGTTCTTAATGGCGTGGAATATAGGAAGAAGCCTACAAATCTGTTAGCAGCCTTGCTTTTCTCAAAATAAATGTCATTACAGTTTCTTTTTTGGAAATGATATCAGCTGTAACTTCCATTCCTGGTTGAATGGGATAGGATTTATCGCCCTTTTTTAAATAAAGTCTTTCTGCCTCAATAGTCACCTCATAGTAAGGCGCAATTGGATTGCCGTTAACTTGAGATGTAATAGCATCGGCGGTTATGGCTCTAACAGCACCTTTGAGGATGCCATAATCTGGGTACGGATAGGCAGAAAGCCGCATTTGTACTTCCCCTTGTGAACATTTTGTTACTTGTACGGCTTTACATACCTGTACTTTGCTAATATCAGAAGCAGCAACACGGGCTTTGATCACCAGAGCAGCTCTACTAGGAGCAATTTGAGCGATCGCATCCCCAATCCGCACAACTTGCCCAGGATTTCTTAATTCTAGTTTCAGGATAGTACCTGCCTCTGAAGCCTGAATTATAGTTTTTTGTAGTTCTGTTGAGAGTTGTTTTAGTTCTTCTTGAGCGCTACCAATTTGATTTTGAATTTCTACTTGACGCCCAATAAGTTCTTGTTTTTCTTTGTTCAATGCCGCAAGCATAGACTCACCTTTTGCCCGTTCTTGGGCAATGCGTTCTTGGGCAATCTCCACATTGGCGCTAGTAGGATTGAGTCCAGTTTCGATCCGTTCTAATCTGGCAAGTGCTGCTTTGAAAGCTTGTTCTTTTTCCTTAATCTGTAAAGCTGCGATCGCTCCAGTATCTGCTAACTGCTGATATCGCTTCAATTCCTCCCTCGCTAACTCCACAGAAGCTTCTACTTCATCCACTTCTGCCTTAGTGGTAATTCGCTTGTCTCCATAATCCCGGCGATTACGACTCAGATCGGCTTGCGCGGAGATAATCGCCTGTCCCATCGACTTGGATTCAGCTGTGATTTGAGTCTGTAGCGCTCTTAGTTGTGCATCGATTTGCGTTCTTTGTAAATGATTCTGCCGAATGTTTCCGGCAATTTGGCTTTTTTTACTTTGTAATTGAGTGTCGTAGAGCAGTGCAATCTCATCTCCTCTTTTGACAACTTGATTTTCTTTCACTCTAATGCTTCTAACCGTCCCCTCTGTTGCTGCTTGCACTAACCGTATTTCTCCGGTGGGACGGACAGTACCATCTGCTCTCACCACTATGTTGTATTGAATGAAACTTGCAAGGCCGAAGGCAGCGCCAACACTTCCAATTAAAAATATCCCTCCCAGCCATGTCCAACTGCTAATCGGCGGAAGATATTCGTCGCTTTCAACTGAGCGGAGAAAGTCCGGTTGGGGGTCAATAAGCATATACGTTAAAAATATTTTGGTTGTGCAAACAATCTAGCAAATAGCTAGATTGTGCAAGAAGGTAATAGTTATAAACTTCGTACACTATCAAGTATGAAAATGCCGAGCGACATTACATCTATATATATAGATATTTATTGAACGAGCATTTTGAAGTTAAGAGCTTCCTTTCTCCCTCTGAGAGGTTGTTTGAAAAGTATTATTGCTAACATAGCCTCAGAAATCTAACGTCTCTATCCCCCTTCTCTAAAAGAAAAGGGAGGGTTTAAAAGCCTCTTGACCTTTTAGCTAGAGGTTTGGAAAAGGTTTTCTAGTATACTTTGCGACTTTTTAAACATCCTCTGAAAGCTTAGTCTTCTTAGCTTTTTGCCTTGGGAGAAGATAAGCTGCTACTGTTTTAGAGGTTTCTTCATCAGCAATAGCTAAAAAGTAATCTATAGCCTAAGTCTATATAACAATTAGCATCTTTTGGTAAAAAGACCAAATCTTTATAATTTTCTTCTAAAGCTTTACCGTTTCTTTATTTACTTGCAAAAATTTCTATAATGGAGAGAAAAGAAAAATTTTCTCTTCTAATTAATAAGTAGTTAAGCTAGTTTAAAAGCGTTGTTATTACAATCTTTTATGTATTTTCGACAGTCTCTGTATAAGTAAAGTACAACCAAAAGGATACTTACGTGATAATACGTGAAATAAAAATATTAAGTAAAATTTTTGGAGTTCTCTAAATTTACTTTATCAGAAATTTGTATAACAAAATACTATTTAACTAATTTTATACTCTTTATTTAAGCTTTTAAAGCTTATCAACAGTATTAATACGTTAATTTTCTTATTTTTTGTAGTATCAAATCAGACATTTTGTATTCTAAAAATCTTTTTATGCATAGATGTTTTTGCCATACAATTAAATCCAAAATATTTATCTCTGTAAAGAGAATAAAATTCATGGTTTATTCAGAAAACAGTATAAATATTAGCTAAGTAGTATCTTGACTAATAACTTGTAGTACATATTTCTTAAGAAAATAGTTGTTTTATCAAACTAGTTTCACCCATATAATGTCCCTAACAGCACACAAGCACTCATGAATGCCTTGTTTGCATTGATGAATGTAGTGTGATGTTATCTAAAACCCAACAATCAAGTGAGAACTAAAATCATGCAAAGTGTACTATTTGTCGAATTAACTGATGTTGAAGAAGCCAACCTCTCTGGTGGTAAGAACGTCATCAAAATTAAGTCAATTGTAAAAGGCGGCAAAGTCAAGATTGGCGCTGGAGATGATGTGGATGTAAGTGGCAATGTAAGTGCAGATGCAAGTAGCGCGATCTACGCCAATATTTACGATTATTAATCACACCTGTGTAAAGTTATGAAGTTCAGTAGAAGTGAAATAATAAATGTAAAGACACGATTAACGTGTCCCCACTTAGGATAATAGTTCACGTTTCAAATAATTTATACTGTTGACGCAGGTTAAATTATCTTTGCGTGTGGCTTAATTGCTAATTGACTTAATCCCAAGTAGCCATTAGCTCTTCCTCTATGAGAGTTATTTTAGCATACGTTTATTCCTACCTATCTACTTTTCTTCAACAAACTTAACAAAGTCTTATTGATAATTGCCTACTAACAACTATCAATAAGACTTCGATGCTACTTTTTCCTCAAAATATCCATCATTTTTGAGTAGTCGTAAAGACAGGTAAGCATAGTAAAAGTTGATACAGTCTGTATCAACTTTTATTTAACAAAGCAAATTTAATATAACTAACGTGAGTTGCTGGTTACATTCCTCTGAGCATTAAAATCTGATATTTTGTCTAGTGTATTAGAACAATAGTATGACTAAAGTATGGGCTACATTTTTAACCGTGCAGGGATAAGACCCTGCTATTTTTTTGGGTTTTGTCACGATGTTATTGGATACTGGAGTGCAAAATGAAATACCAAGTTGTTACACAACATAGTGAAGAAGATTGTGGAGCTGCTTGTCTTGCTTCCATTGCCAAACACTATCGGCGCAACTTTACACTAAATCGCATCCGGGAAGCTGTAGGCACTGGTCAACTAGGAACAACATTGTTGGGACTGAGGCGGGGAGCCGAGGCGCTTGGTTTTAATGCACGCTCAGTCAGAGCATCTAATGAAATATTAGACCAAATGAACCAAGCGCCACTACCAGCAATCATTCACTGGAAAGGCTACCACTGGGTTGTTTTGTATGGTCAAAAAGGTAAGAAATATATAGTTGCTGACCCAGCCGTTAATATCCGTTATGTCTCTAAAAAAGAGTTAATAGAGGGTTGGTCAGATAAAGTGATGCTTTTACTAGAGCCAGATTCGGTTCGCTTTTATGCTCAACCCGATGATAAAATAGACGGCTTTGGGCGCTTTGTGCGGCGTGTATTGCCTTATGGAAACATACTATTCGAGGCTTTTCTCTGCGCTCTACTTATCGGTCTGCTTTCATTAACTTCTCCATTCCTAATCCAAATTCTGACAGATGATGTACTAGTTCGGGGTGACACCCAGCTTCTTGCTGCTGTAATTATTGCCGTTGTGGTGATGAATCTTGTGTCAAGTAGTTTAAAACTAGTTCAATATAACCTGATTGCCCATTTTGCCCAACGGCTTGAGTTAGGATTAATTTTAGAATTTGCTAGGACAATCCTGCGGTTGCCTTTGACTTACTATGAATCGCGTCGTAGTGGCGAGATTGTCAGCAGATTGCAAGATATTCAACAAATTAATCAACTAATTTCTCAAGCAATTATTAGTTTACCAAGCCAATTATTGATTGCAGCAGTTTCTTTAGGTTTCATGCTGTTCTATAGCTGGAAACTTACCTTAGTTGGTGTGATTATTGCGATTGTAATGAGTTTGTCTACGATTGTTTTTCTGCCTACACTTCAACAAAAAATCAGAAGTGTATTAGTCTTAGATGCAGAAAACCAAGGTGTTCTCGTTGAAAGCTTTAAAGGCGCTCTGACACTCAAAACCACTACCGCCGCTCCCCAGTTTTGGGAAGAATTTCAAAACAGATTTGGTCGTTTAGCAAATCAAACATTTCGCACAATTCAGATTGGAATTATTAACGGCATCTTCTCTAGTTTAGTTTCTAGTATTGGCAGCATTAGTCTGATTGGTTTCGGCAGCATCCTAGTTATTAGTAAGGAACTCAGCATCGGTCAACTGCTGGCATTTAACGGGATGAATGGTAATTTTTTAGCATTCATTAGTACTGCGCTCAACTTTATAGATGAATTCACTCGTGCCAAAACTGCCACGCAGCGCTTAACAGAAGTTATTGATTCCACACCTGAAAATCAAGACGATACTAAAAAACCTTTTACGAAGATTCCTAGCAAGGTTGATATTATTTGCACAAATCTCAACTTTCATTACCCTGGAAGGCTAGAGTTACTGCAAGATTTTTCCCTAACTATTCCTGGCGGTAAAGTTATTGCTCTAATTGGTACATCTGGCTGTGGTAAAAGCTCTCTCGCTAAACTGATTGCAGGATTATATACACCTAATTCTGGTAACATTCGCGTTGGTATTTATAATCTACAAGACCTTGCTCTTGATTGTTTGCGACAACAAGTAGTCCTTGTTCCCCAAGAAGCTCATTTTTGGAGTCGCTCAATTATTGAAAACTTTCGCTTAGGTTCTCCTCACGTCACCTTTGAGCAGATTGTCAACGCTTGCAAAATTGCAGAGGCAGACGATTTTATTAGTAAATTACCTGAAAAATATCAAACTGTATTAGGTGAATTTGGCTCAAATATTTCTGGTGGACAACGGCAAAGATTGGCTATAGCAAGAGCTATCATTAACGATCCCCCAGTACTGATTTTAGATGAATCAACAGCCGGACTCGATCCAGTTAGTGAAGCTCAAGTTTTGAATCAGCTGTTGTTGCATCGTCAAGGCAAAACTACGATTCTGATTAGCCACCGTCCGAGAGTAATTACCCGTGCTGATTGGATTGTGCTACTAAATGAGGGTAAATTACAAATTCAGGGGACTGTGAAAGATTTGCGTGTCCAATCAGGAAACCATTTAGATTTTTTAACTCCTTAATTAAGCTGATGGACTTTATAGCATTTTTAGGTACTTAGACTACAACGTACCTCAACACGACTTCAGAGTACCTTAACACGATTTTGAAGTACTTCAACACGATTTTGAAGTACCTCAACACGATTTTGAAGTACCTCAACACGATTTTGAAGTACCTCAACACGATTTTGAAGTACCTCAACACGATTTTGAAGTACCTCAATACGATTTTGAAGTACCTCAACACGATTTTGAAGTACCTCAACACGATTTTGGAGTACTTCAACACGATTTTCGACAGTATTGGTATCTATCCTTGCTCCAAGTAAGTCGATTTAACTGTAGAGTAGTAATTACTAAATACGTAAATGTACGGAGTGCAGTTTTCGGCAGAATTATCAATTAGGAATTATATTGACTTACAGTTAAGATCCCCGACTTCTTAAATAAGTCGGGGATCTTATTGTTCGCAAACTTCAATTGTTTGCGATAGACAAAGCAAGTCTCAAGCATTACTTTGATAAACTCAAAGCTAAACCCAAACAAATTACTATTTATTCTCAAATTTTAATAGATAATTTCAGACAACGAGCTAGTCCTCTTTGATTATTTTCAATCAATAAAATTCATCAAACTTTATTTTCAACAAAACAGTAAATATACTGTTGCAATTATATATAGCCGTAGTCACACAGGTTAGGACATTTTGAAAGGGTGAAAGCTAGGAATAGTAATAGTTTTACCTCCTGCCTCCTGCCTCCTGCTATAAGTAAGCTAAAAATTCTAACTATTGCAACCATCAGCCAAAATGCTATATGTCTTTTTTCTTTCTAAACTGTGAATTAGATATCACAATTTTCTAAAATAAGGCTATTTGTCAGGAAAATGAGATATTTCTACTGAGGGATTCATAAAAACTTATTTAATAAAATTTTTTGTATATATATACTTGTTGTTAAGATGTATTAAGAAATACTTATTAAAAAATATTGCAATAGCTTGATTTAGTTGTTAACGTGTGTATGACAGCAATGCTGATGAACGCTCGGATCTAGGAGAAATAAAATCTATGAGCTATACCTATTCAGCCAAGTATGTTAGGCTTTGACGGATTAAAAACAAGAAATTTCTGCCTCGTATAGACAAGTATCAGGATTGCAGATTAACCAAGATATATCTCGTTGCTAAAGGCTTAGTTTCAGTTTGATTTCAATTGTGATTGATTATTTGTCTTACTTTGTGCCGACAAGCAGGTAGCTCTTGCTTGTGGTATCGGCAATAACGAACAGTTTGGTAAGACTCAAATTTTAGAGGATAAAACCAATGAAGATTCAAGGTAAAGTTGCACTAATTACAGGCGCTTCGCGTGGAATTGGACGAGCGATCGCCCTGGAATTAGCGCAACAAGGCATCAAGCGGATGATATTGGTAGCACGCGATCGCCGCAAGTTAATAGAGGTAGCCAACGAAATCGAGGCTATGGGTACAGAAGCTGCGATCGTGGCTTTAGATTTGACGCAGACAATAGAAGTAAATATCGCTGTTGCCCAATTGTGGCGCAATTACGGACAAATTCACCTACTGGTTAATTGTGCGGGAGTCGCATACCAAAGCTCATTTTTGCAATCTAAAATGCCTCAAGTTCAAGAAGAACTTTCGGTGAACTTGTTAGGAATGTACAACCTCACTAGTTTGATTGCTCGACGCATGGCCAGCCAAAGACAAGGGACAATTGTCAATGTATCAAGCCTGATGGGGAAAGTAGCTGCACCAACGATGGCGACATACTCAGCAACCAAGTTTGCCATCTTAGGATTTACTCAAGCCTTGCGCCAAGAACTAGCTGAACATAATATCCGCGTCATTGCATTACTGCCTTCCCTGACAGACACAGACATGGTGCGCGACTTAAAATTATTTCGCTGGGTGATCCCCATGACTCCCCAGCAAGTGGCTAAAGCACTCGTCGCTGGAATGCAGAATGATTCATCAGAAATTTTAGTTGGATGGCAAAGTTATTTAGCCGTGTTGTGTCAACGCCTCGCCCCTTGGTTGTTAGAGCTAATTTTGCGAATAGCAACACCACCAGCACCAAGAAGACAACGGTTTATTGAAAAACTTACCCCTTCGCGTAGCGTCTCGTAGAGAAGGGGAGACACCGAAGGCGATCGCTTCAGTAGTGCTGAGTGCTGAGTGCAATTAATTTTACTTTTTACTCAGCACTGTTTTGGTAACTCAGCACTCCTGAACAAACTTCTCCAAAATTTTCAGTTTTTTGGCTTTACCCTTATGCGAAAAAGTAAGGCTCGCAGTGCCAAGAAATGCTAATAAGCTGAAAGTAGAAGTAGATTCAGGAACAGACTTGGAATTCTCAATTTTGATAACTTGTCCTTGTCCTGGGCTATCGCCTCGGTTTGTCACGTAGATAGCATCATCAGCACCAATAGTTAAAGCAGTAGGAGACTCTAATCCATTGCCACTAAGAATAGTTGTGCGAGTTCCATCCTTCGCTATTTTAATTACAGAACCATCTAGATTACCTTTCCAGAGTGACTGATTAGCGTACTGCAAAGCATATAAATTACCCTCATTATCAAAAGCTAAGTCAGTCAGTTGGGTAAAGCCATCGCTATAAACTGTTGGTTTATCATCAGCACCAACTCGGTAGATTTTTGCTTCACCTTCTGGAAAAGGAAAACCAGTTAATTGGCTAATATAATAAGCGCCATCTGGGCCTTTGGCGATATTTGTGGGTACTGCTTGGATTTCAAATGGCGATGACGATGCACCAGAGGGAAGAATTGGATTAGTTAATGTCTGGCGGGGAATTGTGGCGATCGCCTTTAAATTACTGCCATCAGTACCTACGCTGAGTAATTCATTAGCACCAGTATCAACTGCAACAATCTTATTTCCATCTAAAAGAAGAGAGAAGGGATTGCTAATTAGATCGCCTCCATCGGGATTATTTGCAAGTTCATAATTAGCTAAATCAGCCACACTAGTCCAGGAATTTGTATTGAAATTAGCAGTGATGATTTTTCCTAAATCAGTGTTACCTAATGTGGCGCGAAATGTGGGATTAGAAGCATACCCAATTGCAATATAAGGCTTGCCACTGGCATCAAATTTTATATCATGAGGGCCAGCAGTATCAGTACCATCTGGTAATGCTAAAGAAGGAAGTCCTGTGAGTACACGTTCTTGCGTACCATTTGCAATTTTTGTCACTGCACCAGTTGTGCCATAACATAAAGATTGACCTGCGGCACTCGGTGAAGGAACACAAGCTCCATTTCCGCCTGTTCCTGCCTCTGTGACGTATAGACTGCCGTCAGGGCCAAAAGCTAAACCTCGTGGACTATTAAGATCGTCGGCAATTACTGAAAATGATGCCGCCTCCGCTGCTTTTATTCCCGAAAAAGCAGCAATACAAACACTCAAAAATGTAATTCCAAATTGTTTTAGTTTCATTTGATATCTCCTGAAATTAAATTTGCATAAATAAAGATAGAGAAGTTTGATGATTTTTAATTGGTTAATATTTATACCAATATTCTCAAAGCGGGCAACAGATTCAAACCTACAAATTTGTTTTTGGGATAAGGCAGTAGGCATAGGAGCGAGGGCTATAGCCTCGTTTATCTCTCTTTAAATAATTTAGTTTTATGATGCCAACTTACTTAGATGAAATCTGAATTTGTTAATTTCGAGTTGTATCATACCATTTTCCAAAATTTTTGCAACATAACGAATTATCTGTAGTGGTGTACAGATATACGCCTGTAGCAACAAAATTAAATAGGATTGCTGTATATATTCCAACATTTTTTATACAAGTGGGATATCTAAACTGTTGAATTACACAGATATTGCAGGACTATAAGGCGATCGCAGTTTGCATCAATAGATAAAGTAGTAGATCAGAAATTGCTGTGGGATCGCATAATTAGACATACCCTGTTTCGGAGCAATCAGAAATGCTATCCTTCCCCACAACCCTGACTCCTTTGCCCGAAATCATTGATGGCTTGCCGAATATTTCTGGTTGGGAAACAGAGGTTCTCTCTGTAGTTAACCACGATCAACCAGTATTTTTACCAACAACGAATATTCGTTTAGAAGACGTAAATGCTGTGTTTGCGATCGCCTTACACATGCACCAGCCAACTATACCTGCTGGGAATGGCGGTACACTGATCAGCAATCTGCAATATATGTTTGAACATCCCCATGAAGGGGATAACCACAATGCAGATCCTTTTGCTCATTGTTACAGCCGCATGGGTGACATGATCCCCGAACTTGTAAATCAAGGTTGCAATCCCCGTGTAATGTTGGATTACTCTGGTAATCTTTTGTGGGGACTGCGGCAAATGGGACGCGGTGATGTTCTCGATAATCTTAAACGTATCACTTGCGATCGCACCTACCAACCTTATGTAGAGTGGCTGGGTACAATGTGGAGTCATGCAGTTATTCCTTCCACACCCATAGCAGATATTAAATTGCATATCATCGCATGGCAACATCACTTTGCGGCAATTTTCGGTTGGGAAGCACTAGCGCGAGTCAAAGGATTTTCGCCTCCAGAAATGCACCTACCCAATCACCCAGATGCTCTGTTTGAATTTGTGAAAGCGCTGAAAGAATGTGGATATCGCTGGTTGCTTGTTCAAGAACATTCTGTAGAAACTCTTACTGGCCAATCTCTCACTCATAAACATTTACCACATCGTCTAATTGCCCGGAATTCTCAAGGTGAAACAATTAGCATCACAGCTTTAATTAAAACCCAAGGTTCCGATACAAAATTAGTTGCTCAGATGCAGCCTTATTACGAAGCTAAAACATTATCTAAACAACAAATTGGTAGTGTATTTGTACCACCAATAGTTAGCCAAATTGGCGATGGTGAAAATGGTGGCGTGATGATGAATGAATTTCCTAGCGCTTTTAAACAAGCTTGGTGGGATATGGTAAATAATGGGGGAGGAAAATCAGGTGTAGTTGGGATGTGTGGTACAGAATATTTAGAATTAATTGAAGCTGCGGGATGCAAAATTGAAGATTATCCAACTTGTCAGCCAGTAGGACAACATCAAATTTGGGAGCGAGTTTCACCAGATAATATTCAACCACAAGCTGTAGAGAATGCGATTCAAGAATTAAAGCAAACAAACTCTAATTTTCATCTGGATGGAGCCTCGTGGACAAATCATATCAGTTGGGTAAAAGGATATGAAAATGTGTTGTCTCCCATGTATCAATTAAGTAGTTTATTCCATCAAAAAATTGATCCCTTACTGCAAACTGACTCAGTAGAACCTATTACCAGACAATCTCAATACCGTAACGTTCTTCTACATAATCTTTTGCTGCAAACTAGTTGTTTTCGTTATTGGGGACAAGGTTCTTGGACTGACTATGCACGGGAAATTTATCAACGTGGCGAAAATTTATTGCAGATGAATTGAACGGGAGACTGGAAACTAGGGAGTTGATTTTGGAGAAAATGCTCTCCAAGTATGTTAAGCATATCTTGTATTGTTAGATACAGCAAAAAATAAACAATCAGGTGAATTGAGATTTAGTTCAAGTAAGTGGGAAGTCTAAATGTAGGTTACTGGGTGCTGATATCGAGATTGAATTAGCACGCTAGGATTCAAACTTACGAGAAGGTGGCAGGTAGTTGTGTTTCGAGTTGTTGTTGGTCATAGTGACGATCCTGATTCTCAAAATGCGATCGCAGAAGTTCTTCAAGAATGTAGCCGTTCCCTTGCCAGAGCAATTCCTCAAGCTGGACTTTTATTCACTGCTGTAGATTTTGACCATGCGTTAATTTTGCAACGCATCCAAGATGCTTTCCCCGCAATTGAGTTGATTGGTGGAACTACAAATGGAGAAATCTCCTCAATTCTGGAGTTTCAGCAAGATTCTCTTACCTTAATGCTGTTTGCTAGTGATGATGTAGAAATTCACTCAGGTATTGGACGAGGAGCATCCAAAAATCCAGCCCTTGCAGCCCAAGAAGCGATCGCCCAAGCAAAGGCAAAGAGTGCCTCATTGCCCCAATTGTGCCTCACTTTTCCTGATAGCCTGACGAGCAATGGGGTGTTGATTTTAGATGGTTTAAAACAAAGCTTGGGATATGATGTTCCGATCATTGGAGGAATGGCTGCCGATGACTATACCTTTGATAAAACCTACCAATTTTTCCAAGGTGAAGTCTTAAGTGATTCAGTGCCAGTGCTGCTGTTCTCTGGAGAACTACTATTTTCCTACGGAGTTGCTAGTGGTTGGACTCCTATCAGTCAACGTAGCCGTGTAACTAAAGTTAATGGCAACGTAGTCTATGAAATTGATGGACAGCGTGCCTTAGATTTCTACCAGCACTATCTTGGTGAAGAACGATTTGCGGCCAACTTTGCAATTCATGCTCTAGCGGTTTTTGAGGATCAAGACCATTTTTATATGCGCGCACCCAATGGTTACGATCAACAATCTGGTAGCGTTACCTTCTTCTCTGATATTCCTGAACAGGCAGTTGTGCAAATCACCGATGCGACTCGTGACAATATTCTGTCAGCTTCTGAGGCATCCTTAAAGAATGCTCTTGCGGATTATCCCGGTGTGGAGCCAACAGCAGCGTTACTTATTTCTTGTGCCGCTCGACGGCGAATTCTGGGAACTCTGGCAAGACTTGAGTATCAGCTTGTGAAAACTCATTTACCAAAAACTTTGCCTTGCTGTGGTTTCTACGCTTACGGTGAAATTGCTCCTTTGGTTGACAAAGGTCAAACGCAATTTCATAATAAAACGTTTGTCACACTGCTAATGGGAACAAAATAAGTAGTGTATGGATAACCAAGACGATTCCATACAGATCCAAGAGTTGAAAAAGAAAAACCGTATCTTGCAAAAAAAGCTAGAACGCTGTGAAACTGAACGCCACCAGCTAGAAACTGACATTGGTACAAAGGAATTTTTATTGAAGAAAGTTATTTGTGAGTTAGAAGACTCTCGCACAGACTTGCAGCATAGAAGCCAAGAATTAGAAAATACATTAGATAGCTTACATAAAATGCAAGCTCAAATGATTCAAAGCGAAAAAATGTCTGCCCTGGGTCAAATGGTGGCAGGCATTGCTCATGAAATCAACAATCCTGTTAGCTTTATTTATGGAAACCTCAGCCATATAAAGCAATATACCCATGATTTACTACGACTGGTCGAGCTTTATCACCGTTACTTCCCCAACCCACCTGCTGAAATCCAAACCGAACGCAAAACCATTGATTTAGACTTTCTGGAAAAAGACGCGATTATGGTATTGAACTCAATGAATATTGGGACGGAGCGTATCCGAGATATTGTGCTGTCACTACGTAACTTCTCGCGTCTAGATGAAAGTGAGTTCAAAGCGGTAGATATTCATGAAGGCATCGACAATACTTTGATGATTTTGCAGCACCGCATCAAAGCCACTGACAAAAGTCCAGAGATTCAGATTATCAGAGACTACGGCAATATATCCAATGTAGAATGCTACGCTGGACAGCTAAACCAAGTATTTATGAATATTCTAGTAAATGCTCTCGATGCCCTTGAAGAACTTAATACCAAACGAACTTATCAAGAAATCCGGGATCATCCCAGTCGGATCACGATTCGTACCTCTGTCGTTGATTTGGAATGGGTAAAAATTGCGATTACAGACAATGGCTCTGGGATTCGCGAATCGATTCAAAAACAGATTTTCAATCCCTTCTTCACAACTAAACCTGTTGGTAAAGGAACAGGAATGGGAATGGCTATCAGCTATCAAATCATCACCAAAAAACATGGCGGTAAGTTAGAATTTTTTTCCACACCTGGAAAGGGAACGGAGTTTGTGGTTCAAATTCCTATCCAGCAGAAATTTTGTTTAATAATCTAATGTAACGTTATCATAAGTATTTTGAATTCCGAATCAATCAAACTAAAGGTAACAAAATTTCAAATTTTGTACCTATACCAATCTGTGAATGGAAATTTAATTTTCCACCATGTCTGACGGTGATAATTCGGTAACTTACTGCTAAACTAGTATTTTTCATATTCTTTGTTTCCAGAGAAAAAGACTCCAAAATTTGCTGTTGCAATTCTTGAGATATTCCTGGACCATTGTCAGCAATGCGAATTAATATCCAACGAGAATCTGGTGCATTTAGGCTGCTTGCTTCTTGTGATATAACTTCTGTAGTAATCTCAATTCGAGATTTTTTAACAGTCTTTGTCTCTTCTAAATGTAACTGCTGTCGCACTGCTTCATTGAGTAAAGTATCCACAAGTTCGCTTAAAATATTCATCAAAACCTGGTTTAACTCTCCCATGAAGCAGTACACAGGGGGTAATTGACCATAGCATTTGACGATTTCAATTTCTCCTTGAAGACGGCTATTAATTAATAAAATAATACTATCTATACAGGCGTGTAAATCTACTGGCTTGGGAAAAAGTTCATCAATATGACAAAAGTTTTGCAAGCTAGTAACAAGTTTTTTTAATCTTTCCGCTCCCTTACGAATACTAGCAAGCGATCGCGACAAATCTTGTTCTAAAAAATCAAATTCAATTTCTTCTTTAATTTGATTAATTGCCGGAGAAACTGATGGTAAATTTTGCTCGTAAGCCGCTATGAGTTTAAGTAAATCTTGACTATAGTTGGAAACATAAATTATATTACCCCAAATAAAACCCACTGGGTCTAAAATTTCGTGAGCTACACCGTCTACTAAACGCCCCAAATTTGCCATTTTATCATTTTGAATCATTTGGGCTTGACTGCGTTCATAGCGGATCAAATTGTCGATCCCCCGAATTTGCCAAGAAATAATATTTAATTCTTGGACATCTAACAATCTATAAGCACCAGATTCCGTTTGGACGACAATTGGTTCTGCCAATAATTCAGGCGATCGCTTTAAGCTAAGTTGCATTGTTGTTAAAATCGATGTTGTATCACTAACAAGCAACATCGGTGTCCGCACATAGCTGTAGAGAACAGCTAATGGTTGCTGAACAAATAACTCTTGTCCGAATGGACGAATCAAAAATTCCAGTAGTCGCCGCCGCGAAATCATCCCAATAAACTGTCCTTGTTCTACCAAAATGAATCCTGGTAACAAAGGGTTTTTTTCCAAAAAACTAGCTACTTCTATGCCGGTGTGGTTGATTTCCACCGAGAAATTATACATTGGTAGTTCTTGGAGGGTTGAATCTAAACCAAGATCGCGATCACTACCCTCAGACAAAAATGGCGGTGAAATTTGGTAACTAAATTCTTCTGGCACTAGACACCCTGATTTTTTCAAAGACAGGTAAAGAATAAGTTAATATTTTAGATTCTGCCACCCTTAAAATCCGGTTTTAGTTTAGGTATCTAATAAAACTAGTGGTCTGTGAAGCTAAAAATCTTTTTTAGGCGACTGGAAGTAATTGGCGTGCAATTTATAATCTGGGTGGAGAATATTGAGAAAGCGATGTCTACGACGGGCTACGCCTACGCAAGCTAAACTAAAAATAACTTTTACCAAAAGTGCAAAGGTAGCGTTATGACCTCTGTAACCAATCCACCCAACGCTCTTACTCCTTTCCCCTTCCCCGATCATACTCAACTTCCAGAGTCTGATGGTACTTTTGTGAAGAACTGGCAAGAACATCCCCAAAGCATTTTACTAACTGACTCTATTACACCCATCCTCAAGCAATTAAATCCTGAAGGTAAATATTGTATAGGGCAGGACTTAGGCATTTACTGGCGCTTGACCGATCCTGCTGAAAAAGGCGCAGAAGCACCAGATTGGTTTTATGTACCTAATGTACCGTTTTTGCTCAATGGACAAACGCGACGTTCTTATGTGTTGTGGCGAGAATTTATTGCCCCGTTAATTGTCTTAGAATTTGTCTCTGGAGACGGTAGTGAAGAACGGGATAAAACTCCTTTGAAGGGTAAATTTTGGATTTATGAGCAAGTCATTCGTCCTCCCTTCTACGGCATTTATGAAGCGAGTAAAGCCAGCCTAGAAGTTTATCATCTGATTGAAGGACAGTATCAGATTTTACCAGAAAATGAACGAGGACATTATCCTATAGTTGCTTTGGGTGTTGAATTAGGTTTATGGCAAGGAGTTTATCAGAATGTGGAATTACCCTGGCTACGTTGGTGGGATTTACAAGGTAATTTGTTGTTGAATGGCGATGAAAGAGCCGAACAACAATCCCAAAGAGCCAATCGCCTAGCTGCCCAATTGCGCTCGCTCGGTGTTGAACCAGAAATCTAATACCTTACTACAAATTACGAATTACGAATTAAAAAAGAGCTGGTGTAAAAGAGTCATCTGTGGCTTAATTTGTTTAGACACAAATTTTTACTGCTACCAGGGTAATCACGATGACAAATAGACCTCCTTCCGAACCGGAGTCATCTCAAAAAACTGCCCTTGGCTTTGATGAATTTATAGCCATTCTGGTTGCCTTCGCCACTATCGGAGCGATTCTTTTTTGGTCATTGTCTCGCAGGGATTCTAGTTGGAACTTAAACGGGCTGCTGTTGCCGAACTCTACTCCGTCTCCTAGTGTTCAACCAAATCAAGTATTGCCCTCTCCTACTACCAAGGTAAAACCTTATACAATCCCCAACAACGTTTTGCCCTCTTCTCCACCTGAAGCTGTTGTTGAACCCACAACACGTTCATTCCCAACTAACAGCGCAACTCCTTACCGCGCAATGTTACCATCGATTCTGGTAATCCCAACTCAATCCTCACAACCACAAACACCTGTATCCCCTCCTACACAACTTGAGTCATCAATTAAATCATCAGCGTTACCTTTAATAACTCCGGCAAAACCAAAATCAATCATTCCGCCGCCGATTGCATTTAACGATGTGCCCAATAACTTTTGGAGTCGGCGTTTTATAGACGTTCTTTCTGCCCGTGGGATTCTCAAAGGGTTTCCTGATTATTCTTTTAGACCAAATCAGCCTGTAAACCGCGCTGAATTTGCTGCCATACTAGAAAAAGCTTTTGACCAAGAACCGTCTAAGACTGCGATCGCATTTCAAGATGTACCAACAAAATTCTGGGCAACTCCAGCAATTGACCAAGCCATCAGTGCGGGATTTCTCAAAGGCTACCCGAAAAAAACCTTCAAACCACAACAAAATATTTCACGAGTACAAGTTTTAGTTGCCCTTGTTAGTGGGTTGAATTTGAAAGCACCCACTTCCCCAAATCAAATTATCAGTGTGTATAAAGATGCTAAAGATATTCCACCTTATGCTATTGGCAAAGTCGCTGCTGCTACAACCAATAGTCTGGTAGTTAACTATCCAAATCCCCAAATCCTCGATCCCAACAAGGTAGCTAGTCGGGCAGAAGTGGCAGCAATGATTCATCAAGCTTTAGTAAAACGGGGCAAATTGGCGGCAATTACATCTCCTAATATAGTGCGTAGGCCTAACCTGCCGCAGGCATCGCCCAAAATATCTTCAGAACTTCCACAGACTCCAAAACCGAACCCAAAAGTTAAATTGCCCACCGGAGGTTCGCCTCAATAATAATTACTAATTCGTAATTAAACCAAGGATTTCAGGAAGCGACCTCTACAGATATTAGTACAGCTCTTGCACCATTTCAAATGCTGCAAGAGCTTGGAATACAATTATGCGTGACTTTTGAGTGCCAGTTGCTTTAAGTCGGCAGAGCCAACCACAGTCACCTCAAGTCGGGAAACCATGCACGGCAGTTCCTCCTGGGGGGAACCCCTTTTCTGCGGACTGCCTCACCACGGCACTGTCTTTCCAACGCACTGGCTCCTTTTGATTTCCGCCTTGCAGTACTAGGGTTATGGGTATAGTCTTAATATTACGAATTATTAAAAATCTTATTAAGAATCTTGGCAGAAGACTGGACATCAATTTCCGGTGTCCAGACTTCTGTGATTTGGAATTCTAGCCTACTTGCACATAGCAAGCTACGCCTAGTGTCTTATAGAGAAGCAATAATTAGATATTAAGCTTCTGGAATTTCTTTACCGACAACTTGTGATTTGAGAGTGGTGATTTCACTAGTTAACTCTTTCCTGGTTGAGGCTTTGAGTAAATAGCGGTAAATAAACCAGGCAGAGTAACCAATACCGATCAACTCAAAAGTAGGTGCTACCAAGGGGATATCATTCAAAGCATCTAATACTGCCAAGAGTACTTTAACGGCAACAATTGATCCTACAATTAAACCAACTGTTACCAGGGGTTGCTTATATTGATTAAAGAAGCTTCCCAGATAATCTGGTAATGTTGCTAAAAAGGTAGAAATTTGCTCCCCATATTTTAGCCATTCGTCTTGAGACTGTGCCGGAGGCTGGAGTTTGGTGATGGTTCCCGTTTGGCTGTTGATCTCTGCCACTGTAGTCTCTTTAGATGCGGTTTCGGTAAATTCTTGTTCTGGCATTTTTACTCCTATTAATTTGACAGTTGAGTTTTTCTAATCTGGATAATTACAACCAAAAGGTTGTTGATTAGGATAATGTACTTGTGCATCAGTACAATTTGGTGAAGGGCACAAAAAGGTTTTAGTGTCCTATAACCATAGTTGCCCCGTACTATCTACTGCATCAACTACAAGGTAGACATTCAGTAGGAGGATAGAACTCAAAAAGCAGCAGGATGTATTATAATCAACTTCCTAAGTTCTATTTTTGGAATCAACTGGAATCCTCAGGTTGTGATTATCCCATTCCGTGTCATTTGCTCATAATCGTACTAAATATTAAGTACAAATCATGCAAAAATCAGTCTACCTCTCATTTATATAAGCCTAGAAGCTGATTTGATCTCGATATTAAAGCTATCTTAAGCCGCGTTCGTCAATTAACGCATTCGTATTGATATTAATACGTAATTATAATTTTTGTGTGTTCAAATAGACTAGACTTTTAACCGATTTTATGATAGTTGTGCCTGAGGGCAGAGGGGGACAAGGTGACAAGGTGACTAAAGTCAGAATTGCAACAAGTCTTTCTCTTCCCCTTGTCCTCTTCTCAATGCCTAATATCCAATGTCCAACAAGTATCAAACCTTTTGTTTTTTTCCTGATTGTATTAATTTTATAAGGAAGCAATAAGGTAGAGTAGTGGCGTAGGCGATCGCAAGAACTCATTACTTGCTATCAAAGTAGTGTGATCAAAAGAAAACGCTCTTAAGCGAGTCTTTTGTGCAGGAAACTATATTATTGCTCCTAAAAAAGTGAATTATAGCAGAAGGCAGGAGGCAGAGGGCAGTTCTTGCTGGAGGTAAAACTATTGCTAACTCTCTTCTTTCACCCCATCCTTATGTCCTAAAGAGTGTGACTACGGCTATATATTAAGTTTAGTAATTATACTTAGTAAAATTGTTGTAAAATTTACTTATATAATTTAAGGTGATGCTAATTATCTAGCAAGCAATGATTTGCTCTGGCGATAAAAGAAGATAATGTAGATGTTAATGACTAAATTAAGGTATTTTGACAATCTAGACTAATTTGATTATTTTCGCGGGAAGGCAAGGAGGTTTGATAAATGTCAACTACAAAAGCCAACCCCTATCTACAGCAGTTCAGAAAGCAAAAAAGTGTCAGCTGAAGAGCCATCGACAGACGATCTCCCAACTATAGAATTTCCTTCACGAGGGAAACTTAAAGCTAGTTCTTGGCGTATCCATCAAAAAATTGGCTATGGATACTTTGTAGCTATTGGAATTGGCTTTTTTGGCTCACTGACTGGGTTAGTGATTGCTAATTACTACCGGGGAAGAGAGGTTAGACAATTCAATCAAGCTTATGAACAAGGACAACTACTGAGTAATTACAAAGATGCAGTAGTAGGGGCACAATTACAAAGTTCTAACCTAGTTGCTGTATTAGAAAATTCACAACAACTGCAAAGTAAAAAAGCTGAGTTTTTGAAGAATGTTGAAAAAGCCAAGCAATTAGAGTCAAAAATCGGCGGATTTATTGATAGTAAACCTAAAAGATTAGCAGCAACAAGTTCGACTTTACAGACCTTATTGCTGGATTATAAAACTAATTTAAAAGCCTACGTTGACCAAATAGAAGTTGTATTACAGAAAATTGACTCCCTAAAAATACAACCTGAGAAAATTGACTCTGCCCGATCGCAGTTATTAACAATAATGCGTGGTGAAACAGCTATGCAGCTAGATCAGCTTTCTCAAAGCTTGACGAACATCCTGCAAACAGCCGAAGATCAAGAGCAAGAAAGGCAAAAAGCTGTTGAGCAGGCGAGAATAGTTGAGCGATTGATTGTGATCGTGAGTATGCTGGTTTCGGTAGCGATCGCAGCTATTGTCGCTTGGCGTACCAGTCGAGCGATCGCAGAACCAGTGATCACTGTAACCCAAGTAGCTGAACAAGTTGCCAGGAAACATAATTTCGATTTGCGAGCGCCCGTCACCACTGAAGATGAAATTGGCCTACTCGCCAAATCTTTAAATCGTTTGATTGAGCGAGTATCTGAGCGAACAAAAGAACTACAACAATCCAAAGAATTAGCCGAAGCTGCTAGCAAGGCAAAAAGCATATTTTTGGCAAATGTCAGTCACGAATTACGCACACCATTAAATGCTGTCATTGGCTTAAGCCAATTACTGGAAGACGACGCTACCGATCTTGGTTTATCGGCAGACTTTATCACAGACTTAGAAACAATTAACGCTGCTGGTAAGCATTTACTACACTTGATTAACGAAATCCTCGACTTATCAAAGATTGAAGCGGGGAAAATGACCCTCTATCCTGAGACATTCGAGATTGCAACGCTGATTCATAACGTAGTTCTCACAGTCAAACCAGCTATCGAAAAAAATGCCAATATTTTAGAAGTAGATTTTGATGAGCAACTTGGCACCATGTACGCCGATCAAACTAGAATGCGGCAGGTATTATTAAACTTACTTAGTAACGCTAGTAAATTTACTACAAACGGCAAGGTAACGCTGAGAGTCAACAGAGAAAAGGATGAATTCCGATCGGAGGCTCCTTTGGGCAGCATTGTTTTCACCGTTTCTGACACAGGTATAGGTATGTCTCATCGGCAACAGGAACAGTTATTTCAACCTTTTACACAAGGTGATACCTCGACAACAAAAAAGTATGGAGGTACAGGATTAGGGTTGGCAATTAGCCGCTACTTTTGCCAGATGATGGGTGGTGAAATTATTGTCAAAAGTCAGCCAGGAATTGGTTCTACTTTCACCATTCGTCTACCAATGACTGTGCAGGATTGAATTGGCCAAACAGGGCATTGGGTATTAGGCATTAATTACTTCTTCCCTGCCCCTCTGCTCCTCTGCTCCCCTTCATCTAAGAATCCTTTGGCGAATTAAGTAATGATACTTACCTTCCCTGTATCCAAGTCATAACGACCCCCGACAATTTTCAATTTGCCGGACTCCACCTGCTCAGTTAAAAGCTTTGATTGCTTCAACCGTTCAATTTGATATTGCACATTTGCCACCACAGCGTTTTCAACTGCATCACCCGACTGATCCTTAACCTTTGTTACGGCTGGCTTAATTGCCTTCACAAAAGTACTAATATCACCAAGTAACGATTGGTTTTGGACAGCAGCAGTAACAGCCCCGCAACGCTCATGACCCATTACCATCAGTAGCGGAGAACCTAACAACACAACCGCATATTCAATACTGCCGATCGCTTCATGTGTAGCAATATTTCCGGCAATCCGAACATCAAAAATGTCCCCAATGCCTTGATCAAAAACAATTTCTGCGGGGACTCGGGAATCTGCACAACTCAGAATAGTTGCAAATGGATGTTGAGCTTGAGCTACTTCCTGCAACCGCAGCGCAGATTGATCGGGGTATTGGGGGTGATGCTGAATAAATCGCTGATTTCCATCCATCAGCTTTTGCAGCGCTGCATCGGGATTCAGGGATTCAGGGGAAGTTGAGGGTATTTCGGCAGCTTTCGCCTGTTCTACCCGCCAGAGTAAATCGTTGGCAGTTACCGCCATTCCCAATGCTCCGGTGATTCCCCACTTCAAAAAGTCACGACGTTCCATGAAATGCTTCATTGAATTTATCACTCTCCTACATCGACGCAACACATCTGACAGAGCGAATTTCCATCACATCGGAAACGTAGCAAGTACCTCCGAACTTATTAAGCAGTGGTTTGATATTTTCGACAACCGGCTTAAGTTGTTCTGGCATACAAAACGCGAGAATGTAAACATTATCAAGCATGGTCATGTCTAAATCTTCTGTCGTTCCTTGTAATCCTTTACCAGCTACATTTCGGATTATGGCATGGTTATGTACACCCGACTTGTCTAATTTATCTAAAATTTTGGCAAGCTCAAAGGAGTTGGCGATAATTTCTATCTTTTTAACTACGTGCATATTATTACCTCCAAAATAGGTTAATTCCGTAAAGATACAACGGAATTCCTACAATAATATTGAACGGAAATGTGACTGCTAGAGCGGTAGAAACATATAGACTGGGATTTGCTTCTGGTACAGTCATCCGCATCGCTGCTGGAACAGCAATGTAAGAAGCACTGGCACACAATACAGCAAACAACAGTGAATCTCCGCGAGGCATACCGATGAATTTGGCGATCGCTAACCCAATGCCTGCATTGAGTATTGGAATTAGTATGGCAAATAAAATCAGGAAAACTCCGGTTTTTTGCAAGTCTTTAATTCTTCTAGCAGCGACTAATCCCATGTCCAGTAAAAAGAAAGTAAGAACGCCATAAAACAAACCTTGAGTAAAGGGTTCTAATACGTGCCAACCGCGTTCTCCTGTCAAGACACCTATTAATAGACTACCGACTAATAGAAAAACTGAACTGTTAAGAAATGCTTCTTGCAAAACTTCCGGCCATGAAAACTCTCGCTTGCCATCGGCGGTGAATATATTCACCAAAATTAAACCAACTATAATCGCTGGAGACTCCATCAGGGCAAGGGCTGCCACCATGTAACCATCAAAAGTAATGCCAAGCTCAGTTAAAAAAGCGCTAGCCGTGATGAAGGTAACGGCACTGATAGAGCCGTAGGTAGCTGCGATCGCAGCCGCATCGTAAGTATCCAATTTCAACTTCAGGATAAAAAAGGTGTAAATTGGCACAACACAAGCCATCATCATCGCTGCTGCGAGTGTGAGAATTACTTCCTGAGTTATACCGCTTTTGATTAGTTCTACCCCTCCTTTAAAACCAATCGCAAGCAGCAGATACAACGAAAAGAGTTTGGGCATTGGTGCGGGAATTTCGAGATCGGACTTGACAAAAACAGCAGTCATGCCTAAAAAGAAAAACAGGATTGGCGGATTTAAAATGTTGGATACAATTAAGCTAACATCCATATCCACCCCTCTTTATACTGGTGAAACCTGCAATTAAAGAAATTTTTCATCTTTAAAAATTTAACGGTTGAATCATGATGTATCGTGTATTGCTACCCAATGTCAATTGGGTACTCAAGGAGTGAATAGTTCTATTAGTGACAATACTCTCGGTTAGGTATTACAGCGTTTTTCAAGCTAACAGACTACGGCATAGGGAACATTGCCATGTTCCTAAGAAAATCCGTAGTTAAATTAACTGAAAATAGTTGTAAGCTCTGTTGAAAACAGAATAACTGAGAGCTTGTCCAGTATTTTTATGATGTTTGATTCCTCGTTGCTGATTTTACGACACAACGCGCAGGAATAACTGATGGCTAACCTATCTACGTAGAAAAGTTAACGTAATAGTGAAAAATGATGGAAAACCTGTACAATCTTGTGGGCGAAAGGGTATAGAGAGAACCTCTAATCAAGAGTATTACTGACAGGGAAGTAAAGTACTAGGAGTTACGCAATCTTTTGTTGACCAAGTTTCGTTAGGATATTGTAACCTGGGCAATAGCGACTCTCTATTGATGTGACCCCAGGCGTAGGCGTAGCCCGTAGTAGACATCGCTTTTTCACATCCATGACAACAACCATCGACTTTCTCACTCACCTTAACCCCAGCCAACGTCAAGCTGTCGAACATTACTGCGGGCCATTGCTAGTTGTTGCTGGCGCAGGTTCCGGTAAAACACGAGCGCTGACTTATCGGATTGCCAATCTGATTCTCAAACACCGTGTCGATCCAGAAAATATCCTGGCGGTTACTTTTACCAACAAAGCCGCGCGGGAGATGAAAGAACGGATTCAACGGCTGTTTGCGGAACAACTGGCGATGAAACAACACGGTAAGCGTTTTGATTTGTTGACAGAATACCAACAAACGCAATTGCGATCGCAAGTTTACAAAGATACGATTAAAGACTTATGGTGTGGCACTTTTCACAGTCTATTTTCTCGTATTCTCCGCTTTGATATTGAAAAATATGTAGACGAAAAAGGACGGCGTTGGAATCGCAATTTCTCTATCTTTGATGAATCAGATGTCATCAGTCTAATCAAAGAAATTGTCAATAAACAGTTAAATTTAGACGATAAGAAGTTTGACGCCCGCTCTGTCCGCTACGCTATTAGTAACGCTAAAAACCAAGGTTTATCACCCCAAGAATTTGAGCAAGAACAACCTAATTATCGCGGACGGGTAATTGCCCAAGTTTACAATTTATATCAAGATAAGTTAGTAGAAAATAACGCTCTCGACTTTGACGATCTAATTCTTGTACCAACTAGATTATTTCAACAAAACGAGCAAGTCTTGGGTTACTGGCATCGCAAGTTTCGCCATATCCTTGTAGATGAATATCAAGATACTAACCGTACTCAGTATCAACTTATCCACTTATTGGTTACTAATGGCGAGACTAGAAAAAGTGAATGGAAATGGGAAAATCGCTCAGTTTTTGTTGTTGGCGATGCAGATCAATCCATTTACAGTTTTCGGATGGCAGATTTTACTATCTTGCTGGGATTTCAGGAAGACTTTGGTGATGGTTTGCTAGATGATGACACCCGGACAATGGTTAAGCTAGAAGAAAACTATCGTTCTTGTGAAAACATTCTGCAAGCGGCGAATGAACTGATTGAAAATAACACCCAACGGATTGATAAAATCCTTAAACCAACACGGGGGCCAGGTGAGCAGATTTCTTCTCACAAAGCGGATAATGAACTAGAAGAAGCCGACTTTGTAATTCATCAAATTCGCACTTTAGAACAGCAAAATCCCGAATTGAACTGGGGTAGTTTTGCCATACTTTATCGGACAAACGCCCAATCTCGTCCCTTTGAAGAATTGTTGGTGAAATATCGAATTCCTTACACAGTTGTGGGAGGAATGAAGTTTTACGATCGCAAAGAAATAAAAGATGTCATCGCTTATTTAAGAGCGATCGCTAACCCATCTGATACAGTCAGTTTATTAAGAGTTATCAATACTCCCCGCCGGGGAGTTGGCAAAACCACTATTGATGCTTTGGTGAACGCCTCCCAGCAACTAGGGACAACTTTGTGGGAAATACTCAGCGACGAAACATCAGTTAATACATTAGCTGGACGGGCGACGAAAGCTGTAAATAGCTTTGCCGCAATGATTAGCCGTTGGCAAGGGCAAATCGCCACGCTTCCGGTGACTGAGGTTTTGCAAGGAATACTAGAAGACTCTGGTTACGTTCAAGACTTGATGAATCAAGGCACAGATGAAGCCACAGATCGAGTACAAAATGTCCAGGAACTTTACAACGCCGCACTGCAATTTCAAGAAGAAAACGAAGAGGTTTCTCTCCAAGATTTTCTGAGTAGTGCCGCCCTCAGTTCCGATTTGGATAATTTAAAAGAAGGACAGACAGCTGTTTCTTTGATGACTTTGCACGCTTCTAAAGGTTTGGAATTTCCCGTAGTATTTTTGGTGGGATTAGAACAAGGGCTATTTCCTGGACACCGATCGCTAAGTGATCCCGCATCTTTGGAAGAAGAACGCCGCCTGTGTTATGTGGGGATTACTCGCGCTCAAGAGCGGTTATTTTTATCACACGCGCGGGAACGTCGTTTGTATGGTTCTCGTGAACCTGCGATGCGATCGCAATTTCTCGATGAATTACCAGAAGAATTATTATCTGCCAAACACTTAAGTCGTCAAACTTATACTAGAAGTGCCTCTACTCCTAGTGGGAAACAAGATGCAACCCAGAATTGGCAAGTAGGCGACCAAGTATTACATAAAACTTTTGGTATTGGTGAAATCACTCATGTTTTCGGAACGGGTAGTAAGATATCTGTAGCTATTAAATTTGCTAGCTTAGGACAAAAAATTATTGACCCCAGAGTAGCGCAGTTGCAACGAGTGGAGTAAGAGATATATAAACGACCACATAGACTATATTTTGATGGTGCGTTACTACAAAACAAGCTGTGTCAACTACAGAAGAAGCATTTATAACTCCAGAACATGTTGGACTAACTAAAACTTGTTCATTTGTAACTCCAGAACGTGCTAAACTAACTAAAACTTGTTCATTTGTAACTCCAGAACGTGCCGGACTAACTAAAACTTGTTCATTTGTAAGTTAGGAAGAAGTTTTATTAACTAAAGTTTCTATTTTACTTATCATTTTTGGACTTTTTATAGTTAATTATTAAATTTTTTTAGTCAAACTTTAGTTTTACTTATCTAAAAATGAGTTATTTGTAACTAAAACACCAACATTTATAAGTTGAGCTTAGGTTGTATTAACTCTAGCTTCTTCTGAACTTATCAAAGGATGAGTTTTTGTAACTTATTGTTTTTCATATTTCAATTTCTTCAAAGTGTTCAACAGTGGGAAATGGCTCATAAAAATGATGCAGAAGTTTTTTCCACTCTTGATACTCAGCAGAACTTCTAAATCCTACAGTATGAGATTCTAAAGTTTTCCATCTAACAAGTAATAAGTATTTACCTTGGACTTCTATACATTTATGCAATTCATGGGATAAATATCCGTCCATTGAATAAATAAAATTAGAAGCTTTTTTGAAAGCAGCTTCAAAATCTGATTCTAGACCAGGTTTAACAAGAAGCATCACAGCCTCAAGAATCATAAAGTTTTGCAGTGAATTATGTACATCAGTTTTTTGTGGTTTACTAAAATTTTCCTAACTTGGTTGCTAATCCTCATTTGCTAGATTTTTCCAAACGGTAAAACTTTTTGGCTCTGCACCTTTTTTGATATATTTCACCGCTTCAAAATCTCTCCTTCCGGCTTGACTTGGCTAATTACTTGAAGCGAATGGGTAGTGACAATAAATTGGCAATTTAAGAGGCATACAAACGACCGCATAAACTATATTTTAATGGTGCGTTGCTATAGAACAAGCTGTGTCAACTGTTTAGGCTAGTCAAAACTAGACGTAAGCGCCACCCTTGAGATTGACGCTTACACCCAACTTTCTTTGGGCTTTATCTTCTTAAGTTGACACGAATGCTCAGTGCCGTGTCCCTATACGTGGCAATATAATGTTGTACTGCATCTGAATGAGAACCGCTATATATTGCGACTAATCAACTATCCAAAATCAAATATTAAACTTTACTCAACCACTCATTCTCCTCTGGGTCTTTAAATAGTGAAGTACTGAGGTAGCGTTCGCCGAAGCTAGGCTGAATCATGACGATCAGGCGACCTGCATTTTCTGGTCGTTGTGCCACTTGAATAGCCGCGTATAAAGCAGCGCCAGTAGAAATCCCCGATAGCAATCCTTCTTCTTTTGCAAGGCGACGGCTATAAGCGATCGCTTGTTCATCCGCTACCTGAATCACTTCATCTACCATCTCTGAACGGTAAATTGCTGGGATAAATCCTGCACCGATACCCTGGATTTTGTGAGGCCCTGATTTCCCACCTGCTAATACTGGGCTACTGCTTGGTTCAACTGCGATTGTTTGAAAACTCGGCTTCCGTTTTTTAATAACTTCTGCAACTCCGGTAATTGTTCCACCAGTACCCACTCCCGCCACGAGAATATCTACCTCTCCATCAGTATCATTCCAAATTTCTTCGGCTGTGGTTTCGGCGTGAACTTTCGTATTAGCAGGATTGCGAAACTGCTGTAACATATAAGCATTGGGCGTTTGATCTACAAGCTTTTCTGCATGAGCGATCGCTCCTCGCATCCCTTCTACCCCTGGTGTTAACTCTAGTTGAGCGCCATAAGCTTTGAGCATAGATCGTCTTTCGTGGCTCATTGTGTCAGGCATCGTTAGAATGAGATGGTAACCCTTAGCGGCCGCCACCATCGCTAACGCAATTCCTGTGTTTCCAGAAGTTGGCTCTACTAAAACAGTTTTTCCGGGGTGAATTAAGCCTGCTTCTTCTGCCGCTTCCACCATACTCGCACCAATCCGGTCTTTCACAGAAGATGCTGGATTCATGCTTTCTAGCTTCACCACAATCCGAGCAACCGCTCCTGAAGCTTGGGGAATCTTGTTTAATTGAACTAAAGGAGTTCGGCCGATTAACTCTGTGATATCTTTTGCTATCCGCATGTGTGTACTCCGTCGTGTCTAAATATAATACATCGGACTCTGCTGGGCGCGAGTTTCTCTTTCCTCACACAAGTCTTGGAGTGTATAGCGACCCAAAACTTCAATTGAGGCAGCATTGGCTTGCTGCCAAACTTCATGTACCAGAGTCTTTTCTAGAGTGCAAGAGTCAGAGGTATCTTTCTCTTTCCGTTCACCTTCTACCAGAGTGACAATTTCAAGTATTGTGATCTGCCAAGGTTCACGAACTAAAACGAAACCTCCTTTAGAGCCGCGTTGACTCTGCACCACACCAGCACGCCGGAGGTTGGTCAAAATTTGTTCCAGATAGCGTTCAGGTATGGGTTGCTTGGCAACGATCTCACTCATGGTTAGAGGAAGTTTTTTTCCGTGGTGGCTTGCCAGTTCTAAGAGTGCCAGCAGCGCGTATTCCACTTTGGAAGACAGATCCAAGAGAGTGTAGTTTTGGCTATTCAAGACTGTACTCAATATACTACGGTGAATTGAGGGACTTATCGCAGTTTAATGCGAAATTAATTTTTTTCAACTGTGGAATGTGATAGCATCCCACTTATTCCCCACCAAAACACTATAATCTATCGACTTACCGTAGATTGCTATCTAATACAATTCCCATAAATAACTCGATTTTTTTGTGGGAATTATCCTGAGTTTCTGTTTTCAGAGCCTCACCTACCAACAAAAATCTCAACAGAGTATGCTACTAACTGATTTGCAAACCATTTTTGAGCGTGACCCAGCAGCCCGTAACTGGCTAGAAGTATTGCTTTGTTACCCTGGATTCCATGCCTTAGTGTTTCATCGATTGGCACACTGGCTGTATAAAATTGGAATTCCTTTCATACCAAGATTCATCTCTCATCTTAGTAGGTTTTTAACCGGAATTGAAATCCATCCTGGAGCATTAATTGGCCAGGGGGTGTTTATCGATCACGGCATGGGAGTAGTGATTGGTGAGACAGCGATCGTGGGGGACTATGCTCTGATTTATCAAGGTGTCACCCTTGGCGGAACTGGAAAAGAAAGCGGTAAACGCCATCCAACTTTAGGCTCTCATGTAGTTGTGGGAACGGGTGCGAAGGTTTTGGGAAATATTCAAATTGGCGATCGCGTCCGTATTGGAGCCGGTTCTGTGGTGCTACGAGATGTTCCCAGTAATACTACAGTAGTTGGGATTCCAGGGCGTGTGACTCGTCAGAACAACTTGACTACCAATGTTCTAGATCATGATAAAGTACGCGACGTAGAAGCTGAAGTAATTCGCGCTTTATTTGAACGTGTCAAGTCTCTAGAGAAACAGTTTGAGCAGTTAGAACAATCAAGTTTGTCCCCAACTGAGCTTGGCGGCGAACTTACCGATAACCCCAAAAGCAAAAATTCTGATGGGATGATTGAAGATTTTCTTGATGGTGCGGGAATTTAATTTAGGGAATGAGGCATTGGCCAAACAGGGAAGAGAATTGGGGACAAGGGGAAGGGAAAGACTTGTTGCAAATTCTAACATTTAGTCACCTTGTCCCCCTTGTCTCCCCTCCTCCCCTCTTTAAAATACCCATAGGTTCTTATAAACTGATATAAATATAATACTACGGTTCATTTATCGGAGAATAGTTTTATATAACATGGTGTCTTTGTACACAAGTTTAGCTAGTTCAACCAGTAATAATACTAAGCAGCTTTTTACCCGTAGGTCATTTCTACCAGAGCATCATAACGACCTTTGGAAGATTGATACGGGTTTTGTGAGAACTTTTAGCTATCTGGAAGATGGTACAACTGTTGCTCTAGGATTATGGGGGCCTGGAGATGTCGTTGGTAAGAGTTTGTCAAAATTAGAACCTTATCAAATGGAATGCTTAACTAAAGTAGAGGCAACAGTTTTACCTATAGAGGAGTGGACTGAACTAACAGAAACTCTACTTGCCCATATCCAACAGGCTCAAGAATTGACGATCATTCGTAGCCATAAAAAAGTCGATACTATGCTCATCAAGCTATTGGCATGGTTATCCAAAAAATTTGGTTCGGAAGTTGAGAAGGGACGTTTAATAGATATGCGTCTGACTCATGAAGACCTAGCGGAAATGCTCGGTTCAACTCGTGTGACTATCACTCGTATTCTTGGGCAGTTTGAGCAAGAGGGCTTAATTGATCGTCTTTCTCTACATCGAATTGTGTTGCGAGAAGAAGAAATTTGGTACTATGAAATTTAAATTATTTCAGTAAAACCAACTATCGCCGTCAGCATTCGGCTTGCCCACAATTCTAATATTCAAGGATTCTAGGTAAGCTAAACCGCTAGAAATTTGTGGCACTGTTCCCCGCAGTTCAATGTCAAAGCATCCTTCTGCATCTGCATTTGGTTGTAGCATAGCTTTGGTAATATTAACTACCAAGCCATAAATAGAAATTAACTGCGAAATCACGGGCGCTTGCAGATAGCATTTGGGAATATGTATCCGCAGACGAATCTGAGTAACTTGGCTTTTTTTGTGAACTGAAGAAACCAGTGATAATCTGTTTTGAGAATTGGTTTTTTGATTATTTAGTGCTGCCATTGGATACAATACCTTAGCCAAAATAAGAGTGTGAAGAGGTAGGGCTGACGTAGTAGAGTTATTGTTTCTCACATTGAGCTTAAAGCATATTATCGTGGCTTTCAATATGTTCATGAAATGTTAAAAATGCTTCCCAAAATCCCTGAACCTATTTTATTAACCCAGATTTTTGCCAAGCTTACTTATGCACGGACGTATTCATCCCGTTTCTACAGGCGTTGAACCCTCTTAATTTGGCTAAGGTACTGCTTGCGATTTCCCTTTGTTTTTTACTACCCCAACTCACATAAAGCGTTTTATTCTAACCTGTCACGGATGCGTTTACCCTGGGTTCTCTGTGGGTACTGATTGCCAAGCAAGGCGATGTTTCCAATGCGATGTGAAATTAAGTTGAACTGCTTGGTTAAAGTCATCCAAAGCTGCTGAATAAGCTTTCTCTTTTAGCTTTGCTGTACCTTGGTTGTTGAACTGTTTGGGGCATTGTGGATTCCATACATATTTTTCACAAGTTTGGTAGGCAATTTCTACATCACTGCTATTTTCAGGATTTTGCAAGACGGGATGATAATGTAACCTATTGCAACAAACTTGCAACCACGCTTGCCACCCACAGCGCCATAAGCGCACTGTCGAATCATTGCTACCACTGGCAATCAGTGTACCATCAGGGCTAAAAGCTGCGGAATTTACCCAATATTCATGCCCGCGCCAAGGTTGGCCGATTGGGTTGCCTTGGATGTCCCATAAGCGCACTGTCGAATCATTGCTAGCACTGACAATCCATTTACCATCAGGACTAAAGACGACACAATTCACTTCTTTTTCATGTCCGCGCCAAGGTTGGCCGATGGGGTTGCCGTCAATATCCCACAAGCGCACTGTCGAATCATTGCTAGCACTGACAATCAACTTACCATCAGGGCTAAAGGCGACACAATTAACTTCTTTTTCATGTCCACGCCAAGGTTGAGTGATCGGGTTGCCTTGGATGTCCCATAAGCGGATTGTCGAATCATTGCTAGCACTGACAATCCATTTACCATCAGGACTAAAGGCGACACAATTAACTTCTTTTTCATGTCCGCACCAAGGTTGAGTGATCGGGTTGCCTTGGATGTCCCACAAGCGTACTGTCGAATCATTGCTAGCACTAACAATAAATTTGCCATCAGGACTAAAGGCGACAGAATTCACTTCTTTTTCATGCCTGCGCCAAGGTTGAGTGATCGGGTTGCCTTGGATGTCCCACAAGCGGATTGTCGAATCATTGCTAGCACTGACAACCCATTTACCATCAGGACTAAAGGCGACAGAATTCACTTCTTTTTCATGTCCGCGCCAAGGTTGAGTGATGAGGTTGCCGTCAATATCCCACAAGCGGATTGTCGAATCATTGCTGGCACTGACAATCCACTTGCCATCAGGGCTAAAGGCGACACAATTAACCCAATTCTCATATTTGCGCTGCGATCGCCCGATCACCCGATCTTGTAGTATTTGATCTAGCTCCCACAAACGCACAGTTTTATCCCCACCACTGACAATCAGCTTGCCATCAGGGCTAAAGGCTAGAGAATTAACTTGTCCTTCATGTCCGCGCCAAGGTTGAGTGATCGGGTTGCCTTGGATGTCCCACAAGCGTATTGTGCGATCGCAGCTACCACTAACAATCAACTTGCCATCAGGACTAAATGCTACAGAATTTACATGTCCTTCATGCCCGCGCCAAGGTTGAGTGATGGGATTACCTTGGATATCCCACAACCGCACTGTAGAATCACTACTGCCACTGACAATAAACTTGCCATCAGGACTAAAGGCGACGCAAATAATTTTTGCCTCATGTTTGTGCCAGGGTTGAGTAATTAGATTACCTTCTAAATCCCACAAACAAACCGTTCCATCAAAACCAACACTGATAATGCAATCGCCATTTGGGCTAAAGGTGACGGAAATAACTCCTTCTTTGTGTCCGCGCCAAGGTTGAGTAATGGCGTTACCTTCTAGATCCCACAAACAAACCGTTCCATCAAAACCAACACTGACAATGCAATTACCATTTGAGCTAAAGGTGACGGAAATAATTCCTTCCTGATGTCCCTGCCACGGTTGAGTAATGAGATTACCTTGTAAATCCCATAAACACAGAATTCCGTCAACACTGCCACTAACAATAAATTTGCCATCAGGGTTAAAAGCTATGCAATTAATCTCTTGCTCGTGTCCCCCCAAAAGTTGAGCAATCGGATTGCCAATGATATCCCACAAGCACACCGTAGAATCACTACTGCCACTGGCAATAAACTTGCCATCGGGACTAAAGGCTACACAATTAACCTCTTGCTCGTGTCCGCACAAGCTATTTGCCTCTGTGGGTGTGTTCATTGCTTCTTTTAAACTTCCCAAAACAGAAGCTAGAAGCTGATTTGGGTATTTCTCTAGATTTTCACCCATTGTTTGAATTGCCAGCACCAAACCCTCTAGCGGTTTGACAGGAAGTAAATTCAAAACCCTGGCAGATTGCTCGCGTAATTTTAATTCAGTCAGTGCAAGGTTTAACTTTTGAATTTCTTGTTCCTTTTCTCTCAAATCGCAATCCTGGCATCCAACATTAGCATTAATATATTGATTAGCTTGTTCGCTTAAATAACCAAATGTTTGCTCTTTTACTTCTTGATAAGTCTTTGTCTTCAGAACCCGGTTTGCAATATCTTCCTTTTCCCACAATACATTCAAGGTGTATGCCAGAAGCGGTAAAGAATCATCTTGTTGGTGAAAATCATCAATAATTTGCTCAACTAGCCCTTGTTCAAAGGTTACGCCATTTCTAGCAGCAGGTTCAGCGATCGCTAACTTTAATTCGCCATCGCTCATTCTAGTGAGTATACGACTATAGCGATCGTGGATCTTCGCGAGTTTGGGATACTCACTAAATCTATCCAAAAAATCAGAGCGCATTGCTAAAACAATTTTGACAGAGCTATCCTGCTGCTGCAATAGTTGAAATAGACTAGTAACAAACTTGTCACGTTCTGGCTTTGGAGTTTTCGTAAACAGTTCTTCAAATTGGTCAATAAAAATCAGAACACACTGATAATCTTGTTTAAGAAATGTGACAATTTTAATTAGAGTATCTTCTTGGATTTTTCGAGCAATATCTGCTATTTTTGATTGTTTACCATAAGTAAAAGCAAGACACTTATAAAGAGATTTAAAAGGACTTTCATCTGGATGAAAAGTTAAATTAATTAATGAATTTTTATTATTTCCCAAATAAGGAATTAAACCTGCCCGAATCAATGATGATTTGCCACTGGCTAATGCTCCTAAAAGCAAAAGGACATTATCTTTTTTCAAGCGATCGCCCAGATTAGCAATCCACTCCTCCCGTCCAAAAAATTTGTTTTTATCTTTAATTTCAAAAGTTTTTAATCCTAAATAGGGAGAGTCTGTTTTGAGTGGATGACAATAAACATCTTCAGACTTACTGTCAGAAAAAAAGTTGTATTCAGAAATACCTTGGACATTACACCCAATATTTATATCGCCTTCAGAACTGTTAACCATCTTATTTCCTTACCTTTGGACACCTCTGGATAAATCTTTACCTTAGTTATAATTCCTTGGCTAATATTTGTAAGTACCTCAACAAAATTAATTACACATTCTCTTGTGAAGCTTTTCTGCCACCGTATATAGAAGTTTTGTAAATCCCATCGGCGAAAGATTAAAAAATTAAATTTTTTTATTCAGCAAAATTACTTAAGCAACTTTAAAAAATCTGTAGTAACTTTATCCTTAAACGCCGTAAATGGCAAACGGGATGGAACTTTTTGATAACCTACACCTTGCTATGTTTAGCGGCAAAGGTGGAGTCGGAAAAACAACAACCTCCTGCACCTTTGCATGTCGTTGGGCGCAGAAATTTGTCAATGAGCAAATTCTTTTAATCTCAACCGATCCAGCTCACTCTCTTGGAGATGTCTTACAAATTAGCGTTGATGACATTCCTCGTCCCATAGCGGAACTACCCAATCTACAAGTAAGGGCATTGGATGCAAAGCGTCTCTTACAAAAATTTAAAGAACGTTACGGTCAGGTTTTAGAATTGTTAGTGGAGCGGGGTAGTTTTGTTGAAGGAGAAGACTTGCTTCCAGTTTGGGATTTAGATTGGCCTGGACTGGACGAGTTAATGGGTTTGTTAGAAATCCAACGCCTTTTCAACGAGCAGCAGGTAGATCGAGTAGTAGTAGATATGGCTCCTAGCGGTCATACTCTCAACTTGTTTGGCTTGATGGATTTTTTAGATACTTTCCTCCACTCTTTGGAACTGTTTCAAGAAAAGCATCGGTATATTAGCAAGACCTTTGCTGGAAGTTACACACCCGATCGCGCTGACGAATTTTTGCAAACCCTGAAAGCTGAACTATCGCAAGGTCGTCGTCTGCTTCAAGATCCTACACATACAGCTTGCTTGTTAGTTGCGATCGCTGAACCAATGAGTTGGTTGGAGTCAAAACGATTCCTACAAGCCTTACAAACCATGCAGGTTCCTTGCGGAGGGTTGTTTGTCAACCAAGTCCTTACCAGTGCGACTGACCCAGATCGTTACCAAGAACAACAACCGTTGATCAGCCAGTATACGGCTCTTGCTAACGGAAAGCCGATGTTTATTGTGCCACAGCAAGATAAGGAACCTTTAGGGATTCTAGCCCTTAAGCATCTCATTAACCAAATCGATGTTCCTCAGCTTGAACCACTATCTCCTATTGATCTACTCCCAGTTCAATGGCCTGAAACAATTCCTCCTAGCTTTGGAGATTTTCTGAGCAAAGGTCGTCGCCTGTTACTAATTGGCGGTAAAGGTGGAGTAGGCAAGACCACAGTAGCAGCTGCGATTGGTTGGGCTATGGCTCAACAACATCCTGAGCGTAAAATTCGCATGGTTTCTATCGATCCAGCCCACTCTTTAGGTGATGCCTTTGGTTTGAGTTTAGGACACAAACCATATCAAATAACTGCCAATCTTCGAGGTCAGGAAGTAGATAGCGATCGCATTCTCGAGCAATTCAGAGCTGATTACCTGTGGGAACTGGCCGAAATGATGAGTGGCGAAACCCAAACAAGCGAAGCTATTGAAATGGCCTATGCTCCTGTCGCTTGGCGCAAAATTGTCGAGCAAGCTTTACCAGGGATTGATGAAATGCTTTCTCTATTAACAGTAATGGAATTGCTAGAGCAACAAGAAGAAGACTTGATTATTTTAGACACTGCTCCTACAGGTCATCTTCTACGTTTTCTAGAAATGCCAACTGCACTAGCAGACTGGCTAGCTTGGATTTTCAAACTCTGGATTAAGTATCAAAATGTCCTTGGTCGTACAGAGTTCATGGGGCGTTTACGAATTTTGCGACAGCGCGTCGTCAAAGCCCAAAAAGTGCTAAAAGACCCACAACAAGCAGAGTTCATTGGGGTTACACTTAACCAGGCTAGCGTACTTGCCGAACAACAACGCTTGTTCAAATCTCTGCAAGAAATGGGTGTAAGCCAGAATTATTTTGTTCTCAACCGCTTTACTTCTACAGCTACCATTAATTGCGATCGTGCGAGCCAGAATGACCACCAGACAAGTTTTCCAGGTTTGACAATGGTTCGCTTACCGATGCTTCCTCGCTCAGTTCAGCCTTTAGAACGCATCCAAGCAGCCGCCGCCTGTTTATTTTAAGTGGTAATTAAACTTAATACTTTCATATCCAAAGAGAAATTTATTATGCATCGCACTCCAAACCGTAGACAAATTCCAGCCAAACTTAGCTCAATGCCTCCTCAACGTTCTCAAGCAAGAGTTTACTTAAATGCTTACAAAATGATGTTAGAGAAAGAGCGTTTAGAGGAGGAACTAGAGAAACTCGAAGCACGCCGACATCAGATTCAGCAGCGTCTTGCTATTTTAAATAGTCAAACAATTGCTGAAGAGAACATCACCCATCAGCAAGCAAATACTGGCTTGGAGGACAATAGACCAAAATTCAACACCATAACATTGGAATACTAAGTAATCCTTCACAATAAAATCTCTTTCCTCCTAATTTCTTGTTAACTGAGAACCTTAGCGCGTCCATGCCGATTGATTTTCATTGTTGGACTGTAGACTTAGACACTGTAATCCTTAGCCTACAACGATTTTATCTTGATTAATCAGAATGCTTTGATGAACTAAAAACTACGTTAAGCATTTAGTAAAAGACCATCATATAAACACACCCTCGTGTTACGATCATTCGTTGTTTTAAAAATAGAAAAATCAACTCAGTGTGCAAAGAGACCCGGACGAGATTAGGGCAGATTTAAATAAATTAATTGAAGAAAGTCGAGCTATTTTCCCCAAACTAGCTTCTAGGTTGGATGAGGCATTAGTCAAAAGCGGAAACCTTGCCCAAAATCTAAGATGAGGTCAAGGTTTCGAGATGATAAAATTCTGCGCTAACAAATTTAGGTTATAGCAAAAAATAAATCAAGTTGTGTTTATAACTCATGTATAAGTAACTTACAAAATTTAATAACCGATTAAAAACAGAGGTGATATCCTCTCATTTTGATTTATTTGTATTTAATTTTACGCTGCCAGCCTTTTATTAAGTGCTTGCTTAAGTAGGTGAGCATAAAAAAATCAAACTGTGTAAAGAAAAGTAAATAAGGCTCAAACTCTTTCCCCCCACTGCTCCCTGCCCCCTGCCTTATCCCGACGATAATTATTTATGTCTACCTATTTAGTCTAATTGCTACCATATGATGTGGTGTAGCCTTCAGTATTGAGCATACCTTACTGTACGGTTGATAAATGCTTTATCCGTAGCCAACTTTTAGAGAATTGGTATTACTCTTGTGTCTGATTGCGTTCTTGCTCTTCTGCTTCCAGAATTGCTAATAAAAGAGCTTCTTCCTGAATTTCAAACTCTTCTTCCGGAATTTCTCCCATATCAAAAGCAAGTTGGAGTGCAAGAAGCTGCTTGCTGAGATTTTCTTTATCATCAATTTCAGTATTGGCTTGTTCTAAAATTTTTTCTCCAAGCCACGTTACCCCCATTAATGGGCCAGTAATCGGTAATAGTAAGAAGCGCAGAACCATATTATTTTACAGTTGTGTGGATTTATTAAACCTGTCCTCACAAGACCGTAATCTTGCTGATGACGTAAATATGAAACATTACTTATCTTGTGTTGAATGCCAAAATGCGTTGGATTTGAGTCCAGTTAAGGCTTTTTGACATCTGTATTTGAGATTTTTGATGTAAAAAAAATCACTTTTGCATGAGATTACTATTTAGGAGGAACTTAGAGTTTGACAACTGTATTAAATGCATCTTTGCAGCGTTTTGTCAATACCCCTGCTGTTCAACGCATCGCTCAACGTGCTTTGCGCTATTTACAGTCAGGTTATTCAGTACATTTACGTGGTGCAGCCGGAGTTGGAAAAACTACTCTGGCAATGCATCTAGCTGATCTGCTCAATCGGCCTATCGTTCTCTTATTTGGAGATGATGAGTTTAAAACCTCAGACTTGATTGGTAATCAATTAGGTTACACCCGCAAAAAGGTTGTTGATAACTTCATTCACAGCGTTGTTAAAGTTGAGGATGAACTTCGACAACACTGGGTTGATGCACGATTAACCCTAGCTTGTAAAGAAGGATTTACGCTGGTTTACGACGAATTCAATCGATCGCACCCGGAGGTAAATAACGTTTTACTCTCCGTACTTGAGGAGAGGTTGTTAGTATTACCAATGAACCAACATCGAGCCGAGTATATCCGGGTTCATCCTCAGTTTCGGGCAATCTTAACATCAAATCCTCAAGAGTATTGTGGAGTTCATGCAACTCAGGATGCTTTGATGGATCGTGTTATTACCATCGATATACCTACACCTGATGAACTGACTCAGCAAGAAATTGTAGTTCATAAAACAGCCATAGATTCCGAGAAAGCCGAAGTAATTGTGCGCTTAGTACGGAAGTTTTGGAGTCGGTCTGGCTCTGAACAAAGTGGTGGATTGCGTTCTTGTCTAATGATTGCCAGAATCTGCCACGAACACGAAATTTCTGTAAACCCTAGAGATCCTAACTTTCAAGATATTTGTGCCGATATCCTGCTTTCTCGCACGAATCAACCTCGCATGGAAGCAACTCGACTACTGGAAGAGGTTTTGAGCGAATTGCATCACGGTATCAATACTCAATCTCAGCCAGTAGAGATCATACCAAACAGTCAAAATCAGATTGTATTGGAACAACGAGTACCTTACGAGCATGAAGTTTACAATTACCTGTGCAAGTCTCCAGGAAGACCTTTCTCTGATTTGGCAGCAGAATTAGGAATTGATCGCGGTCAAATTGTGGCTGCACTCAAGTCTCTTAGAGAGCAGGGAGTATTAGTACAAATGCAAGGCAATGCCGGACTGCCGAACGTATCACAGACAGTAGCTTTTGATTCTGGGCATTTAATAAACAAATGAGTACTCATACTAACCGGGGAGTTATCACAACAACTCAGGGTTCTAGCTTGGCAGATATTCTCGAACGGGTTCTAGATAAAGGCATTGTTATAGCAGGAGATATTTCTATTTCCGTCGGCTCCACAGAACTACTCAACATCCGAATTCGTTTGTTGATTTCTTCTGTTGATAAAGCCAAAGAGATTGGAATTAACTGGTGGGAGAGCGACCCCTATCTTAATAGTCAAACTCGCACTTTATTAACAACTAATCAACAACTTCAAGAGCGTGTTGCCAGTTTAGAAACAGAACTGCGATCGCTCAAAGCACCCAATCTTATTAATCAAGAGAATGCAGGCGATTAGCAAATCAAAAGGTTCGGATTCCGGTTTAGCGCCGTTGTTATTGACGGTTGTTGAACTGATACGCCAACTCATGGAAGCTCAGGTGATTCGGCGAATGGATGCTGGGACCCTCAACGACAATGAGCTAGATCGGGCTGCCGAAAGCTTGCAACAGCTTGAACAACAGGTTGTTAAGCTTTGCGAGATATTTGATATTGACCCAGCCGATCTAAATATTAACTTGGGTGAAATGGGAACTTTACTTCCTGAATCTGGGGGATACTACCCTGGCGAAACCTCTAGTCAACCCTCTATTCTAGAACTCCTCGATCGCCTATTAAATACAGGTGTTGTGGTTGAAGGTGACTTGGACTTAGGACTGGCTCAGTTAAGCTTAGTTCATGCCAAGTTAAGATTAGTACTCACCTCTAAACCCCTGTAACTTTTTTATCTACATTCTTCTTGGTAAGACATTTATATGAGTTTTTACATTTATGGAATTTTGACCTTGCCTGCTCCAGAAAACTTTAGTTTACAGGGTTTAGATGGGCAACCCGTACAAATTAAAATTTTGGATGGTTTTGCAGTGATTTACTCTGAAGCACAGCAAGAGCGTTATTTAGCCAGCCGTCGTAACCTGCTAAGTCATGAGAAAGTCCTTGAGGAAATCATGCAAGCAGGCGATCGCAATTTACTCCCTGTGCAATTTGGACTTTTGGTTTCCAACTGGGAAACGGTTTCACAGCAATTAATTCGTCCCCATCAAGAAGAATTGACGCAATTGCTGGCGAAGTTATCGGGTCGCCGAGAAGTGAGTGTCAAAGTTTTTTGGGATACTGATGTTGAAATTCAGGGACTGTTGGCACAACACCCAGACATCAAAACCGAAAGGGATAAGCTAATAGGTCAACCCTTGAGTATGGAACAAGCAATCCAAATAGGGCAAGCCATCGAACAGGGAATGAACGATCGCAAGCAAGACATCATAGATATATTTCAAGGCACGCTCAACTTGATTGCGATCGATGTGGTGGAAAATACTCCCCAAATGGACACAATGATTTACAATGCAGCCTACCTAATTCCTTGGGAAGCAGAATCACAATTTAGCAAACACGTTGAAGCACTCGACCGTAAATTTGAAGAACGTTTGCGAATTCGCTACAACAATTTCACTGCTCCCTTTAACTTTGCTCGTCTGCGATTATTTAGTTCTAACTAATCCCAATTGTTTATAAAAATGCGCTTAATTATTTTGGAACATGCCAAATTATCCTCAGAAAATCTCTGTCTTGAAAAGCTTTGAGCGCCAGAAGCCAGCGCTCAAGCTTTTCGCTGCGTACCTTTGCGTTGAAAAAAAGCCATATAAAGAAACGGTATGAACAGTAATAAAAATTGAAAATCAAAAATTATTAAAACTTTTGAATTTTTTTAAAATTAAATTTTATCAACCTTTTATTTAAGTAAAATCAATGGACGATATATTTAAAGGATTTGAACAACTATTAGAAATTGCCAAAGCTTTAGAAGAAAAAGTAGAGAAAGGAGAGTTAAAAACTTCTATTCAAATTCAATCTCATCATCTTAGTAGTATTCCCCGGCAAGGCAATATTCCCAGAAAAAGTAATTCCAGCCGAGTCCAATCCAATTCCACCAATACAGCTACATCAATGGATGATGCTGATGTCACCCCCCCATCACCTCGGACGAACTCAAAAGCTTCTTGGCAGAATGTCGGCGGCTTGGCTGATGTTCTCAAAGAAATCAGAGAGTTAGTCGAAATTCCCCTTAAACGTCCAGATTTATTAGTGAAATTAGGGTTAGAGCCTCCGCGTGGAGTTTTGCTAGTTGGCCCGCCCGGTACAGGAAAAACTTTAACAGCTCGTGTTTTGGCAGAAGAGTTAGAGTTAAACTACATTGCCATCAATGGCCCAGAGGTGATGAGCAAGTATTACGGGGAAGCAGAAGCTCGTTTGCGAAGCATTTTTGAGAAAGCAACTCGTTCTGCTCCCTGTCTGATATTTATTGATGAAATTGACAGTCTCGCCCCAGATCGCAGCCAAGTAGAGGGTGAAGTTGAAAAAAGATTAGTGGCGCAGTTGCTTGGATTAATGGATGGGTTTGCTAAAACCGAGGGCGTACTGATATTAGCAGCAACAAATCGTCCTGATTATCTCGATCCGGCGCTGCGTCGTCCGGGACGCTTCGATCGCGAAGTTCATTTTCGCGTTCCCGATCGCGATGGACGATTGGAAATTCTCACGATTTTGACAAGTGCTATGCCCTTAGAGACTTCGATTAATTTAGCAGCGATCGCCGATTTGGCTGTCGGTTTTGTCGGTGCTGATCTCAAAGCTCTTTGTCAAAAAGCAGCCTACATTGCCCTTCGCCGTCAAGTCCCCTCGCTCAACAGTCCCATTCCTGAGAATATGACTGTCATGCAGCAGGATTTTCTCGAAGCAATTAAGGAAATAAAACCTTCAGTTCTCAGGACTGTAGCAGTTGAAATACCAAGTGTCAGTTGGGATGACATTGGTGGTTTGGATGATGTTAAACAAAAACTTCAAGAATCTGTGGAGGGCGCACTTCTTTACCCCGAACTATACGAGCAAACCAAAGCCAAGCCTCCCCGTGGGATTCTGTTGTGGGGACCGCCGGGAACGGGAAAAACATTACTTGCAAAAGCGATCGCTTCCCAGGCTAGAGCCAATTTTATTGCTGTGAATGGCCCGGAATTACTCAGCCGATGGGTAGGGGCCGCAGAACAAGCAGTTAGAGAACTGTTTCGCAAAGCTCGACAAGCAGCTCCTTGCGTTGTGTTTGTAGATGAAATTGATACCTTAGCACCAGCACGGGGACGATTTAGTGGTGATTCTGGAGTTAGCGACCGCGTTGTTGGTCAACTGCTCACCGAATTGGATGGGTTGCATGAATGCCCAAAAGTACTGTTAGTAGGAGCAACCAATCGTCCAGAAACCCTCGATCCTGCTTTGCTCAGAGCTGGAAGATTGGACTTACAAATTAAAATCGATCTACCAGATCGAGCCAGCCGATTAGGGATTTTACAAGTTCACAATCTAGATCGTCCCGTGGTTGATGTCGATTTAGAAACCTGGGCGACAGTTACCGAAGGTTGGAATGGCGCAGACTTGGCTTTGTTGAGCAATCAAGCTGCTTTAAGCGCAATTCGTCGGTACCGCGCCCAAGGATTAAGCGACTCCAGCCTGATTCAGATTACAAATGATGATTTCCAAGTTACATACCAAATGCTTGCTAATCAGCACCAATCTGAATAGAGGGCAGAAGGCAGAAGGCAGGAGGAAGAGGTAAGAATTTTCATGCTTGATTGTGCCAAAACTAGGCATGAATAGCTTACTTGAAAAAACGCAGAAGTTCAGAGCGGAAGCTGCTTAAATAGAACGGTGCAAATAAACAAAACTATATTACTAAAAGTAAATTTAACTAAAACCATCTACCTCCCGCCCTCTGCCACCTGCCTTGTCTCAACGATAAACATTTACGCCAACCTACTACTTATGTCAATATACGCTTATGCTCTTTTAGTACCGATCGCATCACCCCTTGTTTTACCTTTAGGGATGGAAAGGAATATTGAAATCGTTTACTCTTCTGGTTTAGCTGCGATCGTAGAGCCAGAAATCTTCCTAGAGGCAATACAAGCAAACGATGAGCGTTTACTTCAAGCTGTATTGAACCACGATCGCGTAATTCGAGAACTCTTTCAACAAACTCCCCTTCTTCCCTTACGCTTTGGTAACGGTTTTACCTCTGTAGAAAAACTGCTGAATCATCTAGAAAAGCATCAAGAGCAATATCTAGAAACCCTAACTCAGCTAAGAGACAAAGTTGAGTACACTTTAAAAGCTACACCCTGTGATTTGCTTGATGAGTCTGACACTATTGATGCTAAGGGAAAAGCCTATTTATTAGCTAAAAAACAACGCTACCAAACACAGCAAGTATTTCAAGTACAACAATGTCAACAGTGGGAACTCTTGAACCAGTTAATTCTCAAAACATATACAAATGTTATCTGTGAAACTCAAAAGCCAGATGTGCGGCAAATCCACTTTTTGGCACAGCGCAACGATTCAACGCTCAGTACGCAGCAGTTTTCTCTCTGGCAGATACAATGCTCGCACTGGCAATTGGCACTGAGCGAACCTCTACCACCCTATCACTTTCTGAAAAATACTCTTATATAAATTTATAAAAAATGATATTTGAAATTTTCAAAGAAACAATAAAGATAAGATGATTTTTTTATTTAATTTTTTATAAAAAATATATTGTTAACTTTTTAGGATTTTTTTATTTTCTTATATTTATCTGATATTTTTGGGAACACTAAATTCAGGAAGAACAAAACACATTGTGTAAGTTTTACCTACTGCTCCATCAGAGCAAGATGAAACCACTAATTAGAGTTATGTGAGGAAAGTAAAATGGCTGTTGAAAAAGTTAACTCATCTTCGAGTCTAGCTGAAGTTATTGACCGCATTTTAGACAAAGGAATTGTAATTGATGCTTGGGTGCGTGTTTCTTTAGTTGGTATTGAACTGCTATCCATTGAAGCTCGCATTGTGATTGCTTCAGTTGAAACTTACTTAAGATATGCCGAAGCAGTTGGTTTAACATCTCAGGCAGCTGTTCCATCTGTTGCTTAACACCAGATTAGAAAAAGGGAGTCCTCATGGCTCCTATTTAATATTTATAGTTAACAAAAAGGAGATTTCAGCTGATGGCTCTCAAGAATTTATGGGAACAAGAGCGATCGCAACGATTGCAAATAACTGCTGAACGCCGTCAACAAGTTAACCAGTGGAAACAGCTAACTAAACAAGAACTTCAGCTACAAGCAGATTTACTTCATCAAGACTTGAGCAATTTTGTTACCAACCTTCACAATAACAGAAAGTTACAACAGCAGCAATTTCAGCAAGAGATTGCAGAACGGGAATTAGAAATATTGCAGCTGAAAACAGATGTCTGGCAACGCCAGCAAGAATACCGCCAAGAGCGGGCAGCAAAGGCTCAGACATTATTCCAAGATTTGCAAAATTTCCGGGCACTTTTACATGACAGTGTTTGGGGAGATTCCAGTAATGGACAAGCAGTTTCCCCAACTCCTGCTGAAAAAGAGAAATTAGTTGCAACAGTTCCAAAATTGGCAATCTCCCGTTCTGCAATTAAAGCCACTGGTTTTCGTCCTAGCGTCAATACCATAACTAAGAAAGTACCTGCCTTGAATGGAGATGCTGTTAAATCTAGAGTGTTGCAATACATTCAGCAAGCTGAAGGAGCTACCTTGATCGAAATTGAAGAGGTGATAGGCTTAAGCCGGGTGCAAACGATAGATATCTTGCGCTCCTCAATTAAGCAAGGGCTACTAGAACAACGCGATCGCCAATACTTTGTTCGGCAACAAGCAATTTCTTGACAAACTTAATTCAAGCTGATTTTTTATGCAGACTAGCAGCTGGGCGATCGCTGTATACAATCGATAAGCATTAAAGCTGGTCTTTGCTTTGTAGTGTTCAACATTTCCATCTTTCTTTTTAACGTCTGTATTGACAAGCAATTTTCTCAATATATATAACATTGCAAAAGTAATATAGATAACTTACTTCTAATTAGAAAATGCCAAATTCAAGATATATAAGGGGTGCGATCCATTGTGAATCAATTGATCAACCAACTTCAAACTAAATTATTCACAGGCAGGCTGAATCTTGAAGCCAGGGATGGGCCGACTTGGACGCTATATTTTCGTTTAGGACGATTAATTTGGCAGGCTGGCGGTTCTAATGCTGATGAGCGATGGCGACGACACTTGTCGCAGTACTGTTCTAATCTGGATGTGACACAGTTGGAATGGCTTGTCTCTCCCCAGCAAAATTATCGCGAATATTGCATTCTTGCTAAGTTGCGAGAACAAAAATTAATCGAACAACAACAACTTGTTAACCTGATTACAAGCTTACTAGCTGAAGTCCTGTTTGATATCATGCAGTACGTTGAAGCCAAAAGAAATGGCAACAATCCAGCAGGGCAGTTGTCACATACTACCGTTGTTGGTGAAGTTCCTGGGTTTCTCCTAACTGTAATACCAACTGAGGAAGTCTTGAAACAGGCTACACAAGCCTGGCAAGAATGGCGAGATGCGGGACTAGCTAGTTACTCGCCCAATTTATTTCCTGTCATTCAACAAATAGAGCTACTCCCAGGACAAACATCCTTTAAACAAATTATTTCTGTAGTTGATGGAACAAAAACTTTACGAGGTCTAGGGCAAAAAAGCGGTCGGGATGTCTTAGCTTTAACCCGGTTCTTGATACCATTGGTAAAAGCAGGAGCGATCGCTTTTTCACCCATCCCAAACTTCAGGAAGATTGGGATTAGTAAAGAAACTGGCAACCCGTCCAATACAGTTAATAATTCCAATTCTTCACTAAAGACAGAAGAGGATACTGTTATACAAGTTGGGTCTAATTTTAAAAAAGTTACTCCTCCAGCAACTAGTAAAGAAACTGGCAACCTGTCCAGTACAGTTCCTAATTCTAATTCTTCACTAAAGACAGAAGAGAACACTATTATACAAGTTGCCTTACCAGCAGCTAGCAAACAATTTGTCAGTCCGTCCAGTGCAGTTAATAATTCCAATTCTTCACTAAAGACAGAAGAGAATACTGTTATACAAGTTGCTCCTCCAGCAGCTAGCAAAGCAATTATTGATATCTCAAAACCTTTAGTAGCCTGTGTAGATGATAGTCTGACGATCTGTCACAGTTTGGAGGAAATTATCACCCATCAAGGTTATCGTTTTGTTGGCATTCAAGAGTCTTTGATAGCAATTTTACAACTAATTAAAAGCAAGCCCGACTTCATTTTTTTGGATCTTTTGATGCCAAAAGTGAATGGCTATGAAATCTGTTCTCAAATCCGTAAAACTCCAGTTCTCAAAAATGTGCCAGTTGTGATCTTAACTGGGAAAGATGGAATCGTAGATCGGATGCGAGCAAAATTAGTCGGGGCAACAGACTTTTTGGGTAAACCCGTAGAGGCAGAAAAAGTACTTAGTGTGCTTCACAAGTATTTAACCGTTTAAGTTGAAGCAGTAGTTATATCGGTGGCTCCTTTACACCCATTTCCAAAACATATTTTGCCTCGAAAATTGCTTTTTACATCTGGGTTAGTGTTAATTAATTTATCGCAATCATTTTTCAAATTCTAAATTAAATAGTTAGGAAAAAATGAAAAAAGTTCTTTTAGTTGAAGATAGCCTTGCAGAATCCGAAAAGATGACACGTTACCTGGAGCAAGGAGGATATTCAGTTTATGAAGTTCGCAGTGGTGAAGAAGCTCAACTGAGGTTAAAACAACAAAAACCTGATTTGATCCTACTGGATTTGATTTTGCCAGGTCAAAGTGGATTTGAGTTCTGCCGCAAGTTGAAAGCCGATCCGATAACAAAAGCAATTCCGGTAGTGATTTGCTCAACTAAAAACACAGATGTTGATAAAACTTGGGGCACTATGAGTGGTGCTGATGGCTATTTAATCAAACCTGTAGATGAAAAGATTTTGCTCCAGACTGTTAGTAAATTTATTCGCTAAAGGAAATTGGGGCAATGGTACAGGTCAATGATAGCTTTTCTTCACTACCCATTAATAGCCAATTTCGACTTGAAAACTCTTCCCCAGGAAACAACCAGAGGTTTTTAAGATTTCCGTTGAATGGAAAGGTAAATGGGTTACTTCCACTAGCTGATTTGCGGGGAGTAATTCAGGTTTCACTCACCGAGATTTTACCAGTACCCCAGGTAGCAGAATTTTTGTTAGGCATAATGAATTGGCGGGGAGAAGCTATCTGGATTCTTGATTTAGCAGGTTTGTTGGGAGCAACACACTGGTGTCGGCAAGAAAATGTACGTAACTCTGGCATGGCGATGCTTGTTCAAGTCCAGAATCAAACTGTCGGGCTGTTGGTGGAGCAAGTCAATACCATTGAAGTTTACGATCCCCAAGAGCGGTTAGCAATTTCGGCATCGATGTTACCCGCCCGATTAGGCTCGTTCTTGCAGGGTTACTTTGTGGATTCTCAAGGTAGCCCTTTGATGTTACTCGACACCCATGTTGTGATTCAAGCCCTTCAGCCTCTTTAAAGTTCAGAGCTTCCTACCCAACGCCAAGGGCTTCTGGACGCTAAAGCCGTTTTAGAAAAGTAATTAGCCTCCGCTCTGTATTTTACTTATTAACTCCGACAACGTTTATAGCAAGAAAGATTATGATAACGCAACACAATCTTACACCCAGTCAACCACACTCAAATTCCAGCAACGGTCATAAGGACACCGATAACGGGCATACCGTTGATGTACCAGCAAAACAGCAAATCATCTCCACTATAGAAGAATTGCGATCAGAATTGGATCAAGCTGATTGGGTCGAAACAGGGCCATTGCGAGACAGAATCCGCAAGTTAAAACAACTAGTAAATGTGTTGCCATATCAAGATGGAGGAGATGGATTAGAGGTAGAGCAAGTACAAGCGATCGCCAGCAAAATCCGCCAATTTTCCGATCTAGAGACCTTGCTTGCCACTGCTGTCATGGAGGTACAAAGCGCCCTGCAAGCCGATCGTGTGGTGCTATATGAGTTTACGAATCCGACGCTGGGGATAGTTGCTGCGGAGGCGATGAGGGATGGCTTTACGCCAATGCTGAAGGAAAAACTGCCCGCCGTCACTTTTGGGTTAGGTTCTGCCAAGCTTTATCAACAAGAAAAATTAGCAGCGATCGCGGATACCTACACTGCCAGCTTGTCTCCTTACCAAAAGCAGCTCGTGGATCGGTTTCAGATCAGAGCTTGTTTGAGTTTGCCGATCTTAGCAAAAGATGGGGTTTGGGGTTTGTTGGTAGTGCAGCAATGCACTGCTGCTCGTCAGTGGCAGAATGCTGAAATTCGGTTACTAAAATTAATCGCTCAGGAATTAGAAGTACAACTGCAAGTTGCTGTGATTCAAGCTACTTTGCAACAAGAAGTAGAAAAAGACCAAATCCTTGTCGGTGTAACCAATAAAATTCTCCAGTCCAAAGATTTGGATACCATCTTTCGCGTTGCCAGCCAAGAAGTGCGACAGTCACTAAAATGCGATCGCGTGGCAATCTATCGTTTCCAGCCAGATTGGAGTGGGGAATTTGTTGCTGAATCTGTTGGATCTGAGTGGGTTTCTCTGTTAGAAGAACAGCGAAACAACCCAGCAATTGTCAAGAACGTTAACTATTGCAGTGTTAGGAACCTGGCAGACGAAGGAGGACTGGCTGGGACAACAGGACGATCGCACAGTGCGGATAGCTATATTCAGTACGCGCAAGGCAAAACTTTCCATCGCGGACAAATCTATCGAGTCACTAATGATATCTACAGTGCTGGTTTTTCTGACTGCTATATCAAAGTTTTAGAAACTTATCAAGCCAAAGCATACATTATTGTCGCCATCTTCCAGGGAGAACAGTTGTGGGGCTTGCTTGCTGCCTATCAAAATTCTCAGCCTCGTCAGTGGAAAGATAGTGAAGTGCGACTGATGGTGCAGGTTGCATCTTTGTCTAGTATTGCTATTCAACAGTTGCAATATCAGCAAGAACTTTATAACCGCTCTGAGGAGTCAGCCAAACTTGTTGAACGAGAACGTACTGTTTTCGGCATCATTGAAAAGATTGGACAAGCAACGGATATTCGCACCCTTTTCCGCATTATAACCCAAGAGTTGCGGCGATTTTTAAAATGCGATCGCGTTGTCGTTTATCAATTTTATCCAGACTGGAGTGGAGAAATTATCGCTGAATCTATAGCTGCTGGTTGGTCGTCACTGTTGGAGATGCAGGAACAAGATAGCATTTTAAAAACAGGTCTGATATCTTCAGAACGTTGCAATGTTAAGGATTATGGCTCCCCTATAAAACCTGATGCCGATACCTATCTGAAGGAAACGCAGGGTGGAATATACGCCAAAGGAACGCGCTTTCGCAAAGTCAACGATATTTATGCAGCTGGTTTTTCACCTTGCTATTTAGAATCATTAGAGAAGTTCCAAGCCAAAGCATACATCATTGTTCCCATCTTCCGCGCTGGTAATCTTTGGGGTTTGTTAGCAGCCTATCAAAATTCTGATGTTCGCAAATGGACTGAAGAAGAGGCTGGTACTTTGTTGCAAATCGCCGAACCGTTGAGCATTGCCGTCCAGCAAGCTGAATATATCGAACAGCTACGGTTAAAAAATATAGAAATGACCCAAGTAGCTGAAATAGAAAACGCGCTGGCGCGAATGGCGGATAGAGTGCGTCATTCTCAAGAGCCAGAAAAAATCTACCGCACTACCTTGGTAGAATTGCGGCAGTTGTTCAAATGCGATCGCCTAGCAATATATCGCTTCGACTCTAACTGGAGTGGTGAATTTATTGCTGAATCTGTAGGAAGTGACTGGGTGCCTCTGGTTGGCCCCGATATCAGAACCGTATGGGAAGACGAACACCTCCAGCAAACCCAAGGCGGACGCTATGGCAATAATGAAACTTTTGTCGTCAATGACATCTATACTGTTGGTCATGCCCAGTGCCACATCGACCTGCTGGAGCAGTTCCAGGTTAAAGCTTACACCATCGCCCCGATTTTTGCTGGAAACAAACTTTGGGGTTTGTTAGGAGCTTATCAGAATAGCGGGCCGCGCCAGTGGAATTCCGAGGAGGTGCGATTGCTGACCAAATTGGGCATTCAGTTGGGGTTAAGCGTGCAGCAATCCGAGTACATCGAAGAACTGAGAACGAAGAATGCTGAGTTAGCGCGAACCGCCGAAGGAGAACGAGCATTGACAAAGCTGGCGGAAAAAATTCGCCAAGCTCAAGAGCTAGATACGATTTTCCGCAATGCCCTACCAGAATTGCGATCGCAATTGCAATGCGATCGCCTCGCAGTGTATCGCTTCAATCCAGATTGGGGTGGGGAGTTTATTGCTGAATCCGTAAATCGTGAATGGATAGCTTTGGTAGGCCCCGATATCAAGACTGTATGGGAAGACGAACACCTACAGCAAACCCAAGGCGGACGCTATCGCAATAACGAGACGTTTGTGATTAATGACGTTTATACTGCTGGTCATGCCCAGTGCCACTTGAAAATTCTAGAGCAATTCCAAGTTAGAGCCTATATCATCACCCCGATTATTGCCGGAAACCATCTCTGGGGTTTGTTAGGAGCATATCAGAATGATGGGCCGCGGCAATGGCAAGAGAATGAAGTCAACTTGGTAGCGAAAATCGGCACGCAGTTTGGGGTTGCCGTCCAGCAATCGCAATACTTACAACAAACCTTAAGCAAGAATGAGGAACTGATAAAACTGGCAGAACGGGAAGTAGCAAACGCCCGCTTTTCCTATCGCCTACCAAGTCGATTGACAGAGATGGCCCAAAGTCATGGTGATGTTCTGGAATTTGTCCAGTTTGCCACCTATGAACTTCGGCAATTACTCAAAGCAGATCGAGTTGGAGTTTACCGTTTTGACCCTGATTGGTCTGGAGAATTTGTAGTTGAGTCTGTGAGTGGGGATTGGCCTAAGCTAGTGGGAACTAGCCTTGCCAAAGTGAGAGATACCTATCTCCAGTACAACAAAGGAGGGCGTTATGTCCGCAAAGAAAGTTTGCGGGTTGACAATATCTATACTGTCGGTCATGAGGAATGTCACGTTCAATTGTTAGAACTGTGGGGAACTAAAGCCTACATGATTGCTCCGATTTTTCAAGAAAATCGGCTATGGGGGTTGATGGGAGTTTATCAAAATAGCGCACCGCGCCAGTGGGAGCAATCCGAGGAAGATGTTCTTAACCAAACTAGCGTCCAGATTGGTGTTGCCCTCAATCTTGCAGAGTACTTGAAACAAATGCGTATTCAAGAGCAGCAACTAGCAGAAGCAGCAGAGCGCGAACGCACCGCGCGGGAAAAACTGCAACAAGGAGCAATCCGCGTTCTCATGGCTTTGGAACCATCCTTCAGGGGCGATCTCACGGTTCGAGCGCCCCTATCTGAAGATGAAATTGGGACGATCGCTGATGGTTACAACACTACAATCCAAAGTTTGCGAGATTTAGTCAGACAAGTGCAGATTGCTGCTGGCAGGGTGAGTGAAACTTCTAGCAGTAACACTACTTCAGTAGTGAAACTATCCGACCAAGCTCAACAGCAAGTAGAACGGCTCGAACGCGCTCTCGAACAATTACAAATGATGGTAACTTCCACCCAAGTAGTCGCTGCTGATGCCCAAAGAGTAGGACAGGCGGTTCAAAGAGCTAATAACACCGTCCAAGCTGGCGATTCCTTGATGGAAAGAACCGTAGACGGTATTTTGGAAATTCGGGAAACCGTGTCGGAAACAGCGAAGAAGATTAAACGCCTTGGTGAAGCTTCTCAGAAAATCTCGAAAGTAGTGAGCCTAATTGAAAACTTTGCCACTCAAACTAATTTGCTGGCACTCAATGCAGCGATCGAGGCTACCCGTGCCGGAGAGTATGGCAAAGGCTTTGCAGTAGTTGCAGATGAAGTTCGTTCCCTGGCTTATCAGTCAGCTAGTGCCACCACAGAAATTGAGCGACTTGTGGAAGAAATTCAAAGTGGAACCAACGAAGTTACCCAAGCAATGGAAGTAGGGATTAGCCAAGTTGTCCAAGGCTCGAAATTGATTGATGAGACTCGTCATTCCCTGAGTGCGATCGTGGCAGCTACCAACGAAATTGGCGGACTGGTGCAAGGAATTACTCAAGCAGTTTCCACTCAAAGTCAACAATCTCAGATATTGACAGAGGCGATGAGCGATGTTTCGGCGATCGCCCGCAAGACTTCAGAAAGTGCCATCCACATTTCCGAGTCTTTTGAGGAACTACTGACGACTTCACAACAACTGGAAACCAGCGTTAGCCAGTTCAAAGTTGACTAATCTCCCAAAACTGTTATGAACCTCGATCTCAGTAATCAAGAGCAGTTAGAGCAAGCTTTTCTGGCTGAAGCAGCAGAGTTGTTGCAAACCATTGAGCAGAATCTTATCGGTCTACTCGATGAAAAAACAATAGAAAAAGTTCACGCCTTGATGCGAAGCGCCCATACTCTCAAAGGAAGTGCTGCCAGTCTTGGGCAAGAAACGATTAAGACAATTGCCCATCATTTGGAAGACGTATTCCAGGCGTTATATGCTCCAGAATTGGAAATCGATCCAGAATTGGGTGCTTTGCTTCTAGATGCTTATGAGTGCCTGCGAACGCCATTGAGTGCAACCTTGATGGGCTTATCTTGCAATGAGTCAGAAGTACTCGATCGAACTGCCTCAATCTTTGCCCAACTCCAAGATAAACTAGGCGACTTTTTTGGTCGTGAGGCTCCGCTTCCCAGTTCGGAAGAACTTGGCTTTGATGTAGTTGAGTCAATCTTTTCCGGGAGCATACTCCAGGATCTGCAACAACTTGCAGCTGACATCGAAAGCCAAGATTCGCAACAAATTCAAACAACACTCAACTCCCAAGCAGAATTTTTTGCTGAACTAGCAGCATCTTATAGCTTATCTGGATTGGAAGAAATTGCCCAAGCGACCCTAAACGCGCTCAAAGCGCATCCAGACAAAGTACTGCAAATCGCTCAGGTGGCTTTAGAAAATTTCCAAGCGGCTCAAGTAGCTGTACTTGCAGGCGATCGCACTCAAGGGGGAGAAATATCTCCACAATTGCAAGAATGGGCAGGACTAACTACTCCTGTCCCAGAGCCGCAAAAGCAGCCAGTTTCAATTGCTATCCAATCCACAGAAACGGCTACAACTGAGAATAAGCCATCCCCTATCCTCAGTGCGAGCGAATCAGAATCAATTTGGTCGTTTTTCCCGAAGCGAACTGATAACTCCCTACCGAAAGCACCAGAGGTACTGGAACCCATTTCTCAGGATTCGGTAGTAGTTCCCTCTGCCATAGATCGGATTTTACAGTCAATTTGGATCGGAGATCCAGAGACATCCTGCCGATACTTAGACTCAGATAGCCCAGCCTCTCCACCAGCACCAAGCCCCCAAGCTCAGTCATCGCCATCGCTTCCCACTATCCGAGTCGCGATAGAACAACTTGATCGTCTCAGCCATACAATCGGGGAATTGCTAATCAATGAAAACCAACAAAACCTGCAATCTAATCACATAGACAAAGCAGCTCGAGACACTATACTACAGTTTTTGTATTGTCAACAACAACTTAGTAAAGTTTCTACTTGGTCGGATCGACATCTGCTGCTTCCCGAACGCAAGCAGCGACATATACATGGATCTCTACGCTCAGTTCCAACTGCCAAGGCACAATCTAATTTTGATGCCTTAGAAATGGATACCTATAGCGAGTTGCACATTCTCCTGCAAAATCTTACAAAAGACATGGTGCAATTAGGAGAACAGATTGAGGCTTTTAATGCTTTAGTTCAGCAATCTCGCTTCAGTCTCGGAAAGCGCAAGCAACTGCTTTCAGGAGCGCAAGAAGATTTGCTGCAAGCCAGAATGGTTCCACTAGGAACAGTGTTGAATCGATTTCCCCGGCTGCTGCAACAGATGGTAGCAACTTATCACAAGCCTGTTGAACTCAAGCTTGGCGGTACGAAGGTACTAGTGGATAAAGCTATTTCTGAGCAGCTGTACGACCCCTTGCTGCACATGATTCGCAATGCCTTCGATCACGGCATCGAACCGATAGAAACCCGTCGCCAGCAGGGTAAACCAGAAACTGGAACAATTACAATTAAAGCTTATCATCAAGGCAACCGCACAACTATTGAGGTACGCGATGATGGTCGAGGCTTAAACTGGGAATCGATTCGTCAGCGAGGAATAGAAAAACACCTGCTGAGTGCTGAACAAGCCGCCTACGCCTCACAAGACCAACTGGCAGAATTATTATTTGAACCAGGCTTTTCTACCGCCAATCAGATTGGTGAATTATCTGGCCGTGGTATCGGCTTAGATGTCGTTCGTACTCAATTGCGAGCTTTACAAGGTTCGATTGTGGTGCGATCGCTTTCAGGGCAAGGAACCACCTTCATCCTGCAATTGCCCCTGAGCTTGACAACAGCACGCTTGCTCATTTGTCAATCTCAAGGTATTACTTATGCCTTGCTGTCTGAAGGAATTAGCCAGGTTTTATTACCAAAGCCAGAGCAGATTCAAGTTCAACAATCTTTACATGGGCAAGGCAGCGAAAAATTCTGGCAGTGGGAACAAGGGCAAAGTCAGCAATTAGTTCCCATCCGCCCACTAGCCAATTTGCTGGATTACAAATATCCTTTACTCACCCAAGACCAAAATTTAACTCTAAGTCCTTTTCCAGTCAAACAACGGAATACCGTCCAACCTCTGCTGTTGTTACAAACAGAGCATCAATATCTTTGTTTGCAAGTCGATCAAATTTTAGTCGAGCAGGAATTAGTAATTAAATCACTCGGCAGCGTCCTGACTTTACCTAGTTACATCCAAGGCTACAGTGTGTTAGGAAATGGTAGCCTCACCTCAGTCGTTGATCCATTGGAGTTAGTTCGGCAAACCTGGGAGACAGATATGATGCCAACTTCCCCTGCATCTAGTCTGGCACTATTACCCATGCCTGAGCCTGTTCTTGCTCTCAAGGAGCAGCAATCAAAAACTATAACGCAAGAGCAGCAACAGCCAATGGAAGTCAATACAGCCATTGCTCAAACTAACCAACTGACGGTGTTAGTGGTGGAAGATTCGGTTGTACAAAGGCAAAGTCTGGTGCAGACGCTCCAGAAAGCCAGTTATCAAGCGTTGCAAGCAGGCGATGGTCGAGAGGCGATCGCGCAAATGCTTCAACACGGTAATGTCGATCTAGTGATTTGTGACATTGAAATGCCGCAGATGAATGGATTTGAGTTTTTAGAACACCGTCGCCAAGACGAGCGTTTGTCGGAGATTCCTGTGGTGATGCTGACTACCCGTAGCGGACAAAAGCACCGCCAATTAGCTTTAGCTCTAGGGGCAAAAGCTTACCTGACCAAACCCTATTCAGAACAGAACTTCCTAGCCACGATTGCCGAACTGGTTAATACTCCTTAGCCGAGTGTCACTAAGATAAGGGGAAAGGGGAAAGGGGAAAGGGTAAAGGGGAAAGGGAAGAAATGGAAAGGAAAAAAATTGAAACTTTTGAGGATTTAAAAGTATGGCAAAAAGGTATTGACTTAGTTAAGCAAATATACTTAAGGACTAAGGAAGGTGAACTGAGTAAAGACTTTGGTTTAAGAGATCAGTTAAGACGTGCATCCGTATCAATACCTACAAATATTGCAGAAGGATTTGAACGATATTCTCGCAAAGAATACTTAAACTTTCTAAATATTGCTAAAGGGTCTGCTGGTGAAGTTCGCAGTCTTTTAAGAGTAGCGTTAGAAGTGGGCTATTTAGACCAACCAACTTATACACAACTTTCTAATCAGGCTATAGAGTTGAGCCGTATGCTATCTAATCAAATTCAATCCATAAATCAGTCATTAAAATAATAAAATCTTTCCCCTTTCCCCCTTCCCCTTTCCCCTTTCCCCTTTCCCCTTCTTCATGAATTACGAATATACGAATTAGTCTTTATGCTTAACACTCCCTTTCCGTTTAAGCGATTATCTGGCACTGTGAACGAACGCGACTCATTGCGAGTCGTTGTTTTTGCGATCGCAGATTATTTATTTGCCTTGCCAGTTGGTGCAGTTCTCAAAGTAATTGCTTGTCCACCGATTAGCAGTACGGTTGAAGGTGGTATCGGCATGGTTGATTTAGGAACGCAAACGATCGCGATTGTGGACTTGCGCCAAAAGTTGATTCCCCAAGTAGAAGCCCAACAGGCGCACCAAGTTTTCTCTGGAGATGAGACTTCAGGGCGCTTCTTACTTCTGACTCAAACGCGGACTGGAGATATTTGTGGCATTCCTGTAGACAAGCCCCCTGCCTTAATCGATATTCCTTTGTCAGCAGTGCGTCCGGTGCCTTGGTCTTATCGGCAAGTGGCAAAGTTAAGCTGTGTTAGCCACATGGCTGTTTTATCTGTAGCACCAAACGAAGAACCACTCAAAGTACTTCTTCTAGGCATGAGCCAGATATTAGCTGATAAGTTGGGGTTGTCTGGAATAACCTCAACCTTGGCTCCTGGGATGACATCAGGCGAACAACAGCAAAGATTTCTCCGTTTTTCCTTGGGCGCTCAAGGAAGTGGATTACTACCATTCCACTCAGTACTGGACGTTATTCATCTCGCTAGCCAAGAAATTTCCCCATCCCCGGCCTTACCAAGTTGGATTTTAGGTTTCTATAATTGGCAAGGACAGATGCTCCGGCTGGTTGATTTGGAACATTTGCTTGGTTATGCACCGCTTTTGAAGCGGCAGTCACGACTAGAAAAGCCAATGGTTATGGTTCTCGAACTGCAAAATCAGGTAATCGGGTTTTTGGTCGCTCATATCTACGATGTAGAGTGGCAGGATTTACAGCCAGCACAATCGCCACCAACCGACTTTTCCCCAGACAAACTACTAAATTTTGTTCAAGGTATTCTGCCAGGCGATCGCTGGATTTTAGACACCAAAGTTATCGCCCAGACATTGCAATGGCAAACCCACTGATTTAACTTGATGCTGCCAAGGAGTTTTCCGTGACGATCGCAACCTTAGACCCTAATTCTGAAACCCAGCCTGTTGAAAATGAAATCCAGATAGAAGAAATTTTGGCTAATGTGGCTGTAGTCAAAGCAGTCTTTCAATCTGCTAAAGGGCCAAAGGTCGCTCAATTGCAGGAGAAGGTGAGTCAAATCGAAGCTTTTATCCAAGCTTTGACTCAGGATTCGCCCACTGACAATGATGACAATGTTCGAGAAGCTTTTGTGCTCCAGCGAGAACAACTTACGGCGATCGCTCGGCAAATGCAGCAGGCAAAAGGTGAAACCGCACTTTTGGAGGCTACAGTCACCGCCCTGCAAGATGTTCTCAGTGCCGATCGCGTCCTGATTTATCGTTTTGAGGAAGATAATCGCTCTCGGGCGATCGCTGAAGCTATACAAGCGGGTTGGACATCCTTGCTTAACCAATCCCTACCGATAAATTTGTTTGTTACTACCGATGTTGGCGACGGAGAAAACTCGCTCCACAACTTAGCTGAAGTATTAGAACTAACTCCCCGCCAACAGAAATTTTGGCAACGCTTTCAGGTGCAAGCTAGCTTGTGCTTGCCCTTGATTGTCAAACAACAGCCTTGGGGTTTGTTAGTTCTTCATCATTGTCTGGAATCGCGACAATGGCAGGAAGCAGAGCGCAGTTTGCTGCAACAAGTCGGAATGATGTTGACAATTAACTTGCACTCGGCTGAAATAGTATCTCCACTTGCTCAACAGTTGTCATCGCCTCCTCAAAAGGCTGAATCCTGCGATCGGTCTGAGTTCCTATTGCCATTTCAGCAGGTGAGCGAGGCTGTACAAGCGGGAGTAAGAATCGCCGAGTTCGCCAATGAGCATTTAATGTGTATTCAAGATACTGTTGCTATTACTAATAAACAGCTGCAATACCTGGGTGAATTTTGCCAGCAAGCTTCTGGCTTTGTTCGTCTTGTGGAAGGCTTGAGTAGCAAAATTCAGATTTTGTCTTTGAATACAACCATCGAAGCCACAAAAACTAGCCACCAGGAAGGAGGTTTGCTAGCTGCTGCCGAACAGGTGGAAATTCTCGCCCGTCAAGCCCGTGAAAGCACCCTAAATATAGAGGAATGGTTCCAAGAACTTCAGGTGACAGCAGCAGACGTTGCTTCTGCTATCGAACCGGGCGATCGCCAAATCAGTGCAGGGCTGGAGTCAATCGCGCAAATCCACGAGCAATTTAAAGCGATCGCCGATATCGCTGCTTGTACCCTCAAATCAATGTCGAAGCCATAAAATTGTCACAAACCCCATAGAAACTGAGAGTTGCGTTCATGAGTACCGATTTTGTCCCCCAACCGCAGAACGACGATCGCTTTTTAGAAGAAGCGATCGATTTGTTGCTGTTCTTGGAGCAGGAGTTGCCTAACTATACAAAAAACAGTAACCCCGGTACAGCTTTGGCTCTCATGGAAGCTGCCAGCTCTCTGCATTCGATTGCCATAGCAGCTGAACTAGATGCCATTGCCATCGTTGCAGCTGCACTAGAAGAGATTTTTCAGCTGCTGCATCAGTATCAGGCAACTGTCAACGCCTCTATCGCCTCCCTGTTGTCGGAAGGATTAGATTGCCTACAAATGCTGCTGATGGCATTTTTAACAGCCTCGAAAATTGAGGAAGTAGAAATTCTAGAGCGTATGTCTGTCATTGTTGCTCGTTTACAAGCAGAGTTTAGCGATCGCCAACAAAGCATCATCCCCCAAGAAACAAACCTTGAGACATCGAAAGAGCAACCGCAAAAACATCAACCAGTTATCCAGTTTGGCGATTCCTTGGCGGAGGTAGAATCTTCTACATCTCTACCAGAGCAAGTTATGATTCAAGACGAAGAAAGTCTTGACAGGGAACTAATAAGTGAAACTAACGCCCAGCCTAGTAGCTTTTATCACGTAGATACTGAGCAGTTTCCCGCTAAGGTAGGGGAACTGGCGTTGTCCGTTGGCGATCGCATCTTTGAAAAAGAAGGAGTTGTTGAAGAGTACCCAAAGGAGTATGGGGAAGGAGATTTTCATGCTTGGTTGGGGGATTTTTACCCGCCTACTGAAACATCTCTATTTAAATCTTTTCTTGATCGCCATTCACTCTCTTTACAAGAATCTATTCATACAGTTGTGGCAACAAGTATTCCAACCGCCATACCTATCAATATTAATCATCTCGAACAACTAAACGCGCTGGTTGCAACATTACTAACTAACTATAATCAGCAAGGCTGTCAGCAAGAACAACAGCAACAGACAATCAAGCAGTTGCTCCGACAAGTTAAACGATTACAACACCTGCTGGATAATTTACAGGAATGGTCAGGACGTTTAGCAGCAATTTCAGATACCCTTTCTCCTCTAGCTGCTTCTCGCTCTCAGCAATTGTACAGTACTCTGCAATCTGTTTTGGCTGAAGCGTCTCAGGTGGCATCAACTGTTCATTCCTTGAATCACAATCATCATCAACTCAAACAAGAATTCATACAGCAGGAAAAGTTAATTAACCATTCTGCCAATTTAGTCAAAACAGTCACAACTATTCCTTTAAGAGTAGCCTTAGAACCATTGCATCGGCTTTGGTCTCAGTTACAAGCTTTACAAGATAAGTCTGCTACACTACATTTACAAATTAGCGATATTCAAGTCGATCGGGCGTTTAGCGATCGCCTCCATGCTCTTTTGTTGCATATAAGTTGCTATTTACTAGAGCAAAGTATTGAGTCTTCCCAAACACGCCAACATCTTGGTAAAAATAGCAGAGGTATCATCGAAATTCAAGTTTACCAGCAGGGAAATCAACTGATCGTTGATGGCTGTGATGATGGCGCAGGACTTAACTTATCTCAAATTTATCAACAAGCTTCAGATCAAGGACTTGACCTGATAAAACCAGAGGATATCTTACAAGTGACCGAGCTGGTACTTGAACCAGAGGTTTCATCTGTTTTAGGCGATCGTGCTGCTTTAGAGTTAGGAGTAGAATTAACTCAGGTTTGCAAGCAATTAACTGCTATTCAGGGAAGAATAGTATTGAAGTCTAAAGCTGGACATGGTACAGCCTTCTCGCTCCAAATTCCCCTCGATCAAAAAATTGCTCAACTTATCGTTTGTCAAGCTAACTCCAGAATCTATGCATTTCTTGCCGATTCTGTAGAGCAGATTTGTCTATCCCAGTCCGAACAAATTATCCAAACTCAAGCGGGACGTATGTTATTTTTGCAGTCTTCTGGCACTAGTGGCTTGTTTGGTGGCGATCGCCAGCATCCAACAACAGAAATGCTGGTCCCTATCCACTTACTGACTGATGTGCTGATTTGTCCTAACCACCTTCCCACCTCAATTACTACTTACAGCACAGATACACTCAATGCTTTCAAGCAGGATAAGCCGTTATTAATATTTCGTTACTTAGACAAACGATGTGCTTTAGAAGTAGATTGGATCATCGGCAAGCAATCTTCTGCTCTTCATCCTCTGGGGGAAGCAATCTCAGTTGCTGCTTATATCCAAGGAACTAGCATTCTTGCCAATGGGCAACTTAGCCTGGTTTTGGATGGTCGTCTTCTGACAAAATCTCTAACTTGAATCAATACCACATTCGTGGTTTTCTTCTAAAGCGTCTCTGACAGGAGAAGCGATCGCAGTGCTTATTTGAAGTCGTAGATAAGATAAGAGAGTAACATGCTCCTCACACACAAGTAGCAATGACCTCAACCCTGCGGAAATTTCCCTGTATCAATGCTCCGACGCTGCACAAGTTGCCTAATGGTTTGACAATCATTGCCGAGCAAATGCCAGTTGAAGCCGTAAACCTCAATTTGTGGATTAAAGTTGGTTCTGCTGTCGAACCTGATGCCATTAACGGCATGGCTCACTTTTTAGAACACATGATTTTTAAGGGAACAGAACGACTAGCTAGCGGCGAATTTGAACGTCGAATTGAAGAGCGGGGTGCTGTCACCAATGCTGCTACTAGCCAGGACTATACTCATTACTATATAACTACTGCACCCAAAGACTTTGCCGAGCTTGCGCCACTACAAATAGATGTAGTCTCAAATGCGAGTATTCCTGATGATGCCTTTGAACGTGAGCGATCGGTAGTTTTGGAAGAAATTAAGCGTTCAGAGGATAATCCCCAACGTCGAACATTTCGGCGGACGATGGAGACAGCCTTTGATTATCTACCCTATCGCCGTGCAGTATTGGGGCCAGAATCGGTGATTGCCGAACTTAAACCCCAGCAGATGCGAGATTTTCATGCTAATTGGTATCAACCCCAGTCAATTACTGCCGTAGCTGTGGGCAATTTGCCCGTGGAAGAATTAATTGCAACTGTTGCAGAAGGATTTACAAAAGCCATTCCTCATTACCCCTTATCCCCAGAGGAGACCCCACCTTCCCAACTCCCCAGTACAGACGCGATTAATCGTGTCTCTGCCCACTCCCCACTGAATCCTGAATCAGCATTTACAGAAATTGTTCGTCGAGAATTTATCGATGAAAGTCTGCAACAAGCAAGGCTAGTAATGGTTTGGCGGGTTCCAGGAATGACTCAGTTAGATCGCACCTATGGATTGGATGTTTTAGCTGGAATTTTGGGACACGGACGGACATCAAGATTAGTGAGGGATTTACGAGAAGAACGGGGATTAGTTTCTTCGATTTCTGTGAGCAATATGAGCAACAAGCTGCAAGGGACATTTTATATTTCAGCTAAATGTGCAGTAGAAAATTTAGCTGCTGTAGAGAATGCGATCGCTCAACACATTGGCAAAATACAAACAGAGTTGGTAACAGAATCAGAAATAGCTCGTGTGCAGCGACGAGTAGCCAACAGATTTATATTTGGTAATGAAACACCAAGCGAACGCTCTGGGTTGTATGGTTATTATCAATCTTTGGTAGGAGATTTGGAACCCGCTTTTAACTACCCAGCGATTATTCAGAGCCAAGATGCAACAGACTTGATGCAAGCAGCCAAAGAGTATCTATCTCCAGATGCTTATGGTGTAGTTATTGTCAAGCCGTAAATTAAGTATGGGGAATGGGGCATTAGTTATTTGTCATTTGTCATTTCTCATTGGTTATTAATTCTTCTCCCTCATCTCCCCCTGTCCCCTTGTCCCCTGTTCCCCCATCCCCACTCCCCAATTTAATTATGTGGACTCAAATCGACACCCATATTAGCCAGGTGACTGGTGAAAAATTTCAAAGTCACCAACGGCGATCGGTTGGTGGTGGGTGCATCAACCAAGGTTATGCTGTTTCCAATGGTGAGATAACCTACTTCCTCAAGCTAAACCAAGCATCCCAAGTTGCAATGTTTGAAGCTGAGGCGTTGGGTTTAGAGCAAATGCTAGCAACAGCTAGTATTCGCGTTCCCAAACCAATTTGCTGGGGTACTGCTGATAATTCTAGTTACATCGTTTTGGAATGGTTAGAACTTGGTAGCGGTAACAGCAATTCATGGCAAGAAATGGGACGCAAGTTAGCGGTAATGCATAAAAATAGCATTAGTCAAGATTTTGGTTGGAAAATTAACAATACCATTGGTTCCACACCCCAAATTAATACTTGGACAGCAGACTGGGTGGAATTTTATGTTAAACATCGCCTGGGTTATCAATTTCAATTAGCAAGGCGGCGGGGAGGTAATTTCCCTAAAGAAAATAAGTTATTAGCAGCGATTCCTGAATTGTTGGCAAATCGTCAAGTGCAACCTTCCTTGGTACATGGCGATTTCTGGGGCGGAAATGCTGGGTGTACTGCGTCGGGGGAACCAGTAATATTCGATCCAGCAACTTATTTTGCAGATAGAGAAGTTGATATCGCCATGACAGAATTGTTTGGTGGGTTCCCAGCAGCGTTTTACAAAGGTTACAACGAGGTATTTCTGTTAGATGCAGGTTATGAGCAGAGAAAAACGCTATATAACCTGTATCACATTCTGAATCACTTTAATTTATTTGGCGGCGGTTATAGTTCGCAAGCGAACCGGATGATTGACCAGATTTTGCACTAAGTAGAGGATTGCAGAAACTGACAAACAAAAGGAAACAAGTGCGTGAAATTAAAGCTAGATGAAAATATCGACTTGCGTGTTGTAACTTTATTGCAATTAGCAGGACATGATGTTGCAACAGTACCAGGACAAGGTTTAAGTTCTGCACCAGATCGATAAATTATTGATGTTTGTCGCCATGAAGGTAGATGTTTAGTTACTTGCGATCGCGGATTTGGAAATCGTCTAAAATACAATCCCTCTGACTATTCAGGAATTGTGATTATTCGCTTACCTTCTCATCCTAATTTTGCATTTTGGCAAGAAGCAATAGAGACTACTGATTCAGGGGCTAACGCAGAAGTAACTGGGAAGTTATGAATTATTCAGAAGGGAAACATTCAGGAATATCGACCGATTCAGCCAGATGTCTAGGAGGGCAGGCTTTGCGTCCTACCCCACAAGACTTAACTCCTGGTTTCGATATCGTATAAATTGCATAAGGTGAGGAGTTTTTGTTTAAGGCGATCGCGCACATTCTCAGGTAATATGACTACACAATCTGGCGCATACTGCATAACTTCGCGGCTAAACCAAAATGTACTAGATACTCGCCTGACAACTCGCCGGACTCGCGCTTTATCTGGTAGCCACTCATTAATATTGTCTTCTGGTTTAGCTTGATAGGCAAAAGCCAAGCCAGCAAATAGATGCATTTCCACTTCTATCTCAGCCAAACTTCGCCACTCACCAGTAATTGGCATGACAGCAGCTTCAGTAATCCTGTCTAATCGTAAACTCCAGTTGTGAACCAGTTCTGGGATATCAAAGTTTCCTTCCGTCTCTTCGCACCAGCAATCAAGATATAACCGCTTTTCGTGGGGTGCAACTTTAGCATAGCGAACGTTAAAATTAGATACATGCTCTGCTGCATCTTGATAGGAAAGCTGAAAGGGCTGTTCGCGCAAAATATAGCGGTCTATTTCTAAACGCCAAGATGGGGGCAAATTCTCTAAGAAACGTTCGATTTCGCCTCGCAGAGGTAATGATAGTTCGCTGCGTTCTAGAAGCAAGTTTGCAATGATTTGGGCTTGTTCAATTTGCCCAATGTCTATCAAAGCATTGATACATCTATGTAATGCTCTAATGCGGGTTTCTTTCCAATCGTTATTGTTACCGATGAGTAACTTACGTTGAGCGATCGCTTTAATTAACTTGGAGATGTTAGGTTCCTCTCCCCACATCATACCGAATTCACGAGCGATCGCTTCTAACTCGGCTTTATCACGTTCTGATATCGACAGTGTAATAGATTGACCTTTTCGACTCATATTTATACGGACACTTTTATACGGATATATCTTGGCAACTTCTATTTTGCATGGCATTATAGTGAATAACAACGAGTTACGGACAGTTTTTAAGTAAAGTCAAAACTCGCACCATTAGTGCGAGAAATAGCCTGGAAATGTTTTATACCCATCTAAAAAACTGCAACCAATGGTTGCAGAAATTTGTGTGTGGTATTTAGCACATATATAAAAACTGCCACCATTGGTGGCATAAATTGCTTGGATTCATAAATTTGTCATTCTTTCAACATAGCAGTAGCAGTTCAGATAAACTAAGCATTCGCAGGGAATTTTTAAGGATATGTCTGAAAATTACAGCATAAATCTCAAACCTGTTTATTCTCAAACCGTTATTACACCTGACGGAGTAAAATTACCTAAAGATTGGTCACTTTCTTGGCATCAAGCAGAAACTTATCAAGCATTACAAGATCCAAATATTGATGTTGTCTTTAATAGAGCCATGACAGGCGATGGTAAAAGCTTGGCTGCTTATTTGTCAGCGATGACAAATCGCACGTACACTTTAGCCATGTATCCGACAAACGAACTTGCAAGAGATCAAGAAAAACAGGTGCAAGGATACAAAGATATATTTCAACCGAAGTACGAACCGCAAATCAAACGATTAACTGCGGCTATTTTGGAGAAATCTATAGCAACTAGTCAGATGTCTTCTAAACGAGATGGGATAGAAGACTTTTCTACTAACTATGAAATTCTGCTGACGAATCCTGACATTTTTCATTACATCCATAATTTTTACTACTTAAGAGGAAAAATAGATAACCCTGATAGGTTATTTAGACGTATAGATGAAAATTATAAATTATTTATCTATGATGAATTTCACATTTTTTCATCTCCACAAATAGCTAGTGTCATCAATACCATACTTTTAATGAGGCACACTGGCAATGCTAATAAAAAGTTTCTCTTTCTTTCTGCTACACCTAATGAAATATTAAAGACTTTTTTAGAAAAAGCTCAACTTAGATATAAAGAAATTGATCCGGTTGATGTTGGAGCTTATCAATTTTCTTCAAATAACTCAAACGATGGTTGGCGGCAAATTAATCAGCCTATTAACTTATGCTTTCCTCAAGATATAGAGCCTAATTTGAGTTCTAGCTACAAATGGATAGAAGAAAATGCCGAAACAGTAATTTTAAAGTTTTTTCAAGATAATCCAAATAGCAAAGGGGCAATTATTCTCAATTCAATTGCAGCAGTTAAGAAACTATTACCTAAATTAAGAGCTATCTTTGAACCGCGATGGAAAGTTAGAGAAAATACTGGCTTAACAGGAGAAACTGAAAAATCTCAGTCGGTTGCTGAAGCAGATTTACTTTTGGGTACGTCTACAATTGATGTTGGTGTAGACTTTCGGATTAATTTACTAGTTTTTGAAGCTGCTGATGCCGGAAATTTTATTCAACGCTTTGGTAGGCTTGGCAGACATGAAGGGTTTGAAACTTATCAAGCTTATGCTTTAATACCTAACTTTCTTGTTGGAAGGCTATTTGCAGATAAATCCCATCCTTTACAAGATGGTGAAACTTACGATCGCGTTAATTTTAACAATGCTATTAAGCAATTTTGGCTATATAAAAATCAGTTTGAGCGATATCCTCAGCGATGGGGTGGGATTCAATCAGCTTATATCTATTCAAAGCTGCAAGGAAACCATCACATGAAAGAGAAATATCCAGAGGTAGCTAAGAAATTTGGTAATAGTATTCAAAATGTTTTGGGAATTAGTATTAAACAAATGAATGCACAGTTTTATCGCTGTCAAAATGAAGGGAAAACAAAAATTATTGATGAAGCTAGGAGTTTTCGGGGAAGTAGTCAGTTAGATTGTGCAATTTATGACTTAACTAATCCAGATGAGCCAGAAGCTGAAAGATTTAAAATGTATAATCTTCCTGGCATTCTCAATAACTTTATTTTCGAGTTATGGGATAAAAATAACTTTATAGAAAAAGCTGAGAAAGCAGGAGTAATTACTACTCGCTTTGATAAAGCTTTGTGTTATTTAAAGTTCAAAGGCTATCGAGAGGTGCGGGAAGATTGGCACTTCTATTATCCAGGGAATCTCAGAGAACTGGCTAAATCTGGTAAGGTGCAAGTTCTGAAGGACTTGGAGATTTGCCAACGACACGGTTATGGTATCAACCAAATTAGTGATGCTGTGAGTAGACGTAAACTAGTGTGCTTTATTTCAGACCGCGATCGCAACTTTTTACGCGCCACCCTCGGACTACCTATGCACTTTCAAGCTTACCCCCTCACCAACGAGCCAGAGGATAGAAGTCCTGGCTACACCATTACTTTTGGACAAGATGCACTGTTATTGGAAACCTTAACTTGGCATTGGAAGCCAAAAGACGATGAAGGATGGATATGTTAGAACTAAAAGCTATTAAAAGTCAAGCTACATGAGTAACAATGATTTGCTTTATTGAACGCGAGGAAACAAATTAATGAACGAATTTGATGATGATTTACCGGAAGAAGTACCAGATTTTGATACTCCAGAAGATGAAGATGATGAATCACCTGCAAAACGCGAATTTATCACGATTCGGTTATTTAAAGAAGCTGTCAAAAAGACAAAAGGAAATGAAGGCGATCGCATCCTAGAAAAGTTTGCAGATTATGTATTACCTAATTTAATTCAACAGTTAGCAGGAGCAACCGCTAAAGGTGGTAAATTCTTTGAAGTTACGATAGAAATCATTAATGCTAAAAGAGTAGCAGCAGGTAAAAAACCAGTAGATAGACGCAATGCTGCCGACCAATCTATACTTGCTCACTTACTTAACGGTCTATTTCCCAGCTATCACATTTTAAAAAGATTACAAGCAGAAGAAATAGGTACAAATCCAGTTAAACGTAGTTGTGAAGACTTGCAAACTTCTGTATTTATTGTTTCTTACCTGTTGCATGACTATGAAAAATTCCCTGACTATCCAGATTGGTTAGAACAAAATTTTATCAATCACAACTGGGAAGAAGATCCACCAAAAAAAGAATATGCTCCTAACCTTGGGCGTGAATACATTGCCAAAAAGATTTTAGATTTTGGTTTATATCACTTACTTGGTGAAAAATGGGAAGAACTTATTGATGACATCATTGAGATTAGCAGTAATGCAGGCGTTAAAAATGATTCTGATTTCGGTTTAACTACTCGTGGACTAAAACCTTTAGATGATGAAAGACTAGATAGTAGAATTAGACAAGTTTTAATTGACCTAATTAGATTATCTGATTTATTTGCTTCAGTTGTCAAACATCCACGAGATGTAGAATCTGGAGGCTTACAGACATTACTTACAAGATTAAGTAATCATCAGCTAAAACTTACTTATCACTCCCTTTCAGAGAATCGCGGTATTCTCACAAATATTTTTAATAACGCTTTAATATCAGCACATCCTGAAGAGTTTTATACATCATTGCTGTATTTACCTGATGGTGTTGTCTATTTAGCTACCGTTGATGCTTCTCCGATTACAACTGATAAGATTCCTGAACAAGTTATTGCCAAAATTAAGTACCTGTGTTCAGAGAAACTAAAAGAAAGACAAACAGGCTTTAATCGTGATGGTAAAGGATTTAAGTTTGCGGATTATTACTGGTTATTTTTTGATGTAGTTGAACTAATGGAAGTTAGCATTGATGCTGCTTCTCGACTACTTCCAGATTCAAAAACTGCTTCTGCTGAGAAGCGAGGCGAAAGTTTACAGAATTATCAAGCACAAGACGAATTACCAGTACATTTAAACTTGCAATTTGCTAATGAAGTTCGTATTGATAGATTAGCAGAGTTTGGTGATACTCTATGTCGAGGAATTTGGGGTAGTTGGTGTGAAAAAGTTAATGATTGGCAGAAACAACAGCCAAAAAATGAGAGGAGAACTATTCCTGATTTAGATTTGACACAAAAGTTAGCTGAATATTTAGAATTATCAGCAGAGATTCCAGCTATCAGACAAATTCAATCTTTGAAAAAAACAGGTGGTGTACCTCTTGATTGGTATTATCTAGCATCACAATACTTTCGCAATCATTCAGGATTAGATTTTGTTCAAATCCTGGAAGTAATGAAAGGGATGGTAAATCATGCTGCTGTCTTTATTAGACCAATTTTAGCAGAATTTCAGGATGTGCCTGATGGCTGGGATGATTTAAAAACTTATGTCAACCGAGTTATTTCATTACCAACAGGCGCAGTTATAGAACCAAAGCCAGACTCATTTTTAGTTGAACTAAAACGCTATAATGCCGCAAAAATTACAGGTAGAGGAAGAGAAAATGTTTGTGCAATTTCTAGTTCTTCGTATACTGTGACTGAACAAATGGAAGCAGCGACTTTATTCGCGCCTCAAGTCTACAGTAATCGTCAGATTTTATTTAATGCTCAAGCTGCTAAACGGCAAATTTGCTCAATTTGGTCTATTGAAATCATGTTGAGGCAAATTTTGATGAACCAAACAAATGCTGTAGGAGCAGACTTTGAAGGGCGTAAATATCGCTATCTCTATCTTTATCCAACTTACTTCTTTACCCCAGAAACTAATAAATTTTTGCAACTAGCTTACAATCAATTTTCTCGAACCCGGTTTGATGCAGAAATGCGTAAGCATTTTATTACCGAAAATCAAGTTGCAAATTTTGAAATTGAAGATTATCAAAAAGTTGATTATCTCCTGATTAAGGAAAATCTCAAACCAGAGGATGATCGTACCTTCAAAATTAGCTTTTCAGACAAAGAAACACTAACATTTTTCTTTTTAGGTTTACCTCCTGGAAGAGACGCTACAGACACAGAATCTTGGGTAACACCAGCTTGGTTAGCGTTAGTATTACCGCTTGTTCTTGATGTGAAAGTTGTTGCATCAGAATCACCTATACCACCTTTTATCAGTGGCGCTGATTTTGAACAAACAGTTTTAATTGATGGAGAACATCAAGCAATTCGTTCTTTGATTCAAAAAGATAATTATCGTTTAGATAGTATTCTACCTCGTAGTTTAGAAAAGCGTAAATTTTCCCCGCTCAATGCTCTGACTGCGGCTTACTCCATCCACTTGGAAGTTAACCGTAAAAAGGATGGCGATCCAGATTGGGGAAAATTAGCAGATTTGGCACGGGATTTAGAAACCAGTCCTCTTTATGTCTTTCATTACTTGAATAAATGGCTACGGAAGCAAGACAAAATTGATTCTGTACCTATTGCTAAAGTTCGCCTATACTTGGACTTTTATCACTACTTTGAACCAGAAGGAAAAGCTGTGAATCAATTACGTGAATTAACATCACTCTATCGTAAATTTTACCACGCACAAACTAAAGGTAAACCACCAAAAGCAAATGCTATCCTTAAACCTATTGATGAGGCTGCTGATGTAATTTTGAAAATTGATAAAGCTGTAGCTAGTGACGCTGAATCATTAACAGATGCTGTAGCTGCGCGTTTATCGAAATTAATGAATAAGGTTGAACGCGGTGCTGCGGAAGGGAGACGTACTTTTATTTTGGTAGATGGTAAGTGGAAACGTGCTTTAAATGATGCAGAAGAACGTCAAGCCGTATATGACTTTGCCAAGTATTTTGTGAAAGACATTTTTGAGGAAAGTTTTAAAGGCGATCGCGCACGTTTAGCAGGTACTCAACTTAATTTAATTAGAGATACCTGTGAATACCTTTATCGCCTAGCAGATGATGAGGAACGTAAAGCACGTCCGCAAGATGAGCCTGATGATATTCCTGAATTATAACTTGAAGCATCAGTCTAATTTATTCTTTTTTTTCAACTAGCTAAATTGGAGTAATCAAACCATGAAATTACTGAAAACGCTCGATTCTAAATTTTTCCACGATGTAATCCCTGCTAAACCAATGGGGAAATATGTTCATTTTATTACTATTCGTGTTACAGAATCCTATCCTTTATTCCAGACAGATGGTGAACTCAATAAAGCAAGAGTACGTGCTGGGATTGAAAACAAAGAACCTATTAGTCGCTTGGCAATGTTTAAGCGCAAGCAGTCTACACCAGAACGTTTGACAGGTAGAGAATTACTACGTAACTACAAAATTGGTGACTGGGAAAAATGCGATTACAACGTAGATTTCAGCAAAACTACTCCTGATTGTATTCTCTACGGTTTTGCTATTGGTGATTCCGGCTCTGAAAAGTCTAAAGTAGTTGTAGACACAGCGTACTCGATTACACCCTTTGATGATTCTCACCTTAACTTTACCCTCAATGCACCTTTTGAAAACGGGACGATGAGCCGTCAAGGGGAAGTAACCAGCCGTATTAATAGTCAAGATCATATCTTACCTCAAGTCTTTTTCCCCAGTATTGTCACCCTCAAAGATCCCACTGAAGCTGGATTTCTCTACGTTTTCAACAACATTCTCAGGACACGCCATTATGGAGCGCAGACTACCCGCACTGGTAGAGTACGTAATGAGTTAGTTGGAGTCATTTTCGCTGATGGTGAAATTGTTAGTAATCTTCTCTGGACTCAAAAGATTTATGACGTAATGAGCAATGCAACTCCAAAGCAAATTAATCCTCCAGATCCGCTCAATGAAGACGAGGTTTTAGAGGCTGCTACACAAGCAATTACTGCTCTAATGTCTCAAGAGTGTATTTCTCATACTGATTTTGTTGGTGCATCCTTTACACAACTTTTGAGTGAAGTTAAGTCTATCACCAGTGATGAAACTCGATTGCAAGAAATGTTGAGTCAAGCAAATGCTGAATCATCTGTTTATGCTCAAACATGGGTTCTTAAATCAGGTAAGAAAGACCCTAAAAAAGATACCAAGAATAATAAGAAAGCTGCTGCTGTAGTGGAGTAAGCAATATGGTGTTAATTTATCGCTGTCAAATAGAACTTCATGACAGTCTCTATTACGCAACTCGTGAAATCGGTAGATTATACGAAACAGAGCCAATAATTCACAATTATGCTCTCTGTTATGCGCTGGGATTAGTTGATAGCCAAATCTACTCTACTACCGTTGCTGAAGAACATTCATATCGCTATTTTTGCCCCGAACAAGTACCAAAATATGAGGAGCATTTAACGCCACTGAATCAACAGGAAATTTACGTAACTCCGGCGCGATCGCTCAATCATTCTTCCATCTTGAATACCTGGAAGTATGCTAACAACAACTACCACGTTGAAATGGAGAAAACACAGAAAAATATTCCCAGTTTTGGCAGAGCAAAAGAAATAGCAGCAGAAAGTAAATTTGAGTTTTTTGTCATCTCCCAAAAAGAACTCAAACTACCAAAGTGGATTCGCTTGGGTAAATGGATGAGCAAAGCTGAAGTGACGGTAGAAAAATTACCGAAACCTAAAATTGCCGAAGGTATATTCACTTGTACACACCCATTAAATCCTTTAGATGTCATGTTCACCAATCAAGTGATTAGCTATGATGTTGTGAATATGCCTCCAGTTAGCTTAATTCAGAATGTCCAAATGCAAGGTCAATACTATCATTTTGATGGCATTCAAAACTTGAAAATTCCAGCGCGGATAGAATATCGTTTTCGGAGTTAATTACTTCCCAAAACCTTTACCACGAATTTTATTTTTTGCTGGCTATAATGTCATTAGCTCTGCTTTAAAACCTCTGGAGTCTTGCAACATTAACTTCCGAATTCTCTGACGTTGGTAAGTCTGCACTTCAGCAGCTAGGGAATGATTAGAGTCAATTTTTAGGTGAGTAATAGAAGAAACATATTTTTCTTTGCTTTCGGGATTATTTGGCTCCTTTAATCCGCACATAATCCCACCTTCATCTCCTGAATAGCCAACGAAATCAATTTCAAACTCTCTGTCTGGATCGGCGTTTACCCCTTTTTGCTTTAATGTCTTCAAAAACTCCTTCCCCGCTCGTGCTTTAATAGGTAAGTTCTCTTTAAGTTTTTCAGTTAGTGCCTTTGCTGCATTGTAATCATCAATTCTCATTGTTCTTTCTCCTTACGTACTTTTTCTCACTTAAAAGAATACTACTATCATCACTCGACAACCTTTAAAATTTTAGATACCACATTCAGCGATCGCTCCTCTATCCCCAGTGAAACACTATCAACAACAAACCAACGCCTTCCCCAACGATTACCTCAACAACTTGTGGGGAGAAATCCAAGCTTGTCCTTACTTTGCTATCAACAACCTCAATCGCGATTTTGTCGCCACTAAAGGATTTTCTGTCGTATTTCAGCGTTCTGGATTAGTAAAAGTAGAACAGCAGTTTCCTTACTTCAAGCCTTACCTCGATTTGGCTCTCCAGTCGAATTGTAATGCTTTTTACCTCAATCCTTTACAGCTAAAAGAAGGCTCCCGCGTCGATCCGCATATCGATCGCTCTTTGCGTTCCTACTCCAAAACCATTGAACCACCTGCGGTTGTGAGTGTGCTTTATGTGCGAGTACCTGCAGATATGGAAGGAGGAGAACTGGTATTGCGATCGCACAAACGCCAACTTGGGCAAATTAAGCCCCAATTCAATACTTTAGTTTATTTTCAAGGTGATTTAACTCATTCGGTTAACGCTGTCAAAACTCCAGGAAATCGCTTAAGTTTAGTTTGTGAGCAGTATAGTTTGAGTGAAGCTGAACTCCAGGAAATTCCTGAGTTTACTATAGAGTCAAGAAGCACTCAGTCTACAACTAAAAAGAGAAAGTATGCCTCATAGTTTAGTGTTGAATTTGCTACCTCAATCGCCTATTCCACCACAGTATCTCACAGGTAGACATCTCCACGCTCTATTTTTAACCCTGGTTAGTTCTGTAGATAATATATTGGGCGATCGCTTGCACGATTCCACTGCTGACAAAGCTTTCACCCTCTCCCCTCTACAAATTAATTCTCCCCTTCTGAAGGGGGGTAAAGGGGGATCTAAATTGCAATACTCACATCAACAACTTATTCCCGCCGGAACACCTTGTTGGTGGCGCATCTCTTTACTAGATGACACTTTATTTGGCAAACTTACTCAACTCTGGCTAAATCTTAATCCCAATCGCCCTTGGCATCTTGGCCCGGCTGACTTGTATATTACCAGCATTCAAGGCACACCCCAATCTATTCAACCTTGGGCAAATGCCACTACTTACGCTCAATTATACGAAGAAGCTAGCGAGCGTAATTCTTCCATTAACCTTAGCTTCTGCACGCCTACCGCCTTCCGTCAAGGACAGTATGATACTACCCTTCCTACCAGAGAATCTGTGTTTAATTCCCTACTTTCGCGGTGGAATAAATACAGTGGTATAGAATTATCTCATATTGCTATTGAGGCAATATTTCCCTCATTTGTCAATATTTACACAGAAATATTAGCCGACTCCCGCAGTAAATTTATTGGCATTCTTGGCGAAGTTAACTACAAGATTTTGGGACAAATTGAACCAATCCAAATTAAGCAACTTAATGCTTTAGCTGATTTTGCTTTGTATGCAGGAATTGGTCGTAAAACAACTATGGGAATGGGAATGACACGGCGGCTATATTCTCCATAATTTTAATGATCATTTAAAAACCACCTAAGTTATGAATCAAACCGAATATATTTCGATTGCGGCATTAAATCAATACGCTTATTGTCCGCATCGTTGTTGGCGGGTGTTTTGTGCTGGCGAATTTACAGATAATCAATACACAATTGAAGGTACAAATTTACATGAGCGCGTCCACACGACAAGCGATGGACAGCGAGGGGAAACTTGGCAGATTCGAGCAATTTGGCTAAAGTCTGAGCAATATAAACTTATCGGCAAATCTGATTTAATTGAAGTAGAATCAGGTCAATTTTATCCAGTGGAATACAAACGGGGGCGCAAAGGCGAATGGGATAACGATGAGTTACAAGTTTGTGCCCAAGCTTTATGTTTAGAAGAAATGACAGGGCAAACTGTTACTAGTGGATATATCTATTATGTTCATTCGCATCAACGGCAATTAGTAGAGATTAATGCAGAGTTACGGCAAAGTGCGATCGCAACTATTCAATCTGTTACAAATCTCCTAGAAACAGGAGTCATGCCAAAACCAGTTTACAGCAAACGCTGCCAAGGATGCAGTCTTTATTTGCAATGTTTACCGAAAGCAACTGATAAAGTCAAAATTTATCAAGAAGTAAATTAAATTATACTCCAAGACAGTTTAGATAAACCCAAAAACATAATGTAAAGACGTGATAAATCACGTCTTTAAGCACAAATTATTACTAGGAAGAATCACAGATGGGAACACTTTACATAACACAAATAGATGCTTTTATCGGCAAAATTGACGAACGCCTCACTGTCAAAGCTGAACAAAAAACAATCTTAGATATCCCTTTAATTAAACTAGAAGGAATTGTAGTACTAGGACGGGCTACTATTTCCCCCGCCGTCGTCAAGGAACTTTTAGAACGTCACATTTGTTTAACATTTCTCACACAAAACGGACGATATTTAGGACGTTTAGAACCAGAAGTTACCAAAAATATCTTTGTTCGTAAAGCCCAATGGCAAGCTATAGGAGAATCAGAACCAGCAATACATTTAGTTAAAGGATTTGTGCGGGGTAAACTGAAAAATTACCGCCATAGCTTACTTCGCACTCAGCGAGAACATCCCGATACTGACCTGAATAATAACATTACTCGATTGGAACAGGCGATCGCACCAATCGAAAACACAAACAATATTGATTCTCTCAGAGGCTTAGAAGGTGCTGGTAGTGCAGCTTATTTTGGTTGCTTTCAACAGCTAATTAAAACCTCAGAATTCCAATTTGAAGCCAGACGCCGCCGCCCACCAACCGATCCAGTTAATGCTCTACTGAGCTTTGGGTATTCATTGCTACGTCATGATGTGCAAAGTGCTTTAAATATTGTTGGCTTCGATCCTTATCTAGGATACTTACACGTCGAGCGTTATGGTAGACCTTCCCTAGCCTTAGACTTAATGGAAGAATTTCGTCCTTTAATAGTGGATGCTGTAGTGTTGTCGTTGATTAACAAGCGATCGCTAACCCTAACTGACTTTACCACCGAACCGCTTAGTGGTGCTGTGTCTTTAACCAAAGAAGGATTGCATACATTTCTTCGCGCCTACGAACAAAAAAAACAATCGAGTTTCAAGCATCCAGTCATGGGAAACAAATGCACCTACCAAGAATCCTTTGAAATTCAAGCGAGGTTATTAAGTAAGTACCTGATGAACGAAATCGATAAATATCCTCCTTTAATTCTCAAATAACTTGTCATTTGTTCTTCTTTGGTACTTTGCTATAGGACTCATATTTGATTGCGTGAAAAAACTCAGTACACCTTTATTCCTTTTTCCCAGTCCCCAGCCCCCAGTCCCTAGTCCCCAGTCTCTACGAGTAATTTAGGAATCAAATCAGATTGCTATATGTATATTGTTGTCAGCTACGACATTCCAGAAGATAAGCGTCGGACTAAAATCCATTCGGTTTTGAAGTCTTACGGACAATGGATGCAACTGAGTGTGTTTGAGTGCGATATTACTCCTACTCAGTATGCTAAACTGCGATCGCGTTTGGCTAAATTGATTAAACCCGACACTGACAGCGTTCGTTTTTATTTTCTCTGTGGATGTTGTCAGCGAAAAGTCGAACGCATTGGCGGAGAACAGCCACGAGACGAAACAATTTTCTTTGCGGAGTCTTCTTCTGGCTAGGTTTTTGTATATCAAATGTGCCAAAGGGTAGGTGTACAAATTCCATAGCCCCAAAAAAATGCTTCTATTTCTACTCCAGTAAGGCTTTCAACCTATTAGTCGCCTAATCCTCATCCGCGCAATCTCTGAAATGCTTATCAAAATACGATTTCAGCCTTTAAATTTTCCTGGCGCTCTTTCCAAACAAATTCTCTAATGCTATGATTGCCTTTTAATCGCGCAACCGCACCTTGAAAACTAAATACAGCTTGGCTTTCAGGCTCCCGCTATTGCAATTCATCAAAATCCCTATTAGGGATTGAAACTACTCCGTACCACCGATAGTATGCTTTGATTGCAGATTGCAATTCATCAAAATCCCTATTAGGGATTGAAACCAGCCAAAAGATCCGAATACAAAAGCTTCTTTTTTATTGCAATTCATCAAAATCCCTATTAGGGATTGAAACGGAATTAAGTAAGGGTGAGGCGATCGCTTATCTAAAATTGCAATTCATCAAAATCCCTATTAGGGATTGAAACGACTCATCAGTACCGGGAATTGAGCCACCCGATTGCAATTCCTCAAAATCCCTATTAGGGATTGAAACAACGAGGACAGACACGGTAGAAACTCTGGGTAAAAGATTGCAATTCCTCAAAATCCCTATTAGGGATTGAAACGCATTTTCTTGTGTGCCATTGCTTTCAAGTCCATTCATTGCAATTCCTCAAAATCCCTATTAGGGATTGAAACTGCATAAGCAGGACGAGAACCAGCACTACTAGAAGATTGCAATTCCTCAAAATCCCTATTAGGGATTGAAACGCGTTCAGAGAGTTTTTTAAGTTGCTCACGAGTCCATTGCAATTCCTCAAAATCCCTATTAGGGATTGAAACAGAAAAAACTATCGCCGAAATATTTGGTACTAACGCATTGCAATTCCTCAAAATCCCTATTAGGGATTGAAACTTACACCATTACTGAAGTAGACGATTTGAGAAATTTAATTGCAATTCCTCAAAATCCCTATTAGGGATTGAAACTTACTGGCGTGGCAGTTTGGGAGAGATGCCAAGGATTGCAATTCCTCAAAATCCCTATTAGGGATTGAAACAACCGTTTTATCCCTGACAATTATGAAATATGGGTATTGCAATTCCTCAAAATCCCTATTAGGGATTGAAACCTAAACTACCCAGGCATTCCCCGCGTTTACCTTGGATTGCAATTCATCAAAATCCCTATTAGGGATTGAAACCTGAATATTTATTTCCGCTTCCCTTCTTTCTTCCATTGCAATTCATCAAAATCCCTATTAGGGATTGAAACCTGACCAAGTTATTGGACTTCTCATCGCAGCTTCAATTGCAATTCATCAAAATCCCTATTAGGGATTGAAACAAGATTTCCAGAAACTCGCCATATCTCCGCACGGATTGCAATTCATCAAAATCCCTATTAGGGATTGAAACGTACCCGACCCATGTACTCTTGGAAGTACTTGTCATTGCAATTCATCAAAATCCCTATTAGGGATTGAAACATTACCAAAATAATCTCCCTGACCAGACAGAATTATTGCAATTCATCAAAATCCCTATTAGGGATTGAAACAAAGTATTGATATTTCTGAAATCAGAGATATCAAATTTCTTTGCGCTGATATTCTCGTGATTCATAGTCATTAATCTAAAACTATTGAGAATCAGACTGTGAGAAAACCTACGCTATTTAGTGGAGAACTGACCGTGAAAATTCAGGCAGCCGTCGGCTGCCTCTAACTCCCCCCTCATAATGATTCTCATTTTCATTAACGGTGAGGTTAAATTTCCTCAAAGCCCTATGTAGTTTAAGTCTTGGTGTATTTTACTCTGATTCAGGCTTGTCAATATTTAGATGCGTTTGCCCTGTAGGCGTAGCCTGCCGTAGCCATTACTTTCACTTTAGCTTACTAGGGAGAGAAGTAAGCCTGTAACTTTAGTTATAAGCGGGGTGAGGTTCTTTCTTTATGGGCAATTCAGCGAATATGATATCACAGATATTATCTGCTCGATTGATGTGAGAGTTTATATATTTATCAGGTCTATGAAGAAAAAGAAAGTATGGATATTAACGATACTGGCTGTAGCAGTAGTAGGAATCAGCATCATCACAGGACATAGTAATTCTCTAAAAGCTGCTTTACCTTTAGGGAAAGACACGCTGACGATGATTACTTCGCCAGATTATCCTCCTTATGAGTTTTATGATACAAAAGGAGGCGATCGCCAAATTGTTGGCTTTGATATAGATATTGCCAAAACCCTTGCTGAAAAACTAGGGTTCAAACTTCAGATAATGGAATCCGATTTTAATGGATTAATTCCTGCACTCCAAGCAAATCGTGCTGATTTTGTCATGGCTGGGATGACTCCGACTCCAGAACGTCAAAAAAATATTGATTTTTCAATTATTTATTACGAAGCTAAAGATACGATTGTCGCTCCTAAAGGTAGTAACCTAAAGCAGCCCCAAGATTTATCAGCAAAAAAAGTTGGCGTACAATTAGGAACGATACAGGAACAAAATGCCCAGAAAATTGCTAAAAAAGTTGCAGGTATTCAGCTAAAGCAACTCAATAAAGTGCCGGAAGTAGTTCAAGAAATCAAATCTGGGCGAATTGATGCAGCAATTGTTGAGGATACTGTCGCTAAAGGATTTGCTCAAGCTAACCCAGATTTAGAATTTAATATTATTCCTTCAGAGGAAGCAAGTGGATCGGCGATCGCTTTTCCTAAAGGTTCTTCTTTTGTAGAACCGTTTAACAAAGTCCTTCAACAAATGAAGGATGATGGCACATTGGCTAAACTAGTAACCAAGTGGTTTTCACAGAACACCGCCGCCAATCCTGCATCTTCAACTCCTGCCAAAGGCGGATTGAATCTTGACTTCACCAGAATTCTTCCAGACATTCCCTTTATTCTTCGGGGAATCCCTTTAACTTTGTTGTTCACGCTATTGTCTGTATCCTTGGGGTTAATCTGGGGAACAATCCTGTCTCTATTAAAAATTCTCGGCATTAAGCCGCTTACCTGGGTTGCTAACGCCTACACTTCTGTTTTTCGAGGCACACCCTTGCTATTACAGTTGGCGTTGGTTTACTATGCAACACCCCAGCTTACAGGCTATGACATTTCCGCATTGGAGGCTGGGGTGTTAACTTTTACCCTAAATTCTGGTGCTTATATGTCAGAAACCATCAGAGGTGGGATTCAGGCAGTGGATAAAGGGCAAAGTGAAGCAGCAATGTCTATGGGTGTTCCCTATTGGTTAATGATGTGGGATGTGATTTTGCCCCAAGCATTGAAGAACATTCTCCCAGCATTGGTAAATGAAACTATTGGATTGCTCAAAGATTCCGCGCTGGTGTCAACTATTGGGGTGGTGGAAATATTACGCAGCGCCCAAATCGTTGGTGCAAACAAATATATTTATTTTGAACCACTGCTGTTTGCAGGGTTAATCTACTATGTTTTGGTAATGGGTATGACCTTGGGTGCATCTGCTTTAGAAAGGAGGTTACGGGAAAGTGAATAATGTAGTAATTCGGACGGAATTCTTGTGTAAATCTTTTGGTAAACTTGAGGTACTCAAAGATATTTCCACCGAGTTTTATCAGGGGGAAGTGGTTGCTATCCTAGGGCCTTCTGGTTCAGGTAAGTCTACCTTTTTACGATGCATCAACTTGCTAGAACAACCCACCAGAGGCAGAATCTACTTTCACGATCAAGAAATTACCAAGCCGAAAGCAAACATCGCTAAGGTGCGCCAGCATTTGGTAATGGTATTTCAACATTTTAATTTATTTCCCCACATGAATGTGCTGCAAAATGTCACCTATGCACCCATCAAAGTGAAAGGAATAAACAAGCAAAAAGCAGAAGAACATGGCTTAGAATTGCTTGCTAAGGTAGGTTTAGAGTCAAAAGTGTCTGTCTATCCATCCAAACTATCGGGGGGACAGAAACAGCGAGTAGCGATCGCCCGGGCATTAGCAATGGAACCTGAGATGATTTTGTTTGATGAACCCACTTCTGCCTTAGATCCAGAAATGGTTAAGGATGTGTTGGAAGTGATGAAAGCTTTAGCATTATCTGGAATGACAATGGCGATCGTTACCCATGAAATGGGCTTTGCCAAAGAAGTTGCTAATCGGATTATGTTCCTCGACCAGGGAAGTTTAGCAGAAGATACTACTCCTAGCGAGTTTTTCCAAAATCCTCAGTGCGATCGCGCCAAGCAGTTCTTAGAAAAAATGCTTTAAAACCCACCTTCCGCACCCTAACTGTCACACATCAACAAACAGCTGACAAAGTACTACACAGGAACTAAGTTCAATTCAAAAGTCAAGAGACTTAATGCTAACAAATAGCATTAAGTCTCTTGACTGGTCAGAAAATTAAATTTTGTGATGAAGACAGGAAAAAGGAAAAACTTTATAGTGAAAAAAATTAATTGATCGTAAAAAGATAAATGAGAGAATTGCAACAGAAGACGTGGAGAATACTGTTGTGATTTTGAATACTAAAGACATTGAAATTCCGAACATAGACCATTTAGGGATAGTAGCAGGAATTATAGATGCGATAGGATTATCCCTCTTCTGTCACTTTCCGGAATAAGCAAGTAGTTTAGGAGCTAAATCATCCAGAAGCATAAGAGGGTTTAAATTGATTCATTGCAGCAA
>NZ_JBALDC010000060.1:0-19168 GCF_036917575.1 Nostoc sp. | reverse complement strand
AAATTGAGAACGTTAATTCGGTACTTTCTGTCCGTTGTGCTTACCTTAATGGAACACTCACTATTTGATGTTTTCGCCAAAGTGGGATGCTCCCAGGTCATAGTTTGTTTGCCAGCTAGAAGCTGCTAGCCACGCTCTGCCTGTAGCTAAATATTTTTTCGCCATCCGATGGGCGATCGCTGCTTTTGCTTTTTGACTCGCGATTAAATTTAATCTGGCAATTTCATTTCGTTCTACTTGCTCGGTGACAAGCTCAATCCCATGATTAAGATGATCCACAATTTCAAATAGCCGCTCTGATATTCGCTCCGGCAACGTTTTTTCGAGGAGATTACGACCAATTTGTAAATGAACAATTTGCTTGTGTGAGTCATCAATTAAAGCATAAGCTGCTTGCTGCACGCGATCGTGCAAAAACTTATACTCTTGAATTAACAAGTTCTCATCTAATTCAGACAGGGGTTGAATTAATCCAACTTGTATTACTACCAGTAAATCTTGGAAAACCGTTTCAAGTGGTTTCTCATAAACAATCGATAGAGTATTTAAATTAAATTCAGCACCGATGCAAGCAGCTAACCGAAGAATTTGCTGTGTATTCTCTGGTAGTTTCTTCAACTTGTGAAGCATCAAATCCACAACATTATCAGTGATATTTTGAGCTTGAATCTGAGCAATGTTCCACTGCCAGCTTAAGTATTGTGCATCAAAGGTCAACAGATTTTCGCTATACAGCGTCCTCAAAAATTCATTGACAAAGAAAGGATTGCCCTCGGTTTTACGCAATACTAATTCAGCCAAAGAACGAACAGTGTCAGTATTGTGATGCAATGTCTCGGCAATCAGTTGACTCAACGGCTCCAGCGTTAAAGGTGTCAGGATAATTTCCTGAAACACTGCCCCTTTTTTTCGCAGTCTTGAGAGCGTTAACATCAACGGATGGGTTGGATTGACCTCATTATTCCGATAAGCTCCAATTAAAAATAGGGATTGGGTTTGCTCATCAAGCAGCATCAACTCAATTAACTTCAACGTTGCTGAGTCTATCCATTGCAAATCATCTAAAAAAATTACAAGCGGATGTTCTTTTGAACAAAATACCCGCACAAACATTTGAAAGATGCGATGAAAACGGTTTTGAGCTTCAGTTGCTCCAACTTCTGGTACGGGGGGCTGCTTGCCAATAATTAACTCAACTTCTGGGATTACATCAATGATAATTTGGCCGTTGGTTCCTAATGCTGCAAGCAGGAGCGATCGCCACTGTTGCACTTGTTCATCGGGTTCACCGAGCAATTGCTGCACCAATTTTTGCAAGGCATTTGCGATCGCGCTGTAGGGAATATTGCGCTGAAACTGATCAAATTTACCCCAGATAAAATATCCGCGCTTTGGGGTGATGGGTTTATATAGTTCTTGTACTAATGCTGATTTGCCAATACCTGCGTAGCCAGATACTAGCATCATTTCAACATTAAATTTGGGCTTATCCGTGAGTTCCTGCTTGGAAATCGTTTGTGTACATTCCTCTAAAGAAGCAACACGAGTGAAAGCCGCCAGTAACATTGCAACTTCTTTGTCCCGTCCATAAAGTTTTTGAGGAATTTGAAACTGATCGCAAACGTCTTGCACAGCCAGTTGAAAGTAAGCAATTCGATCAGATCCCTCTATTTGGTGAGCACAGATTTCTAAATCTGCTTTGATGCCCCAAGCACTCTGATAGCGATCCTCCGCATTCTTTGCCATCAGTTTCAAAATGATATCTGAAATGGGTTTTGGAATGGTTGCATTCAAATCGTGAGTTGGAGGTGGTTGTTTAGCAATATGAGAATGGACTAGCTCAAGCACATCCTTTGTTGGAAACGGCAACTGTCCCGTGAGCAGTTCATAAAAAGTCACACCAAGCGAGTAAAAATCGGTACGGTAATCGAGCAAACGGTTCATGCGCCCAGTTTGCTCTGGTGAGAGGTAAGCAAGTGTGCCTTCTAATACATGAAGACTTTTGAATGTTGGATTAGTGCGGTTAACGCGGGTGGCTATCCCAAAGTCAATAATTTTGACAATGCCAGTCTTTGGATTAAAAACGATATTACCAGGATTAATATCCTTGTGAACAATATTGGCAGCATGAATTTTGCCCAGAATGTCAGTGATATTAATCGCTAATGGTAAAAAATCAGTTAGGAGCATCGGGCAAAAGTCTGAGCGTTTTTGCATCCATCGTTCTAGGGACTCTCCGCCAAAATCTTCTAGGAGAATGACGAGTGTGCGTTGATAGTCCTGCTGACTGTATGCCTTAACTACTCCTTCTATATTAAGGGAACGGGTAATTTCATATTCCTGTCTGTAGCGCGTTAATTCTTGAGGTGAGGGATAATCTTGCTTGAGTATTTTAACGACGATCGCTCGACCATCTTGTACTCTGATACCTCGATATACTAGAGAATTAGAACTCTCATAAATTTTACTTTGGATAGCGACTCCGGCTAGAGCAATCATTGAACTCTCTCCAGATGAGTATTATGAGCCACATCAGCAATTATATCGTTGCAACAGGTAGTATATTTTTTGCTTTTTGATTGTCTCACTTTTTCTCTGCCAACTTAGTAAATATTTTTATTTGGTTTTTTTGAAGATGGATTTCTAACTTCCGGTTAGCCCATTTTTTCAAGAGTTAGAAAAAAGAGAAAATTCTCACTCCAAGTATGTGCTAGGTGACTTTACAAAAATTATTTTAAAGATTGGTACTACGTCTTAGAGGATGTTTGAAAAGTATTATTGCTAACAAGACAACCTCAAAGACTAACCCCCTAACAAGCTTTCCTGACAAAAAAATAACGCCCGCCGTGTGCAACTTAATTTTGTTAAACTTTGATTCCATTGTGGGGTAGGTATCTTGCCATACCAGAAAGGACGGACAAGATGTCCATCCCACAAGAAAAAAAGTCGCACATCGCGTAAAATGAAAGTTTCACAGCTTCTCCTCTTTGGCGTCAGGCTGCCGTTAGGCAAGCAAACAGAAGAATAGCAGCTGGGTTTTTGGTATACTCTAGGACTTTTTAAACATCCTCTAACTGAGATTGATACAATGAAAATAGTAAGAATTTTCACCATCTAGCCCATCAAGACTCATGCCCTCTGAAATTGCTGTTGAGAAAAAAAAGTTAAAAAATCCACCTTTGGAGCTTCATTATTTAGGCGATCGCGTGCTGCGTCAAGCTGCAAAACGGATTTCTAAGGTTGATGACGAACTTCGCCAAATAGTGCGCGAAATGCTGCAAACTATGTACAGCAAAGATGGCATTGGTTTGGCTGCGCCCCAAGTGGGAATTCACAAACAATTAGTTGTCATCGACCTGGAACCAGAGAACGCAGCTAATCAGCCTTTAGTGTTGATTAACCCCACGATTAAACAAGTCAGCCGCGACATCTCTGTTGCCCAAGAAGGATGCTTAAGCATTCCCAACGTATATCTAGACGTAAAGCGCCCCGAAGTCGTGGAAATTGCCTATAAAGACGAATACGGTCGTCCCCGGACATTAAAGGCTAACGACCTTTTGGGACGCTGCATTCAGCACGAGATGGATCACCTTAACGGCGTGGTATTTGTAGACCGTGTAGAAAACTCCTTGACTTTAGCCCAGGAGCTATCTAAGAATGGCTTCTCGTATCAAGCGGTGAAACCAATAGTATAGGGGGGCAGTAGTGTATTTAACTCCAAAAAGTAGTTTATTTCTGGGTGGTTCTTGTGTAAGTGCGATCGCCGCCGTCGGTTCAATTTTTGAACTCGCTTACGGACAACCAGATTTTGGTGTCACAACTACGGCAATTATCCTGGTATTGAGCATTCCACTCACAGGATTATTTTTCTTTGCCGCAGTGAAGGACGCAAGGGCTAACATGAAATAAGCATCAGGTACATAAAAAAGGTAAAAGGATGAAGGAAAAAGGCAAAATTCATTCTTTTACCTTTTATTTTTGCTCTCCATCTTCCACTGCCCCTAAAGCTTTGAGCGTCACTAACTGCGCTGTGGTTAATCCTGTAACCCCGGTGATATTCATTTTTTCGTAGGGTCGTGGCGATCGCAGTGTTCTTAGGCACTCACCCGTGAATACATCCCAAAGCTTAATTGTCTCATCTTGGCTACCACTAATCAGGGTTTGACCATCGAGACTAAAGGCAACTGACTTTACCCAATTAGCCCCTTGCAAAGTTTTAACGCACTTGCCATTATAGACATCCCATAATTTTATCGTTTGGTCTTCACTGGCACTAGCTAAAATTCGACCATCAGGACTAAAGGCAACTGACCAGACTCGATTAGTATGTTCTTGCAAGGTTGTGAAGCACTTGCCCATGTAAACATCCCATAACTTTACTGTTTGGTCATCACTGCCACTAGCTAAAGTCTGACCATCTGGGCTGAAAGTAACCGATCTGATCCGATTGCTGTGTCCCTCCAAAATATGGAGACGTTCTCCTGTATAGATATTCCATAACCTGACTCTTTGGTTTTCACTGCCACTAGCTAAAGTTTGACCATCGGGACTAAAGGCAACCGATCTTACCCAACTGGTATGCCCTTTCAAGGTTTGGAGACATTTACCATCACGAAGATCCCATAATTTCACTGTTTGGTCATCACTGCCGCTAGCTAAAATTTCACCATCAGGACTGAAGGCAACTGACCTAATTCGATTGGTATGTTCCTGCAATTTTTTCAGGCATTGCCCCGTGTGAACATCCCATAATTTAATTGTGTGCTTTTCGCTGCCGCTAGCTAAAATTTCACCATCAGGACTGAAGGCAATCGAACGTACCCAACTTATATGTCCCTCCAAAATTTTGAGAACCTGATCGTTACGGACATCCCATAATTTAACTGTTTGCTTTTCACTGCCGCTAGCTAAAATTTGCCCATCAGGACTGAAGGCAACTGACCTTACCCGATTGCTATGTCCCTGCAAGGTTGTCAAACATTTACCATCCTGGACATTCCATAATTTAACTGTTTGGTTTTCACTACCACTAGCTAAAGTTTGACCATCGGGACTGAAAGCAACTGATCTTACCCGATTGGTATGTCCCTGAAAGGTTTTCAGACATTTACCATCACGAAGATCCCATAATTTAACTGTTGGGTCGTCACCACCGCTAGCTAAAGTTTGACCATCGGGACTGAAGGCAACCGACCATACCCGATTGGTATGTCCCTGTAAGGTTTTCAAACATTTAGCATCACAAACATCCCATAATTTCACAGTTTGGTCGTCACTACCAGTAGCTAAAGTTTCACCATCGGGACTAAAAGAAACTGACCTTACCCAACTGCTATGTCCGTGCAAGGTTTTAAGACATTTACCATCACGAATATCCCATAACTTCACTGTTTGCTTTTCACTGCAACTAGCTAAAGTTTGACCATCGGGACTGAAGGCAACTGACATAATTCGATTGGTATTTTCCTGCAAAGTTATCAGACATTTGCTGGTGTGGACATTCCATAACTTCACTGTTTGGTCTTCACTGCCACTAGCTAAAGTTTGACCATCGGGACTGAAGGCAACTGACCTGACCCAATTGCTATGTCCGTGCAAGGTTTTCAGGCATTTACCGTCATGAACATCCCATAACTTCACTGTTTGGTCATCACTACCAGTAGCTAAAGTTTGACCATCGGGACTGAAGGCAACTGATTTTACCCAACTGGTATGTCCAATACAGCTAAAAAGTAACTTTCCATCGTCAACTTGCCACAAGTAAGTCTTGCCATCAGCATCACCCGTAGCCAGAAGTTTTCCATTCGGGCTAAATGCTACTGACGAAACACTAACTAATGTTTCAGAAAAAACAGACTTAGCTAAATCAGCATTGGCAAAATTTACCCGATGCAAATTCACACTTTGTAAATATGCTTGCCAAATACTCAGATTAGAAAAGTCATAGCCGCTAAAATCAACTTGTAATTGACAAAGAATATTTAACAGATTTCCACCTGCATATCCTGCTGTTTGGGGAATCTGTCGCAGGGACAATAAAATCTGATATAGATGATGTTCAATATTTTTAGCATATCTAAAAATAGTTGATAACCTATCTATAATTGGTTTAATAATTAGGGTAATCTGAGTGTTTCTAATATAATCTTTGGCCGTAGCTTCCATTAAAGCATGGCTTGTAAATAGTCTAATATTACGAGTGTTAATTTCGTGATAAACCTGTTCAATCAGTTGGTCAGTCATGTATTCCATGACCACAGACTGGAGGGTGAAAAGTGCTGTTCTTTGTTCAATTAGCGATCGCCGCCGCAGTGATTCTAGCGCTTCCATCACTTCCCTCTTGGGCAAGGGACGCACAATATCATTCAGCAATTCGTCGAGAGAAACTAACTCGCGCTTGATTGCTAGCCAATAAATTATTTCTTTTTCGATCTCTGACAACCGCTTGAATTGCTGGTCTAGTAAATTTCGGGTGTCACCAAAAATGATCTCTCCTTCAGCCAGAAAAGCAGCAATATCACCATCAAATAACTCCCGAATTGGCTCAGAAACTAGCTTTAATGCTAAAGGATTGCCTGAATACTTCTCAACAAGTTTGGCCCATTCCTGTTGTGAGCCAGATAACCCTTTATCTTGGAGAATTTCTTGCCCTTCTGTTTCTCCTAAACCAACTAATGATAATGTTCTAACTGGTGATGTTTTTCCCTCTAAAGGCGCAAATTCTTTTGGTTTTTCGCGGGATGTCAGCAGCAAACAGCTTTGATGTGATTCTTCCCCTACTCGTCTAAGTAGTTGACCATAATCTTCATATTCTTGTCTATATTGTCCAGCGCGATCGCCTTCTTGTAAAATTGTCTCTGTATTATCAAATACCACAAGACAACGATGCTTTCGTAAATAATGAATCAGCAGCGTTACTTTACCATCTACGCTTTCTGGCAAATCTGTTTCCCTATCATCAGATAAAAACCCGATCAGGTTCGCTAACATCTCTGCAACAGGTGGCGCATTGCGGAGACTTCGCCAAATCAAATACTCAAAATTCTCCTGAACTTCCTTTGCCAGTTTCACAGATAAAGCAGTTTTGCCGATTCCGCCCATTCCCAATATTGCCACTAGTTGGCAGTTATCCTTAATCAGCCACTGCGTTAGCTGAGACAATTCTGCTATGCGTCCCCGAACAAAGCAGACACCAGGCGCTTCACCCCAATCTTGACGGTTTTGGGTAATATTTAGCAAAGATGCTTGATACTCAGATTCTATAACTTGCTGTAACTTAGTGAGTTTACCTGGGCCACTACCAATAACATTAAATTTCTTGTAAACTTCGCTTAATCTTTTGCGTACTGCCTCAGCGCTGATTGCCAATTTTTTAGCGATCGCATTCGGCGATTGTCCCTCAACAGCATATAAAAACACTTCGATCTCGCTGTTAGACAAGCACCGTTTTTCAGCTAAAGCCAAAAGAACGTTTTCGGTAATGACACTCATACTCACACAAAGACACATTACAAACCAATGTTATCTCACATAGTGAGATAACATTACTGCCAATCTGGTATCCCCTGAATATTTCGAGGTAAGCATTTGCTACTCTGGGAATGCTTTCTTGGGCTTTGTCGTTCTTTTTCTGACGGGATGGGCGATCGCGCGGATGAGTTTAATGTACCTCACTTAGATACATTGAGTCTACTTTCTTTGTGCAACTGGCTGCACGCGCAAGCCCTCTGTCTCATCAACTGTAGGAGTGGCAATCAGCGATTCATTTCCTGTCAGACCTGATGTAATTTCTACTTCAGTACCATAATCTCGCCCAACGGCAACTTTTTGATAATGCACCGTGTGGTCTTTGGTTACAGTTGCTACCTGCGTACCTCCGGCATTAACAACTAAGGCACTATCTGGCACAACAAAAGGAGGATTAGTGCGGTTAATCGCAAATCTTACATTGGCATACATCCCAGGTCGCAGCGTCGCGTCTAAATTCTGCACTTCTAATTGTGTCAGCAAAGTGCGAGTAATTGGGTCTATGGCATTGCTAGTACGTATTACTTTACCCGTAAACACTCGTTGGGGTAACTCTCTGACTGTAATTTGTGCTGTTTGTCCAGTTTGAAGTGACTGTGATAAACTCTGTGGAACACTCACATTTACCTTTAGATTGTCATAAGCAGCAATAGTATAAAGGCTGCTATTGCTAGTGTTGGTGTTGCTGGTACTGTTACTGGTGTTGCCATTACCTGCTGAAATTAAAACACCTGTATTGACGTTACGTGCAGTAATCACTCCTGCAAAAGGAGCTGTGACTTTCTTATAAGACTGCAATACGGTATTACGTTGGAAGTTTGCTTGACTTGCGTAGGCATTAGCTTGTGCTGCTTTGATGTTAGCAGAATCAGAATTAATAGTGTTTTGTGCTGCCTCAACGCTGGCAAGATTAGCTTGATATGTAGCATATCTTGTATCTGCTTCTTGCTGAGGCACTGCACCTTGCTTGACAAGAACACTCCAGCGCTGCCAACTCTGACGTGCGATCAATAGATTAGCGCGGGCTTGCTTCAAATCAGAAACGCTTTTAGCTAAATTAGCACGAGTTTGAGATACATTGGCTTGTGCTTGCACTACCTCTGCCTTCGCTTGCAGAACTTGCTGATCGATGTCTGGTGAATCAATTTCTGCCAACAACTGACCGGCTTGGACGCGATCGCCAATATCTGCGTACCACCGCTTTAAATACCCAGTACTGCGAGCGTAGATAGTCGTTTGATTCAGAGCTACAACATTGCCAGGTAGTTCCAATTTGGTAGCACCAGTAGCGCGACGGGGAGTGATTACGTTGATAGAAGGTAGGGTACTTGCTTCCTTGACTGCTGCTTGTAATTCTGACTTTTGACTTAATCGGGGTAGAATACCTATGGCCAGTAAGCTACCAAAAAAAACAGCACCAATTACAGCCCAACCAATTGCACCGATACCGCGCCTGTTTTTTTTAGAAGTCGTTTGTTGTTCAGAATCAGGAGATGGACGATGTTGAGAATCCATAGGTAAACTGTCCTGTATTATCTAAGAAAGCAAAAATTTAGCGGCTAGAGTCGTTACTCTCATTGGCTTTGAACTGGAGACTGGGGACTGGGGACTGGGTACTGGGGACTGGGGACGCAAAGACCAATGCCCAAGTTTTGTTGATGAGAAGTTAGGGAATCTTAGGCGCGACTTTTTAAATTGCTCATGACTTGCCTTGAGATGATGACAACGAATATGCTGTCTGCGAATCTGAGAAATTTAAATCGTCATCATCTTGATCGATAGGACGAGGTTGTTGACGCCGCATAATGCTGTATACAACAGGTACAAAGATGAGAGTAGCAATTGTTGCAGCTGACAAGCCGCCAATTACAGCGCGACCCAAAGGTGCATTCTGCTCACCACCTTCACCAAGACCGAGAGACATTGGCACCATGCCGATGAGCATGGCTAAGGCAGTCATCAACACAGGACGCAATCTTGTATAGCCTGCCGCTAAAGCTGCTTTATAGGCATTTTCCCCTTCCTGACGCTGGTCATTAGCAAAAGTGATCATTAGAATACTGTTGGATGTCGCCACACCTATACTCATAATTGCACCCATTAACGAAGGAACGCTGAAAGTGGTGCGGGTGACAAACAGCATCCAGACAATACCAGCTAAAGCACTTGGCAGTGCCATCATAATAATCAGGGGATCGAGCCAAGATTGGAAGTTCACCACCATTAAGCAGTAAACCAGTACAATTGCAAACACAAGTCCTAAACCAAGTCCCAAAAACGAAGAGTTCATCGTTTGCACTTGCCCACGGACATTAATCTGACTTCCCTTGGGCAATTTTTTCTGATAATCAGCGATGATTCGATTTACATCGCTGGCAACTCCCCCCAGGTCACGGCCAGAGGAGTTAGCGTAGATATCGAAAACTGGCTGAATGTTGTAGTGATTCACAACTTGCATCACTGTGTCACGTTTTACACTAGCCAAATTACCTAAAAGTTGGGGTGTAGTTTGACCGTTGCCAACTGGCGTATTTTTTAGGCTGTCAATAGAGTCAATTTTGTACTGGGGAACTTGTACAGCAAGGGTGTAACTCACGCCTTTTTTGGGATCGAGCCATTGGTTGATTGCAGCTTGACCGCTTGAACTTAAGGAAGTGAGGACGCTATTGGCAACATCACGCTGGGTCATACCCAGTTGTTGAGCCTCGGTGCGATCTACATCAAGACGTAATTTGGGAGCATCGACAACTTGGTGAAGATGTACATCTACAGCTCCAGGAATGCGCGTCATCCGGGCGGCGATTTGTTGGGCAATTTCAAAGTTGCCCTTTGAGTTTTTCAGAGGGCCAGATATTTGCACGTCAACAGCAGCAGGCAAACCGAAATTGAGAATTTGAGTCACAATATCAGCCGGCTGAAAAAAGAAGGTGTAGTTGGGAAATGTCGCTTTCAATTTCTGGCGGAGTTCCTTGATGTAAGAAGAAGTTGTACCAGATTCTTTTAGGGACACAAGAATATCAGCATCAGCCTGTCCAATTGTGGCACCGTTGTAGCCATAAGTAAGGTTAATGCCACTGGTGGGTAAGCCGATGTTATCCAAAATCAGAGAGAGATTCTCTTTGGGTACAGTCTGGCGGATAACGCCATCAACTTGGCTGACAATTCTTTCTGTCTCTTCCAAACGAGTGCCTGGTAAGGCTCGAACATGAAGGCTAAACTGACCACCATCGACTTCAGGGAAAAAGTCTTGACCGACGAACGGCAATAAAACTCCTGCACTGACGATAAAAGCACCAAACAGCACAAAGACTATGCGGCGGTGATTTAATGCTGAGGTCAGGACATTGTAGTACCAACTGCGAAGTTTCTCAAATTGGCGGTTAAACTTTTCGTGTAACCGCCATATCCAATCTTTCTTCACAGATTTGGTAGTTGTGGTTGCTGCTTCTGACTTTTGGTGGTGGTTGTCGTGACCATTATTGTTTTGGACTGGCGAATCAGTGTGGTGGTCGCGATGATCGTGGATTTCGACTAATGAAGAATGGCTGTGGTGATTGTCGCGACCATTATTGTTTTGGACTGGCGAATTTAGATGATGGTTATTGTTACCATTATTGTTTTGAACTGGCGAATCTAGATGATGGTTGTCGCTATGACCATTATGATCCTCGCTTTCTCTATGCCAGTCTGCTTCGGATGGTAAAAGATAGCTTGCCATTGTCGGTACTACAGTCCGAGATAGCACATAAGAAGCAAGCATCCCAAATACTACCGCCATTGCTAGGGGGACAAATAGGTACTTTGCCACTCCACTGAGAAATACGACCGGCACAAAAACAATACAAATACATAATGTTGCTACAAGTGCTGGAGTGGCGATTTGCTGCGCCCCATCTAAGATTGCTCGCTTGATGGGTTTACCTTGTCCGAGATTTCGGTGAATATTTTCAATTTCTACTGTGGCATCATCTACAAGAATACCAACAGCTAAGGATAAACCACCTAAAGTCATGATGTTGAAAGTTTGTCCCAAACGACTCATCACAATAATTGAAACTAGCATCGAAAGAGGAATCGATACGGCTACAATTACGGTGCTGCGCCAACTTCCCAGGAAAATCAAAATCATCAGCGCGGTGAGACAGGCTGCAATCAATCCTTCTTTGAGAACGCCTTGAATTGAAGCTTTCACAAATATAGATTGATCAAACAAAAACGCTAAATTCAGTTCTGGGGGCAAGGTGGATTGGATGCGAGGCAAAGTTTTTTTAACCCGCTCGATTACATCAATCGTTGAGGCATTGCCACTCTTGAGGATACTAAGTAAGCTTGATCGTCTGCCATTCTGACGTACAATGTTTGATTGCACACCAAAGCCATCTCTCACCTGCGCGACATCACGAATGGAAATGACAGTACCATTAACTTGCTTAATCGGTAAGTTGTTGAGTGCTGCCACTACATCTGGACTATTGTTGATTTGTACGGCGAAGTCGCGAGCGCCTATCTTCATATCACCTGCGGGCAAAACCAGGTTTTGGGCACTGACAGCATTAGTTACATCTTGGGCAGAAATGCCATTAGCCAACATCGCTTGGGGATCGATATCAACCATAATTTGCCGAGGTTTACCACCATAGGGCAGAGGTACACTCGCTCCTTGCACTGTTGCCAATTGAGTGCGGACGAAGTTGGTAGAATAGTCGAAGAGTGCTTCTTCTGGCAAGGTTTTGCTACTGACACTCATCTGGATAATCGGCACTGAAGAAGCGTTGTATTGAATGATGAATGGCGGTGTGATCCCAGGTGGCAAAGGGCGAAGAATTGTTTGGCTGACAGAGGTAATTTGAGCAACAGCTGAAGCGATATTGGCGTTGGGTTGGAAGAAAACCTTAACGACACTAACACCACTTAAAGATTGAGACTCAATGTGTTCGATGTCACCAACGGTTGTTGTCATAGCGCGTTCGCTAATGGTGACAATTCGCTGTGCCATTTCCTCAGATGTGGTACCAGTGTAAGTCCAAACTACGCTGACAACCGGAATGTTAATTGCGGGAAAAATATCAACTGGTGTACCAAATATCGTGACTGCACCCAGGATCGCAATCATCAAAGCGGCGATCGCGAATGTATACGGAAGACGTAAAGCAATTTTGACGATCCACATAGTTAGTTAGGATACTTCAAAAGTTTGTTGTGTTAAAGCTGACTGAGGTTGGCGTTTGAGCTAATTGAAGTTGTTCTGTTTGGAGTTGCTCAACTAGCCACTCAATTTCTGATTTGATCACTTCAATTGCCCGCTTTTGCACTTTCGCTTGATAGAAATCATCAGTAACTTCAAGTGCTTTTTTCTCCGCAAGGCGTAAGTGACATAACATCAATCGGTGTTCAATTAACCGGACTCGTTCTTCTGGTAATAAATGACTAAAGAAAAAAAATTTGATAAAGAATCGCGATCGCATATTCACCCAGCTTTCATGAGGATATGCCAGCATCTCTTCATACCAAGTGGTTTTGCCGAGGGTTGTAATCTCATATACCTTTCTACACTGTCCACCTTCTTCTACTTGTTCTGCACATAAGATCGCTTCACCTTGTTCTTCCATGCGCTTCAGCAGAGGATAAATCGCGCCATAGTTGACACAAATACTGCAACTCATAAACATCTCTAGTTGCTGTTTGAGCCGATAACCATTTAATGGCTCTCGCTGTAATAAACCTAATACTGCCAACTTCAGCATTTTGATATATCAAATTGATATGTCGATCAACAATATCAAATTGAGCCTTTTTAGCCAAGTACCCAAGGTTCAATTGTCAGAATTCTCTGTGAGAACGCAGGATACTTGGTGAAGGCGAAGCCGTATAAGTTACCTCAAAAGTGAGGAAGCCGGATTTATGGCATCCTATAGTGTTTAAATAATTTTCTTTATAGTTTACCTTGACCTAAGTAACAAAGTTACTTTATAGTGAGTTTAACAGCAGATACTACGGTGACTTAGTAAGGTTACGGGTGAATTAAAGAAACTTAGTGAGCAAACGATAAAACCAAAGGCTGGAACTGCAAATTCTGAAAAAGGTAATTTGTATACAAATTATCTGGAGGAATTTCGAGGGTTCAATGTGCGTAGTAAGCCTTCTATGGGATTACGCGCATTGAGCGCCTAATTTTTGATATCCAGATTACCCTGGAAATTCATCAAAGAGCTTAATTTTTCATAATCTGCAAATATCAAGACCATCTTTTTTGGTATTTCCACTCCACTTCAAGAGTAGGACTGTTGTGTACTTTGACTTGGTGGGAGCAAAACTGTGGAGATTCACTGTTTCTTTAGTGTGGTCAGGGGAGCGCTAACTGCTGCCTAGATTCAACTTTCAAAACAGGAAAAAAACTATGAAACCCAGTCTCAAAGATAACGATAATCTATTGTTCAGGTGGTTTTTTATAGGACTCAAATATTTTCTGCTGGCACTGCTGGGGCTAGGAATAGCCTTTGTTGTGTCTCAGACTTTTGGGGCAAATGCGATAGTTGGGATGCTTTTATCCGCAAGTCTATGGTTATGGGTTGCGAGGATAGCAATTTTCCTAATCTGTCTATTTGCGATCGCCATGATTTATGAGTCTTGGGGTTAAGACTAAAACTCATACTGACCATAAATAGTCTTTAGCTGAGTGAAGGTCAGCCAAAGGCTTTGTAACTTTTCATTTGGAGATTATATCATACCCAACAACAACGGCTCTGAGTTAGAAACATTTTCGCCACTTTTAGTCATCTTAAGTGGCAGGGTCAATTTCTTTGGTAATTGTCAACAAAGCTAATCACCCGGCATATTTTGACATAGTTAAAATAGCTATGGTTTACAGTTTTGGCTCAATCAAGTCCCAAAGAAAAAGTAAACATTCCAATCGCCAGGATGAGGAAGATCGAGACGAGTTGAAATAGCAGATGTAAAAGCAGTAAAAAACACCTATTTTTTACTGCTAGTCTACCAAAGGGAAGTTGCAGATTCTAATTTACTTCTAAAATAGAAGAATGCTGTCAACTTCCACTCAACTACTGCGACTGTCTCAAGGACAACTTAACTTGCTAGAAGCTTGTCCGCGTAAATTTCAACATACTTACCTCGAAAAACTCAATTCCCCCTCAAATCCAGAACAAGAAGAACGGCTAACTTTGGGTAGTCGTTTTCACTTGCTAATGCAACAGCGAGAAATGGGTTTGCCAATTGATAGTTTCCTGGAAGTAGATGCTCAACTGCAAAGCTGGATGCTAGGTTTTGCCGATGCAGCCCCAGAAATTTTAACGGCTGCATCTGATAATCAAACTTTCCGTGAAAGCGAACACTACCGCACTCTGCAAGTTCAGGATTCTTTGCTGACAGTTGTCTATGATTTATTGATTGCAGATAACCAACAAGCACAAATTCTCGACTGGAAAACTTATCCTAAACCACCCAATAAACGCAAGCTAGAATCCAATTGGCAAACACGGCTTTATCTGTATGTATTGGCAGAAACTAGCGACTATTTGCCAGAAAAAATTTCCATGACTTATTGGTTTGTCCAATCTGAAGGCAAACCGCGAAATATTAAATTTAATTACAGTACTGTTCAACACACACAAACAGCAAAGAAACTTAATCAACTATTAAGTCAGTTAACTAATTGGTTGGAAAATTACCAGAATAACCAGCAGTTTCCTCAAGTGGTGGAGGGTAGTAAAAACTGTGATTATTGTCAGTTTGCCAAACGGTGCGATCGCACACAAGCGACTGAAGAAGCAGTGAAAGACTCATTGCCAAATTTTGACAGTATTCAAGAAGTCTCACTTTGATTTGATCCGCATTCTTGCTACAGATTCCTTATATCTGTTAGTGAGTGAATCTCAAATAACTGACGAGCAATCTCCAATCTAACAAAAGTTAGGAGTAATCCTTTCAAAGTGAGTAAAATTTTTGGATAATAATTCTTTTTTTCTCAGTGTTATCTGTGACTTTGTAGCTAAATAAATTACTGTTAAACCGTAGAGGCACGGAGAAGGCAGAGAGAAAAGCATGATGGCGATTGTTGATTTTGAATTTAGAGCAAAGTGGCGTGACTTATGTCTTCTATAGAATTTGGACGGGAAATTTGCGGTAATCTTGACATTGCAGAATCGCGGGAGTGGTTAGTTACTAACGGTATTGGCGGTTACGCCTCTGGGACTGTGGCTGGTTTATTGACTCGCCGCTATCACGGACTATTGGTAGCAGCATTGAAACCACCTTTGGGTCGTACCTTACTGCTGGCAAAACTAGATGAAACTGTATTGTATGATAACCGCTCTTATCCTCTAGACACTAATCGTTGGGCAGATGGGATTGTTAGTCCGCAGGGCTATCAGCATATTGAACGTTTTTCTCTGGAAGGTACAATTCCTGTGTGGCGTTTTGCTATTGCTGATGCCTTATTAGAAAAACGGGTGTGGATGCCACAAGGTGCGAACACAACTTATGTCCAATATACTTTGCGTCGTGCCACTCAACCGCTAAAGTTGAGGCTCAAAGCAATAGTCAACTACCGCGATTATCACAGCGACACTCAAAGCAATGGTTGGCAGATGTCTGTAGAAAAGGTAGAACAAGGGATTTGTGTAACTGCTGATCCGGGTGCTGTACCACTATATCTACTGAGTGATTCACCTAAAGGCGATCGCAGCATTTCACGCGCTAGTGCATCTGTTGTTCACAATTGGTATTATGGCTTTGACTTGGCAGTTGAACGCTATCGGGGATTGACAGATAAAGAAGACCACCTCCACGCCGCCACTTTTGAAGTTACACTGAATCCTGGGGAAGCGATTGCGTTTGTAGCCACCACAGAAAAACAACCAAATCTCAACGTTGAAGCGGCACTTAAGTTACGTCGCGCTCATGAGCAGAAGCTAACAGGATTTTGGAAAACTAATCAACCCCTTAACACTAAAGAATCACCTAGTTGGATCGACCATTTAGTACTAGCAGCCGACCAGTTTATTGTCGATCGCTCATTGCCAGAAGATCCGCAGGGTAAAACTATCATCGCTGGTTATCACTGGTTTAGCGACTGGGGACGCGACACGATGATTAGTCTACCTGGTTTGACAATTTCCACTGGTCGTCCAGAGGTAGCACGCTCAATTCTTCGCACCTTTGCCAGATATGTAGACCAGGGAATGCTGCCTAATCGCTTTCCTGATGCGGGTGAGCAACCAGAATATAATACAGTCGATGCCACTCTCTGGTACTTTGAAGCAGTCCGCGCCTACTACAGCGCTACAGATGATGATACTTTGCTTGGTGAACTTTTTCCTATACTTGCAGACATCATTAATTGGCACTGTCGCGGTACACGCTACAACATCCACCTCGATCCAACCGATGGCTTACTTTATGCAGGCGTTGCTGGTGTACAACTGACTTGGATGGATGCCAAAGTTGACGATTGGGTAGTTACGCCCCGAATTGGCAAACCGATTGAAGTTAATGCCCTCTGGTATAATGCTTTACGGACAATGGCAAAGTTTGCCCGTCAACTTGGTAAACCACATCAAGAGTATGAGGCAATGGCAGACCGGGCAAAGTATAGATTTTCTCGCTTCTGGAATGACGAGACAGGTTATTGCTATGACGTTTTAGACAGTCCTGATGGTGATGATGCGTTATTGCGACCTAACCAAATATTTGCTGTGTCATTACCAGAAAGTCCGCTTACACCTACCCAGCAAAGAAGTGTGGTGGAAGCTTGTGGGCGATCGCTGCTGACTTCTCATGGGTTGCGTTCGCGTAGCGTGTCCGCAGGACTCTCGCTTGCCCCCAATCATTCTCAATATCAAGGAAAATACGGAGGTAATCAGTATCAACGAGATGGAGCTTACCACCAGGGGACAGTCTGGGGTTGGTTATTGGGGCCGTTTGTCTTAGCACACCTGCGCGTCTACAAAAATCCTGAGCAGGCTCGTCAATTTTTGGAACCAATGGCTAATCACCTCAACGCGCACGGTGTTGGTAGTCTCAGCGAAATTTTTGATGGAGATGCCCCGATGATTCCACGGGGATGTATTGCTCAAGCGTGGACAGTGGCAGAGATTTTACGTGCTTGGTTGCTGACAACGAGTTGATGCGGGAAATAAATCAGGACTTAAAGAGCGGTTTAATGGTTATGCTGCGATCGCGTAAAACTCTATAATTGTTCATCACCAATATCTTGGCCTTCAATCTTCCTAGAAAATACGGAAATCATCTTTTGAAGCTGATTTATAGCTTCTTGTGCTTGTAGCTCTTGGGCAATATCTAATGCTTGCTATAGCTGTTTTAATCCTTCGGCGGATCTATTTTGGGCTAGCAACAGTTGTCCCAGCAAGCCTAAAGTAGCAGGTTGGCTGTTTTTATGATTGACACTGCACTGAAATTCATGTGCTTTTCGAGCAAGTTCAATTGCCTCTTCTATATTTCCTTGTTGAGCAGCAAAATTAGCTTGTTCATATAAGCGAACTGCTTCATTGTTCTTTACTGTGAAAATTATTTCTTGTAAATCGTCAACTCCATCAAGTTGATTTTCTAGAGCCAAAGAAACCGCCCTTTCCAAATCTTTTACTCCACCTTGATAATCACCCTGATGTGCCTTAATTTGCCCAAGTATTGAGAAAACTTTTGAACACCAGTGAACATCCTTTAATATTTCTGAAAGTTCTAAACATTGGTGAGCTAAATTCAGTACTTCGTCAAATTCTTGGCTTTCGCATTTTTCCTGAGCCGAATCAAAAAAGTGTCTTAGTTTTCCGTACTGTACTGCAAGGGCAATATTTTCTATTTTTTCCCTTTCAGGAAGATTATGCTGTTTAGCAATCTCAATCGCTTGAGATGCTCTTTTAACACCCTCCCTCAAATCTCCTTCATGTATTAAAAGGTTTCCCATTGATAGCAAAATGCGTGCTCTAATTTCTTCATCGTCAAGTTGTTCAATCATAGGTAGGGCTTGCTCAAATAAATCAAGTGCCGCTCTTGCATTACCTTTTTCTGCTTCGGTGGCTGCTGCTTGATACAACTGTGCAGGTTTTTTTAGTTGAGCATTCTTAATCAGCCTTCTAACTTCTTCGACAGCTTTAGTTAAATTTAGTTTTTGAGAAATATTTAGGGACTCTGTTAAATGCTCAAGTGCTACATCTACTTTACCAAGAAAGGAAAGAACCTCTCCTAAAAGCTTGAGAATAGTAGCTCGAAGAACAACATCAACAACTAAACTGCATTTCTCTAAAGCTTGCTCTAAAAAATTTGCTCCTGCATCATAATTTTCTTGTTTTATTTGAAGCCGTCCCATTTCTCTAAGAACGAGCGCATGATGTTTTGGATTGTTAAATTGATCAAGTACTGCTAAAGCTGTATTTAATTTCTCTTCAGCCTCATCTAAATTATCTTGATCAATCAGTATTGATGCGATTCGTGGTAAGACAAGGGCTTGAATGTCTTTCTTTCCAATCTTCAATGCTAACTCGTAAGAATCTTCGAGAAACTTTAAAGCTTCACTATCCCTCTTCTGTCACTTTCCGGAATAAGCAAGTAGTTTAGGAGCTAAATCATCCAGAAGCATAAGAGGGTTTAAATTGATTCATTGCAGCAA
>NZ_JBALDC010000059.1:0-15268 GCF_036917575.1 Nostoc sp. | reverse complement strand
TCTTCAGAAAGGTGATTTTTGGCTGGCATAAGTGGCTGATACTAAATTAATTATTTAATCTCTTATTATACAATCTAGCTGCCTAACAGCTTAGTCCTTGAATGAGATTGGCAAATAGCCACTCTGCATTTCAATACGCTTGGGTTAGCGCCAAAAATCTTAAGCAGTGTAGTTTGGGGAGCCACTGCGCCCTTGCGGTTTCCCGACTTGTTCGCTTTTAGGGTTCCCGCTTTCTTAGCAAGTGGCGTTTGAAAAACAAAACCCAACATTTATTTGGCTTTGTTGGGTTGTGCTTTGCTTAACCCAAACTACAATTTTTTTAACTGAACTGTATTGCTCTATATTCAACCTGTATTTTCAATCAATTAAACAAAGCACTGTAATCTAATTAGTGCCAGGTTGGATTGGAACAACTGGTTGGATTGGAACAACTGGTTGGATTGGAGCAACTGGTTGGATTGGAGCAACTGGTTGGGTTGGAAATGGGGTAGTCTCTAAACTTGGACTTGAACCCGCAGGAATTATCGTTGGCGGTGTAGACGAAGATGAACCACCAATAACACTATCATCAGCACTGATACAAGTATCTAGCGCTTGAGTAGCGGGAAAGTCAACTATTTGACTACGCAAGCCAACCACACATTGACCGAAGCGCACGGGTAACAAACTGCGTCCACAATAATCTAAAACTGTCGGATTAGCTTCTTCCTTAGTACTTAAGCTGATGCCAACTACACAGGTTGCTAACTCTTCAGGACGTCGGGCTTTCCCACAGGAAAAAAGCGCATCCGTTGCAGCAATTTGGGTTTCCTTATCAATTTTCACCACGCAAGCAGCCAAATCTTTTGGACGCAGTGCTGCTGCACAACCTGCTGATGCCGCTTCTGCCTTTACACCCACACTCAAAAGGCGACCACTACAGACACTGTAATCATTCCTGTAGGAGGCAGCAACAGCCATATTAGGCAAGATTATTAACGATCCAGCTATAGCCAAAACTGGTAATCTTAAAATCTTAGAGATGGAACTGTCTTGTCTGTTCTTCCCTCTGTTAACCACTTTTTTGATCATTGACATTGCCATTCTCCAAACACCCAAAGTTATGCTAACTCAAATATCTTAAAAATCCTCTATATTCTAAGAATTTCGGTGGTAGTAAAGTATAGACACAGTTAATTATCTCGAAAATTGTGTTACTATAGCTGTTTGAAAGATAAGTAGGCAACGTAAAAAGTATTTCAGAGTAAGAATACTGCGTAAACCAATCTGAAGATTGAGTAGCCTACAAAACTAAATAAACACGAAAAACTTATTGGCAGTAGTACGGCGGGGCACGTCGGAATTCAAGCTTGGAAGCTAGTGTGTCGGCTCAACCGACTTAAAGTAACTGGCGTAAAGGAGATGACTCTACATTGGTAGGATACGTCATACCAATGTAAACTCCTTCAAAAAACCAAGAATCCGCTGATTTATGATCGGGGGAATGTCAAAATGGAATGTTTGGGTAAAGTTTAAACAGGATTAGATTAAGGAAACTCATGTCCCGATATAGAGGGCCTCGCCTCAGAATTGTCCGCCGCTTGGGCGACTTACCAGGATTAACTCGTAAAAGTGCCAGACGCGCTTACCCACCTGGGCAGCATGGTCAGAACCGCAAGAAGCGCTCTGAATATGCTATCCGTCTAGAGGAAAAGCAAAAGCTCCGCTTCAATTACGGTTTGACTGAAAAGCAATTGCTGCGCTATGTGCGGAAAGCCAGACGTGTTACTGGTTCTACTGGACAAGTGCTGTTGCAATTGCTAGAGATGCGCTTGGATAATACCGTTTTCCGCTTAGGTATAGCCCCAACTATCCCCGCAGCTCGCCAACTGGTGAATCACGGTCACGTAACTGTTAACGGTCGTGTGGTGAATATTGCCAGCTACCAATGCCGTGCTGGTGAAGTAATTGCGGTCAGAGATCGGGCACAATCCCGGAAGTTGGTGGAAGCTAACTTGCAATATCCCGGTTTGGCCAACCTCCCCAGTCATTTGGAGTTTGACAAAAATAAGTTGGTTGGTAAAGTCAACAGCGTAATTGAACGCGAATGGGTGGCACTACAAATTAATGAACTACTTGTGGTGGAATACTACTCACGACAAGCGTAATTGTCATTTGTCCTTAGTTCTTTGCAAAGAACTCAGGACAAATAACCAATGACTACCCGCCAATCTGTGACATGGTGCGGGTATATGTACCTAAATTGCCAGAATCGCGTTGTTTAAAGTTAATTTCTGGCTTTATTTTAAGTAAATGTCTGACCTGCTTTTGTAATTGAGCGGTACTGACACCAGAACGCAGAGCCGTTTTTAAATCTATTTGACCAGTTTCATTCAATAAACAGGGGCGCAGCCAGCCATCGGCACTTAGGCGCATCCGATTACAACGATCGCAAAAACATTCTGACATTTGACTAATAAATCCTAGTGTTCCCTTCGCACCAGGAATTTGAAAGACATCAGCGGGGCCAGCACCACGAACTTGTGATTCTGTCAAGCCCCAGCGATCGCGAATCTGTCCTCGTAACTCGGCTGAAGATACCCACCCGCGGTCGCCAAATAAATGCACATTGCCAATGGGCATAAATTCAATAAATCGAACGTGCCACTGTTTGTCAATTGTCAGGGCGGCTAAATCTAGAACTTCGTGGTCATTAACACCAGGAATCACCACCACATTCAGCTTCAGGGGGTCGAATCCAACTTGATGGGCAGCTTGAATCCCATGCCAAACTTGTTGCCAACGAGAACGCCCCTGATTACCAATAATTTGATCGAAAATGTCGGAATCGAGAGAGTCCAGACTAATATTAATTCGTCGCAGACCAGCATTGTAGAGGTTTTGTGCCATCGGAGCTAGCATAAACCCGTTAGTGGTCATTGAGAGGTCTTGAGTTTGGGGGAGAGTTGCGATCGCCTTTACCAAATCCACCACACGCGGACGCAATAAGGGTTCACCCCCAGTTAATCGAAATCGAGTAAAGCCTACTGGAATAAATACCTCTTGAATTAAAGTGAGCAATTCCTCATCAGTTAACAGCTGTTGCTTGAGAATATAATCCAGTTCTACTCCCTCTGGCATACAGTATTGACAACGAAAATTGCAGCGATCAATTAAGCTAATGCGGAGGTAGTCTACCTGGTTCATCGTTTTATTTTTATTGTTTTTGATTAATTAAACACTTTACAAAGGTGGTTTGCCCCTTCTTACTATCTTTGTTGTAACTCAAAATACCGTACTCCCCCTTAAGTGAGAGTCCACAGATTATGGCATAATAAGCCGATCGCATCCACTAGTTAGTCATCAATCGTGCAAGACACCGACTCCATCAACGACCTTGCTGCTGCCTTACAACAGCCAGTAGATATCAGCTTTGAACTGCCCGATCCAGAAGATGAACAGATTCTAGAGTCAGATTTTCAACAGCAGCTAGAAGTAGCTTGGCAGGTATGCGATCGCTTTGATTTGCAAACTGAAATCTGGCGGGGGCGAATTTTACGGGCGATCCGCGACAGAGAAAAAGTAGGTGGTGACGGACGCGGTACTGGCTTTCTGCGATGGCTAAAAGAGCGGGAAATCAGCAAAAGTCAAGCATATTCTTGGATACAATTGGCGAATAGCGCTGATACTCTGATTGAAGACGGTAAACTTGACCCCGGAGCTGTGAATAACTTCAGCAAACGGGCATTTGTTGAAACCTCTAAAGCAGTCCCAGAAGTGCAACAGATGGTAAGTGAAGCTGCCCAAAAAGGCGATCGCATCACTAGGCGGGAAGTGCGTCAACTCAATGATGAATGGACAGCCATGTCCTCAGATTTATTACCCGAAGTAGTTAAAGAAAAAGCAGCAGATAACACCCTTCCCCCGCGCTACATTGCCCCACTGGTGAAGGAAATGGAAAAACTGCCAGAATCGCATCAAAAGTTTATCCAAAAGGAAATAGCTGCCAATCCTGATGTGGATACCCTGAAACAGGTAACTAGCGAAGCGCGTAACTTGGCTAAATATCTTAAAGGGGCGGCTCAAGTTCAGGCGCTAACACAGGAAGATGTTGATATTGAAACAGCTTTAGAAGAAGCCCAAAGAGTCGGCTGTTTGAGCATTGCTGCTGATTTGGTAAATCAAGCATCGCAAATTGAACAAACGATCGCTAAATTGTACATGACTTGGAAACGAATCGGTAATTTAGCAGATCGCTTATATGTAGATACTGGTGCAAGTACACCCAACTTGCGATCGCTCCTCACTTGCTTGGAACCTCTGGGTGGTGAAATCATGGAGTTGCAACTTAGTGGTGCGACTGAACACACTGTTCGTTTGCAAATTCAGGAGACGAGTTAGGGAGTAGGCAATATCGCATTTGTTATTTCGGCGATCGCATTTGTTACTTCGGCGATCGCATTTGTTATTTCGGCGATCGCATTTGTTACTTCGGCGAACTCATTTGTTATTTCGGCGAACTCATTTGTTATTTCGGCGAACGCATTTGTTATTTTGGCGAACGCATTTGTTATTTTGGCGAACTCATTTGTTATTTTGGCGAACGCATTTGTTATTTTGGCGAACGCATTTGTTAATTCGGCGAACGCATTTGTTATTTCAGGGTACGCAGTTTACCTTTCAGTCTTTGGAATTGCTGAGAGTAAGGCATGGAGAGCGTTGTTAACAGCTTCTGATGTTTTGAATATCTCAGCGACATTAGCATCGAGAGTAACTGTCAAAGAAGCTTTTTCTTGCTGACTAGCAAAACGGTTGGGCAAGGCTTTGCGATAGTCAAAGTTATACTCTTGAAGCAAGTCATCATCTGCGTTGTTGCAGAATTCAGAAGCCTGTGAATTCTTCATAATCTCATTGCATCATGATTTGTGGAAAGCAGAGCGATCGCAACAAGAGCAGCAATTGCGTAGGTGTAGCCAGCCGTAGGCATCACGCATGACTGCAAAGTTACGAAATATCGCCATATCTCAAATTTTAATGAGCAGCGCAAGATGTAGTGGTGAGCGAGGAATTATGGGACGATTCAGTGGGTACTTGAGCAACCAGAACTACATTTCCATTGGCATCCATTACCCAGCCTTTTGCTTCTACAATTTGAGTAGGTTCATTGACAAAATTAACTTTCTGTGATTTTTGTTCTGTGTTTCGTTGCGCCTGAACAACGGCTCTTTTCTGAATACCGCCAACACGATTCTGACTCTCTGGCTTGAGTGTGATCCAATCTGCAAGCACCGCATCATCAGCTATCAATGGCTCTGTGGGATCGGCTACTAGTCCTCCACGTCCAGTGGTAATCAATGAACTTCTTGCTATTTTTCCACCAGAACTACAACTAGCAACAATTTGCCGCGAAGCATCAACCAGATTTACGGGTAGTTCTACTAATCCTTTACTGGGGTCAGCATCCGGAGAGTTAATTTGTACAGTGCCATTTAATGAAGGGTTTTGCTGAGAAAACGCGGTGATATCACTTGTTTCCAGGTTCTTCGGGTTTGTTTCGCCTGTTGGGTCAAGTCTCTCTACGTCTGCACCTGTGCGAGGCACAAAACCAAAGAGGTTCTTAGCAGTGATTGTGATTTTACCACCAGAGCCAGAGAAGCCGTTGGCGGTGATATCGTTGTTTCCAAAGGGAGCGGCAACGAGGAAGCCATTAGGTGCATTGATAGTGATATTACCGCCATCTCCACTACCTCCAGCGTTAGTAGTTATTTGACTGTTGCGACGCATCAGTAATAAGTCCTGCACCTGTAGCGCAATATTTCCGCCTTTACCTGATTCACTATTAGATCTGAGTTTTCCTTCGTTGTCGAGCAGGATGGAGCGAACGCTTACATTGATGTCACCTGATGTTCTTTCTTGGTTACGTCCATCCCCTAAAACGCTCACGTTTATTTCAGCTTTATCCCGGACAATCAATTTCCCTGTAGTAATTGTTACTTTTCCAGACTCACCAAGACCAAAAGTTGTAGCAGACAATATGCTAGGGTCACCTTGTGCTGTGGTTCCAATGAGCTCTACGGACTCGAAGGCGTTCACAGCTATATTACCTCCTTTGCCTGTAGCTGATATAATTTGTGAGTTCTGTAACGTTCCACTAGAGTCTGCTGATATCTCTGCTCCATCTTGAATAAGTAATCTCCCGGTTTTGATCGTTATGTCACCGGCCTTTCCCTCGGCGCCGGTTGTACTAAACAATGTACTAACAATAGTCTTATTATCTGGTCTGATAAAGCTACCAATCAGCTCTACAGATTCAAGGGCGTTCACGATCAAATTCCCTGCCGCACCCTCGCTTATACTAGAAGTACCTACTTGTGCGCTATCTCGAACAATTAATTTTCTAGTATTAATTGTTAAGTCTTTGCCAGGTATGTTACCCCTAGTCTGACTTGACAAACGCACACCATAGCCAGCTAATTCTACTGTCTTGCCCTGTACCTGAATATTACCGCCACCATTGCCAGTCGTACTTACAATAGATGGAATTTTAGAACCGTCATCAGTTTGCCTCTGAATTAGTCGAATGTCCTGGAAATCTTGGACAGTTTTATATCCTAAGACCCAAGCTTGGTCTGTTAAATTCAAACTGACCAAACTATTACCAGCAACACTTCCTAGCTCAATTTGTCCTGACTCTGCTGTTAAACTGCCGCCCTCTAGAGTTATATTACCGCCCAGGAGTGCCAAGGTTTTGCCAGGCTGTACTTGTAAACCAACGGTTATAGGAGAACTTGTACTATCTGATTTTACTTGGTGGGACGATTGATTGAGGATGGGGTTAGCAGTTGCTCCAAATTGTAAACCAATGGGAACACTTACTCTCAGCAGAGGTACGCTTTTGGGATCTGTAGCACTAAACTGAGTACTATCGGCAAAATTCAGACTACTCGCCGTACTCGCAACAAATGAACCACCGATGTTTAAAGAAGCATTGGGACCAAAAATAATCCCATTGGGATTAATTAGAAACAGGTTGGCTTTGTATTGAGCCTTAATCATGCCTTGAATATTAGAAGGAGACTTCCCCGTTATTCTGCTAATAATATTCTCAACACTTTCAGCATTTCTAAACTCAGCAGTAGTCCCATTACCTACAGAAAACTCTTTAAAACTGTGGAACAAATAGCTTCCTACTGAAGTTCCACCTTCAATAATTGTGGTCTTGCCCTGTAGTATAACTTGAGAAGGAGGAGATAGAGTATAATCTGGGATAATTTGAGCAATAGCAGAGTTTCCAGAGAAAGCTATTGCACCAGCTATTGCAACTCCTAAACTTTTAAACAAGATCCAAAGATTACTCATACAGGATATTGCACCGCTCAAAAGTACTACCAGTTAATGAACAATGGTTACACTTCACCTACATTAACAAATGGGACTTCGGTAAACAATGAAGGTTGTGTCATGTTGAGACAAACGTAGTAGTTTGAGAAGAATTTCCCAACAAAGCAATAGGAGCTATAGCTCAATATATTCAGTTAAAAACTCAAACATAAATTTGCGTAGGTAGGGTAGAGTAACAGTGAAATACAACATACAATTATTATTAACTGTTATGGCTTGCACTTCACACAAATTTCACCTTCAAGGCAGCATGTCACTAATACGATATGTTTGCCAGGAATTAAGAATGAACAGTTCGTATCATTCACTTGAGTTTTAGTTAGATTAATACTGCATTCAATTTTTAAGGCATTCTTTTTTGAAATACCATACTTTTCTAATACCTTAGTTAGTTTTGAGTTCTGGATTATCTCGCGTATTTCCTGTCGAATCTCGTCTTGTAACTGCTCTAACGTTTGAGAATCCAGAGATGCTTGCTGTGAAGTTTGAGGTTCCATGAATTTTACTTTCCTTACAGAGTGATAAATGTGTAAACTTATTTTGTGATGTACTAAATTAACGTGAGTTTGATTAGTACAGTTTGGCAACGAAGAAATCAATAATACAAAGTCTAGAGCGGCAAGAAAGCATTAGGTTTCTAACGCTCTTGTGAACTCTGATAATTATGACTTCAACTTAGCTAGTAATAATTACGTATTGTGTAACAAAACTTCATATTATTTATGCCAGATTTCTTTAAAGGATTGATGAATTTGGCTACTCACCGTTGATTACTCAAGAGAATTGAGTAATTAATACCTCCTCAAGTCTCACACTCTGCTTACGGTTTGGATAAACCCAGAAGCTTTATTAAGGCGATCGCTAACTATGCCCAATGCCCACATTGCCCAAAGCGATCGCGTCTCGTAGAAAAGCTGAAGGGATGCCCAATCCCCAAAATCCTAAATATTTTACTCATTAACCGTGCCACTATAGAAAATAGAGCTGCAAATTGAGCAATAGGAAGACTAAAGAACACTGTGCAGATAACATTCTTAGGGACGAGTTCCGGTGTACCCACGCGATCGCGTAATGTTTCCAGTGTCGCTCTGAGATTACCTCAAAGGGCAGAACTATGGTTATTCGACTGTGGCGAAGGTACTCAGCATCAAATTATGCGGAGCGAACTGAAAATCAGTCAAGTCTCCCGAATTTTTATCACCCACATGCACGGCGACCACATCTTTGGCCTGATGGGACTTCTTGCTACTTGCGGCTTGGCTGGTAATGTGCAACGAATTGATATCTATGGCCCACCTGGATTAAATGATTACATTCAATCCGCCTCACGTTATTCATACACGCACTTTTCTTACCCAATCAAAGTTCACACCATCCGTCCAGGAATAATTTATGAAGACGATGACTTCACCGTTAGCTGCGGTAATTTGCATCATCGGATTACAGCTTTCGGCTACCGCGTAGCCGAAAAAGACCGAGCCGGACGTTTTGATATCGAAAAAGCCAAGGCGTTGCAAATTCCTCCTGGTCGGGTTTACGGTCAACTCAAGCGCGGTGAAACAGTTACCCTTGCAGACGGACGGGTGATTGATGGCACCCAATTGTGCGGCCCTACAGAAATTGGTCGAAAGATTGCCTATTGTACAGACACAATTTATTGTGATGGTGCAGTGGAATTAGCTCAAGATGTTGATGTATTAATTCACGAAGCAACCTTTGCCCATCAAGATGCAGATATGGCTTTTCAACGGTTGCATTCCACAACCACAATGGCAGCGCAAACAGCTTTAACTGCTGGGGCACATCGACTGATTATGAGTCATTTCAGTCCCCGCTATGCTCCCGGAAATACTTTGGAGTTGAAGGATCTCCTCAAAGAAGCTCGTGCTATTTTTCCCCGTACTGATATAGCTTACGATTTTATGATTCATGAAGTTCTCAGACGGCGGGAAGTAGAGTTAACCAAGGTAGGCATTTAAATTTTGGATTTTAGATTTTAGATTTCTTATTGAACGCTTCTAATCTAAAATCTAAAATTAACCAGGCTCTATCTTAAATTTGAATAATCTCAATTATAATATCAAGCAAATAAACAGCAGTTTAGTTTTCAGAGTAAGTTAACTATTTAACCAACAATTTACAGTTAACTAGATGTATCAACAATATACAAATATTATGGTTGAAAGATTTTTCTCGGTGTAATTTAGATATTTAGTTAATAAAATAACATTAAATTATGTATTAATACTGTAAATTAAATAATTTTATACTTTAATTCTTAGAAAAAATAATTAATTTTTCGTCAAGATTTTTCTATTTTAAATAAAATATTTATTAAAAATTTATCCTTCCAACACTGATTAAGAATTTATATGCATGAATTGATGAACATGAAAGCGCCAGTTGCCATAATGTTATGCCAAATTTGCTTGTCATTGTTGGAAGAAGAATAAAGTATGCGATCGCACCTATTAGATGTAAAAAAATCATTTCATATTTCTCATAAACTTTCAAAATAAACATAGTGTTTCGATATTAGAGGAGTTTAATAGTGGCTAAGATTAGTCTGAATCAAAAGCAACAGGTTACTACTTCAGCACAAGGCGCAGCTGACATCAGACAACTATCTACTATTTTGCTTCGCCGACGCTTTCTGATCTTTGGGGTTTCCTGTGTAGTTATGTCAGCTGCTAGCCTCTTGGCTATCATTGCCAAACCTACTTACCAGAGCAATATGCAGATATTGGTGAATTCCAACTTATCTGAAGGAACACAGTCAAATGCTCAAGTTGTTGATTCCACTACTCAGATGAAACTCATGCTGAGTTCTAAATTACTTCAAAAAGCTGTAGATTCACTCCATTCTGATTATCCTGATATTACTTTACAAGATATCAATGGTCAAAAAGAACATCACCAAGAAGCACCTTTAGAAGTAACTCCAGAAGCGGGAGGTATAGGGGCAAATAAAGTTTTTAATCAGACATTTCAAGTTTCTTTTAATGATCGAGATCCAGTAAAAGCACAAAGAGTACTTCAGGCTTTACAGAAAGTCTATCAGAACTACAACAAACAGCAACAAAAAGAACGTCTAAATCAGGGATTAGCTTTTGTAAATACTCGCTTACCTGAGATAAAAAAAGAGGTGAGTAAAGCTGATAAAAATTTAGAACAGTTTCGCAAAAAACATAAATTCCTCAATCCAGAAGTCCAAAGTAAAATTCTGTTAGAATCGCTAGCAGATATTCAACAACAGCTACAAACTACTCGTGCTAACCTTCAAGATGCAAACGCTCGCTATGAGAATCTAGAGCAAATAATAGCCTCTTCGTCCCAGCAGAATACATTACTTTCTTCTCAATTAAATCAGTCAAGCCGCTATCAAGCATTATTAAGTGAAATTCAAAAAACTGAACTAGCTTTGGCTAAGGAGCGGCTCCGCTATACAGATGATTACCCATCGGTACAAAAATTAAAACAGCAACGTCAAAGTCAACTGTCCTTATTACGAGAAGAGGTAAAAAATATTACTAGTAGCAGTAAAGATAAACCCTTATCAAAAGGACAGATGCTAGGAGTCGATCCAACACTTGTAGATGAGTTTGTTTTAGTACAGACAAGTGTTTTAGGACTGACTGCCAATGAAAAAAATCTCATCGAGTCAGAACAGCAACTACGCTCTGAGCTAAACAAATACCCAAGTTTAATAGCAGAGTATAATCGTCTGCTACCAAAGGTAGCAACTAGCCGCAAAAACCTTGAACAACTACTCCAAGCACAACAGTCATTGGGACTGAAAATTGCTCAGGAAGGATATAACTGGCAAATTTTGGCAGAACCTTCTCCCGGTACTTATATGGGTAACAACAGATTATTACTCTTGCTTGGAGGAGCGGTAATTGGGCCGATTTTAGGTATCTTAATAGCCCTAATTTTGGAAAAGTTTAATGACGCTATTTATTGTGCTGGAGATTTAAAGAAACTGACAAACCTACGTATACTGGGATCGGTACCAAAACTACCATCAATTAGTGTCAAAAAACGGCCGCTTGGACTGCCTTGGAATGGCCGAGGAAGCTCAGATTCTTCTGTAATAGAAGCCAGTAATAAATTGCCCGTCCATGAAACTTTGGACATGATCTACCAAAATATTCAAATATTAAAATATCCCTTACCCTTCAAGTCACTGATGTTTACTTCAGCACTACCAGGGGAAGGGAAGACAACCTTAGTGTTAGGTCTTGTAGCTAGTGCTACCCGGATGCATCGACGGGTATTAGTAATTGATGCTAACTTACATAATCCTAACCTCCACAAAATCTTGGAACTATCCAATGACTGGGGACTATCTCTGTTATTAGTTGATGAGACAACTACTCATTTTCAAGATTATATCCAGCCGATTCACCCTTCCATTGATATTTTGACTGCTGGGCCAGAACCAGAAGATACAGTGAAGTTGCTCAGTTCTCAACGGATGAAAGAACTAATAGAGGTGTTTGAGCAAAGTTATGACCTAGTACTAATAGATGCTCCATCTATTTTAGGTACGGTTGATGCGAGGATTGTAGCATCTTTTTGCAATGGTATTGTCATGGTAGAGCGCATGGGAAAAGTGACTCGAACTGAACTGACTCAAGCAACAGAGATTTTGAGTAAATTAAATTTAATTGGAATTATTGCTAATGAAGTGAGCAATTCTCAAAAGGTATTGGCATCGTAGACCGAAAATGTAGGGGACTGGAGTTTATGGTAGATATTTCTCCTAAATAAACGTCAGAACTCTACTGAAATGCTTCCCAACACAGTCAACGGCGCACCAGGATAGATGATACTTCTTGCCTGAGCATTTTCATAATATTTCTCATCAAAGAGATTCTTGATATTGACAGCAGCTTTCCAGTTGTTGTGTTTGTAATAAAGTGCTGCATCTGTTCGGAAGTAGCTGGGTAACACAACGCTGTTCTCAAAATCGCCCTGTCTATCTCCCACGTAATACAATCCCAATCCAAATCCCAAACCTTGTAAACTCCCCCGTTGGATTTCATAGGTTGTCCACAGACTGGCAGCATTCTTCGGAACGTTGTACAACCGATTCCCAACCGGAAATAGATTATCTCTGGTGATTTCAGCATCCGTATAACCATAAGAACCAATAATTTTCCATCCAGGTAGAATCTCGCCTGCAACATTGAGTTCAATGCCTTGACTACGCTGCTCCCCGGTCAGAATGGAGAAATTAGAATTATTGGGATCAGTAGTGAGAACATTCGACTTTGTAATGTGGTAAGCAGCCAGTGTTGCCGACACTTTATCACTCAAATCGGCTTTGATTCCTACTTCGTACTGTGTGCCTCGCTCAGGATCGAATGTAGAACCATCGATGGAAGTGCCAATGTTGAGAACAAAGGAACGGCTGTAGCTGGCGTAAAGCGAGATTGGTGGGATGGGCTGGTAGACAACACCTACCCGAGGACTGAAGGCTTGGTCAGATTGGCTGGTGCTGGTTCCGGCGAGTACATCTTTATTTTTCTGGTCGGTAAAATCGAAGCGCCCGCCGACTAGCAGCTTCAAATTGTCCAGTAGGTTAATCTGATCTTGAAGATAAACCCCTAAACTATTTGTGTTGAATTGGGTATTGAAGCCAATTGGAAGACCAGTAGGAATGGCAGTGTTGTAATCTGGATTGAAGATGTCAATTGATGGTAATTCAGCAGACCTGACTATGTATGGACCAGTGTTTCTGTTCAATTCCAACCCGATAAGGGATTTGTGCGTAATTGACCCAGTTGCAAACTTGCCTGTTACCTCAGTTTGAAAGTTGTAGTTATCAGTTGGGAATTTATCATTAGTAAAATCCCGCTCCAGAAATCGGTTGTCTGTCAACGGCGAATTCTCTGGATTTGCATAGCGATCGCCTGCTTTCATGGAGGTAATGAAAAGGGCATTGCGAAGCTGCCAATTATTGCTAAACCGATGTTCTAATGTGTAACCACCTTTGTAAAGTGTGGTACGTTGGTATCCTTGAAGCAAACCTAAGAACCGACTAATTGGAATTGGAGCTGGTCTATTGCCAAGCGCGGGGATACCTCGATCAAAAACAGCATCATTCTTGAGGTACTCAAAATCAAAGTTTATCTTTGTGTTGGCACTAATTTTCCAAGTTAGAGATGGCGCGATGAAGGTACGTTCAGAGTCAACAAAGTTGCGAAAACTCCCAGAGTTTTGGTAAGCAACATTTAAGCGATACAACAAGGTTTTGTCCGAATTCAGCGGACCCGAAAAGTCTAACGTTGGTCGATAAAAATCGTAACTTCCAGCAGTAAACTCAGCCGCGTAATAAGGTTCACTTAACGGCTGCTTCGTAATCAGGTTGATAATTCCACCGGGTGCCCCCTGACCAAAAAGCACTGAGGCTGGTCCCTTGAGTACTTCTACTTGTTCCACGTTCGCCAGGTCTACTGGAGTGACACTATAGTTATCAAGGGAGCCATTTCTAAAATATCCCCGGTTCTCGAAACCGCGAATGACAAATTGACTAAGTGCCGCGCCTCCAAAGTTAGTTGATTGAGTAATGCCCAGGTTTTCCAGTGCATCCTGTAACCGCTCTGCCCTTTGATCTTCTAACACCTGTCGCGGCACAATCTGAATGGAGGCGGGAATGTCACGCAGTGGAGTATCGGTTTTGGTAGCAGTTGATGAATCTGTGGCGCGGTAATTATCTTGTTCGCCTGTCACCACTAATTCAATCGGCTCATCACCCGAAGCTGATGGTTTTGGCGGTGTCTGATTTTCTGGTTGATTAGTTTGGGGTTGCTGCTGTGATGGCGTGGCAGATGTGGCACTTGCAACAGAGAAAATTATCCCCTCATCTGGACTATCAAACAACTCCACAACTGGCAAATTCACTTGGCCTGTAACACTCACCCTGATAGTATTGGCATCAAAGTTACTCACCGTGATTTCGCTAACACCCGCTATTGGTTTATCTGAGCGAAAAGTAAATCCATCGCCCGACGGTAGGCGCAGTTGGGCATTCGGAATATCAGCAATAAAGTTATTGCCACTGGAGCGATTTACTAGCTGCAACTGTTGACCTTTTGATGTCTGTAAAATCAACTCCACACCTTTAGAGGTAGGGTTTGCTTTGACAGCTGTAACTTGGACAATTTCTGATGTGGGTGTTGGCGACTGCACTAATAACATTCTCGCGCTAGTAAAAACTGGTTCTAGCTCACTTAATTGCTTAATCCTCCTATTTGCATGAGTTGCTGGCAAATTTATCTGGCGTATCTGATTTTCTCGGTTGTCCGTCAAATTCTGGCTAGAACTAATTTCTTGTGCTAATACAGTCTGTGCAAAAAATACCGACATCAAAGTAGCCGCCAACAATGGCAGTTGCAAATTCCACATATTTTCCTCACACCAAAATAAAGAGAGCAGGCTGATGCAATAGAGCAAAAATATTTGCTCGTTAGTCGAGAAGTTTTCTCAAATTGCTCTTGTTAGTACAATACAGGATTTCAATCAAAAAAATGGCCCCAAAACGGAATTTTTTTGCGCCATAATTAGAGTTTTTGGTGTAGCTGAGATATAATTAGCGGTAGTTGAGCAATTTCAACTGTTAATTTTCACTTGCTAATCAGAAGATTAGAAACAGTGCGATCGCCTATTTGCCTCGGCTATTACAACTAGACAAATTTTAAATCTTCAAACTTTCATGCGATCGCTCTAATCATTGGTACAGTCAAAACTTAGGACTTTCGCTTTGCCATTGAGCCATCACTGAAGGAATGGGGAGCATCCCACTTTGGCGGATATACCTTTTCTGGGAGAATGTATGAGAATACACAAGCCGTCCGTCTAAAGCATGAACCCGGAAAAACAA
>NZ_JBALDC010000058.1:0-5335 GCF_036917575.1 Nostoc sp. | reverse complement strand
GCTTGTTTTTCCGGGTTCATGCTTTAGACGGACGGCTTGTGTATTCTCATACATTCTCCCAGAAAAGGTATATCCGCCAAAGTGGGATGCTCCCTGGCGAACTAAATGATGGTGATAATGAGAATGTATATGCTACACAAGTGCTGCAATCTATCCCAATTGCAAGTCATCTGCCGGAATCAATTATTAATTATGTGATTCGGACTCATGAATCTGTGATTTTAAATGATGCAACTTGTGAAGGAAACTTTATTAATGAACCATACATTCAGCAGAACCAAACGAAATCAATCTTCTGTTTGCCACTGCTGAATCAAAGTAAGCTCGTCGGCGTATTGTATCTCGAAAATCAATTAGCAACTGGAGCGTTTACACCAGAGCGAGTCTCCTTCGGAGACGCTACGCGAACGCAAGTTTTGAATTTGTTGTCAACTCAGGCAGCCATTGCCATCGAAAATGCCAGACTTTACTCAAAGCTGTGCGCCAGCGAAAGTCAAATGGCTCAGTTTCTAGAAGCGGTTCCGGTTGGAATTGGAGTTGTGGATACGCAAGGTCGCCCTTGCTACGTTAACCAACAAGCAATTCAGCTATTAGGCAAAGGGATTGTGCCTTCTGCAACGCCGGATAAACTCGCAGAGGTTTATCAACTTTATCTGGCGGGAGGAAAACAACCGTATCCAATTGAGAACCTGCCAGTGATGCGGGCATTGAGCGGTGAACGCACTAGAATTGACGATTTAGAAATTCACCAAAACAATGCAATCATTCCAGTTGAAGCGTGGGGAACTCCAGTATTCGACGAACAGGGCAATGTGATTTATGCGATCGCAGCTTTTCAAGACATCACTGAACGCAAACAAGCCGAGCAACTGCTAGCCGATTACAACCGCACCTTAGAGCAACAGGTAGCTCAACGAACGGCAGCTTTATTAAAAAGCGAAGCTGCATTGCGCGATGTCTACAACGAGCTTCGCTTACGAGAGGAAGAATTACGACTGATCGCCAATGCTCTACCCGTTTGTATCTGTTATGTGGATGCCAATCAGCGCTATCGATTTGTCAACCGCACCTATGAGGTCTGGTTTAACTGTAGTCGAGATGAGATTATAGGCAAGTCTGTCCGTGAACTTCTGGGTGAGGCAGCTTATCAGGTTGCACAACCGTACATCAATCGAACTCTAGGAGGACAGATGACAACCTATGAGGCAGAAATTTCCTACCCGTTTGGTAAAAAGTATATCAGTGCTACCTTCATCCCTGATTGCGATCACAAAGTGGGCGCTCTGCGCCATCACAATGCTCAAGCAAGTACTTCGCTCGTTCTCGATTGCGTTCACGAAGTGGGCGCTCTGCGCCATCGTCTGACTCAAATTAAAGGATTTTATGGTCTGATCACAGATATTAGCGAACAGCGAAACGCTGCACTGCGTGAACGCAAACTTGCCGAATAAGCTTCAATTATCGAAGAACGCAACCGCATGGCGCGGGAAATCCATGATACACTAGCCCAAGCTTTTACTAGCATCATTATTCACTTAGAAGCTGCCTCTTTGAAAATCACAACTGATTTAGAGGGAACACAAGCCCTACTCAAAACGGGACGTGATCTAGCTCGCTCTGGACTTACTGAAGCGCGTCGATCAGTAGAATCGCTGCGTCCACAAGCACTAGAGAATCATGACCTCTATAGCGCCCTACAGCAACTAGCAAAGCAGATGTTCTCATACACAGAAACACAAGCGATCTGCAATCGTGTAGGCACTGCTTATCCCCTAGAAGCCGTCGTCGAAAATAACCTGCTTCGTATTGGACAGGAAGCACTCAACAATGCGTTGAAATATGCCAAAGCCAGAGAAGTTCGCGTGGAATTGGTCTATCAGCCATCGCACTTCATCCTCCGGATCAAAGATAACGGTCAAGGATTTATCATCAATAATGACACAATCGGCGGGTTTGGTTTACTGGGAATGACTGAACGAGCGGAGCACATCGGCGCACAACTCACGATTAAGAGCGCACCAGGACGAGGAACAGAAATTGTCGTATTTGTCAATCCCAGGGGGCGATCATGAGCCAATTTCCTCTGATTCACGTTCTGATTGCGGACGATCATGTGATGGTGGCACAGGGGTTAACCATTTTGCTTGAATCTCAAACAGATATCAAGGTGATTGGACGAGCAAGCAACGGGCGTGAAGCGATCGCACTCTTCCGTCAATATCAGCCTGACATTGTGTTAATGGATTTACGAATGCCTGAAATCGGAGGAGTTGAGGCAACGATTACGATTCGTGCTGAATTTAAACAAGCTCGAATTATCGTACTGACTACTTACGACGGAGATGAAGACATCTATCGTGGACTGCAAGCTGGGGCAAAAGGATATGTCCTGAAGGATGCAGGGGCTGAGGAACTCTTGAGCGCCATTCGTGCGGTTCATGCGGGCCAACAGTACATTCCACCCGCAGTAGGAGCGAAACTGGTCGAGCGCATGGGCATTCCTGAACTGAGCAATCGTGAGTTAGAAGTGCTGAACCTCATGGCACGCGGCAAGAATAATCAAGAGATTAGTACTGAACTATCGATTAGTGAAAGTACCGTCAAGTTTCACACCAAAAATATTATGAGTAAGTTGGGAGCAAGCGATCGGGCACAAGCGATCATTACTGCTCTAAAGCGAGGTGTGATCGCTATTTGATATCTAGGCTATGAGTAAACATCTATCTTTAGGATAGTCATGACCTGTCTGACAGACAGGTTATAACTGCTCGGTTTGTATAGGTAAAAAACTCTATTTGAGCAGGGCGACAATTACAGGGGATTTCCATACACTAAGTTTACCTGCTGTAGCAGAGATTTCGCAAATTCATGGTGCAGCAACACTTTTTCTAACCCGCTCGCATGGAGCAGCCAAGTTACCAGAAGCGATCGCTACTTACGATCAATCCTCACGATCACCTGCAAGGCGCGATAGATGCACCTGTCATTCTGATTGAGTATAGCGACTACCAATGTCCTTATTGTGCAGAGGTTCACAAGATGATTAAAACCATTCAACAACGACTCGATCATCAACTCTGCTTTGTGTCCCGTCACTTTCCTCAAAAACAATTTCATTTCCAAGCACAAAAAGCAGCTGAGGCAGCCGAGGCAGCAGCAGCACAGGGTAAGTTTTGGCAAATGCACAATATTCTCTTTGAGCGTCAGAAATTTTTGAGTGATGGCAATTTATTAGAGTACGCCAACGAATTAGGGCTGGATCTACATCAGTTTCTCAGAGCGATCGCCGAACACCAGTATGCTGATCGAGTCGCCCAAGATATGTACAGTGGAAAACAATGTGGTGTCACCTATACACCAACTTTGTTTATCAATGGAAATCGTTACGACGATGCCTGGGAAGTTGAGCGACTGATGACAGCTATTTTGAGCCAAGGTAAGTAACAACAGAAGTTAAACAAAATGTAAATGTTTTATATGCTTCAACAGGAGGTTAACAGATGAAGATTTTTGTTGCAGGTGCAACGGGCGCGATCGGTCGTCCATTGATCGCGCAATTGCTAGCGAAAGGACACGATGTAGTCGCCTTAACCCGTTCTCCAGAAAGAGCAAGGACTTTAATCGAACAAGGTGTGGAAACTGCGATCGCAGATGTGTTTGATGCCGATGCGCTCATTGCTGCCGTCGTTCGCGCTCAACCGGAAGTAGTGATTGAACAACTCACCTCCCTACCCAAAACTTACACTGGCGAGTCAATGAGTGCAGCAGCACCACTCAACCAGCGTCTTCGTCAAGAAGGAGGTGCTAATGTACTGGCAGCAGCGCAAGCATCTGGCGTGCGTCGTTACTTGAGACAGTCGATCGCATTCTGGGCAGTTCCCGGTAGCGGATTAGCAGACGAAGAAATACCACTATCCTTGGATGCTTCACCCGCAGTTGCAGCAGATGCTCGCACGGTGACTGAAATTGAGCGTCGCTTACTAGGGAACCCCAATCTAGAAGGAATTGCTCTGCGTTATGGCTTCTTCTACGGCCCTGGCACTTGGTTTGCCCCAGATGGCGACGTTGCTCAACAGGTGCAACAGCAACAGTTTCCCATCGTTGGTAATGGCGAAGGTGTCTGGTCGTGGATTCACATTGAGGATGTGGCGATCGCCACAGTTGCAGCAGTAGAGCGGGGCAATCCTGGCATTTATCTGATTACGGATGATCGCCCCTTAGCGGTGCGCGAGTGGCTCCCTGCTTTTGCTCATTGGCTGAATGCGCCACCACCGCCTCAGATATCCGTTGAGGAGGTACTGAAAGTAGGTGGTGCGGATGCCGTTTACTACGGTACTCAAATGCGAGGAGTATCGAATGCTAAGGCAAAACGGGAACTCAATTTTCAGCCTCGGCCTTTGGAATGGGTGCTTAACACTGCCGTGCAAAGTCAAAGCTGACTCATAAATGACTTATACCAATTCTCTAAAATGAGGCAACACATTCAAACTCCCAAACCCAGATATAGTTTAGCTTTCTTAATTACGAATTACAAATTACGAATTGGTATTATGATACGTGAGTTCTTACTTATAAGCAGCTAAACCAAATGATCATTTCCTGGAACTCTCTTTAACTACTAAAGGTTGATAAAATTATGTTTGATCTCGATCAAACTATCAAAGACCGACATTCAACACGCAAATTCTTATCGCAACCAGTGCCACGAGCTTTGCTCGATGAAGCCCTCGCTCTAGCGCAGCTTACGCCGTCAAATTCAAACATCCAGCCGTGGCGGTTGGTGTTTGCCCAGAGCGAACGCCGAGATCGTCTGCAAGAGGCTTTAGTAAACCAAGCCAAGCAGCAGCCGCCCTACACCTTTGGGCTGCCGGAAGCTTTTCAGCATTACCGTCAAGAACTGGGCGTGCAAGTCTATGGAGCTATGGGGATTGCTCGTGACGATAAAGTTAATAGACAGCTAGCCCTTCTGCGTAATTACGAATTTTTTGGCGCACCAATAGTTGGTATCGTCTGTATGCACCGAGATTTGGGCGTTGCAGATGCTTTGAGTGTGGGGATGTATTTACAAACGCTGGTGTTGTGCCTAACTGCTCGCGGCATTGATACCTGCATAGAGGTTTCGCTAGCAGCTTATCCAGAAATTATCCGTAGTGAGTTAAACATTCCACCGGAATTATTAATCATTTGTGGGTTAGCTGTTGGTTATTCCGATCCTGATTTTCCCGCTAATCATTTGCATATAAGGGACTTCCAGAGAATAAAATATACAGTCCATAAAAATGATAATCATTTTAAGGAGGGAGAGAGAGGTTGCCGACGGCAACCTCTCTCTCCC
>NZ_JBALDC010000057.1:0-90773 GCF_036917575.1 Nostoc sp. | reverse complement strand
TCATTGTGTCAACTATTTTTCCCAAAATATTTTGGGAGCGTTTTTCTATCCTCTTCAAATCCATGCAACATCAGGGTTTTGAGCTATAGTATTCCCGAAAGTCACTAAAAAAGCGTTAAATTTGTGAGCTATTCTGCTGTTTTGCCGCCCTGGCTGGTTTTAGATCCACTCTTGCATAGCTGGTTGGTGGAGGATATTGGCCGCGGCGATCGCTTTTGTAGTACAGCACAGCTTAAATAGAGTACGTTCCTCCCTTATTGCGGGAATCAGATGCATCTTCCTGCTGAAAAGATATTAAACTAGCGGCATTGTAGATAATTGACATATCATACAAATATCATTACTTATTTTGTAACAGCCAGTCTACTAATTCTTGATAAGCACCACATAGTTGCTTTTTGAGAGCATCGCGCTCATGCCAGCTAACTGGGTTTGTTGGATCTAAAATTTTATCTAACCGAGTATGAGCTTCTGTACTTGATGATCTCAAATCATGACACTTGAGTAACCCACTAGCAAATATCCTAAGTTTTTGTTCTTGACTATGAATGTGTTGCATTCTGCTTGGGAAAGGCATTTTTGCAACATCTTCCCTACTGGGTTTCAAGTTTAGTTTCTCTACAAGTATGGGATAAAGTAATTCTTCATGGAACAAATCTAACTGAGACGCATATCTCGAAGCGTTAGAAAGGTATGATTTATCAGATTGCCATAGACAAATCAGTTGCACGTTGATATGCCGAACCTAGTAAAGCATGAAAGTCTACTGGCTGAGAAAAGTTGACTCTGTAAAATTTTGTGAAAATGTACCGTATGTAGCATGGTTGAAGATGAGGCAACGAATTATCATACCCTCTGGCAGAGTTTCCCAAGTATTCACTGAGTTGCTGGGTTTCATCAATACCCAATTTCTTTATTGTTAGACCATGTTCAACGTATAGCTGGTATAGCAAAGTATCAATCACAATTGGTGACTTATCACAAATGCTCTGTTTGAGGATGCATAAAGCTTCATGCTCATCAATTGCCAGTCGTAAAGCTTGAATGATTGCTGTACGCCTTATTGATGGACTATATGAATAAGATGAAATTACGTTGAGCAAAACACTCATGTTCTCTTGGTTATCTCCTAACGCCATCACAGCAGCACAAAGTAAGGGCCAGTCCCGCTTATTATCAGTTAGCCATTTTCTAAATAAACCATGATGATGACGAAGTGAAAAATTTTGGCGTATCAAGGTTTCAATTGCAAATGTTACAGTGCTGTCATATACACTATGTTTAGCAATAATATTCTTATCAAGAAACTCAAGAGCATCTTTGTCAAGTTCGCATTTTCTTAAATCATTGATGTAACGGCTCGGTGAGCCAAGGTCTATCGAGTAAGTATGGTAGTATTGCAGTTACAATCTCAGAATTCGGATCTAAACGATACAGACAGAACTTTAAATGACGTTCAGCAAACGGATCATTTCCATTAGTATCAATGGATTTTTTTGATGACGAAAATAACTCAAGTAAATCTTTTTGTAATCCTGAAGTAGCTATTAATAAATCTAAGCTGCGATTGCCTATGTCACAATCCTCACCTAAAAGAGCAACGTCATGTAATGATGGTTCTGCTAGAGAATCAGGTAATGTTGTGTCTGGTATCTCATTTAGCTCACGAAATCTGCGATCTACTTCTGATAGTTTAGATGCCATTCGATCCGCTTCTTCGGCAAAATTACTAATTTGACGCACTGTGGTTTTAGTAGTTTGTATAAGGAGTCCTAAAGTTTTTAAAGTTCTGTCAATTCGGATAAGTCCTTGCTGAACTGCTTCTCTAGTCCTGGCAAGTAACCTAATGTCATCTACATATCGAATATAGTGGTACTCTTGGACAGAAAGTTCTCTGTCAAATCCATACAGGAAAAGATTTGCAAAGAAATCTGATGCCAAGCACCCTTGTGGGAGTCCACGATTGATTGTTTCTTCTTTCTTAACTGAAGCCCAGATAAGTAAATATGTGCGGAGATGTTCAGCTGTTAGGTCATCAACTAGCTGTTGTTCACGCAGATACTTGATCAACATGGTTTGGTCTATTGTCTCGTAAAAAGCGGCCATGTCTGTTTCTGCTAGCCAGACATTACCTTCTTCATATAGAGTTTGAAATTTTTTTTGGAAAAGACGATACTGTATTTTCCAGGGTATAAACATTGGTTTCTGTACTGGATTAGATAAAACATTGGCAAAAGACTGTCGATTAGCTGCTGTAGACAAAATTGGTCTAGCCTTTTCAGCCACAACATTAGCTATAGCCTGATAGACAACACGATCACTAACTGTCAGTATTGCCATTGGACGCAAAGTTTGAGATGCTTTGGGGAGGTACTTAATTTCTGGATATGAAGCTTCAAAAGTTCTTCCCATCAAAGTTTGTCTGAGTAGTTCAAGGTTGTGGTCACGATTGGCAGCAAATACTTTTAGGCCAATCCAGTCTCGTGAATCAGAGCGGTCAAAGTAGCGAACACGCTCCCAAGCAAGTTTGAGATTATCAAGGCTGATAAAGCTATCATATATTGAAGTAGTAGTGTTCATTTGTAACAATAATTACTTGTAGGCAGTTTCAATTATATTACACTACATTTACAATACAATGAATTACATATTTCTGAAAGTGAAGCCCAAAGTAAAGTTTTCAATGATCTATATGAGATGCGTTAATTTTCAATAACACACCTCACTGTCCTACTACTTTTTCATCGCTGGATACTGTTTCAAAACTTGCTTTAAATATTGCCCAGTATAAGACTTGGGATTTTTTGCTACTTCCTCTGGTGTACCCACAGCAATCAATTCTCCGCCTTTGTCGCCACCTTCTGGCCCCAAATCTATCACCCAGTCAGAACAACGAATTACATCTAAGTTGTGTTCAATTACTAAAATTGAGTTACCTTTATCTACCAACCTTTGCAATACATCTAACAATTTATGGACATCATAAAAAGATAACCCTGTTGTCGGTTCATCGATTAAATAAAGTGTCTTACCTGTGGCGCGTCGAGATAGTTCCGTTGCTAATTTTACCCGTTGTGCTTCTCCACCAGATAAAGTAGTCGCAGGTTGTCCTAGTTGAACATAACCTAACCCGACATCAAATAAAGTTTGCAAACGTGCGATCGCTTTGGGAATATTCTGGAAAAAGTCTAAACTTTCTTCAACTGTCATTCTCAGAATATCAGAGATTGACTTATCTTTGTACTTCACCTGTAACGTTTCGCGATTATATCTTGCACCTTTACAGATTTCGCATTGCACGTAAACATCTGGGAGAAAGTTCATTTCAATAACATTCACACCCTGCCCGCTACAAGCTTCGCAACGTCCACCTTTAACGTTGAAAGAAAATTGTCCGGGTTTGTAACCCCTAGCTTTGGCTTCTACTGTTTGAGAAAATACATCCCGAATCGCATCGAAAATTCCTGTGTAAGTTGCAGGGTTAGAACGTGGTGTGCGTCCAATAGGGGATTGATCGATAACGATCGCTTTATCAATGGCGTTTAATCCCTGAATTTTATCTAAATGTTTCGGTAAGGGAACTTTCTTAGTTAAATGGTGTTGCAGAGATGGGTACAGTAATTCGTTAATCAGGGTAGATTTGCCAGAACCAGACACACCAGTGATGGAGACGAGCTTTCCTAATGGAATTTCTACATCTATATTTCTTAAATTGTTGCGATGAGCATTTTTAATTCCCAAACTGCGCCCATTTCCTTCTCGGCGTTCTGCTGGTGTGGTAATTACTCGTCTTCCTGATAAATATGCACCTGTCAAGGAATTTTCTGCTGCTAATAATGCCTGAAAATCACCTTGGGCGATAATATTTCCGCCGTGAATTCCTGCACCAGGACCAATATCAACTATATAGTTGGCTGCACGAATTGTTTCTTCATCATGCTCAACAACAATTAATGTATTACCCAAATCGCGCAACTTAGTTAAAGTTTTAAGCAACCTGCTATTATCTCGTTGATGCAAACCAATACTTGGTTCATCTAAAACGTAGAGAACTCCTGTTAAACCAGAACCAATTTGCGTTGCTAGACGAATTCGTTGGGCTTCGCCACCAGAAAGGGTCATGGCGGGACGGTCAAGGGTGAGGTAATCTAAACCTACATCTAATAAAAATTGCAATCTTGCTTTGATTTCTCGGAGAACTAAATCAGCAATTTGCAATTGGCGATCGCTCAACTTCAATTGCTCAATTCTCTCTCGACAATCCCGAATCGATACACCAGTTAATTCTAAAATTCCATATTGTCCCAACTTCACCGCTAAGGCTTCTGGTTTTAACCGTTTTCCCTGACAAACTTCACACGGTTGATCGATTAAATACTGCTCTAATTTTTGCTTAACTAATTCCGAACCACCCTCATATTGTCGTTGCAAAATTGGAATAGTACCTTTGAAACTCTGCTTACTGTGTGCTTCTGCGGCTCGATCATTTTTCTCTCCATAGAGAACAATTTGCTGTTGTTCTTCTGTCAGCTTGCTCCAATTGGTCTGTAACTCAAACCCGTAAATCTGTCCCACACTATAGAGTAATTCCAGATAATATGAATTATCTTTTTCTGACCAAGGCGCGATCGCAGCATAAACTGGCGCTTCCCAGTCAGGTACGATCAAGTCTGGTGCAAATCTTCTTAAAGTCCCGATACCATGACAGTGCGGACAAGCACCATAAGGTGAGTTAAAAGAGAACAATCGCGGCGATAATTCTTCCATTACCGCGCCATGTTCTGGACAGGCAAAGTTTTCTGAAAATACTAATTCTTCTTCTTTGTCATTTGTTGTTTGATCTTGGTTATCACTAATGATAGATGACGAATGACTAATGACAATACTGGCAATCCCACCTGATTGTTTGAGACACGTAGACAGGGAATCAACCAAACGCTCTTGAATATCAGCCTTTTTCACCAAGCGGTCAATTACCACTTCAATGGTGTGGGTAAAATTTTTATCCAATTCAATGGAATCTGACAGATCGCGGATCTCGCCATCGATCCGCACGCGAACAAAACCAAGGGAAGCCAGACTTGACAAAAGCTTTCGGTGTGTGCCTTTTTTTCCCCGGACAACAGGTGCAAGAATTTGGAAGCGGGTGCGCTCTGGTAATTCCATAATGCGATCGCACATCTCATCGATTGTCTGGGGTGCAATACAGCGATCGCATATCGGACAATGGGGTTCGCCAGCTCGACCAAACAACAGTCGCAAATAGTCGTAAATCTCTGTCACCGTACCAACACTGGAACGGGGATTATGAGAGGTTGACTTTTGGTCAATAGAAATTGCTGGACTTAAGCCTTCAATGGCTTCTACATCCGGCTTATCCAATTGTCCAAGAAATTGCCTTGCGTAGGCGCTGAGGGATTCCACATAACGGCGTTGCCCTTCAGCGAAAATGGTATCAAATGCCAGGGAAGACTTACCAGAACCAGAAACGCCAGTAAATACGATTAGGCGATCGCGTGGCAATTCCAAGTCAATATTTTTCAGATTATGCTGCCGAGCACCCCGAATCCGAATCGTATTCTGGCTGTTGTGGCTGGGGTACGGAAGATGTCCATTCAAAGATGCTGCTAGCTGTTGGTCTGACATATTGGGCGGCGAAGAAGGAGTTTCCTATGAAACAGTCCTTAATAATACTATCTTTAATCAGTTTATAGTAGAACAATCGTACTGTTTTAGTTAGTTATCATTCCAGATTCATGGCGCAGATATCCTTAAGAGTCTGCTAATTTGGAAGCATCCCGATTAAATATCCTTCTGAGGGCGAAGCTATGGTATCGCAAATCCAACCGCCGACCCAGCCAGAGGTCATCTACCCAGATAGTGACGGACAAACAGTAGCTAATAATACCATACAGTTTGGCTGGATTGTAGAAATTAAGCAGAATATAGAGTGGTTATTTGCTGACGATCCAAATGTTTTTGTCGCTGGGGATTTATTTTGGTATCCGGTAGAGGGACACAACACAATTGTTATATATAAATCTGATGCTTCTGTCAGAGAAACGCCTGATAAATCAGCACCTGCACTAGCAAAACAAAACTCTTTAATCACCACCGATTGATTAGAACTGAGGATCATTAGCCAAGTAAGTAATGCCTCCCCCTTCTCGGTTGCGTCCTAGTTCACTGATGACTTGATAGCCAAGTTCTGAAAAATCTGGATGGTGATTTAAGGGAATTACCCTTTTATAGCAGGAGGCAGGATGCAGGAGGCAGCTATGCTGGAGGTAAAACTATTACTATTCCTAGCTTTCACTCTTTTAAAATGTCCTAACCTATGTGACTACGGCTATATCTCCATTACGCACATCAAGCTCCATTTGTACTACCATACGAGTTTGATTATGTCAAGGCGCAATTTAAAGATTAAGATCGACTCACCCAGATTGTTAGCCCCATTTTTACCTTGCTTGGGCTAATATATATCGGCACAAAGGCGAAATTATTACCTTTGCGCTAGCCAATCGACAATCTGGGCATTGACAACATCTGGAACCTCATCGTGAGGACAATGACCGGCATTGGGAATGGGAACAATTTTAATATCTTTGCCATTCTCCCGCGCCTTTTCGTAAATCTTGGCCCCAGTAATTGGTGTCCAGGGATCGTCAGCACCCCAAATTACTAATAAAGGACATTCTACTTTCGGCAAAAGTTCCTCTGGGCTAGGGCCAGGAGGGGCTGTGAGAATGGAGGCGAAGACTTGTTGCGCTCCTGGGTCGCAAGAGGGAGTATAAAGTAAATCAACTAATTCATCGGTGACGGCTTCACGATTTCGGTAAACTTGGTAAAGAGTCCGGCGAATTTGGGCTTTTTGGCGGATGCGATTAAAGACTAATTTACCTGTAATTGGCGATCGCACAAATCGATTAAAAGTTGCCATCACCATCCGTAGTGGCGGGTTCAATTCGTGGGGACGATGACTCAAACCACCCGCAGAGTTTATTAAAATACCGCCAGCAGCAATTTCTGGATGTTCTACCAGTACAATCAAGCTCAGAAGTGCGCCAATGGAGTTGCCAATAAATATAGCAGGTTCGTGTATATGTGCTGTGCAAAAATCTTTCAGCAGTTCCACCCAAACTTCTACGCTGTAATCAATCAGCGCTTTATCGGAACCACCAAAACCTAAAAGGTCTATAGCAAATACCTGGTAGCCAGCATTAGCTAAGACTGGGATATTTTTGCGCCAGTGTCCAATGGAAGCACCAAAGCCGTGAACTAGTACCAAAGGCCGTCCTGTACCCATGACAGTGTACTGAATTTTGTAGCCCTGCCAAGTCCAAAAGAATTTTTCAAAGGCGTCTTGGGTTGTAAGCTGTTGTGTAGTTACAGTCATTATTAAGATTAATAAAGTCTTTCTTCAAATATACTAATGTTCTCTGACCTAAAATGAAGTTTCAACAAAATGCTATTTTGAAATCAGTCCCAGTTGAGTTAAAGTCTTTGCCCTATTAACCTATTTTGAATTGGAGCGTACCCCTTTGGGGATCTTGCTACGCGCAGCGTCTCACAGAGAAGCGACCATGACCCTTTTTGCTAACCAACTTAAGAGCGAAATTATCTACCCCAGTTCTGATGGTAAACCAATGGCAGAGAGCGATCCAGCACGGGATTATCTAATTTCTGCTGTAGAAGCCTTAGAGGATGTTTGAAAAGTTTAAGAGCGTGTGTTTCACTACCCTGGCTACCGAGAAACTGCTACGAGAAAATCGGAGTTCTGGGATTTGAGATCGCACCTCTGAGTCGCACTTGAGGCTCAAGCCGACCCTTTTCAAACATCCTCTTAGACATTTATTTCCAAGATCGAAATGATGTTTAGGTATCAGGGAATCTATTTGTTTACTATAAAAAGGGCATTCCTAGCGCTGTGATTGCTCCTGATGTCTTTGTGGTATTTGAGGTAGACAAGAAAAAGCGCGTCAGCTACAAGGTTTGGGAAGAAGGGGGTAAGGATAAACCCAAGAAATATTCACTTTTAGGTGTGCAAGAGTATTTTCAGTATGACCCAACCGGAGATCACCTCAACCCACAACTAAAGGGTTCCTATTTATTTTAGGGCAAATATCAACCGATTATATCCAACTTTTTACCCGATGGTGTCTCGTCTTTTCACAGTGAAGTATTGGGTTTAGACCTCAGATTGATTGACGGAGAACTGCGGTTTTTTAACCCCCAAACTGGCAAAAAATTGTTAAGTCATAAAGAAGCAGAACAAGCGCGACAACAAGCAGAACAAGCGCGACAGGATGCAATACCTAGATTATTGGAATTAGGGTTGAGTATAGAACAGATTGCCAGCACTCTTAGTTTATCAGTGGAAGAGGTGTTACTTATTTTATCGTTGGCTCTGGGGTGACTGTCTTTATAATGATAGGTAAAAATTACTATAATCGAAATTACGATCGCTCTGTGGTGAGAACGCAGTAGTAACCTCAATGCCTGCAATAAAGCTGACATCATTAGATAATAAAGGTAGGCGTTATCTTCACATAAGTTTATGTTTTTTACTTGGTTAGACAGCAACTCTTGGCTGCTGGAAATTAATGGACAACGAATACTAATTGACCCTTGGCTGGTTGGTTCGTTAATTTTCAGCAATTTGGATTGGTTTTTTAAAGGTTCGCGATCGCAAAATCGCCCAATCCCAGATAATATTGATTTGATCCTGCTATCTCAGGGTTTAGAAGACCACGCTCACCCACCAACGCTCAAATTACTTGACCACAGCATCAAGGTTGTAGCTTCTCCCAATGCAGCTAAGGTAGTGCAGCAGTTAGGCTACACCCAAGTAACAGTATTAGCTCATGGTGAAGCTTTCACTTTAAATAATCAAATTGAAATCAAGGCTTTCCCCGGCTCTCCAATTGGCCCAACTCTGGTAGAAAATAGTTATCTCCTCAAAGAATTAGAGAGTGGTTTAACTGTATACTACGAGCCTCACGGGTATCATTCTCCAGAACTTCAGCAAGCTACACCTATCGATGTAGTGATTACACCATTTATTGATATGACGCTACCTTTGCTTGGATCGATTATTAAAGGACAAAATAGTGCTTTAGAAGTCGTAAAATCATTACAACCTCAAGTAATAATACCTACAGCAGCTGGTGGTGATGTGGCGTTTGAAGGATTCCTGATGAAATTCATTCAAACTAAAGGAACTGCCGAGGAATTTCGCTCGTTACTTGAGAAAAACAATCTTTTGACACGGGTACTTGAGCCAAAACCAGGCGATCGCTTTGAACTACCATTAGAAAAGCGAGCATTAGCAATCTAAGTTAGCTCACTTATTACATCTGACCTTATTCCTCTTCTAAGAAACATTTCTGGTAAGAATTCAGGAGGCAGAATACATTCGTCTGAATAGTTAAAGAATCAGAATAATACTTCATACATAAATTTTCCAATCGTACTGCATTCCTTTTAAATTCTGACTTCTGACTCCTGAGTGCTGAATTCTTACCATTTCTGTTTCTTTACATTCATTAGGAATGCGATCGCTTTCCTCTAACGCTTTTGTCACTCTGAGGAAATAAAAATTGAGGCTAAATGATCAAACCTAGATTTAGTGAGAAGATTAGCGATCGCTTAACTCAATACACTCTGCAAATCAAGCATCAGTACATAATTGTATCCCCGTTGGTGCAACTAAAATATTTACACCCTCATCTGGGCGATGGAATTGCCTTACCGCTTCTTCGATAATTTCCAGTGTTGCCGCAGTTGAGCGAAAATAAGGTTCATGGGTTTGGGCTGATTCCCCGGATGGTATACCTGGGGTGAGCGATTCATCTTGAATTAAAGACTCACTTCTCTGTAAGCGCGAGTTGCAATGGCAATCGTTTCTAACTCAAGTCCGGGAATTAACAGCAGATGATTTACTACACTCGTCCCGCCGGAAAGTAAGGTTTCCACCGCAGTACCCAAAGCGCTCAAATAAATCTGTTTGGGATCAAGGTGAAATCTAGCATATTTAACCTTGATTAAGCAATTGTATTTTGAACTGAATTTCAAGTTACAAAATAGAAAATGGTGTTGGGTATTGCAATTTTATGAATCTGCCTTTTCGGACATTGGGAGTTGCACCAAATGCGTGGACAGTGAATGATGCGATCGCAGATATCACTCGTCTTCAAAAAACCCCACAACCTGTTAGCTTATCAACAGAAACTAAAACCCTGCGCCTAGACTTAGCAAAAACTGCTATCCTCGTCATTGATATGCAAAACGACTTCTGTCACCCTGATGGCTGGTTAGCGCATATCGGCGTGGACGTAACTCCGGCGCGTCAGCCTATTGAACCTTTGAACAACTTACTTCCCGAGCTGCGTGAGGTTGGTGTTCCAGTCATTTGGGTAAATTGGGGTAATCGTCCCGACTTGCTCAATATTAGTGCTAGTTCACGCCATGTCTATAATCCCACAGGGGAAGGTGTGGGATTGGGCGACCCACTACCAAGCAATGGTGCTAGAGTACTCATGGCAGGTAGTTGGGCTGCGGCAGTAGTAGACGAACTAGAACAAATTCCCGAAGATATTCGTGTGGATAAATACCGTATGAGTGGGTTTTGGGATACGCCTTTAGATAGTATCTTGCGGAATTTAGGAAGGACAACACTATTCTTTGCTGGTGTTAATGCCGATCAATGTGTGCTAACCACGTTATGCGATGCCAACTTCTTAGGATATGACTGCGTATTGCTTAAAGACTGCACTGCGACAACTTCTCCTGAATATTGTTGGCAGGCGACATTGTATAACGTCAAACAATGCTTCGGTTTTGTTACTGACTCGCAAGCGATTTTAACAGCATTGCAAAAGAGTGAGGAGTAGGAGAGACGCGATTAATCGCGTCTGTACAGGTGATGAAAGTGATTTAGATCATACAATTAACAACTGAATATTCAGGATACGGATTTCAGGAATTTTCATATCCATTGATAACTCAGAGGGGATAAATAAATGTACGCTACTCGTTGTGTAATTCCAGTTATCAAATCTCCCAAAGATTACCAAGTATATCGCATTAGTCCCAACGACTCTAATCGATTAGCAATTGTCTTCGATTCCACAAATGCTAATACTTCCTTGACTTGCTGCGTAGAAATTTTTGATGTTGGTGGACAAACACCGCCAAATCGGCATCAGTGGGCGGTGGAAATGTTTTTTGTTCTTAAAGGGGAAGCGATCGCCATGTGTGACGGCAAGATTACCACGATCAAAGCTGGAGATAGTTTATTAGTACCTCCCACTGGTACTCATTTGATTAAAAATACTGGTTCTACTCGCTTGTACACGTTGACTGTTATGGTTCCCAATGAAGACTTTTCGGAATTAATTCGCAGTGGGATTCCGACAGAGTTAGATGAAGAAGATATGGCAGTACTAGGGAGATTTGATGCTTTGATGCCCTGTTAAAGATATTTGAAACCTCACTTCTATTTCTCTTTTTTACAAGGCTACGGTGTACACACAAGTTTCGCCGTAGCTATATCTTTATTAATAAATGAAATCTCACATTGCGCTTTTATCCTGCGTCCCCTGCCTCCCTACGGTGTACACACAAGTCAAATTACCCCCCTTAGTCCCCCCTTATAAAGGGGGGAAATAAGAAATCTTGTTCCCTCCCCTTTCCAAGGGGAGGGTTAGGGTGGGGTAAAACTGACGCGAAAAACCAGGTGAGTAATACTATTTCAGACTTTTGTATACACCGTAGCCCCTGCCTTTGCCGCTCAAGAATAGCCTGCCTTAACAGATAAATTTCCTTAACTCAACTGTATTGCACTATCTAGTCCGTAATAACTGCACGAAAGTATTACTCACCGTATTGTCTTTGGTGTCGGCGGCGTATTGAATCAATTCTTCTCGCAGTTTTTTGGCTGCATCTATCTCAAGTAAGGTTGCTAGCAAGAAATAAACACCACGAAAACGCGGATCGCCCATTCTATCAACTAATAGTCCTTCGGCGGCATCAGTTTCGCCGAGAAAGTTTTGCACTAAAAAGAAATCCATGATTTTATCGTGGCGGAAGCACCATTCTTTCTGGGCTTCGCCTTTTTTATCTTGCCACTGACGGCTGACTACCATTTTGTATTTCTCGTCTGACAAAGACATAGCAACTTGGAAAAATTCGTCTGCGGGTAAGGCTTGTTTGTCTTCGAGTCGCATTTGGTAGACGGCGGCTGAGAATTTCTTTAAGGGAAATTCTTGATTCCATTCTTTGAGGTATTCTGCCGCCATTAAATTGTATTGCTGTTGTTGCAGGTGAAATAAGTTAGGGTGTTTGCCTTGTGATAACATCAGCGCTACCACTGTTAGATCCATTGGATTGGAAAGAGTTCGGCGGACAGCGTTTAACTCTTCTTTGACTTGCTGGTTATTGAGGACTTCTGTTAAATAATTGGTGCAGGCTTTGGCGTAATCAGCACCTTGAATTTTGGCATCTTGGGGTAGTCGCGGCTGACGAGAAATCAAAAACTCTTGAATTTGTTGTTGCTCAAGGGGCTGCAATTTATATATCTTGGCTGTTGAGGGTGGTGTCCACTCTAGGGGCTGGGTAGTCATGATAATGTTGCCCCGGAAATAGCTTTCGACAAACTGGCAGATTTTAGCGCGTGTTTCGGCGGTGACTTCATTGAGTCCGTCGATGCAGATATCTATCGCGCCACTGTAAATCAGGTTTTTCAAGAAGTCGGCATCTTGGGCTTGGCCGTGTAGCTTGTCTTGGATGGCTTCAATTACGCCTTTATAACATTTCTGGGCGGGGAGATAAACGACTATGCGCTGGGAGTTTTTCAACAGATGGCGGAGAAACATCGACTTGCCTAAGCCGGAATCACCTTCTAAAATAATTTGTCCTTGAATACTGGGTAAGGCTGCGGTAATTGGCAAGATGTCTCCTGAAGCGGGAACTTTGACTTGAGATTCTGGGAAGTATGATTGCTCATGAAAATTATCTAAGCCGGCATCGGCTAATAGGGAAGGTTTGAATGGTTCAAATAATTTGCGGCGGAAGGGGGGAAACCAGGTGAGGAGAAAGCCGACATAGCCGACGCCGAGAATCCGGCGTACCCAAGGGTTCCAGAAGAAGATGGCTTGGACTTGGGGGAATTTGGGGTAGGCAAAGATCAGGGGAAGCCAAAAGGCAATGTGAATGATGATAATGTTTCTGGCTTTGAAAAACCACTGCCAATATTCCAGATTATTAATTACTGACTGCACCGCAATTGGTTATTTACTGTGGTGAATCTGTTTGTTATGATTCCCACTGGTAAATGCGATGTCTACGACGGGCTACGCCTACGCACAGTATTTAAGGAATGGAGAGTAGGTAAAATAACCTCTCTGGTTGTACCACAACTTGAATTACCCCCCTTAATCCCCCCTTGGAAAGGGGGGAAACCAGAAAATCTAGTTCCCTCCCCTTTACAAGGGGAGGGTTAGGGAGGGGTAAAACTTACGCTTCAAGTCAGTTTAGCGAATAATTTCCTTAACAACAGCAACAAAGCGTTCCATGTCAGCGTGGGTAATAGCTCCCATTGTCGAGACTCGGAAAATAGATTTGGCTAAATTTCCCTGTCCAGAATAAATAATATAATCTCGTGCTTTCAGTTGGTCGTGAAACTCTTCATAGCTGAAACCGTCTGGCAAATAGTAGGCATTCAAGACAACCGATGAACTGCCAAGAGGAAGTAGGGGTTTAATTCCGATTGAGGCTAATCCGTCTCTGACTAAATTGGCAAGTTGGTTGTAATGGCTGTGTCTGGTACGCCAACCTCCTGCTTCTGACATTTCTTGCAAAGCTTCTGTTAAGGCATAAAATGTCTGTACTGATTGCGTAAAAGGTGTGCCGCCTCGGTCTTGTTGCTGGCAATAGGTTGCTAAATCTAAATATAAGGTGCGGGGGATTGTGTCTACTGAAGGCAGTGCATCCCGTCGCAGGATGACAAAAGACGTTCCGGGGACACCATGCAGACATTTATTCGCTGTCGCAGCGCAAGCGGTGATTTCCCAATCTGCAAAATTTAATTCCTCAGCACCAAAGCTGCTGACTGCATCTACTAATAGTTTGATACCGCGTTCTTGGCAAATTGGCGCAAGTTCTGCCAAATTATTTAAGCGGCCAGTAGTAGTTTCGTGATGGACGACAGCAAGGTGGGTGATATCGGTGTTTTCATCCAGGAGTTTGACTAAACCGTTGATATCGATTTCGGCATTCCAGGCATGGGAAAGTGTGATGTAATTAATGCCGTGGATTTTGGCGATTTTGGAAAGTCGTTCGCCATACACACCGTTTTCAACTACTAGTAATTTCCCGTCTGTGGGTACTAAACTGCTAATCATTGCTTCCATTGCTGCGGTTCCAGAACCAGTGAGGAGAACTGCTGCCCAGCGATGCCTACGGCGGGCTTCGCCTACGCTTCCAAGACCATAAACTTGAAGTAATTGTTCGCGGATTCTGCTTTGAAGTTGGGAAAATTCCACCTCACGGTGACACAAATCGGGACGCAACAGGGCATTTCTGACGCGATCGCTCAAATTGACAGGGCCGGGATTTAGTAAAATCATTTTGTCATTAGTCATTTGTCATTTGTCATTAATAAATTAAGAGTTTGTACTTTTAATTTATTAATTACGAATTACCAATGTGTTTCATAAAGCGTTGCAAAACTTCTTCTGGGGTGAGGTTTGGTCTGGGTAGCTTTTCTAAAGTTCCGGGACGGATTTTTAAATGAGCGAATTTAGGTCTAGTGTCACTATCTGCGGTAAATAAAGCATCCAAAATTGCTGGGTCGTCTCCGGCTAATGTAACGCCGTAACCGCACGCTTCGGCAATTTTAGCAAAGGAGATACCCGCAGAAACGGTGGCTTGTGCGCCTGTGGAATCGTGGACTTCATTATCTAAGAGAATATGAATTAAGTTAGCACCGCCATAAGTGCCGATGGTAGCAAAATTACCCATTCGCATTAATGCTGCCCCATCGCCATCAATCACTACTACCTTCAGGTCTGGACGTGCTAAGGATAGTCCCAATGCCATTGAGGAAGCGCAACCCATCGAGCCGACCATGTAAAGATGATTGGCGCTGTCTTTACTAGCGAAGAGTTCGCGTCCCGTATATCCGGTGGTGGCAATTACTACAGTGTTTTCTGCATCAATGAGTTCCACAATCCGAGCCAATGCTTCGCTGCGAGAAATGCGTTGTTCTTTGCGATCGCGAAAAAAGCTTTGCTGAATATGAGCGCTATTACTATTTTCTCGTTCGGGGATAGAAGAACGGGTGAGTGCATGGGGGGCAATCGCTCCTTTACGCATAATTAAAGCATAAGGACAGCGTTCTTGTTGCATATAGGCTGTGGCTCTTTGTAGAACGGGTTCTATTTCTGCTGCATCTGTGGGAAAAAATTCCCAAGGTATAGTCATTGTTTGCAGCAATTTATCTGTGATTTGCCCCATTAATTGATGTTGCGGTTCATCTTGCAACAAGCGATCGCCTCTTAAAGTACAAATCAGCAGCAGTGGAATCCGAAAGATATAAGTGAGCGAGGTTAACGGGTTAACTGCATTTCCCAAACCAGAGTTTTGCATCATCACTACAGCTGGTTTACCAGCAATTGCGGCTCCGGCGGCGATCGCTACAGCATCTCCCTCATTGGCTGCGGAGATATATCTAAGTTGAACGTCATTGATGACGTAGTTAATAAAAGGCGTGAGAAAAGAACAGGGTACGCCAGTGTACCAGCCAAAGCCAAGATTACGCGCAGCTTCTACAAATTCTTCTGCCTGAATCATAATTAAAAGATAGGGATTGGAAATTGGGGACTGGGGACTGGGGATTAGGGACTAGAGAGGAAAGATTATTAATTCGACCTCTGAACTGGGAACTTCGACCTCTGAACTCGAAACTTCACCCTTTGAACTCAAAGCCTCAAGCTTATAACTTACTATTCCCCAATCCCCAGTCCCCAGTCCCCATTCTCTATTGTTTCAATTGAAAAGCAAGGTCAAGATCATCCAAAGAATTAACATCTAACCAGTTACCGCGAATATAAAGCACCTTAATCGGTTTGCCTTGCTCGATTAAATAATTGCATAATTCTGGCAAACCCAGACTATTGAATTCTGGCCGTTTTTGCAATTCATTAAGTGCTTCACTCACCCACTCTCTACCTTGACTTCGTAGGCGCAACATCCCAATCCAGCGTCCGCTAGACTTTCCGAATTGTGTTTGTGTTGTTTTAGAAACGTTCAACAGGTTAACATCCTGTCCAAACAGAGAAAGATCGTCTGGAATTGAGCAATAAGCGTAGTCAGGTGAACCGCTAACAGACTGGCTGTTGACCACAGAATCAACTACAGCCACAATTTCTCCAGGACATTCTAATAAATCTCGTAGGATGTAGCTTCTAAATAATAAATCCCCATAAAGCACCAGCATCTCATCGCCAAAACTAGCTTGAGCTACGGCTAAGGATGCTAATTCTCCCGTTGTTTCATAATCTGGGTTACGGATGACTTTAGTCCCCGGAACATTAATAGTTTCTGCTTTGTAACCGGCGACAACGGTAATATCATTGATGGCAAGTTTCTTGAATTTGTCCACCAACAACCTGAGTAGGGGTTTACCTCCAAGGGGTAACATGACTTTTGGTTTATCTTGCGTCAATCCTGCTAATTCTTGGCCTCTGCTGGCAGCCAGAACGATCGCTTGGGTATTTTGTCGTCCATTGTTAAAATAGCGTTTTTCAGCTTCTTGGAGTTCATCCGCCCCCTGTAGCCGGAAAATTTCTTTTACGGAAGCAATATCATCTTCAATGTTGATTAAAGTTTCGCTAGCTTTCACTTCACGGGCGATCGCTTGCATACTAGCAACAGCAGCTCGAATCAGATGGTTTGCCCAAATGACCAAATTAACTTCAGCTTTGCGAAAAACATCAGTAGGCGTGCTGTAATATTTGGTCGGTATAATCACTAACGGAGAACGACCCGCCCACTCTTTAGCAAAGGCTAACACTTGGTCAGGACGCGATGATTTACTGTGAACCAGAATGGCGTTTGCTCCGGCGGCGTGGTAAGCTTCAGCTCGGCGCAGTGCTTCAGAGAGATCCCACCCGGCTATCAAAGCTTCGAGTCGGGCGACGATGCAAAAATCTGGGTCTGTCTGACTATCTTTACCCGCCTTAATTTTGCCGCAGAATTCATCAATATCAGCTAAAGCTTGGCGACTACCGTTGATGAAGCTGTTGGTTTTGGGAAAAAGCTTATCTTCAATACAGACTCCAGCAATACCTCGCTGTTCTAACTTTTTCACCAGGCGGCGCATATTATTAAAGTTGCCATAACCGGTATCTCCATCTAATAAAATCGGGATACTGGTAACATCAGACATGAACTCCAGCATTTCTACAACTTGAGTCCAACTGGCTTCATTATTATCTCGAACGCCATATTGAGCCGAAAGGGCTAATCCACTCGCCCAAATTCCTTTAAATCCAGCCTCTTCCACAATTCGGGCGCTAATCCCATTGTGAGCTTCCATAATGAAGTCCAGTTGAGGCGATTCTAGTAATAACCGTAATTGGGCACTTTTATTTAATTTTGCAGAGGTGTTAATGGGTGCAAATATTTGATGCATTTATTCTGCTTTTTTCAACCTATATAATAAATGAAAATATTTTCAGACATTTTCTGCGAGTTCTATCTGAGGTAAAATCTCGTTTTGGGCACGTTGAATATCCTGGGGAAAATCAATTTCAAGCCAAGGTAATCCAGTGATGTCTTCGTAGCCAAATGTTTCTGGAGTTTCTAAGAGCAGATCCCGAATGGCTTCTTCATAAGGTTCATTATCCAGTCCGTCTGCAACATACTTTTGTGTACGAGTAGCAAGACGGTGAGCAACAGAACTTCCAAAGCGAAAGAATCCCACCGACTCACCGACAAAATCATAAGCAAAACCAGGAGCTACTTGTTTGCGAAACTCCACTAGATAATTATCTCTAACACAAAGCTTCACGGGTTCATCTCCCGGTTCAAAATCCCGATCTAGTAAAAAGCTGTTGGGGATATTTGTCTTTACAAGTCGTTTGATGATGCGGCGATCGCACAACACATCTGCATCCATTAATAATATGTCATCGCCAACAATTAAATGCTGACGTACAGTCCAAAGGCTGATTGTACTGCCTTTAGTGTAGTCAGGATTATAAATTGTACTGACCCAATTTTCGGCTCCTAATGCTTTGATTTCATCCTGAATTTTTTCTGCTTGATAACCCACAGCAATCACTACTTCATCAATTTGGTAATCACGGAGATTGTTCAAATGGCGCTCTAATAAAGATTTGCCGTTAAATTTCAGTAAGCATTTGGGTTGATTTTGCCCATCTTTACCTAAGCGTCGTCCAACGCCGGCAGCTAAGATAATTGCCTTCATCGTCAAGTCACCACCAGTAGCTCAGATAACCAGGAAATCTGGAAATTTCCCAGTATTTTATAATGACTGTTTTTTGCTCAAGACAATATTTGTTAATTAATTCTTAACATGGAGCAAGAGGGATGCAATCTGGTGGTGTTAAGAGCGAAACACTTGGCGAAAACCAAAATAGGCGATCGCATCTTTCATATTCGAGACAAAACGTTTTAGCATACCCATGCGGGTGTCGGTGACATACTCCAAAGTTAAGACAATGCGCCGTTCATTTTCACCCAAAGGAGTAACTCTGTGGTAAAGTTTGTCACCATTAAATAATACTAGAGTACCAGGGGTTATGGAGAGCGATCGCGTTTGCGTTTCTCGTTCTGGAATATCTTTGTAGAGTTGATATTCCAACTTACTAGATGAATTATCAACCAAACCAAGTAACACTGTATAGCGTTTGCCGTGATAATAAGAGGTATCGTAATGATATTGAATATGATCTCCAGGCTCAGTGTAATAGTACAGCGCGTAAGTATGGGGATCGGTATCAGGACAGGGAAGGAGTTTTTCTGCGGTAATTTTGTTGAGGAAGTCAAAAAAGGCACTGAGTTGATAAAACTCTCCAAAAATCGGAGCAATGCTATCTAAGCTATAACGGCTGATACTACCGCCCTTTTTATGATTAGGAATATAGTTGCGGTTGATAGCAGGTTGCAAAGATGGTAACAGCGCCAATAACTGCTCGATGATGGAGTTAGGAAGAAAGTTCTCCACTACCAACAATTCATTTTGAACTTGAAACTCAGCTTGAAGTTTCTGGTAATCAACAACTGCGATAGCTTTATCAATTTCAGTCTGAAGCTCCATTGGTAATTTGATACTAATAGAGGATTGCAAAAATAAACATATCATTCACTCTAGTAATTGTAGAACTATTTAAACTATTGTACTTCCACACTTAACTAATCACGAGTTATTCAAGATAGTTTGGGAAGAACGCAGCAGGTGAAATATGAAAAAACTCTGCTAGTTCTTCAATGTGTCTAGTTGTTAATTTACGGCGCTTTTTCAAGATGGCCGATATAATAGATTCTGTTTTGAAAATGGGTACTAAATCTTTTTGGAGTAGCCCATTTTCTTCTATCAAAACCTGAAGTAAATCTACTCCATAAATATCAGGTACAGGCTGCTGTGTTTGTTCATATTCGTAAACTAGAGTGCCTAAAATATTAAGATAATCTTTTTCATCTGATGTTAACGGGGCACTATCTATCAGAGAATCAATAATTTTTTGGGTTGCAAATAACTCCTCCTCAGTTTTGATCGGACGAGGAGGAAATGCTTGTAGTAGCTCAATGTATGTAGGACGTTTATTTAAACCAAGGGTCATTTTTCCATTTTTCGGTATCGTACTCTGTATGGGTTATTATATTACGAATAAATATTTTTTTGCTTTGATAATCAATATAAGTAATAAGGCGATACTTATTTCCTTGAATATTAAAAACTGTAAATTCACCTACTGGATCGGCAGAGTTAAAAGCTTGGCGAACTTCAACAATATTCTGCCACTTAGCTGATTTTGCCACTTTGTTCCAACCACGTAAACTAGACTCAGCATCAGGATACTTTTGATAAAAAAGTTTCAGCGTTGTCGTAGAAATAATGTGCATAATAAATGAGTTTTCTTATGGTAAAGATCATGTATAGCTCCATGTGGTGTCTTCTGTGCATCTCTTCAAATTTAGGTTTTACAACATCTATGTATCAATTTAGCGTATTGCTAAGTTGACGCATAGATTGCAACTTGTTTAACCTAGGATTAACTTAGCAATACGCTAAGTCAGTGTCAAGTAGTTTAATGATTAGGGTTTCTCGCTTTACCCCAATAACGTTAGACTTTCGGTAAAAAGATATTTGTTACCAAGTTTAGAAAGTACGATGGCGTACTCACTGTAGGCGATCGCAAAATTTGATTATGCATTCAATAACCTAAAAAGCCTATTTTATTAGCTTTCTACCCAATGCCCCGTTATATTAGTTTGATTCAGGCTGCGGGAGTGCCCGAAATTGCCAAATTACCCATAAAGCAAAGGTTGGCGCACCAATTGTCGCTGCCATTAGTAACGGCTCTAATCCATTCAGTAAGGTAACTATGGGAAACAAATACAGCACGTCTTCAATGTCAAACCCGGCGAAATTTGGTTGACGGCTGGCGTCTTTACCTAAACGCTGTTCCATTTGGTTTCGCAAATGAAAGATGCAAGCAACAGACACGCCAGATAATATCCCCATCACCAACGCCCACCAACCAAATTTTTCCTCTCTCAGACCATATCCAATACACACAAACAAAAGAATGTGGATGATGGCATCACTAACAAGGTCATACTGATGTCCCCATTTGCTGCTTTTCCCACTCAAACGAGCTAATTCACCGTCTGTGTGATCGAGAAAGTTAGATAAAGCAAATAGCCATGCTCCAACGTTAACCCAAATAGTATCACCAACTGCAATCGCTACGGCAGCCGCCAACCCAGTTACAAGTCGGACAGTGGTGAGATAATTGGGGCTTATCCAACTGTCTTTTAGAGGTCTAACTAGCCAGTGAGCAAGTTGAGCATCCCAAGGCTTTGTGGTCATAGATGAACTTGAATTTAATATGGTCTTTTAATGTCCATAACACTGTAAATTATCACATCTACTTATAGATATAGATTTTTATTTAATAACTAGCGGTTTCAAGATGTCCATGTAGCTTGACACTAAGATTACAACAATTAAAAGTAAGCACAAAACTAGGGGTTGTTCTACACATGAATCCCACGGCATTAAGCCGTGGGCGCATCAAAAGGTTTTAAGTGGACTGACCTGGCTTGAGTACGATCTTGATACAGTTGTCCTGCTTGTCATTGAAAATTTGGTAGCCGTGCGGTGCTTGTTCTAGCGGTAGACGATGAGTAATTATAAATGATGGATCGATATCGCCTTTCTGAACGTGATCGAGCAACGGACGCAAGTACCGATGAACGTGTGTTTGTCCCGTTTTCATGGTCAAGCCTTTATTCACAAAAGCCCCCATCGGTATTTTATCTACAAAACCCGTGTAAACACCGGGAACGGACACGGTGCCGCCTTTGCGACAGGCAACGATCGCTTGACGTAGCACATTGGGGCGATCAGTCTCTAGACGCACTGCTTGCTTGGCCTTGTCATAGAAGCCTTCCAAACCCAAACCGTGAGCTTCCATACCCACCGCATCCATAACCGAGTCGGGGCCGCGTCCACCCGTCATTTCTTTTAGGGCTTCACCCACCTCAACTTCTTCATAGTTGAGGATTTCTGCCCCGCCAGCTTTTGCCATCTGCAGGCGTTCGGGAACGCGATCGATTGCAATGACTCGTTCAGCACCAAGAAGAAAGGCGCTTCTAATCCCAAATTGCCCAACTGGCCCGCAACCCCAGATTGCCACAGTATCTCCGGGCTGGATGTCACAGTTTTCCGCAGCCATGTATCCGGTGGGGTAGATATCGGTCAAAAACAAAACCTGTTCGTCTGTTAGTCCATCTGGAATCTTGAACAAACCAACATCGGCAAAGGGAACACGGGCATATTCGGCTTGACCTCCTGCGTACCCGCCTGTGAGATGGGAGTAGCCGAAAAGAGCCGATGGGGAATGACCCAGCATTTTTTCTGCCATCCAAGCGTTGGGATTGGAGTTATCGCATAGCGACCATAAATCTCGATTGCAGAAGAAACACGAGCCGCAGGCAATGGTAAAGGGGACGACAACGCGATCGCCTATATTTACATTTTTGACAGCTTTCCCCAACTCAACGACTTCTCCCATGAATTCATGACCCAGGATGTCGCCCTTTTGCATCGTCGGGTTGTAGCCATTATAAAGATGTAAATCAGAACCACAAATCGCCGTTGAGGTGATTTTAACAATAGCATCACGCGGATTAATAATTTTGGGATCGGGTACGGTTTCGACTTCTATTTTATTGGTTCCTTGCCAGCAAACTGCTTTCATTTGTTGAAATTTCCTCAAGTTAAGTTATTTGTTTAGGACTTACGCACCCTCTACGAATTCTTGGCGTTCTGGGCACGGCAGTTGCTTTTCCCTTGGCGCTAGCCTCTCCCTTTGGGAGAAGGGGAGACGCTCTTGCTAGCTTGCTTCCCCAGAGGGGTACAAGTCGGCAGAGCCGCCCAACGCACTGCCTTGTCTTGGCGGTTCGATAAATTAAGGTTTATGGCAATTTTTGCGTAAGTCCTGTTGTTAAAAGAAAAATGCATCTACCAGGAATTTTGTCAATTACCTTTCGTCAAACTGGATTCACCGCAGCAGAACTGATTGAGCGTCAATGCAGATGCAAAATAGCGTATAAGGCTTCTGCCACAAATCTTTTCCTTTTTGGTATTTCGCCTGACGATGCAACTAATTTGCCGTAACGTAAAGATAGCCATCTGCGGTCACCGAGAGTGTATCTAGTTTTGAGAGCCGCTAGATTGGTCAGCAAACACTCTGAACTCCACTGGATCGTGACTACAAAAGAGACGCACGTCCTGATTGCGATCGCACTCTAATTTAAATAAAAGTGCCAACTGAGCATATTCGCTCAATTAAATGAAATTACTTATTCGCTGATCCCGGCTCACTGAGCTTGCGGTGCAGTTCAGCATTTACGGTATCAGGTAAAACCTGACTCACAGTGCCTAGAAGCTTCGTTTTCAGCGAACCGGCGATAATCTGATCCTTACCTGCCATCAAGGCTTCAAAACCTTGCTTGGCAACTTCAGCGGGATCGTCCTTTTGATCCGCGCCCACTTTTGTGTCGTCCATACCCGCACGTTGGAAGAAGTTAGTATCGGTGGGCCCTGGCATCAGCGCGGTGACGGTAACGCCCGTGTCCTTCAACTCGTTGCGTAGCCCCTCTGAAAAGGAGTGGACAAAAGCCTTGGAGGCGGCGTAGACTGTCTCGAACGGGCCGGGCATCAAAGCGGCGATTGATGACGTGAAAAGGATTCGACCTTTGCCACGTTCAACCATATCCTTTACTACTCGTTTGGCAAGATGTACAGAGGATACGACATTTAGATCGATCAGATTAAGTTCGTCTTTCAAGTCGGTTTCACGGGCAAAGTCACCGCCAACACCAACACCTGCGTTGATAGCGATCGCATCCACTGGTCGCCCAGTTGCTTTAATCTGGTTGTAGAGCGTTTCAACTCCGTCATAGCTAGCGAGATCGGCCTGTACCGTCTCAACTTTAGCACCCAGCCCCTCGAAGGCTTGAGCAGCTTCATTAATGCTCGATCCGGTGGCTGTGACTAGAAGATCAAAGCCGTTTTGAGCAAACTGTTTGGCGAGCTCGTAACCGATGCCGTTGGAGGCACCTGTCACAACAGCCAAGGGTCGGGTCAACGATCTGTTCGTAACCATGCAAAACTCCTATGTAGCCGCTCCACACTCCTTTGCGATGGCTTGCTTTTTAGCTACCAAATACTTCTGCGTGGACTGTGGGCTTTCAACCCTTACAATGTTAAGCAGGTAGGAGTCTGATTGCGTCTTTCCAAGGAAGTATCGCGAGTGTGCCTTCAAGGTTACTTTTCTTGAGTTCCGTAGGTTGCCAGGGTATACTTTAAGTCCACGATTAACAGTTCGATTGTCTGGGTTAAGGCCACTGTCGATAATAAGATCATCGTTCTGGACATTAGAAATTAATCCTAGAGTTGATTTTGTAGCGACAACTAATCGTTAAACCGATGCTCTAACCGATATCCAAATCTGTCCTGAGTAAGTTTCTCAGTGCCTTTACTAAGATTACGATCAGGTGGAACGCATCCGTTGGGGTCGGGAAACAGCGTTCCGTCTGTTGGCAGACCGCTAGGAAAATTAGAACTTAGGTCTTGGTAATCGCCTTCTAAGGTCAGACGAGTTCGTTCACCCAGCATCAGGCTGATGACAGGTGCAATATAGAAGTTTCGATCACCACTCCCCTCAATGAAAGTATTTCTATCCTGGTAGGCGACATTGAGGCAATATAAAAGTGTCCTGAAGTTATTCAACAGTCTAGACAACTCAATCGCGCCCCGATAGAAGTTAAAGGTGCCGATGCTTGTATCAACGGCATAAAAGGGGTCAGGTGTGACTGTGACATTTCTATTGGGCGATGCCTTACCAACCGCTTTGATGTACGCAATAATATTTGTCAGTTAATTAGGGCGTGACTGTGACAATTATATTAGGCGTTTCTGCTTCGGGTTGCCATAGGCATCGCTATTGGTAGTTTTTGCTTGATAAGGATATCGCCACGTCACAAAGCCAGTGATCAACAAAATTAATGGTGCAAGTCCAACAAATATGTAGAAAATTCGGGATGGCACTCTACACTAACTTTTGCAATAAGTCTAATGCAGAAAGTTGCATTTAGATCAATACACTAGGAGTAGGTCTTTTTTTGCCGCTGCTCCCTTATCTTCCTCATTTCCCGCTGTCTCTGCCTCTGTGCCTCTTCTCTAACAGTTAGCTACGAACTTTGGTAAGGATTTTTTGGGAATAAAACGAAGCTGATTCTTCATTTTTGGCGCAATCTTGGGCAAACTTAATTAAATGGTGTCCCACAAGTCCAACGTGAACCAAGTTTTCAATATCACCTGCTTTGAGTGCTGGCTTGGCCATTTTCCAGAAAGTTTGACGATAGTTACTAAACACGCCTATCCGCAGCAAAATATTAGATAAATAAGTTAAACCTTTGCGAATATTAGCCCCAGAAGTGCGAGCTGGGCTATTAGGAACTTCGATCCGGTTTGGATAGGTGTGTTCCATGTTGTAGGCAAACCGTTGATATAAAAATTCCGGTTCATAAGCAGTTGTAATGCAGCGCCGCCACATCTCAATAACTTGCTCGTAGGGCATCAAAAACTCAACATTTGATTCGCGGCTTTCATCAAAAATAAGTCGCCCTTCTGCTTCTAATCTCCGCCATAATGGAGTTCTTGGTAATGCATGAAGTAGGTTAATTGTCAACATGGGAATTTGTGATGCCCGAATAAATTCGAGAATTCGGTCTGCTGTTTCTGGTGTGTCTGTATCTAATCCGATGATGATTCCTGATACTACTTCCATACCATAGCTATTTAAAACCTGAATCGCTTTTAAAATTGGCATACTCAGATTTTGGTCTTTAGAAATCGCGTGGAGAGCATTTGGTTCTGGTGTTTCGATGCCGCAAAAGATTGTGCAAAAATAAGCTTCGCGCATCATTTGCAGCAGCTTTGGGCTTTGAGCTAGATTTAGCGTTGCTTCACAAGCAAACTGGATGGGGTAGCCATTGCGTTTTTGCCAGTCAATTAGGTGAGGAAGTAACTTCATGGCGGCGCGGCGATCGCCAACAAAGTTATCATCGACAAAATACACTGCCCCCAAATTGCCAGATTGTCGCATTGCATCTAACTCAGCGACTACTTGCTCTGGTGTTTTCATCCGGGGATTGTTGCCATAGAGCTCGGGAATATCGCAAAACTCGCAGCGATAAGGGCAACCACTAGAAAACTGCACATTTGCCAAGAAATAATCATTGATATTCAGCAAATGATAAGCTGGGGTGGGAAACTCTGTTAAAGGAAGACGTTCCTTGCTTTCAAAGCGAATTTGCGCTTGGGGACGTTGAGAGTTTTGGTCTAGATATTCGATCATGCGATCGCTTCCATCTCCCAATTCACCCAAATTTAAAATGTCAAACTCAGGATAATATTCTGGACATCCAGATACCGAGGGGCCACCGACAACGGTAATTTTGCCGGCTCGATGGGCGAGTTCATTAATTTGATTAATCTGTGGTTTCTGGATGTGCATTCCACTGACAATCACCACATCAGCCCATTGGTAATCAGCCCTCGTTGCTGATTTGACATTTTCATCAATAAACCGGACTTCCCATTCTTTAGGTAAGTAGGCAGCCACAATTAAAATACCTTGGGGTGGCATAAAAGCCCGGACATTACCCATAAGTGGGTAAGCATGATGAAAAGTACCAAAGGAACGGCTGTATTTGGGAAAAATACATAAAATGCGTCGATGATGCAAAGGAACGTAGCGGGTTCCTTGAGTCACAGCAGCGGTTTTGGAATCGTCCGCTAGATTAATTTGGTTCTCTAAAGACTTTAAGTTTACAGTCATCGCAAATTTCACCCTGGAAAACGAAGCAGGTAATTTGACAGTTTATTGACATAATTAGCTGTAATTGCAACTAGCTTACCAAAGAAAGGTAGAAGGCAGAAGGGATTATAAATGTATTTTTGCTCAAAACAAAGTCCTAAAGATTATAAATCGCCCCATCTTGCCTTCTGCCTGATTAATCGTCATAGAAGGGGTGTTTAACTGGTAAAATATAAAATCTACCCTAGCAATGCAAATTTAAATGGTTGGCAAACAACTATTATGGAAATCGCGCATGAGACATAAAAAGAGAGATTTTCATTTTTTGTTGTGTCTAACTGGGTATAGGCATCTGTAATGAATCTGATTTACTTTCTTTTGCGTTCTTCGTGGGGGATGGTAGCGATCGCGATCGCAACTGGATTTTTGAGTGGCGGTAGTAGTGCTGGTTTGATTGCCTTAATTAGCCATGCTGCAAGTAGCAGTGGTTCTTCCCGCCTCACATCGATAATTTCGGGTTTTGCAGGGCTAGCAATAGTTGCATTAATTACCAGTATCATTTCTCAAGTGATGCTGATTCGTCTTTCTCAGAATGCAGTCTTGCAATTACGGATGCGTTTAAGTCGCCAGATTCTCGCTTCTGAATTGAGTCATCTAGAACGCTTAGGAAATCCTCGATTATTAGCAACTTTAACAGAAGACATTCAGGCGGTGGCTAATGCTGTTTATCAGATGCCCTTCATTTTTATTAATTTAGCGATCGTCCTGGGTTGTATAACATATATAACCTGGCTCTCTTGGTTAGTACTGCTGATGGTTTGTGGGATTTCAGTAATTGCGATCGCTAGTTGTCAGTGGCTACTTAACAGAGGCAGGCAATTACTAACCCTAGCTCGTGAAGATGAAGATCATCTGTTTAAACATTTTCGCACCATTACCGAAGGAGTCAAGGAACTCAAACTAAACTACAGGCGGCGTGAAGACTTTTTAGAAGAAAAGCTACAATCAACTGCTAATGAGTTCCGCGATCACAACGTTAACGGTCTAACCCTTTTTGCCATCACTTCAAGCTGGGGTCAACTCATATTCTTTTTTGCCCTTGGTTTTGTTTTGTTTGTACTGCCTAATCTACTTAATATCAATCCCGAAACTCTCTCTGGCTACATTTTGACCTTCACTTACTTGGTGTTACCAATGGATAACATCATTAGTAAACTTCCTCTGTTAAGCAAAGCCAGCATTGCTTTACAAAAAATCGAATCACTGGGTTTATCTCTAGCTAGTCGAACTGAAATATCAACTGTTCTACCTGCTTTGAAATCTGACTGGCACAGCTTAAAATTTAAAAGTGTCACCCATACTTACTACACAGAGCAAGAAGACAATAGCTTTATTTTTGGCCCCATCGACTTGACACTCTATCCTCAAGAATTAGTCTTCATTGTCGGCGGTAATGGTAGCGGTAAATCTACATTAGCTAAACTAATTACTGGGCTTTATATCCCAGAAACCGGCGAAGTTTGGTTTGATGATCGGTTAATTATCGAAGAAAATCAAGAATGGTATCGCCAGCATTTTTCCGTGGTATTTTCCGACTTTTATTTATTTGAAGAACTTTTAGGTTTAAAAAATTCTAACTTAGATTTTCAAGCCAGAAAATATTTACAACAACTGCAACTAGACCATAAGGTGAAAATTGAAAATGGACAAATTTCTACAACTGCTCTTTCTCAAGGACAACGAAAACGGCTAGCTTTACTCACAGCTTATTTGGAAGATCGACCAATTTATCTATTTGATGAGTGGGCAGCCGATCAAGATCCAGTATTCAAGAAAATATTCTACACTGAACTTCTCCCAGAACTGCGATCGCGGGGTAAAACAGTGCTGGTGATTAGCCATGACGATCGCTATTTTCATTTAGCAGACCGTATTATCAAACTTGACTATGGAAAAATAGAGTACGATAAAACTTAATCTGTCAAAACAATTCATAATTGTTCAAAGAATATTTGGAGTTTGACTAAATAAAATCAATGTCTGAACAAAAGCCTATAAATCCTTGGAACTACAAACCTTGGTGGTGTCAACCTTGGTCTATAATTCTCACAGGTGTAACACTGATTGGTGGTAGCTGGTTACTATTTAAAACTATCTGGCTAACAATTCTTGTTTCCATCCCTATAGGAACATGGATGGCATTTTTTGTGTTGTTTTGGCCACAACTAATGATTCGCAGTGGAATTTTGGAGTCGTATAAAGAGTAGTTTGAGCTTGATGTAATGCTAGAAATTAGTCCACTGTATTCAGAGATTCAGCATCTAAGATCGTGTCCAGCTAATTAGTTATAATTATCGAATCTATGCAATAATCTCAAAAATCTCTTTCATCTTACCTCTACCGTCTTACAGCTATTTTTAAGTAAATAGACTACGCAGTAGGGGTGCAAAGCTTTGCGCCCCTATGACAGGTGTGGTTCAAATACATGAATTCTGCTGTAACGATCAGACTTCAACCGGACATCGTATCATCTCTGCACGTTTATGCAGAGATGAGCAACACTGTGCTGCAAAGTCAAGCGATCGCTTAACTTAATTGTGAGAATAATCCTCCGAACCAGTTTCTAACCCTTGGAACTTACTTGTATATGTATAAACAAATTAGTAATATCAAAAATATTAATCCATAATGAAGAACTCTAACAATATAATAAGTTTTGATCGGTTTTGGCTAAAATTGATGTTTTTTAAGCTGCCTTTGGGCAAAAGACCTTGTAAGTATCTAGATAGTTAGGGAATTTGCACAGGGAAAGTTAGGGTGACATGAACAACAGAGCAAACCAAACGCATGAAGAACATCATGTAATAAAATATTTCTGTATATTCAGCCGAATGTTGATTTTCGTTGCAGAGATATTTCTGTCACGCAGCCTTGTTGCTGGAAAAGTAATGCTGCGGTTGTTCCAAAATTTCCAGCGTCCCAAACTTTCCTGGCCAAGACTTAGATACTCATCTGTGAAAATCAAAGCTGTTCCTCCACCTGACAATGAAGCAGAAAGGCTCAAAGCGCTGGCAGACTATAATATTTTAGATACCCCACCCGAACAAGTGTTTGATGATCTAACTGCTATTGCTGCCTACATTTGTAAGACCCCAATAGCTTTAATTAGCTTAGTTGATAGCGATCGCCAATGGTTTAAATCTAAGGTTGGACTAAAAAGTAGCGAAACACCCAGAGATTGGTCTTTTTGTTCCCATGCCATTCTTCAACCAAAGGATATATTAGTGGTTCCCAACGCCATTAAAGATGATCGCTTTAATAACAATCCCTTAGTCAAAGGTAATCCCAAAATTCGTTTTTATGCTGGTGTCCCTCTAATTACGCCTGATGGTCTTGCAATTGGGACATTGTGTGTTATAGATACCATTCCTCATCACCTAAGTTACCAGCAGTTGGATGCACTGCGCCGCCTAAGTCGTCAGGCGATCGCTCAAATGGAACTCATTCAGGAAGTTCGTAACTGCAAACAAGCAGAGATTGAAGGAAAACAGTTATTGCTGACTGATGAACTAACAGGTTTGTATAACCGACGTGGTTTCTTCCTAATGGCTGCACAGCAGTTGAAAATTGCTCACCACATGAAAGTGTTTTGCTGGGTTATATTCATTGATTTAGATGGACTAAAACAAATTAATGATACCCTTGGTCATGACATGGGAGATGCTTTAATTATTGATGCTGGTAGATTACTTAAGCAAAGTTTTCGGAACTCAGATATTATTGCCCGTTTGGGTGGGGATGAGTTCATTGTTTTCATCTCTAACTACTTTAAGGACGCTGATAGTATCCAAGCGCGTCTACAAACAAATATCGCCAATTTTAATCAACAGCAAAACTGTAGCTATAAACTTTCGATGAGTATCGGCATAGAGCGTTACTCACCAGAGAGTAATATGTCACTAGAACAATTAGTCGCTAAGTCTGACAAATTAATGTATGCTCATAAACGTCTTAAGCGACAATCTCTTACATGAATCATCGCTTCTCCTGCTTTCTCTGCAAAGCCTAATTTACTACCTGGCTTCCATGACTGCGGGGGTCATTTTGATTCGCCGTTGGTGCGGCTGGGGCTGAAAATTTGGAAACTTTGCCGCTAGCTTGAGCGTAAGGAAGAGAGGAACCAGTAATCAAAGCTTCTAAGTTATTAGCCATAATCGTCCGGGGTTGATCGCCAATCGCTTGAGCAATGGTTTCCCCTTGCTGACTCAAAAATACAAAATGAGGAATCCCATCTACCCGATATTTCAGCATTTCCGGCAACCACTTGGTATTATCTACATTCAGCATGACAAAATTCATCTTGTCAGCATACTGTGTTTCTAATTGAGTAATATCTGGTGCCATTTTTTGGCAGACAGTACACCAATCAGCATAAAACTCTACTAAAGATGGTTTGCCGTTGCTAACGGCTACTTCTAACGGTGTGGAAGTCTCGCTTAACTTGGCTAGAGTTGCTGAAGTTGTTTCAGTTCGCAATCCTAAGAAGAGGGAAACGCTAAGAGCGATCGCTACCATTACAATTAAGAAGTTTCTCAGACGCTTCCCGAATGTGGATTCAAGTTTTTCGGGAGAATTAATAGGTGAATCACTACTCATAACAGCATTATTAAAACTTATTAGGCAATTTCCTCTTTAGTTTAGCTGACTCCAGCCATTCTTTAATTTCTCTACCTTTGGAAGCTTGAACTGGAAATTGGGCATAGGGAAGAGGACAAGGGGACTCTTGAGAAGTATGAACGCTGACTTCCAGCGTTGGCGCAGCCCACCGTAGGCATCAGAATTTCTCCTAAGGAAGAGGCGCAAGGGACGGAGGAAAAACTTGTTGCAAGTTCTCACCTCTTGTCACTGTGTCTCCCTTGCTCCCCAATCCCTAATCCCGAAGCACCTGTTTACTTACACTTACAAAATTGCTCCAGTTTCCTTCAAATAAACCCGCGTAAATGGTTCATCTTCACCCAAAGTATAATCTTCAATCAACCCTTTGCGACGAATAGAAATATCGTTGCCTTTTCTAATCACTACAGTCGAACCATCAAAAACATCTCGCGCCAAAAGCGTCTCAGTTTCAGTGGGATTATCCAAAACTACGATATTACTATTCTGGTAAAATATGCCTTGTTCTTCGAGGATGTCTTCAGGATACTCGGCAATTAGCAAATCAAGTTTGGGATGACGCAGCAAAGTTTGGACATTACTGTTGTAATCTTTGCTTAATACTTTTTTTGAACGATTCACAAAAACGGCATCACGACAAACAGCACCTATTATCAAGTTAGAATTTTGCAAAAGGATGTGGTCAATCGTCGCTTGTAGTTCTTCAACTGAGATTTTGTTAAAAGTAATAATTGGTATCTTGGCATCTGTACCCGATTCAAAAAAGGTTTCCAAAATATGAGAAGGCACATCAACACTTTCACCAACAGAAGGTTTAAGATGCATTAAAACGCCTGGTGCAGCATTGATTTCCAGGATGGCAAAGTTACTGGACTTCCAAGATTCTGCAAGACTTTTGGTGATCACATCAATTCCCAGGCAAGTTAGCTGAAAATGTTGAGCAATATCTTGCGCCAAGATAATATTGTCATCATGAACTGTCGAGGTTGCATCGATGCTCATACCTCCGGCTGAAAGATTAGCAACTTTACGCAGGAAAACAGTGCGTCCTTTCTCAATCACACTGTCTAATGATAAGCGCTGTTCCTCTAAGTAGAGTTCCATCGCTTCATCGATCTGAATTTTACTCATCGGCGAAGTTGGCGTGTCTAAACGTGCCGGTTTGCGGTTCTCTTGGCGAATTAACTCTGCAAGCGTTAAATGCCCATCACCCACAACTGATGCTGGACGGCGTTCTGTGGCGGCGACAAATCGACCATTGACACACAGCATACGAAAATCCGATCCTGTGATGCTTTTCTCAACAATTATTCGGGTTTGCTGATTTTCGGGAATCGCTGCCAGTGAACGATTAAAAGCAGATACCAGTTCTTTTGAGTCTTGCACATCAGCCGTAACGCCAATTCCTTTGTGACCTACCACTGGCTTGACTGCCACTGGGTAGCCAACTTCTCTTGCTGCTGCCAAGGCTTCTTTTTCGGTAAAAACAATATTACCTTCAGGTACTGGGAAACCCAAGGTTTTCAAAAATGCCTTACAATCATCTTTGCGGGTAGTAAACTCCGAATCTAGATGGCTATCACAATCAAATGTTGTTGCTACCCCCCGGACATGTTTTTTTCCTAAGCCGTATTGCATCAATCCTTCTTCCCACAAATAAAAGGCGGGAATACTTTTCTCATAAGCTGTTCGCAATAGGGCGTAAACTGTGGGCCCACCATAGACAGATGAGCGAAATTTATCTTGCAACCTCACCAGCCGCTCATCAAAGGCAAAGTTTTCGTCTTGGGTAATGGCTTCAAACCAATCCCAAACAAAGTAGATTACCTCTCTAGTTGTGCGTTCGTGTAGTGATTGGACGCTAATCCGCGTCAGATTTGGATATGGCTTAACACTCCAACGGTTGAGGTGTAAATCCATGTCCAATTTTCCGGCTTCAGATACAACTTGGGCAAAGAGATGGGCATAAGATTCGTAGGTCTGATCGCGAAGATTTGGATAGCGATCGCCAATGCTGGCAATATAATCTTCGATGGGCAAAGGCTCTCTAGAGTCAATTAGAGCAAAATCAAATACTAGTGCCCCTACATCTAAATAAGGGTTGGGCCCAAAGTAATGCTTAAAGTTGAAAATATCGAATACATCCGTCCTTCTAGCATTAATACGGACTAATTCACTGCTTTTTTGTAGAACCATTGATTACAAACCTTCAGCTAAACACCCTAAGATTTTAATGCTGAGTTGTAGTTACTCAGACTTACTAATTGTAGATTGACTCACGTTGATTTTGGAGAGTAATGGCTTTGCCACTGAGCTAATCAGAACCCAAGCTAACTCTATTACTAAGCATTTTTAACTATCTTAAGGCATAATTTAATCCCCATTCTTCTGCCAGTAATCAAGAACAGTCAGTTCATCCTCATAAATAATCTAAAGATATAACCTTTGAAAGGTGCAACACTCATCCAGGAATTGTATAAATAGATATAAGGCATTAAAAAGACAGCATAAAAAAACAGCAAAGTTATGAATAGCACACAAGCTGCTCTTAGAGACGAAATTCGGGAACTTGCTGACGAAGCTTTTCACCAAAAACTGATCTCTGGACATGGAGATGGGGCAGACATGAATGAGTATCAAATTGTCTACCAAGGCAAACCCAGACATCTCCCACTAGAACAAGCACGTTTTTTCTTAACTAACTTGCTTAACAAAAGTCGGGTTGATTAGGACTTGGCAGCAGATATCTATTTGTATTTAGCCAGGATCAATACCAAATACTCACATCGCCTAAGAAATCTCTAATCGACAATTAGCAATATAGCTGACAATGCCTCTAGGAGTATTTTCTAGAGGCAGTTGACGTTGTGAATTTTATTTAGTGGCTGGAAAATTAGTTAATTTTTCAGAAAAGTATTTTGGCTCTAATTGCGATTTATAACGACAAACCAAGGAAGCGTCTACGCAAATGTCAACCTGACTTTTACCAAGTAATCTATCAAAGGGATGATTTGATACATTGAATTGTCATGTTTTAGTGATATTTATTAACTCAAATCCAGGGGGCATCATGGTGGAAAGTAATATCAAAAAGCAGTTAGTAATTATTGGGGGAGCTGAAGATAAAGAGGGAGATTCCGTAATTTTGCGGGACTTTGTACGACGCGCTGGGGGTACAAAGGCATATATTGTAATTCTCACAGCAGCCACAGAACTACCAAGAGAAGTAGGAGAAAATTACATCAGAGTGTTTGAGCGCCTGGGAGCGCAGAATGTTCGCATTATCGATACAGAAACCCGTGAAGATGCATCTTCATCTACGGCATTGGAAGCTATTAATAAAGCAACTGGGGTATTTTTTACAGGGGGAGACCAAGCTCGTATTACCAATATCCTTAAGGATACTGAAATCGATACGGCGATTCACAAACGGTTCTCTGAAGGTGTAGTGATTGCAGGCACAAGTGCTGGAGCTGCTGTGATGCCAGACGTAATGATTGTAGAAGGTGACTCAGAAACACATCCTCGGATTGAAAGTGTCGAAATGGGCCCAGGTATGGGATTTTTACCAGGGGTAGTAATTGACCAGCATTTTTCCCAACGGGGACGCTTGGGACGCTTGATTTCAGCTTTGATACTACAGCCTGCTGTCTTGGGATTTGGGATTGACGAAAATACCGCTATGGTAGTGATAGATAACCAAATTGAAGTAATTGGTGCAGGTGCAGTTACGATTGTTGATGAATCAGAAGCTACATATAACAATATGGGCGAAATTTTGAAAGATGAGTCTTTGGCGATTTGTGGAGCAAAACTTCATATTTTGCCACATGGCTTCAAATTTGACCTGAAAACTCGCCAGCCTATCCTAAATAATGGCTCTGTACCAAATGGCTCTCAAACACTTGCTTCAGTTAACACTTAAGTTTTAGCAAGTGTATTTAAACTGAAAGTTTTATCTAATCGCTTTTATACCCCTGCCTTAACCTTTGGTAGGCAGGGGTTATCAAACGGTTCCAAACTTGAGTTTAAGCGCAATAAAATCTGCGCAGTAGTTAATACCAATTTGAAAAAAGAATGCGACAAATAGACCATTTGTCGAGACGCGATTTACCACATCTTTACACAAAAGTATGTTGCAATCATTAATTGAATTAGTATAAGTTTTTAACAATATAGTATAGAAAAAATTGATATTTTAAATAACCATTTTCACAAAGTAAGGTAGACAAAATATCAAGGTGATTTCGTTAAACTATAAAAACTGTCAGAACGAATCTGAGTACCATTTCGCCAAACTTCAACTCTTTGTGGAGTGACTAAATAATAAAAACTACCATTATCTGCTCGATATCTGCCTTTACCAATACTCAAAGCTATTATCTTTATAGGCTTGCTTGGGTCTTGCTTCAATTGCCCAATATAAAATAACTGACCATTTTCTTCGCAGACTTTTATACGAGAACTTACAGTCTCACCTTCAATAAGACTAATTCCATTGCATTTAGTCTCAGTGCTTACTGCAAAACCTATTGGAATTGGCTGTGAAGGTGAAATTTGATTTGCGGTTGGGGGTAGTGAGACTGGGCGGTTCGGGTTATCTATTTGCTGAACTTTAGAACCAGAGCCAACACTTGCAGTTACGGATGTCAACAAACGAAGGGGGTCAACTGCTACTCGACCATTTGGATGAACTTCAAAGTGCAGATGAGGTGCTGTACTATTACCTGTAGATCCCATCTCGGCAATAATTTGACCTTGAATGACCTGTTGACCCTTGCTTACCAACAAACGGCGATTGTGGCCATAAACAGTAATGCTGCCATCGAGATGTTTAATAGTTATGGCATTTCCTAATCCCCAATTATCCCAACCTGCCTTAACAACCGTACCGGATGCCGCAGCCACAACAGGAGTTCCAGATGCCCCTGCAATATCAATTCCTTCATGTTGATATTTGCGGAAGCCTTGAGAAATAAACCCTTTAGTTGGCCAAATTAAGTTAGAAGTAGGGATAGAAGTTTGCCCAATTGGGGAATTGCCTGTTAATTGTGTTAATGCAGATGTAGCTGTACTTAATACAGTGGTTAAAGATATTAACCCAATTAGTCCATAAGTACGGTATCGAGCTTTTTTCATAAGTTGTAAGTCTATTAGAACAACAATTCAGATACTTTCTGATTATTTGTTGTTTCAAGCTTACTCGGAAAATATCAGGAAATCTTTAGTGAGTTTGTAGCTTTCTAGCTTTTTAGATTTTAAATTCACCAACGAGGTTTTATATCAGGCTTATACCGAGTTGCGTTCAAAAATATTAGTTTTGGCAGGCACGGGGAGTAGAGGAAGCAAGGGAGGCAGGGGGAGAAATACTACATATAATTGCAAATTGGTATCAGTCAACCACTTAGTACAGCTTTGCATAAGTTGGTAGCGAATTGACAAGGGAAAATTTTCAAGTGTATGGCAAGTCCTACAAACATCTTTCAACCATTCAGTACTATGACTGATCGGCAAAAAACTTACAAGGTGGAGCTAAGACAAGAGGAAAAAAAGCTATTGCAGCAACAAGGCGAGTTTTAGAACTTTTGATTTTACCACCAGTGAAGCGATCGCAAGGGCAAAGATCAAGCCAAGAAGTAAACTGTTTAACAGTTGGGAATCAGCTAAGATATAAACCGACCTCAGAAATAATGGTTTGCACTCTCAAGATACCAAGACCATCAACAAAACTAAGGTTAAAAGTGGAAACTTAAGCTGTGAAAAGCTTTCAGCAATTGGGTTCTCCCAAACTGATAAAAGAGGGTTATGTGCCAAATCGAAAAATTATGGTGGTTGCTTATTACCCACCACCAAATTTTAAAAAACTTTTTCCCAGTGATAACAGAGCTTTTCTTTTGACTTGAAACCCTTATCCAGCCTAAAATCCAGTTAAAATCTAGTGTGTAAATATTTCTGTAGGATTACTTATCACGTTCAAAAGAGAGAAGGATGAAAAAAAATGTAAAGTGAGTAGCTTGAACTGTTACCAAATTAATGATAATCTTTATTATTAAGCAAATTCAGTGGATCAAAAAGTTTTCCAAAGGTCTTACCAGCCTTTTACTTGAGATGAGGAGTTTAATTCTTTAAAAACAGCTTAGAATCTACTATTACGGATGCTTCGCGCCATCGCAACCACTAATGACAGCTATAGCACTGAAAGAAAGTATTAACCGAGGGTACGTACATATTAAATTCACAAATACTAGCAGAGGTACTGATTTAGGTGTCAGACTCAACTCCAAAGCATCTAATTTGCAAGAAGCTGACTTTGAACATCAAACAGGGAGGGTTCATCTAGTTGGAAACTTGACACTGAATTACGTGAAAGTTCGATGTATTGCAGATATTGAACTCGCAAGTTTAGAAGGTAAGGGACACCTTGAACCAGTAGAATCGTGAGATTTCCCTGTGCAAATTATTAACGGGACTTAGAATAATAGACATCTGGGTAAATAAACCACTCATTTAAAATGCCTGAAACCATTGTCTATACTTAATTACGTAGTTTCCTTCTCGCCTTGATGCGAGTATTAGGAATTAGAGGCAGTTAGTACTAGTAGTCTGCCAAGTGTAATTATGACAGGTTAAACGAGTTAGTAGTAAGCACTTTATTGTTTAAACGATGGCTAGAGCAACCGACTACTAACTTATTGTAGTGAAGTACTGGATTATCAAATTTTAGAAAGCATAGCCAATTAAATAGAAGGAGACAAATTATGTACCAAGACGACAAAGAGGACACAACAATTTACAAAGTTGTAGTCAATCATGAAGAACAGTATTCGATTTGGCCTGCTGACCGAGAAAACGCACTTGGCTGGAAAGATGCTGGCAAAAATGGTTTGAAACAAGAATGTCTAGATTACATCAAAAAAGTTTGGACTGATATGAGACCACTTAGTCTTCGCAAGAAAATGGAAGAAGTTACTGGGAATAAATTAGAACGCATTTAATTTTTCGTAAAGGTTGTCCAAGGTCAAGAGTCAAAGATAAAAAAACTCTGGACTCTTGACCAAAGCAACGTACTCTTATAGTGATCTCTTGCTAGCAATAGCGCCTTGAAGAAAGCATCTTCATTCTGATTCCTGGATTCTAAATTCTTCTTCAAGCGTCTTGTTAGAAAAAGAATAAATGACTTGTGACAGTCTTCTTTTATGGTCGCTACTGTGCGTAGCTTGCTTCCCCAAAAATATTAAATAATGTTAAGCAAAAAATATAAACTTCAAAGCTCTCTATCAAGCCAAAAATTATCAGTTATAAAAAGTATTATTTTTTCAAGTTTACTGATAGGTTTACTATTTGCGTTTTTATTTGACTTAGCTTTAGGTTCAGTAGAGATTCCAATTAATGAAGTAGTCAAAATTTTGCTCGGACAAGAACCACAAAAAGCAACATGGGCTAATATTATTCTGAAATTTCGCTTACCTAAAGCCTTGACTGCAACTTTAGCGGGTGCAGCTTTAGGTGTGAGTGGTTTACAAATGCAAACCCTATTTAAAAATCCCTTAGCTGGGCCTTTTGTATTGGGAATTAGTTCTGGTGCAAGTTTAGGTGTAGCGTTAGTTGTGCTGACAGTAAGTGCTACGACACCAACATTATTAGCAGATTTAGGAATCATTAGTGATTTTGGTTTAGTAATAGCAGCAAGTTTTGGTGCAGCATCAGTTCTAGGGATGATGTTAGTTGTTTCTCGCCGAGTGCAAGACACAATGACGCTACTAATTTTAGGTTTATTGTTTGGTTATGCTACTAGTGCAATTGTTAGTATTTTGTTGCAGTTTAGCTCGAAAGAACGCATTCAAAGTTATATTATGTGGACTTTTGGTAGTTTTGGTGGGGTGACTTGGAAACAGTTAGTTGTCTTAATTCCAGTGATACTTTTGAGTTTGTTGGGAGCATTGTTGCAATCAAAATCTCTGAATGCTCTTTTACTGGGTGAATCTTATGCACGTAGTTTAGGTTTAACAGTGCAAAAAAGCAGATTTTATATTATTACTAGTGCATCTATATTAGCTGGAGCAATTACTGCTTTTTGCGGTCCTATTGCATTTTTAGGTGTGGCAATTCCCCATCTGTGTCGTAGTCTGTTCAATACTTCCGACCATCGGATATTAATCCCTAGCGTAATAATCATGGGTGCAATTTTAGCATTAATTGCAGATTTTTTTTCCCAACTTGCGGTAAGTCAGATGGTTTTACCTTTAAATGCTGTTACCGCTTTGATAGGAACTCCTGTTGTCACTTGGGTAATTCTGCGGCGTAATTCACAAAAATCTTTCTCATCATGAATGATGTGATTTTAATAACTCACAACCTGACTATTGGTTACAAGACACCCAGAGAAAATGTACCGTGTGTTGTATGGGATATTTCTGTATCTCTGCAATCGGGAGAGTTGGTGTGTTTACTTGCCCCTAATGGTGCAGGTAAATCTACATTACTGCGATCGCTCGGTAGAATGCAATCCCCAATCAATGGTGAAGTACGACTTTTAGGCGAAAACATTTATCATTTACAACCACAGAACTTACGCAAACGTCTGAGTTTGGTACTTAAATCAAACACTAGTCCTAATATATGTGCTAATTGATTACTTTTTGTTCTGTTAATATTGCCTTTTCATTCTGCTGAAATTTTGGGAAAAACTTCTTAGTAATCCAGTCAGTTAAAATGTGAGACAGTAATCCCAAAGGCCCAGCAAACAAAGATAAAGCCAGAGAGTGAATTGTCCAAACACCTGTTTTTTGTCCTTCCCAATAAATCCAGCGACCAACAAATAAATCCATCACTAAAAAATGAATCCAACCTGTTGCCGCAGCTGTTTCATCTGCAAAAAAACGCGCAATATCAGCTAATTGAGGATTCGATAAAGCTTGAGCATTTTCTGGGGTAATACTGTTAATAAACAAATATAAATATATTCCTGCTAACAGCACAAAGGGTATATATGATGACATTATCCACCGTGTGACTTTCCAGTTAGGCAATAAAATCATCAACGCCCAAAATGGCAATACGAAAAGATTGGCAACGTTAAATAGTTGAGAAATCGTCATATTTGTATAAAGTAAAGAGTTAAGAATTTGAAGTTATTGTTGTTTTTTGTTTTGAATTAACTTTAGCAGATATAGCAATCCGATTTGATTCGGAGAATTACTCGTAGAGACTGGGGACTAGGGACTGGGGGCTGGGGACTGGGAAAAAGGAATAAAGGTGTACTGAGTTTTTTCACGCAATCAAATATGAGTCCTATATATCCCCAACTTTGGAAATAAGTAGGGTATCTCGATATAATTATAAAGCTATAAGCTGTGATTTAATTTCTGAAGACTTCAAATCACGTCTGATTATCTACACCAATAACCCTATAACTATGAATAAAAGTTAGGTTGTGGCAGTTCATCATTTAACGCCCAATTTCCGATCTCTTGAATTTTGTAATCTACCGGATCGTGGAGAGTGAACGTGCGGAGATTACGCCAATAGCGATCAAAGCCGTACTTTGCATTAGTAGCGCGTGCGCCCATAACTTCAAAAATGCGGTTAGTAATGTCTAAACCGACTCTAGTCGCTGCAACTTTTGCAGTAGCGACGCAAAGCGCACATTCCCCACGTTGTTTGGCGGTGAGTGACCATTCTTCTTCCCAAGCCGCTTGTAGTAATTCTCCTGCTTGCTCAGTCAAGCTCTTAGCTGCTTGGAGTTCAACCCATATTTGGCCATAGTGCTGGAGGATGTAAGGATCTTGGGTTGCACTCTCTACACCTGATGTCAGCCAAGGTTTTGCATTAGTTGCGGTATATGTTTTAGCAGCCTCAAATGCTCCTTGGGCAATTCCCAAGTAGATATTAGCAAGATTCAATTGAGTTAAGCAGGCACGAATAGTGTTGAAGTGTTGACTAAGTTTGTCTATACTACCGAGAATTTCGTCAGGGTACACTAACACATTCTCAAAAGTAACACTACCACTATCTGTTTGGCGTTGCCCGATATTATCCCAATCATGGTGAACAGTAACGCCTTGCCGTTGGGTAGGAATTACTAAAATATTCAATTCACTAGTTTTTTGATGAATGGCAGTAATCGGTAATATATCGGAGTCAACAGAGCCAGAGCAAAAGCTTTTAATTCCGTTGAGACGAAAATAATCATTTTCCGGTGTCAGAGTCGCTCTTTTATCTAAAGGATTGAGGGCATTGCACCAAAACCAATTATTGTGAATAGTTTCTGAGTAATATCGCTGTTTTTGCGCTGCCGATCCAAAGATATGTGGAATTACTACGCCTAAATGATGGTAAGAAAAGATGTGAGCAATGGAACTATCAACCTTAGCAAACTCGCGGGTAATTCGCAGAACGGTAATCCAGCTTTGCCCTAAACCACCGTATTCTGTGGGTACGATCAGTTTCAGTAAGTTACTTTGGCGCAAGCGATCGCGTTCGTGCTTTGGCGTTCCCCCTTTAGCATCCCGCTCTACAGCAGTCTGGGCAAATTCCTCTGCTAAAGACTTAGCTAGATCGAGATAACTTTGAGACTCTTTCGCTTTGATTAATTGCATACTTTACCACTTCTCCTACTAACCTTATTGTGAGAAGTAACTATAAATTTGACTGGAAACTTTTAATTTAAAATAGTTTTACAAAACTACTTTATTACAAAACCAGTATTGCATATCCTAAATAACAAAGCAAGCTAAAAAAATAAAATTTGCAAAGTTTTCTAAGTTTTTAATGCAACATAAAAAATATTTTATCGAAACAAAAGCTGAATCATAATTTTAAATTTTTTTTCGACTCTACTTGTCTTTAGAGAATATATATGCAATATTATTAATTCAAAGGCAAAATCTACTTAAACTTGATATTTATATAGTATTTTATGGTTAATTGCCGATATAATCTGATTATTCTGTAAAAAAATTATGATTTTACAGATAGGTATTATCTTGACAAATAGATGATCTTGTGCAAGAAATCTGTTTGTGTGAAAACAAGTTTTTTTTACACTGAAATATGCAGATAAAAATACCAGAAATTAACTGATACATCTGGTTATATCTCGAAGTGTAGCAATCTTAGTTAAAAATTTCGAGTGTTAAATTAATTCAACATTATCAGGACTAGTCATGATTTTTTAGCTTGACAAGTCACTGAAATGTGTGATGGCTTTCACTAGATTTTTCAAACTAAAAATATAAGGAGTGGTAGAAATGTTCAATCGTTCATTTCATAATTTATTCATAGAATCGATGGTTTTGGGGGCTACTTTGCTAGCCAGTACATCAGCCCATGCTGAAGACAGTAATTTAGTGGCTAGGACTGAGACTCAAACAAATATACCAATTGCGATCGCGCAGCCTGCCGCAAGCATCACCAATTTTGGAAACAATTTTTCGGTAACAACCATCGCCCAAACGCCCAAAATTCCTGCAATCAATACTGATGCAAATTTCCAACAGACAAATAGTATGTCTCAGGTAACATCTGTATCTCAGTTTTCAGATATACAACCAAATGATTGGGCGTTTATTGCACTCCAGTCTTTAGTTGAGCGTTATGGATGTATTGCAGGGTATTCAAATAGTACTTATCGGGGAAACCGCGCCATCACTCGTTACGAATTTGCAGCAGGCTTAAATGCTTGTTTATCTCGGATCAACGAGCTAATTACAACAGCTACATCTGACTTAGTTACCAAACAAGACTTAACTACCCTACAAAGACTGCAAAAAGAATTTAGTACTGAACTAGCAACTCTACGGGGTCGCGTTGATAATTTAGAACCTAGAACTGCGGAACTAGAAGCAAATCAGTTTTCCACAACTACAAAGCTTACTACGGAAGCCATTTTTGTAATTACGAATGCTTTCCAAGGCTCAGTTAATGGTGATAACACAGTTTTTCAAGATAGAGTTCGCCTCGTATTCAAAACTAGCTTTACAGGTAAAGACTCTCTATATACTCGTCTAAGTACTGGAAACACTAATATTTTGCAGCTTCCTGGTGGTTCAGCCGAAGGTTTGCAAACCTTCAATCTTGCTCCTAGTAACAACAACCTGGCCGTAGATTGGCTTTCTTACTATTTCCCAGTTGGTAGCAAAATTGATGCTTATATAGGAGCCGTGAACGGAGTATATTTTGATTTTGTTCCAACTCTGAGTCCCTATTTGGATAGTGCCACAGGCGGCCGTCGCGCTTTGACAGAATTTGCTTCCTCTAGTCCTATCTATCGTATTGGTGGTGGTGCAGGTGGGGGATTCAATTATCGATTAACTGACCGATTAGTATTGAGCTTGGCTTACTTAGCAGGAGATCATGCCAATCCTCAGCTTGATAGCGGTTTTTTTAATGGTCAATATAGTGCATTTGGACAAATAGCATGGAACCCCAACAAGAACTCTGGTATTGGTTTGACTTATGTAAATGCTTACCAAAATCGGGGAGGAATATTTGACCTTGGTAGTGGTTTTACACTCGTCGGAACAGCTCAAGCCAATACTCCATTTGAGCGGACGATTACCAACTCCTACGGAGTAGAAGCTTTCTATAAATTTAATCCCCGATTTGCAGTCAATGGGTTTTTTGGCTACACTAACGCCAAGAATCTAGCAGGTAGTGGTAGTGCAGATATTTGGTACTATGCTTTAGGATTGGCATTCCCAGATTTAGGTAAACAAGGCAACCTTGGTGGCGTTCTTGTAGGTGCAGAACCTTATCGAGGTGGTAATCCTGAACCTGCAAACGATTTATCCTTACATATTGAAGGCTTTTACAAGTATCAGCTTACAGATAACATTGCTATCACCCCTGGCGTAATTTGGATAACGGCTCCTGCTCAAAACAATGACAATCAAGATGCGGTAATTGGCACTCTCAGGACAACCTTCACGTTTTAAATCATTTCAGCAACGTTAAAATTTTTGGCGTTGCTGATTGAGTAATATCAATTTTCTTCATGCATAGGACTTACACAAAAAAACTCTCTAACTTTAATTCCTCTGTGTTCTCTGCGTTCTCTGTGGTTTGATTTTCCGTGACCTGTGCGTAAGTCCTGATGCAGAGACTCTGTAGATGCAAAGATTAAAAGTTGAGAATTTTTTCGTTTATTTAGCTCGTCCTCTCACCTACTTCACAGCTATTAACTAATGCTTAATTGGTAATTTAATTCTTAACTACGAATTACGAATTATTCTAACCTCTTTCACGATTTAAGCTCAGGGGTTGTTCTTCAACTAATAACGGTGCATCCTGCCAAAGGCTAATTCCGTCGTATAGTCCTGGAGCCATTAAGAATACTTGTACCCAAAGAATATTAAACCACCAATAAAGCCCTTGGATAATATTTTCCTGGCCTACCAAATATACTGTCAGCAGGTACAACAAGACCGAAATTATTAAACTAGCAACAGATGCAACTATGCCTTTTATGGGCTGTGACAACTCTGTGAAAGGCCACATATTGAATTGCCAAACAAATCCTAAACCAACAGTTGTCCAAATTGCTGCAAAGGTTGGGCCTGTCGTTGTTGTAAATAAATCCAGTCCTAGCTGTTTGAGGAATAATTTTGTAATCAGAGTGAGTAACAAAATAATACCTGTATGAAGTAACCCCAAACGTGGCATTCCTAGTTCCAATTTGTTCAAAGGCCAACGTTCAAAAAAACTGCCGAATACTGTCGAACAAGGAAACCAATACCAAGGAATGTAAAACGATTGAAGTCCCCACATTTGCGGCAAAAAGGTGAAAGCAGGGGCAATAAAGAAGATGGCAAAAAAGATATTGAGAAAGCCGCTAACTGGATGCCAGTTGCGTACTTCGTTAGTGGTGACAATAGTATTGTCAAAGAAGAACAAACTGGCGGCGGCGGCAATGATTGCTGTTTGTCCCCACAAGCCAACAGGTGTATCAGTGAGAATTGCTTTTGCAGAGATGGTTTTCCAAATTTCTCCAGTTATGTAAACTAGCGCTAACAGCACTACTAAATTCACTGTTCCTCGTCCAAATCGGGTAGGAGAAAAGCGAGAACCTGGATAGCCGTTGAGGGAAAAACCTATATGCCACCACCAGACGAAGCATATAGTGATGTAAGTCAACTTTGTTCCCACATTCAACTGAAGAACTTGACCAAAAATGAGTTCAAAAATATAGCTAATAACAGCAATTACGGCAATGAAAAGCAGTCCCTTAAATGGCTGGCTTTTCCAAATGCTTCGCCTTTCGGTTGGGTTCGCAACGCTCATAGTATCAACTTAAATAATGTTGGATTTATCAGGGGTAAAGCATTCTGGCAAATGTTAATTCTGAAAGCTTCACCCCAGTAAAGAATGCTGCAATTACAACCAAGGATGGCGCGTAAACACCATTGAGGAAGTAGTTACCAACAGCGTAGTACTTCCAACGCACGGGATCGTGGAGTGTGTGAGCGCGGGCATTTCGCCAGTGGCGATTGTAGTTGAATTCCTCTAATGTGGACTTAGTACCTGCTAGTTCAAATAATTTGTTGGTAGCTAGTAATGCTGCTTCGGTGGCTAAGGCTTTGGCTTCAGCAACTGCAATGGATGCTTCAACTACCTTGGGTTCTTCTAAGCCTGACTCGTTGGCGATGTCAAGAAATTCGCCTGCACGACGTAGCAATGCTTCAGAAGCGTGAACCTGAATTTGGACATTGCCTAAGTTATAGAGCGTTAGCGGATCTTCGTAACCTTTTTCTAAATTGCTGTCAACCCAAGGGCGGGTATGCTTACGAACGAAGTGGATGGTGTCACGGACTGCGGCTTTAGCAATTCCCACGTCTACGGCGGCTTGGATGATTTGGGCGATCGCACCCATTGGTGTAGCCCTCTCAAAGGCTAAGTAGTGCGGAATCACGTGTTCTGCCTTAACTTTCACATTTTCAATAATCGTAGTGCCGCTAGCAGTGGTACGCTGTCCGAAGCTTGTCCAATCATCAAGTAGGGTTAATCCTTCAGCATCTCTTTCGACAAATGCCACCACTGTCTTACCATCTGGATTACTGGCAATCACTGGAACCCAATGTGCCAATAGTGCCCCAGCAGAGTAGTATTTGCGTCCGTTGAGTGCGAAGTCAGAGCCATCTGGTGTTAATTTTGTCTGCACATCGTTGACAGACTTAGTGCCAATTTCTGAGAAGGCGTTACCAAAGCGCTTACCTTGTAGAACCAAATCAAAGAAGAATTTCTTCTGCTCATCTGTACCATCCAACCGGACTGCTTCCACCATGTAGAGGTGGTTTTGGGGAATTTGACCGAGGCTAGAATCAGCTTCGGAGATGATTTTAACTACTTCTGCTAAAGTGGCACTTGATACAAAAGCACCGCCATACTCTTTCGGGACTGTAATTCCCCACAATCCACTCTGGGAAAACTTTTCTACCTCCTCAGCAGGTAAACGCCGATTTTGATCGCGCTCTGAGTCTCCCTTGGCAAACTCAGCTGCTAGTTCGTGAGCGATCGCGATCGCTTCTTTATCATCCCGAATAATATGCGCCTTCTGGTCAGTATCAATTACTGATGTCATAGTAAAACTCCTTGATTGTGATTAAGTCACTCATAATCTCCACTACTATGAAGACAGCCTTTGGGTTTTTCTTGATGCCATTTAGCTTTAATCCACAAAACCCGCTCCTACAGAGTATGTTGCTTGTTAATCTACACTCCAACCAACTCATCAGCTGTCCGAGGATTAGCTTTCAGTTCGCGCACAATTGGGATTACTGTCTTACCAAATGCTGGTAAATCATCTGTGTAGTGTAAGAAGCCACTAAGAATTAGATCGACTCCTACTTCATGGAACTGGCGAATCTTTTCAGCAACTTGTTCAGCCGTGCCAATCAAGCCCGATCGGAAGCCATCGTTATACTGCACCAAATCTTCAAAATTGGAATTCGCCCACATTCCCTGACGTTCACGAGTCGAAGCTCCCGCCTGTTTCACCGCTTCGCCAAATCCTTTCACCGCTTCCACATCAGCTTGGGCAATAATATCGCGCAATACTTCATGCGCTTCTGCTTCCGTATCTCGCACGATGATAAAGGAATTCAAACCAAACTTAATTTTGCGTCCTGCTTGACGAGCTAATTCAGATACTTCTGCAATCTGCTCTTTCACCCCTTCTATGGTGTTGCCATTCATGAAATACCAATCAGAGACGCGGCCAGCCATCCGCCGTGCAGCTTTGGAGTTACCACCTTGGAATATCTCCGGGTGGGGATTCTGATTAATTGGTCTAGGCTTCACCCAACCGCCGTTAATACGATAAAAGTCGCCTTTGAAGTGAAACTCATCTTCAGTCCACAAACCTTTGAGAACGCGGATAAATTCTTCTGAACGACGATAGCGTTCGTCATGGTCTAACCAATGTTCACCATATATAGTGAATTCATCTTTGAACCAACCGCTAACTACATTCAAAGCAAACCGTCCGTTAGAGAGAAAATCAATGCTGGCACCCATTTTGGCAACTACTCCCGGATGCCACAATCCAGGGTGAACTGCTGCAATCAATTTCAATTTCTTGGTGACAGGAGCTAGAGCCGACACAGTTGTAAGTGCCTCTAGTTGGTACTCAGCGCCATAGCTAGCGATAAATCTGGCTTGTGCTAGAGCATATTCAAATCCAACTTCTTCAGCTGTCTGAGCTAGTTGAGCATTATATTCGTAAGTCCAATCTGTGCGTTGGGGAATTTTACTAACAACTAACCCACCGCTAACGTTGGGAATCCAGTACGCGAATTTAATATCTACCATAATTGGGCGTTTGTAGTTGAAATTGCTTGGTTATTTGTCTAAGTTTGCAAGTCAAGCAACAAAATCTAATTTGTGATCACTAACAAATTAGCTAAAACTCGATCGGAGAAAATTTTAGTCAAAATTGAAAGCTTGAGAGTGGTTGCAAACTACTTTGAGTTTACAAGTAGACAATTCTTTGATGGCAATAATATACCATAACTCGACTGTGCTACCGTAGTTTTTAATGAATCAGACTTTATCACAACAATTTTTCTAACGGCGTGACTCAATATACTTAAATTCCATTTTCATATTCCATTTTGGAATACTGCCCAATTTTTCTGAGTATTTAATGATTTTTTATACCTACTGGCTACCATCCTGATTCAGTCAGAGTAATCAGGAATCGGGACATCGACAGAGTATCGATACTATTCCAGATCGTGATAAGTAAATGCTTCTCATCTAGTATCTGCAACTATACACAGCAGAAATAAATGTGGTAGTGTGAACTACTAAATTACGGTAGAAATATCTAGCTACCGTAGTTTACTGAATGTCTCGTAAAAAAAAGCATAGGAAAAACATTTATGCCACTTCAGTTTGGAATTTGGTCGCCGGTCTGTGGTGGATGGTTGCGAGTTGTCAACCATGAAGCTAATTTGTCTACACAAGATTTGGTAAAGCTGGCAGTTCAGGCAGACGAGTTAGGTTATGACTTCTATTACATTCCCGAACATTACTTAAATGCAGTTCACGGGCCTAACTATAATGTCGCTGACGCTTGGATTACGGCAGCTTTAGCAAGTTTGAACACCAAGAATATCAAGATTGTTGCGGCTGTACAACCTGGTTTTAAACTGCCTGCGGTAGTTGCCAATTTGAGTGCAAACATTCAAAATCAGTTTAGTAACGGCAGATTTGCTCTCAGTGGTATTGCAGGTTGGTGGAAATTAGAAGTAGAAAGCTATGGAGATATCTGGCTACCTCATAGCGATCGCTACGCACGACTATCAGAGTACATTGATGTAATCAAGGGTCTGTGGACAGTTGAAGGGTTTAATTATGTTGGCAAATACTACACCATTAAGGGTGGTATTCTTGCAGATCAGCCGACACCAATACCACCCATTTTCATTGCTGGGGAATCAGACAGGGCGATTAACCTAGCGGCTCGTCTAGGAGATTATTTATTTATCAATGCTGATGATCCAGAAAAAACGGCAGCATTGGTGCAGAAAGTGAAAAGATTGGCTAGCGATCGCTACGGTCGTCAGATAAAAGTAGCAATGAGTGCGTTTGCGATCGTTTGTGAAGATACAGCTCAAGCCCAAGCCAGATTAGAAGCGATTTATCGTTCTGCTGATTGGCAGCAAATCGAGTACTTCCAAGAGCAAATCGATCCTAACGTAGTTGCCCATAACAAACTAGATATCAGTCAAACCATTGAAGCCAATCTCGGTTTATCTGCTCAACTGGTTGGCGATCGCTATACTATTATTAACCGCCTGAAAGAATACGAAGCCGTTGGCGTTGACTTAATAGTACTGAAATTTGAATCTATGTTGGAAGACACTATTCGCTTCCACAAACTAGTTATTTCCGAATATAGACAGCAGAGTAGCTTAATTACCTTGTAATTAAAAATCTTGCCTTACTTAGCATGAATAAGATTAAACTCGAAGACATTACCCTAAATCACCTCAAAATTTTAAAAGCAGTAGATGACTGTGGTAGCTTCTCTAAAGCAGCACAAAAACTAGGTTATAGTCAAGCATTAATTAGTAAAAAAGTCAAACAAATAGAGGATTACTTTGGAGTAGTTCTCCTAAATCGCTCTCCTGGCTCTATATGTTTGACTAATAAAGGCAGGAAATTGATTTCCCAGACACTTAATGTTGTAGAAACTGTAGAAAATCTCCAAGAAGAATTTCAGGCAACATTTAGCGCTGAGGGCGAAGATTTGATATTGGGAGCTACTAGTTTAATTTTAGAAGTCTGGCTCAAACAATATTTGCAGCGATTTCAGCTTTGTTTCCCAGGTAGAAATATTAAAGAGATTGCGATTAAAAATAGTAGATTTTTTTCCAATTCTCAACTTCTAGAAATGGATCTTTTGCTCAACAGTTGCGCTGGATACAAAGAAGAACACCACTGCACTAGATTAAAAACTCATAAAATGCTGTTGGTATCTTTTGGGGCAAGTAAATATCTCAATGAGCATAGCCCAGTTAAGATAAATGATATCAATCTGGCTGATGTTGTACTTTTAGAAGAGGTTCATCAAGAACTATCTAAAAATGAATTTTTGATGAACAAATTAAGCGGTGTACAGGTGCTACACAGTTATCAAGATGTACTAAACTACGCTGAAAAAAATAAAAAGCTAACTATCTTACCTGACTTTTGCCAAGCTGATATAATATCTCAATACCAAGTTTTAACTTTTCCGATTCAAGATATCAATGAATATGGAATTTATCTTCATGTTCCTCGCTTTAGTGAATTGTTAATATCCGCAGAGAGCTTGGTAAGAAGTTTTAGACTAGATGCAGATAACTTAGGAAGTTTGCCCAACGTAAATTTATTTTTAGGTAGCTGTTCTCCCAAAGAAGAAAATGTTTTGAGGATAGGTATTCAGAGAGATTCTATAGGACAGTTGATTGCTGGATATGGAACTAAATATATTTCTGATTTACAGAGAGCATCATCACTTGAACAGACTATTTTCAAAAATATTGAAATTAATCGAGATTTCGAGCTACAAATTCTGCCGTTTGCTTCTGGGGAACAAATGAACCGACAGATGAAACGGGGAGAAGTAGATATTTGTATTTTAGATGATATTTCTCTGTTGAATAATGGTAGCCAATTCTTTGATGATTTAAGTTTTGGTTCTAAATTAATTGGGATTGCTTCATATAATCTTTTGGGTCAAGATATAAATATTGTTTTGCATAAAGATTCTTTTATAAACACTATCCAGGATCTAAAAGGTAAACGAATTTCTACTTTATTTGGTTCAAATGCCCATAGGTTCATCATTACTCTTTTTGACCTCTATGATATGGATGTCAGTAAAGATTGCAGATTAGTGAATGAAGATCCTCGTAGAGCAAGTAAGAGTTTGGCAAATAAAACTATCGATGCTTACGTATGTTGTCAGACTTTTGCCTCAATTTTAGAAGCTTATGCTTTTGTCAGAAAGCTGCCTCTATCTCAAACAATTAATTTAAGAATTCCATCAATCAGAGGAATTGTTTGTCGTTCGCAGTTCATTAAAGAAAACCCGAAAATTGTAGTTGCTTATTTACATGATTTAGTGGTTGCTAACTATTGGTTTAATTCATCTCCAATCAAAGCAGCAGATTTATTAACTAAAATGATTGATGTAAGAACAACTCAAGTAAATCAGTTTTTTAATCCTGTATTTGGGAACCGCATCGATCCAACTCTTAAACCTCAATGGTCTTGGTTGCTAAAAACTTTAAATCGCAGGTTGGAAGGAAAATATGGTATTTCGCTATTTGATGTAGATTTCTGGATAGATGATTATTTTTTAAGACTTGTCTATAACTTGCTGAATCTAGATTATCACTTTCATCAAGTTTCTTTTGCAAGTGAATTTTCTAGCAGCTATTTTGTTGAAGAACAGTTTAGCCGACATATAAAAGTTCTGTAATGCTTTAAGTTAGAGGTAGTTATACTAATTAAAAATTCAGAAAACTAAATTTTATCTATCATATTCTTTTTTTAAATTGGCACTAACTGCTTTAATCATAATTGAGGGGCAATCTCCCCATGCTTACTTTCACGAATCAAAAGCAGTCACAAGGCTATTGCCCCTAAATATTTTGAGCGGCGATCGCTCTTTCCCCACAAACACTTATGAATTATCCTCGATCCGGCTATCTGAACTTATGACTCCACACACCATACTCCGCAATCTCAACACAATTACTCAGCAGTGATGAGTTCAGTACTACCGCGTGTACGACGCCGTGTGAGGGTATTATACAGCATTACACCGATCGCCTTAATTAAATTACCTTCCAATTCTTGGAATAGCTTCATGTTCGTGCCAAAGGCGGCGTTAGCTTCATCAACGATGCGATCGCTTGCCGCCTCGTCAAGGGGTAATTCATCCAAAATTTGCCGATATTTGGCTTTAAATGCCTTCTCATCAGTAATTTCTGGAAATTCATAAAAAGCTGTTCCTTGTCCATCAGACAAATTCATCGCTGTTACAGCAATATTTTTGAGAATTTGTCCCCCAGATAAGTCACCTAAGTAACGAGTGTATGAATGGGCGATTAACAATTCCGGTTCTGTAGCAGATATTTCTCGGATGCGCTGTACATAAGCTTCACCCGCCGGAGATAGTTTGATTTGCTCTTTCCAGTTTGCACCAAAGTAATAACTTAAGTCTTCCTCTAGGCTATGCTTGCGATTTAACTGAGGAAAATTAATTTTAGAAACTATTGGGTGCTGGCGGTGCTTTTCCATCTCTTCTTCCATCGCTGAGTAGACGAAGTAGAAGTTAGCAACAAGTTTCCGGTAAGAGTTTTTTTCCACTACTCCTTTTAAAAAGCACTTGACAAAACCTACATTTTCTGCCATCGTGTGGGCTTTCTTAGTGCCTACACGTAATTTGGTTGCTAAATTGCTGCTCATGCTAAATTTCTCAACTTTAAAAAGTTAACTGCCGGAGTTTTAATTCACTAACGGCTAAAAAGGCCATTAAAACGTTACCTTAAAACTATTTGATGAGAATTTATATTAAAATTTTTTAAGCTGTGATGATTTTGTAGTTTTTTACACAGCAACGAGGCTAAGAGAACAGAATTTTAGATTTCAATATTTTGATTTTTTGTATTCTTAGCTGAATCTTGCTATTATCCTCAGCTTTGGTGAAAATTTTTGTGATAAAACCAGAGTAATGTTTATTACACACTTCCTAGTTGGTAGCATTGTAATGCGTGAACTAATACAGATTGAAAATTGCAGGCATAAAGGGAATAATTGGCTAAGATGTGGAGACTTTATTAATAACGTAAAAACCAATACTAACTTTATCAAAGATTTACAACATAAAAGTGAGAAATTCAGTATTATTACGTAAATATAGCTTGATCTAAAATGAATTTCTTAAAGAGAAAAAGCATGTCAAAATTGCTGAATAAAGTCTTAAGTGCTATTTATTTTTCAGTGTGATTGTGTGGAGTGTTTAAAAATATGGTTTCATCTATAACTCGGACATCGGGCATTTCTGGGGGTTCTACTTCTGAAGTTGAGGGATTGGGCAAAGGGATTGAGAGCAGTTTTGGACTGAATTCAATCTCATTACCAGCAAATCCTTTATTTGGCACAGATGGGATTCGCGGGCGAGTGGGAGAATTGCTGAGTGCGCCTCTAGCATTGCAAGTTGGTTTTTGGACGGGGATTGTTTTACGTAACCATGCGACTCAAGTAGGGCCAGTCATTCTTGGACAGGACTCTAGAAACTCTAGCGATATGCTGGCAATGGCTTTGAGTGCAGGGTTAACAGCAGCAGGGTTAGAAGTCTGGTATTTGGGATTATGCCCCACTCCTGGGGTTGCCTATCTCACTAGCGTCACTAATGCCATCGGCGGAGTGATGATTTCTGCTAGCCACAATCCCCCAGAAGACAATGGGATTAAGATTTTTGGTGGCAATGGTGGGAAGTTACCGCAAATATTGCAGGCAGAAATTGAAGCGGGACTGCGTGGCAAAATATCACCAATAACTAGAGTCAGTAATTACGGACGGCATTACTCACGTTTCGAGTTAGTGGAAGATTATAGTTCGGCGTTGAAAAAACCCTTGAACAGTGCCTTAAATCTTCAGGGAATGAAAATTGTTTTAGACTTGGCGTGGGGAGCAGCAGTTGGATTAGCACCATCAATATTTACACAAATGGGGGCGGAGGTAATCTGCTTGCATAACGAAGCAGATGGCGATCGCATTAATGTTAACTGCGGTTCCACCCACCTAGACATTCTGGCAGCAACGGTACAAGAACACAACGCCGATATCGGCTTTGGCTTCGATGGCGATGCCGATCGCGTCTTAGCAGTAGACAATACAGGCAGGCAAGTTAACGGCGATTACATTCTTTACCTGTGGGGACGGCACTTACAACAAAACCAACAATTGCCAGACAACCTGATTGTATCTACAGTCATGGCCAACTTAGGCTTTGAGAAAGCTTGGCAGCAAATTGGTGGTAACTTAATTCGTACCGCAGTTGGCGACCAATACGTGCAAGCCGAAATGCAGCGTACTGGAGCAATGTTAGGTGGCGAACAATCAGGTCATATTCTTTGCTGTCATTATGCCGTGACTGGAGATGGCTTGTTAACAGCATTGCACATAGCATCTTTGGTAAAAGAGGCGGGTGTTCCCTTGAGCGAATTAGTAGATCAAAGCTTCCAAACTTATCCGCAATTGTTGCGGAACGTGCGAGTTGTCGATCGCGATCGCCGTTTGGGATGGCAAGATTGCCAACCTGTGCAACAAGCGATCGCTCTTGCTGAAACTGCAATGGGTGATTCTGGCAGAATTTTGGTTCGCGCCTCTGGCACAGAACCAGTCATCAGAGTAATGGTGGAAGCCGCCAATGCCGAACTCGCTAACTACTGGACAAATGAATTAGTTTCGCAAGTTCAGCAGCATCTGATGGACTAAATTAGTTAATATCTCATCTGTGCTTCAAAAAAACGCCAGGTTTAATCACAGCTTCTACGAATTAACTACCCTTGATTATGTGTAGAAGTTGTGACATTTTGATTATTCATTAAACCCAAAGAATCCCAAAGAGCCAAAGCTATGCTTTATCTCCCTTCACCGTTTGCCGAGAGAGGATTAAGAGGAGCCAGCGCGGTGAAGCACTTGCCGTCTTGGCGGTTTCCGTCGATAGCAAAATGCTGAACCCGTAAGGGTCTTCTTCCTTGGCGTGTGGGGTACAATGACTGTGGGAATCATAACTAAATTATCCGAACATGATATGAATTCAGTCTTAGCGTCAATCGGAACGTGGTATTATTTACTTCGAGATTCCTAACTATTTATTCTCATAAAATACAGTGCTTGTTTTTATTATCCCACTAAAAAGCGCACAAGTTTCCAATTCCTGGGAGCGTGTTACACAATTATTTGAAAGATGCATTAAATCAGTTTGCAATCAAACCTCACCTAACTTTCACGTTATTGTTGTTTGTCACGAAAAGCCCAGAATAAAATTCACTCATCCTCAAATTACATACATTTCAGTTGATTTTTCCCCTCCGAACGAGCCTACCCTTGAAGCCAAAGGAGACACAGATAAAGGGCGTAAAATCTTAAAAGGATTGACTTATGCACGTCAATTTTCTCCTACTCATACTATGACAGTTGATGCTGATGATTGTGTGAGTGAAAAGTTAGCCGAATTTGTTCAACAACATCCTGATTCTAATGGATGGTTTATAAATAAAGGTTATAAATATCAGGAAGGCAGTAATTACATATATATCAAGAGAAACAATTTTTATAAAATGTGCGGTACTTGTAATATTCTTCGATATGATTTGAATAATTTGCCAGAAACCGCAGAATATAATCGAGGCTACGGATACTATAAATATTATATAGACCACGCTGAAGTTAGAGATATTTTAAAGAACAAAGGAAAATCAATTAAATCATTACCATTTCCAGGTGCGGTTTATATTTTGGCAACAGGAGAAAATCTTTTTAACAATTCAAAAAGATTAAGATTTAACATTTTTAATCGTAAATTGTTAAATCAATCATTGAGAGATGAATTCGGATTATACAAATTACAGCAATCCAAAGAAATTTATCAACTATCAGAATTGTAAATTGTTTTTGAAAAAGTCTAAGTAGTCTTGTAGGGTGTATTAGTAAAGCGTAACACACCCAAAGCTTGGAATTATACCATAGTTTCGGTGCTAACACACCCTAAAGCAAACGTTAGTCCTATATAATGGAGTACTTTGCGAGGCTGATAGGCTACAGTGCCACTATGGCAAAATTCAAATCAAAATCTCAGCAATCTAAAAAATCGAAAAAGCAGGCTAAAAAGGAAACTTCTACCCTTAGCCTCAAAGAACAGTTAGCCCAAAAGCGCAAATCTGCCCAAGTACGTAAAGAAGTCATTAGCTTACTCACCACCGCCACTTTTGGTGGTGTCTTCGTTGGCATTGTACTTTTTTTCGTAGCTGGAATTAAAGCAGCAGTCCCTGGCGTGTTGGGGATAATAGTCATGTCCCTTTCCTACAAATATCCGCGCCAAGCTTTATATGCCTTCATCATTTACATACCTGTGGGAGGTACTGTCACCTACTACTTGGGCAATAGTCCCATACTGCAATTAGCTAAAGATGCCTTTTACGTTCCAGCGCTAATTGGACTTTGGCAGACTTGCCGTAGACAGGGGCTACCCTTAATTATTCCTAAAGGTATTAAAATCCCACTTTATATTGTTTTAGCTTGCAGTGTGCTAACACTGTTGTTTGTCAATGGTGGACAGCAATTTAACCCGCCTAGTGCAGGACTATTAGAAAAAGCACGCCAAGAAATACCATTAGGTATGGGAATTCTGGGACTAAAAGTATTTTTAGGCTATGTCCCCTTGATTGGTTGTGCCTACTATCTAATTCGTGATAAGCGGGATTTTCTATTTTTATTGCGCCTCCAGATTGTCCTCACATTGATTTGCTGCGCGCTGGGATTTATTCAATATTTCTTATTACTAACTGGTGTATGTCAAGGCACTAGAGGTCTGGAAGGAGATGCCTTATTTAGAGCAACACTCGAAGCCCGATGTTATTTTGGTGGAGCGTTAGTATATAGTCCCGAAGAAGGGATTATTCGCCTACCAGGGACATTTGTCGCTCCTTGGCAGTGGGCATGGTTCTTAATTTCTAGCACCTTTTTTACCTTTGCCACCGGCTTCAACGATCCCTCCCCAATATGGCGGATAATCGGTTTAGCTTCTTTGGTGGGAGTCTTTATTGATGCTGTAATTTCTGGACAAAGAATCGCCTTAGCTTTAGTACCAATCTGCTTCGGGATTTTGCTGTTGCTCACCGGACAACTTGGCAACCTAAAACGATTTATCCCCATAGGCGTGGGACTTGCCTTCATTCTGGGAATTGCGATGGTGGCTAACCCTGCTGTCGTACAAGAGAGAACCGAGAGTTTTACCAGTCGTTGGAACGCTTCACCACCTCAAGATTTTATCATCCAGCAATTTGAAGAAAATTGGAAAAATGTAGACGGGCCATTGGGAAGCGGCTTAGGACGAGCAACAAACTCTGCCCGTGTGATGGGTGAAACTAAGCTTGTAGAAACCTACTACCCGAAAGTACTTTATGAAGTGGGAATTTTTGGATTATTAGCGTTTTTGGGTTTGGTATCAACTTTAACAGTTCTTGGCTTTAAAACCTATCGCTCGATAAAAAACCGTAATTTCCGCAGTTCCGGAGCAGCTTTGTGGGTGTTTATATTGTTTATTAGTTACAACACTTACTACTATCCTCTGGATGTCGACCCTGTTGCTGCCTATTATTGGTTTTTTGCGGGAGTTCTTTTTAAATTACCAGAATTGGAGAAACAAGATAAGGAAGATGCCAACCCTCAGCAGAAAAACAAGAAAAAACGTCTAAAAACAATTTAAATGAAATAAAAATGGCCAAAGATTATGATTGGAGGTCAAAAATACCTCAGTATTTCAAACCTTGCTCGAAATTATCACTATACACTTACTTGTTGATGATACTTATTAATGGATAAGCAATTTCGTAGTCAGGGAAAAAAATAAAAGTGAGGTTTTCCAGAATACGTGAAAATACAGTATGTAAATTAAAGTAATAGTCACTTACTGAATTTCATGAAAATTAATTTTTACAAGGCTATTATAGGAGTAATAAAATTACTTAATAAATTCTATGAATAATTGGCCATTAGTTACTGTAGTAATCGCAACCTACGGACGAGAAGAAGCGCTACGTGATAGCATTGTGGATGTCTTAAAACAAGACTATCCAAATTTTGAAGTTTTAATTGTAGACCAAACTGCAAAACACCAACCAGAAATTCAAGCCTACCTAGAAGAGATGGCAAAGGCAGGCAAAATTAAATGGTTGCGCTTAGATTGGGCAAGTTTACCAGGGGCGCGGAATTACGCCGTCCGGCGGTCATCTGGTGAAATAATATTGTTTATTGATGATGATGTTCAGTTAACTCCTGGATTGTTAGCAGCCCATGCGAAAAATTATGTGCAAAACCCAGAGGTAGGGGCTGTAGCCGGTCGGGTTTTTGACAGAATGAAATTAGGTGATTCTAGAGGAGATTTAGAGATTGAATATCTGCCTCCCGAAGCTATGGACCCAGGAATTGCTTGGTATCATATTGATTTAGTACATACCATAAAACCCCAACAAGTACTGACAGCAAGGGGTTGCAATATGTCATTTCGCCGTGAAATTTTTACTAAGTATGGATTGAGGTTTGATGAGAGATTTGCTGGGAGTGCAGTACGTGAAGAGTCAGATTTTTGTTTGCGGTTGCGACAAACTGGGTATAAAATTTGGTACGACCCAGAAGCCCATCTGGTGCATTTAGGCGAAGAAACAGGGGGTTGTCATGATATTAGTATGCGATCGCTAAAATATCAACTCACTTTCTACCACAACCATTTTTTACTGGGGCTGAAAAACCTGACTGTGACTCAAGCTTTGCGCTTATATGGTCGTTTATTTGACTGTCACGTTCTCGGACGCCCACCTTGTCATAAAAGCGGTTCCCCCATTAAAATTGCCACTCGCGCTATTTTCTACACTTTGGGTTTTTTCAAAGCCTTGGGTACTATCATCCAATCACTCTGGAATGATGGTCAAATTTACAGTCGATTAGATGAACAAGTTTAGTTAGGAGTTAGTGAAGGACAAATGACAAATAACAATGAAAATCTTAGTTGCTAGTCACACTTATATCGTAGACCTCAACTGTGAAAAACTACGTGCTTTATCTCAATTAGAACCTGACATTGAAGTTACAGTTGTAGTCCCAAAACGCTGGAAACCAGGCGGTGTACAAAACAAAATTATTGAAACTGAATACCGTGATGAAGGTAGATTTAAAATAGTTCCAGTTTCTAATTTTAGTCAAAATCATCAGGGACTCCTTACCTTTGGCGCTGATTTGATATCTTTATTCAAACAATTTCGCCCGCAAATCATCCAAGTAGAACAAGGGTCTAGAGCCTTAGCTTATACTCAAATGATTGCCTTAAATCAGCTATTAGGACTCAAGGCAAAAAATGTATTTTTTACCTGGTGGAATCTTCCTTATGAATTGAAATTACCAATTTCTTTATTAGAAAAATATAACCTTAACCACAGCCACGGTATTATTTCTGGCAATCAAGATGGAGCAGAAGTTTTGCGACAACGGGGATATACAGGTGCAATTAAAGTCATGCCACAACTGGGTGTAGATGAAAGTTTATTTACTCCCAAAGCTCAACCAGATTTAGCAGCTAAGTTGGGCATTGCAAAAGAGGATTTCGTAGTAGGTTTTGTAGGGCGATTTGTCCAAGAAAAGGGTTTATTAACGCTTTTGCAAGCTTTAGCTACTTTGAAAAATAAACCTTGGAAATTACTATTATTGGGACGAGGAGAGTTACAAAGTGAATTAATGAGAATTGCAGCAGAAAACAATATTAAAGAACGATTAATTTTGATAGAAAGTGTTCCCCATGATGAGGTTGCAAGTTATATCAATTTAATGAGTACTTTAGTATTACCTTCAGAAACAACTTACAAGTTTAAAACCTTAACTTCTGCTGGCTGGAAAGAGCAATTTGGTCATGTGCTAATTGAAGCGATGGCTTGCCAAGTTCCTGTTATTGGTTCTGATTCTGGGGAAATTCCCTATGTAATTGGTGACGCTGGTTTAGTATTTCCTGAAGGTGATGTTCAAGCTCTTGCTAATTGCTTAATTCAATTAATAGATAAACCAGATTTTGCTCATAATTTAAGTGAAATAGGTTATCAAAAAGCAATGATTCAATATACAAATAAAGCTTTGGCTAAACAGCAATTAAAGTTTTATCAAGAGTTAGTCATTGGTCATTAGTCATTGGTCATTAGTGAATAACAAAGGATAAATGACAAAAAAATGAAAATATTACAAATTGTCCCCTCAATTTCTCTAATTTACGGTGGGCCTAGTCAAATGGTACTGGGATTAGCTCCAGCGCTAGTAAAAGAGGGAGTAGAAGTTACAATTCTCACAACTGATAGTAATGGTGATAATGGTCAAACACCTCTAGATGTTCCTTTAAATCGCCCAATTAAACAAGATGGCTATGAAATAATTTACTTTCGTTGCGCGCCGTTTCGTCGCTACAAATTTTCTTTAGATTTATTAAACTGGCTAAAACGTCACGCTCATGAGTTTGACATAGCACATATTCATGCTTTATTCTCGCCAATAATTAGTGCTGCTGCTATTGTCTGTCGTCAGCAAAAGCTACCTTATATTTTCCGTCCTTTAGGTACTCTCGATCCGGCTGATTTACAGAAAAAAAAGCAATTAAAACAGCTTTATGCCGCAATTATAGAACGTCAAAATTTAGCTAGTGCGGCAGCAATTCATTTTACCAGCGACCAAGAAGCTAAAATATCAGAACGTTTTGGAGTATCTACGCCAGATTTGGTGATTCCTTTGGGTGTGATTCCCCGTCAATCTTCTATTAAAAATGTATGTAGTCAGTTAGAAATACCAAAAGATATACCATTGGTTCTGTTTATGTCACGAATTGACCCGAAAAAGGGGTTGAATTTGTTGATTCCAGCGCTAGAGAAGCTGTTAGCGGTTGGTTATAAGTTTCATTTTGTCTTAGCTGGTACTAATCCCCAAGAACCAGATTATGAACAAAAGATAATATCCCAAATTCAAAATTCACCATTGCGATCGCACGCTACAATTACAGGCTTTGTCACTGGTGAACTCAAAGTTAGTTTACTACAAGCTGCTGATTTATTTGTCTTGCCTTCCTACTACGAAAACTTTGGGATTGCTGTAGCTGAAGCGATGGTTGCAGGTGTACCCGTAGTCATTTCTGACCAAGTGCATATTTGTCAACAGATACGTGATAGTGAGTCGGGTTGGGTAGGTACAACAGATGTCCAAGCACTGGTAGAGTTACTACAAGAAGCTTTGCAAAATCCCGCAGAACGCCAACGCAGGGGATTAAACGCCCAAAAATATGCATTGGAAAATTTTAGCTGGGATGCGATCGCAAGGCAAACAATCCAAGCTTACCAAAAAATTTTGACAAACAAATGAATTTAACCCAACGCAGACAATAGCAGTTTTTCCCAAATAGGCGCTAAAACTGCTTTGACAACGATATCCGCAATCACAAAACCAACACCAATCAACATATAAGTTTTTGGAAAGGGAGACTTCGGAACTTTGCCTCTGATGCGCATTACTAAATTTAATCCTAAAGCTGCTAAAGCTACCCCAGTGGCAATAAACCCGATTATCCGCAAAATTGACCAAGGATACCATCCTAAAATAGCTGCTAACCAAGGTTTAGTGCTAATTTTCACTAATTCCGTAACATAGAAATTCATGTAGTTCAGCATCCAAGTGCCAAATATCAATGCCACGCTACTTAAGGTAACAACGCAGAGAATACAAAAAATCCCGTAATACAATAAATGACCTGGTAAAAATGAACTCAGTGTTCCTTCTGAACCTTCTCCCGTGCGAATCCAGTGCAACATCTCTGTAGTGTATGACTGTCCACGGAGGATGACTTTTGCTGCTGTTTCTGGTAATATCGCTGTTGCTATAATTACAGCAATACTCTGCAAAACTCCCCACAATAACATCCACCAAAAAGCACTTTTATATTGTTGACGACGCACTTGTGAAAAGAAAATGGGATAGGGAATAGCAGCACCTAAAATCGGCATCAACCAGGGAACTCTAAAAACAAAACTTGCAGTTGTGCTGAGGATAACACCAATAACTAAAAAGATTACTATCATCATTACTAAAAAGAGTTGGGGAGTAGGGAAGGAAAAATATCTAAATATGCGATTTCTAATACCCAATCTTTAGTCTTTTTTATTAATTTTTACCTGCCTTATCCTTATATCCGAGAGTGTTGACAACCTAAAATTTTGTTTCAAACTGCTAAAGCCCGATTGGGGAATGGGGGTTTTATGTCATGATGGCATACTAGAATATATATGCCTTTCTAACTACAGGGAATCTCTTATGGCTCTCCGTCTAGGTGACACAGTACCCAACTTTACGCAAGCCTCAACACACGGCGACATCGATTTTTACCAATGGGCAGGTGACAGCTGGGTTGTGCTGTTCTCTCACCCTGCTGATTTTACACCTGTTTGTACAACAGAACTCGGCACAGTTGCCAAGCTCAAACCAGAATTTGACAAGCGCAATGTCAAAGCGATCGCACTCAGCGTTGATGATGTAGAATCCCATAAAGGCTGGGTGGGAGACATTGAAGAAACTCAAAGCACCACTCTTAACTACCCAATTTTGGCAGATGCAGATCGCAAGGTTGCTGACCTTTACGATATGATCCACCCCAATGCTAATGCAGCTGTGACAGTGCGATCGGTCTTCGTGATTGACCCTAATAAAAAACTCCGTCTCTCTTTCACCTATCCTCCCAGCACAGGACGCAACTTTGATGAACTTTTGCGGGTGATTGATTCTCTGCAATTGACTGATAATTACAGCGTGGCGACACCAGCTGACTGGAAAGATGGAGAGGATGTTGTAATTGTCCCCTCACTCAAAGATCCAGAAGTACTCAAACAGAAATTTCCCAAAGGTTATGAGGAAGTCAAACCCTATCTGCGGGTAACTCCTCAGCCTAACAAGTAAATCTGAAAATGATTTTGGATAAAAAAGCAAAGACGCCAAGATATAACTTAGCGTCTTTGTTTTTTGGGTGAGAATATAGTCAGTAGGCTAGCATCCGAACCTAGAGAAAATCCAGATGTTTTCATCCCCTTTGGTTTTGCAAATTCCGTCATCAATGCAAATGACAGATGAACAATTTTTTGAATTCTGTCAGGTAAATCGTGATTTACGCATTGAGCGAAAAAAGAGTGGAGAATTGGTAATAATGCCTCCTACTGTTTCAGAGACAGGAAATCGAGAAGTTAATATATTTGGGCAGTTATGGGTGTGGTCAGAACAAGATGGTACAGGTATAACTTTTAGCTCTAGTACCGGATTTAAATTATCAACAGGTGCAGAACGCTCTCCAGATGCTTCCTGGATTAAATTAGAATGGTGAAACTCTCTGTCTCCAAAACAGCAGCGAAAGTTTGCTCCCATTTGTCCAGATTTTGTAGTCGAACTCAAATCTGCTAGCGACAACCTCCAAACTTTGAAAGAAAAAATGGAGGAATATATGAATGAGCCAGGAATACAGTTAGGCTGGTTGATTGACCGTAAGCAGCGTAAAGTTTATATTTATCGTCCTGGATTGCCAGAGGAATGTTTGGATAATCCTACTAGTGTTAGCGGCGAGTTGATATTGCCTGGGTTTATTTTGAATATGAGTAAAGTTTGGTAAGAAAATTTTATTTAAATTTAGCTTGGCGACGACGATACAGCAGTTTAAATTGGGAAATTGACTTAACATTAAAGGGTAATTGAATAGTAAAACTGCTACCTTTGCCTAATTGACTCTGCACATTTAAACTACTTTAGTATGCCTGAATAATTGCCTTAGCGATCACTAATCATAATCCAAAACCACCAGTTTTACAACAGTGATCGCTATTTACTCAGTAAAAGCGATCAAAAATCCGAGTCAATTCCTGGTGGAATACCAATACCTGTATCCTATATTGCAAAGCGCATACTAATTTTATTAAGTTCGCTATCAGCGAACAAAATTTTATAAAACTGTGCTACACTGGGTTTAGTCAGGTTAAAGGAGACAGTTGCTATTCATTGGATCGTTATTTCGATCCGAGGGAGATCATAAAACATCTTCTACCGTGTTTGATGATAAAAACAGTGGAAAAACACTTTAGAAAGCATACGATAAAACAAGTAATTGTAAGTATCTATCTATATAAGCCCATGTAGGTAAACAACTAAAGAAGAAACACCACTGATGTAATCCAGCACACAAGCGCAGTCTAAGTTATTTAGCTGTGGCAATTATAGGGGAGGATTAAAACTGCCGTTCTCCGGGTTTGTTTGTGGCAACACTTATTCACGTCACTGTGAGTAAGTGCAAACACCCTATTACAAGGAGATGTCTCCGATGGAGAACCCAGAATCTGACAAACGGCAGAAGCAGTCTAAAAAGCGTAAACATAAGCAGTGGCTAAAATGGCTCCGCAAACCTCAAACGCTCCGTCTGCTATTTCAACTCGGTCCAGTCATCTTCAAGTTATTGAAATGGCTGATTGAGCTTTTGCAGAACTAGACTGCTAAATCTTCTATAGAACCCCTTAAAAAACCTCTAGCCAAAGGAGGTTAGACATGCTAAGTGAAGCTCTAAGACTAATAAGAGTATTCCATGACCTAACACAGAAAGAGCTTGCAGAGAAACTAGGTATATCCAAGTCATATATCTCGGAAATTGAGTCAGGAAAAAAAACTCCAACACTTGAGTTGCTGAACCGATACTCAGAGTTTTTTGATATACCAGTATCCTCAATCATGTTTTTTTCGGAAAGCTTAAATAAGGATATTAAAACAGAGAAGTTAAGGACATTCGTGTCCTCTAAGATTCTTGCCATCCTTAAGTTCATTGCTGAAAGGTCTGGTCATTCTTATGCAAAAGAGTAAATATGCAAGATACGAATTAGACCAGTCGCCTTTTTACTGCTTGAAATCTAAAGCAAAACTTGCAAAGCTCTTGCATGTTAGTCAAATTAAGCTTAAATTGCTTAGTAATACAGAGCATTTGTATGTAGAGTGGGACATCTTCTCTCCAGAGAGGCGAAAAAGCCGTCGTTTTGAAAAGCCAAGACAAGACCTAAAACGTGTACAAACGCGGATTGAAGAGCTTCTGAAGCGAATTAAGGTTCCAAACTACATACATGCTCCTGCAAAAGGGCGTTCCTATATCAGTAATGCTAAAGCTCATGTTAATGCTACAGAAGTAAGGAGCCTTGACATTGAAAAATATTTTCCTTGTACACCAGCCAAGCGTATTAACTGGTTCTTCCGTAAACAGATGAAATGCTCTTCAGATGTCGCTGACATTTTAACCAAGCTCTCAACTTTCAAAAATCATCTGCCAACTGGAAGCCCATCAAGTCCTATACTTTCCTACTTTGCACATATAGATATGTGGGAAGCAATCAACGAAATTGTTGATTTGGCAAATTGTACTTTGACTGTCTACATAGATGATGTCACAATCTCAGGTGATCATGTTCCAGATGAGTTGATTTTGCAGGTCAAAAAGCAATTTCATCGTTACGGATTACGTAGTAATAAGAAAAAGGAAAAGCATTATATTGGTAAAAAGTCGTACGAAGTTACTGGAATTATTGCTACAAAGGAAGGTGAGTTAAAAATTCCTAACCGACAGCATTTAAAGATGTATCGATGTCGTCAATTGCTTAAATTAGGTATTAAATATGAAAGAGGAAAAGATATCTTAAAAAGGTTAAAAGGTTTAGAAGCACAAAAGCAACAAATCATAAAAGCAAATAACGATTCTATAGAAACATAACTAAATATTTTTAATCAGAAGGAAATTGTTGTTATAAGCCGCACTATTTGACTATTCACAAGGAGCGAGGTTAAAAATGTTGGCTAGTGTTGAAGGAACATATCGTAATGGTCGAGTGGAATTCACTGAACAACCCACTGATATAGATGAAGGAACGCGAGTAATTGTGACTTTTATGAGGTCGAATGAGATTGACCTAGCTTCTCAGGGAATTAACAAAGCGCAGGCTGAAATTTTGCGTTCGCATCTAGCAACCTTTGTAGAGGATTGGGATAGCCCGGAAATGAGTATTTATGACAACTATGACGCAGCCAAAACAAACCTTTAAGCGAGGTGATGTTGTTCTGATACTATTTCCAAATTCTAACCTAACTACTGCCAAAACACGACCTGCTCTGATTGTGCAAGCAGATAATTTGCAGACAGGTTTACCCCAAGTTATCGTTGCTATGATTACTAGCCAGATGTTTCGAGCAGGACATCCTAGCCGTGTCACTATACTGCTAAGTTCTCCAGAAGGACAACAATCAGGGCTGTTAACAGATTCAGTAGTGATGACTGATAATTTGGCAACAATTACACTCTTCGCAATTTATCAAGTAATTGGGTCACTAACAACAGCAAATATTGACCAAGCATTGAAAGATACACTTGGATTGTAGTGAGAAATAATGCAGCATAACCACTGATTTTCTAAATAATCTTATCCCTCATTACCATCTAAAACCCAGTCAAATACATACTTTTCCAGATTCAAGGTACGCTTAATTGCTGAACCAAAATCCGGCTCATCTTTGACTAGCAGTATTCTCATATAATTTATCCGCAAACAATTAAGGTGATTTCTCAAAATAATTTTACCGATTAAGAGGGCGAACAGCCGTTCTCCCTAACGCTGGAATTATGTTATATGGTAATTTTATTCTGGAAATCACCTAATTTGTATTAGAACTTACGCAAAATATCTCTCAACCTCTCATTTCTCTGTGTCACGTCAGTTACTACAAGTCAGGGAACCCGCCCAATACACTGTCTTCTCTGTTACTTGTCAAACCATATTACGAATTACAAATTATTTGTTGTACCAGGCTTTTCGCCACTGTTGCATTTGTTTAATCTCTACATCTTGGGCTTTAACAATTTCTTGGGCTAATTTCTTGATTTCAGGGCGCTTAGACTTAGTTGAGGCATCTTTTGCCATTGTTACAGCCCCTTCGTGGTGAGGAATCATCGCATTGATAAAGCGCAAATCAAATTCAGCATCGGCTGCACCTAAGTCTTGACTCATCATCATAGTTTGCATTTGGTCAGACGACATTTCCATCGTATGACCCATTTGACTGTTATAAGCTATTGGTTTATCTCCCGCCTTGGGATACCAAGCTTGTCGCCACTGCTTCATCTGAGTAATTTCTTGGTTTTGCGATTTGATAATATTGTCTGCTAGTTTTTTGATTTCAGGACGTTTTGATTTCACCTGCGCAACATTCGCCATTTCCACAGCCCCTTGATGGTGCGGTATCATAGCGTCGATAAATCGTAAATCAAAATTAGCATCGGCTGGGCCTAAATCCATTCCCATGCTGTGATTCATCATGCCACCACCGTGATTCATCATCTGCTTGTCACTTGCATTAGTGGCGGTTTCCTGTGGCGCTTGGCTTTGATTCTGGGAAGCAGTACTACAGCCTGTAATTAACCCACCGCCTGAAGCGATCGCACTAAAAGTTAACGCCAAAAAGCCATTCCTTAAAAATAGCAGTTGCATAAATCTTACCTAACAGTTTTCTAATTTTAACGATCTAATGATCTAATGAAATTAGGATCAAATCTAAAAATTCCCAACAACTTTTACGAAGTAAAGGATCTTGTTTCTCATTTCTATGTTGTCACCAATACTTACATCGGTATCATCTATCTACACAATACCTAAATTTTATATAAATAATTGTAATTATTGATACACTAAATATTACTCTGTCACTGAAATGATGCACTTTCCTGAACTGCATCGCCAGAAAAATTTTGAGAAAGATTTAGCTTTCTATTACGATGAAAACTGGCGATCGCAGATTGAGAGATTCTTCGCCTGGCCGCTTCATTATATCTCTGTATTTTTGCATCTTCTGCAAATGCCAATATAGTTCAGTTAGTGTCAAAAACCTTAAACTAATTGAGGTAGATGGAAGTGTTGTTAATCAACTTTAGCGAAAGTAATTTATTTAAAATTATAAATTTTTACTTAAAATAACACAGCCATAAAAGTTATTTTATAACATTTAACGTTTATTTTTCTGTAACTTGCATTTCAAAAAGCAAATCTCCCAAAGGTGATAATGCCTAATAGTACAATAACAGAAGCATGAAAGCGTGAATAAAAAACTCCTCATTTCTCCTCAAGAAGTCACGTTACTGTTAGCAGAAAACTCATCAAGAACTGTAATTATCGATACGCGAAGTCAAGAAGATTATGCTATTTCTCATATTTCTGAATCCATAAATATTAGAGATTTTTTTACCTATCTTTTAGAAAATTCCTCTCCAGCAGGATTAAAGAAATTGCAAGAGTATTTTGCAGAAATCATGAGCAGGGTAGGAATATCTGGTACAGAACAATTAATTGTTTATGAAGATGCTTTAAATAAAGGTTATGGTCAATCTTGTCGAGCAGCTTTTTTACTAAAATATTTGGGTTGCGCTCAGGTATCTATTTTACACGGAGGATATAGAGCATGGCTCAAGGCAGGATTACTTACTACTGATAAAGTACCGCAGCGTGAAAGCAGCATATTTAGATTGCATCCCAACGCTGACATGATGGTGACTACCACCGAGATGTTGCAAGCAATTGACAATCCAGCAATTATTAAATTAGATGTGCGCGATCGCAACGAATGGCTTGGGTTGAGTTCTTCTCCTTACCATCCTGATTTTTGTCCTCGCAAAGGTAGAATCCCTAATGCAGTATGGTTAGAATGGCATCATCTAATGAATTCTGAATCGGAAATTCCCATGTTCCGATCGCCGGATGAAATCCGAGAAATTTGTCAGTCAGTAGGTATTACTTCTGAGTCTCTTGTATATATTTACTGCTTTAAAGGTTCAAGGGCTGCGAATACATTAATAGCTCTTGAAGAGGCGGGAATTTCTGCTAAAAATTATTTTGGCTCTTGGAATGAATGGTCTCGTGATTTTGCGCTACCAATTGATAGCAGATTCATGCAATGAGCGGATAAAGCAATACGCTTGGATTAAGAATAATAGTAGATTCAAACATCAACATTTATCTGTTCTATCTGTCTAGCAGCTTTATCCCATAGCTTTGCTGAAGTCTCATCTTGCCAATGAGTTCTTAGATTTTCCGCTTTTTTATGACATATTCGCTCTAACATTTCCAATATTGCAGATAATGTCAATTGATTAATTAATGATTCTAAAATTTCCATATATTCTTTTTGCATGATAATTACCTCCTTAATGTCATCTGACTATATGTTGTTGACAAAACCCACTTATTCTTAAAAATGCAATGGGCTATATTTTACTGGAGGCGATCGCAATTGATTACAGTAATCAGTTGCGTAGTGATGATGGCATTGCAGCTATCAAAAGTGAAATCTATTGCTGTCCACTAACTTTCCCTCAACTTGCTGAAGCGTTGGCAAATATAGCAGGAGGCAGAGGGCAGGAGGCAGGAGGCAGGAGGCAGGAGGTAAAACTATTGCTAACTTTAGCATTCATCCCATCCTTATGTCCTAACTTGTGTGACTACGGCTATACTAGCCGCACAAGCCCTCTGTATCCCCCGATAAACCTATTTTGCGCGGTACAACACAAAACTCTGATGTTTACTTCCAAGCTAGAGAAACTGTCAATCTTTTACTCTCTGGCTTGCTTGTGCAGACATCACCCAGAAAGTTATGGATGAATTTGCTGTGATTACTGGGCGACAATATCAACTATTTGAATACCACGGCGATTTAGCAGCCGAACTGCGAATTTTCACATTACTTCAACGTTCGCGTATTAGCTAATTTCTGGAGACAGAGGTAATGGGGATTGGAAAAAGCAGAGGTGGAGAGGGGAAAGACTTACTGCAACTTCTCCCCTGCTCCTCTCATCTCCCTATTTACTCGAATGCGACTTTTCCGGCATGACTATATTAGTGTGGCTTGCCTTGCCATTTTTGCCGTTAGTATGTCCATTACCATTGCGGGGATGGATAACACCATAACCGCCGTGGTTACGTTCGTAAATTACATTAATCTCTCCAGTTTCAGAATTGTGGAACATAAAAAAGTCGTGTCCCACGAGTTGCAGTTGTTCTAGGGCTTCTGCAACGGTCATCGGCGGCATGGAAAAATATTTGGTACGGACGACTTCGTTAGGTAATTCGGCGGTGCGATCGCCAATTAAATCTGTTACTATCGACTCTGGAATAACTACTTCTGTTGGTTGAGGATGAGTTTTGTGGTCTTGACGCCGTTCTTTATATTTTCGCAGTTGACGGGCAATTTTATCTGCAACTAAGTCAATGCTGGCATATAGACTTTCGCTGCTTTCCTCGGCCCGAATCACGCTACCATTAGCATAAATAGTTACTTCAGCCGCTTGTCTTGGATTAATTCGGGGATTCCGAGCGACACTAAGATGCACATCCACTTCATTTGTAATGCTTTGAAAGTGACTAACTGCTTTTTCAATTTTTTGATGTACATATTCACGAATCGCATCGGTGATTTCAATATTTTTGCCGTGGATGACAAGCTTCATGTAATACTCTCCCACTGAATATTTTGGATGTGTGAATTTGCTTTGTATGAAAAGAAATTGCGGTAAGGTTTATTACTCCCGCCAAAACAAATTGTGAACTATATTGTATCTACTGCTGTTAAGCTGTCTCTCAGCTTACTGCATCTGAGGAGTTGTCAAGTATACCCTTGATTTACCTCCTCATCTCTGCGCTGATGTCTAATTGTATATCCAATTAGCACTCAAGAGTTGAGGAAATCTAATTGTAGCTCCTATGACTACCTTTTCTTTTAAAGGAATGCTTACAGAACTGTTGATATTTGCTCCTTCTGTGTTCGATTAGTCATCAGCCAGCACATTCAACATTTTCCTTATTGTCTTGGCATAATGCTTATTGCAGAGAATTCCTCCTAAAACCTATTGAGGTTATCTATTCAAGCTAGCACTTTGTATTTTCTAATGCATCTTCCCTTGACTTTCCTTTAAAATCCTTTGCAAAGCTTGACAATTGTTGATTCTAGTCCTGTAACTTGAAATATATTTAGTTCTTTATACGGTTGAATTTTGGCATGATCCATAGTAATAATGAACCACATAAAAACAATTGTTTGCTATATAACCAAGGATTAATGCCTTACTTGGAAGCTCATGGATGGCAGCGATCGCTTTTGACTGAGCGCATCCACGACCCCAGTCTAGATGACGTATTAATTTTGCTAGAACATCCACCTGTCTACACTCTGGGACAAGGAAGCAACTTAGACTTTCTCAAATTTGAGATTGACAAAGGTGAATACGATGTGCATCGAGTTGAACGAGGCGGCGAAGTTACTTACCATTGTCCCGGCCAACTGGTGGGGTATCCAATTTTAAATCTGCAACGTTATCGTAAAGACCTCCATTGGTACTTACGGCAAATCGAAGAAGTAATAATTCGCGTATTGGCAATTTATGGATTGCAAGGAGAAAGAATTCCGGCTTTTACTGGCGTTTGGTTGCAAGGGCGAAAAGTTGCAGCTATTGGTATTAAAGTCAGCCGTTGGATAACTATGCACGGCTTTGCGTTAAATGTTTGTCCAGACATGACAGGCTTTGAGCGCATTGTACCCTGCGGCATTTCTGACAAACCTGTAGGGAGTTTAGCCGAATGGATTCCAAGTATCACTTGCCAAGAAGTGCGTTTTAACGTAGCACAATCTTTTGCGGAAGTCTTTGGCGTGGAATTAGTAGAATCTCAGCCTCAAAGATTTTTCTAGCTTGAGTAAATTTAGCTTGTAATACGTAATAAATACTATAGCAGTCCTATTTAAATTGTGAGACACTTATGAGAGTAGTCCATATTTAATAGTATCAAAATAACTATTAATGCAACTTTAAAAAATAATGCGATCGATATAAACCCGAAAAGCCAGATGAAATCAGACTTTGTGAATTGTTATAACTGCGGTTGTCAAAGCTATAATCTGATTATTTTTAAATTTTTATACTAACTTTTTACGGCTGTCAAGCACAACTTTGCGCGTGAATTACTTAAATGATCTCCAGGTATATGCCCCATCGATAACATCTCTCAGAGAACGTGATTGGACAGCTTTGACAGAACTATTTGATAGAGACGACGGTGATGAAATCGAAGCTGATATCCATAGTAGTTTATTTTGGCTAATACCTGAACCTTGTTGGGAAGATGATCCCTTTGATTTCTTACGCGAGTACCTTTAAGTAGTGCTGAGTGACGAGTTTAAAGAAAATCTTTAATTACGAATTATTTGAAGGCGACTTAGGAAAATACGTAGGCGATCGCTTTGAGGATTGGTCAGCACTTCATAGGCTGGACCTTGTTCTGTTACAATACCTTTGTCTAAAAATATCACTTGATGGGCTACTTCCCGTGCAAATTGCATTTCATGGGTGACAACTACCATTGTCATGCCTTCTGTGGCTAATTGTTGCATCACTTGCAGAACTTCGCCAACGAGTTCGGGATCTAGGGCGCTGGTGGGTTCATCAAATAGCATGATTTGGGGATTCATACATAAACTACGAGCGATCGCTACTCGTTGCTTTTCTCCGCCAGAAAGTTGTTCGGGATAAGCAGAGGCTTTGTCAGATAAACCGACTTTTTCTAAATATAATCTCGCTAGTTGGGCGCTTTCTTTTGGTGTTTTAGCCAAGACTTTACGCGGTGCGAGTGTCATATTTTCTAAGACGCTGAGATGGGGAAACAGGTTGAATTGCTGAAAAACCATGCCTACTTGTGTTCGTAGTTGCCGCAGTTGGCTATAGTTGACAGTGGGTCGGGATAAGTTAATTCCGTTGATGATTAAACGTCCTTTGTCAATGGTTTCTAGGCGGTTGAAGCAACGTAGTAAGGTACTTTTACCACAGCCGGAGGAACCGATAACTGCAACGACTTCCCCCCGGTTGATTTCGCCGGTAATTCCTTTAAGAACTTTTAGGGAACCAAAGTTTTTTTCGATATTGTCAAAAATAATCGCAGGGATGGTATTGTTCATTACTTATGTCAAGCTGCTCTAGAGTTGATTGTAAGGTTTTTAACGAACCGCAGAGGCGCAGAGAGCGCAGAGAGGGAAAAAAATAATATGGTTAAATTTGGTTTTGGGCGTTGGCTGTATTTATGTGTCTTCGTAGGTTTTAGCTGTCTATTACTGATTAGCTGTGCTGTGAACTCTAGCGCCGGGAAAACTTTGCGGGTTGCGACAGAACCGGCGTTTCCACCTTTTGAGTTTCAAGGAAAAGGTGGCGAGTTGCAGGGTTTTTCCATTGATTTGATGAATGCGATCGCTTCTTCTGCTAACTTTAAAGTGAATTTTCAAAGTCTGCCTTTTGATGGCATTATCCCCGCTTTGCAAGCCAAAACGGTAGATGCGGCCATTAGTTCGATCACAATTACTCAAGAGAGGGCAAAGACGATTTCTTTTTCCCGTCCTTATTTTAAGGCTGGGTTAGCGATCGCCATTCGTGCAGACAATCAAGATATCACTGGTTTTGACAGTCTCAAAAATAAAAAAATTGCTGTACAAATTGGTACAACTGGGGCTGCAAAGGCTAAAAGTATTCCTGGGGTACAAATTCGCAGCTTTGATTCAGCACCTTTGGCTTTGCAAGAATTACTCAATAGTAATGTGGATGCGGTAATTAATGATGCACCTGTTACTTTATATGCTATTAATACAGGTAATCTTCAGGGAATTAAAATAGTACAGCAATTGCTGACTGAGGAATTTTACGGCATTGCTACGGCTAAAAAATCGCCTAATTTGGCATTAATAAATAATGGTTTTGAGAGAGTGTTGAAGAATGGCACTTATTCCCAAATTTATCAAAAATGGTTTAAAGCTGAACCACCATCACTACTAGCTAAATCACCATTTGAGAATCAAACTAACGCTGGTGCGCCTAAAATCTTAACTTCAATTGGCATAATTTTGCAGGCTTTCCCAAGTCTATTACAGGGTGCATTGATAACGTTGAAATTGACGATACTTTCTGTAGTGTTTGGTTTAATTGGCGGTTCCTTAATTGGTATTGTTCGCCTTTCGTATATTGCACCTGTGCGTTGGTTGGCGAGGGCGTATGTAGATTTTTTTCGGGGAACACCTTTGCTGGTGCAAATTTTTATGATTTATTTTGGTTTGCCAGCAATTTTACAAGAATTTGGTTTGACATTTTCTTTTGATCGTCTTAGTGCTGGGGTAATTGCCTTAAGTTTGAATAGCGCTGCATACATTGCCGAAGTTGTTCGTGCTGGAATTCAATCAATTGAACCAGGACAAGCAGAAGCAGCAAAATCATTAGGTTTGAGTTCTGTGCAAACTATGAGTTTTGTCATTTTTCCTCAAGCTTTCCGGCGGATGATTCCACCTTTGGGTAATGAGTTTATCAGTTTGTTGAAAGATACTAGCTTAGTTTCTGTGATTGGGTTTGAAGAATTACTACGTAAAGGACAGTTAATTGTTGCTGATAACTATCGCGCTTTTGAGATTTACGCGGGTGTAGCAGTGGTTTATTTATGTCTGACGCTACTTTCTTCTCAAGCGTTTAGTCGCTTAGAAATGTGGATGAATCCAGTTAAAGGACAGAGAAAATACGACACCTAATAATTCAGTAAGGTCTGTTATGCGTAGGCTAACACACCTTAACAGATGAGATGAAGTTGGTGCATTATTTTGTTAACTAATTTGGCATCTCAAGTTCCACGACTTGAGAAGGTAGGTAATATATAGATAGAATGCTCAACAGAGCAAGCAAATTATATTATGTCAGCAAAAGATAAATTTCACAACATTGTAAAATTAGGCTTACAAAAAGATAGCTGGACTATTACAGATGATCCTTTACGTATAGAGTGGGGTTTAGTTGAGTTATATATTGATTTAGGAGCAGAAAAGATTATTGCAGCTGAGAGAGAAGGGCAAAAAATAGCTGTAGAAGTTAAAAGTTTTCTTGGACAATCAACTATTTCCGAATTTCACACTGCACTTGGACAATTTATTAACTATCGGTTTGCACTTTCCCAAGAACAACCAGAACGCATTTTATATTTAGCAGTTCCTTCAGATACCTACGAAACTTTTTTTAAGCTGCCATTTCCTCAGATGATAATTCAACAAAATAAATTATATTTGCTAATTTATGATATCGAAAATGAGGTGATTGTCAGATGGCTAACTTAGAGAAATATAGAAAGCACATTAAGCAGCTATTAATAGTATATAGTCAATATGAAAAATCAGATAGTCAAGTGGAAGCACAGACTATCTTTGATATCGAACATGACCACTATCAATTAGTATATGTGGGTTGGAAAAACAAGCGACGTGTATATGGTTGTGTATTACATTTAGATATTAAAAATGAGAAAATTTGGATTCAACATAATGGGACAGAAGCTAACATTGGTGATGAATTAGTCGCTTTAGGTGTTCCTAAACAAGATATTGTCTTAGGATTTCACTCACCTTATAAAAGACAGTTTACAGATTTCGCTGTGGGTTAATATCTGGTTTACTGACAATTTAATTTTTTTCGTTTGAATCAAGCAAAAATATATGACAATTCTCAACGCTAGTAATTTATCTTTAGAAGAAGTTAATCGTCTGTTTGGCTTTCAAAGACAGTACAGTGACTCATTTTCTAACTACTTATCTCTGGAACCTCTCACGGAAGCAGAACAGCAAGAACTTCTGCAAATTAGAAATGACTTTGATAGATACCTTACAATAGGTAAAGTTTCTGAAGGTCAGGTAAAGTTTCTTGCAGTTGCCCCTTTATTAAGATTAGCTGGTTTTTATCGCTATCCTATCGAGATTGTTTTGGAGGAGAATATTGCTGATATTGAAGTTGAAGATGAAGATATCAAAATTAAAGGCAGATTTGATATTTTAGCTATTAGTAAAGTTAAACAGACAAAACCTCAAATATATTTTTGGGTATTGTTAATTGAATCTAAAAATAGTCAGATTGATATATCAACAGGTTTGCCTCAGCTACTCACATACTCTTCTAAAAATTTAGATAATCAAAAATCAGTTTGGGGATTAATAACTAATGGTAGAAGTTATCAGTTTGTCTATATTGAACAAGGAAATCCCCCGATTTATTATCTGTTACCAGAATTAAACTTAATGGAAAGAGAGCGCTCAAGTCAGTTGCTACAAGTTTTAAAAGCAATTTGTCAGCTTTAAAAGCAATTATTAAGGCAACATACAAGCGAAGGCAACAATTTATGACTCAAGCCATACCCAAACTAGTAGTCTGCCAACCCAAAGATGTGCTTTTTCGGGCTGGGGAAAGGGTAAAGGGAAAAGGGTAAGGGATTTAAAACCTTTCCCCCTTCCCCCTTACCCTTTACCCCGCCAAGTCACGAAAGCGAACTACTAGTAAGCTTTGAAGATTTTGCAGCTTGGCGGCTCGAAAATGGAAGATACTAATTATATGATGGTGTGATTGTTGAAATGCCCCAACCAACCGATGATCATATCGGATCATTTTGCCTACTTTTCCAGAATTGAATTTAACCGCAGAACAGATTTTTTAAGCTGGAGGTTTCCCCAGTAGTTAAAACTATCTAGAAAGCTTTTTACAACTTGTTTAATTACGAATTACGAATTAGTATGAGACTACCTTGGAATGAATGGGAAGCAAGTAACCAAGAAATAGAATTTGCTTGAGAACTAACGCCCTAAGTGCGATCGCAATACACTTGACCAAAGCTATGATCGGGATTAATCTCAATCACTAAATCAACCGATGTCGCATTTCTTACCAACGGCGTGATAAATAATTCCGGGTGCAGCGATCGCCAAAAATAATTGACAAATTGCTCTATTTCTGTATTACTCATTCCCGACTTCCCCGCAGCAATCATCTGCTGTTCTGCTTGTTTGCGCCACTCCAAAGAACAGCGATAATCGGTGGGATAAAGCACAATTAAGCTGTCCAATCGCTCCCACAGTGGTAAATAATCATAAAGGCGAACATTCATATCACGGGCAAATGCTCTATCTTCATCTGTGATAATTGGTGATGGCGCAGTATCAAATACATCTGGTTCGATTGGTCGCACACCCACAAACCAGCCTTCAAATAGTACAATATCTACATCCGTCACCATTTCGGAAGTAGTGCGATCGCCAGCACCTCCAAAAGTTGATTTATCAAAGCGGGGAAGCATCACTGGGCTTTGCAACTGGCGAATTTGGTCTAGTACATTTAAGCCTAAGTTTACGTCGTGAGTTCCTGGTGGGCCGCGCCAAATTAAGCGGGGATCTTGCTGTGTCAAAAGCAAGCGATCGCTGTAAGTTTTATATAAGTCATCCAAAGATAAACTCACAGTTCTGTATCCCAAATGGTCGAGAATCAAAATCAGAACCTTTGACATTGTGGTTTTACCAGTGCCTTGTCCTCCTAATATTCCTTGAATCAAAGGGCGTCCCAACTGTTGGCGCTGCGATGCTAATTTGATCCCCAGAGGCAGCCACAAGTCCCACAATACTTGTAACATTTCCTGGGGTTGTACTTGGAGAGTAGCTTGACAGAATTCCCTAAAAGCTGGAAAGACAGATTTTAGTAAATGCGATCGCCTTTCGATCGTTTCATCAACATTTTCTGGTGTGATGCCAAAAGTTTTTGCCTTTAAGCGATCTGCCAGCGCAGCAACTCTAGCTTCCTGCTTCCAATTTTCCCCCACCTCATTGGTTGCCAAAACACTCAGCCACAAATTCATAAATTCTCCATCTGACTACGATCCCAGCTTAAAAGCTTCGAGAAACAGGCTGTAGATGAAACCAACTTTGAGGAGATTTAGTGAGTCTACCAAGAGCGATCGCCTTTCCAAAAAGCTGCGACTATAAAATATTCTGCTAGTAATTTCTGTCAACAGTACCAAAAAACCAGCTACCACAATATCGAATACACCTTCTTGTCCTGCTGTAGTAGAAACTGCGTTTCCCAGAAAAAAACCTAACAACAAACTAATTATCAGCAACGATAGTCGTCGCCAAGGATTTAAAAACCATTGCCCAAAGCCTGTAGCAATGGCATCGAACAAGTTATTGAGACGAGTGTTTTGCATTAAAGGGACTTTTGGGAAAAGTCAAGATATCTTGAAATATATCTATACTAGGGTAAAGAGGATATTGGTTTTAGTATCGGCTTGTTTGTTAATATTAGAGATATCTACTGGAATTCCAGTATTTATTCAAATTTAACTATTCTATCATCTTCTTCAGAAGTACAGTTTTTTAGAAGGTGTTTGGAAACTATAAATATTTAGTTCGATCCCCACGTTCCAGCCTTAAAAAATGGGAAAATGATTCAAAATTCCCCTTTTTAAAGGAATTAGTCCGTTATACGGATTTGCTGACTTGTATTCATGTATGGAAGTAAGCTACTCGTAGCGTCTCCCAAGATTACTTTTTGGGATAATAGGCTACTATTTGGTCAAGCCTAGACAAAATATTTATTTCTAATAACTATCAATATGAAATCCTCAGTGTATCGTAACGTCGGTATTACAGCTTTATGCTTGGGACTGCTTGTTGCTCTGATGGGATGTTTTGGAGTGAGTGTATCTTTGGAGTCCACCAATCCAGATACAAACCCAGATACATCTTCACAACTGCCAACAGAAACTCAAGAGTGGCAGACAACCTCGGTTGTACCTGAAAAAAGTATTTCTGCTAATCTATCTACTCCAGCACCTACCCCAACCAATCAAGTAGAACATAGCAGCAAAGAGAATACTTATCCTGTCTTGGCGGAGCGTGATAAATCAGCAAGCATTGCCAAAGATCAAGGGACTTTGCGAATGAGCAATCAAACAAATCAGCCTGTGCGGCTGGTTTTACTCGCACGACAATCAGTAGCAAAAGGATCTAGTAAAAAACAAACTCACTACGATGTACCGGCACATTGGGATTTTGCTCCCGAAGAAGGTAGTGAGAAGGGACTGGTTCTATCCCTACCTCAGAATAATTTAAAGCTAGAGAAGGGAGATGTTTTGGTTGCTTTTGCACAAGATGGTTCCCGTCGTTACTGGGGCCCTTATATTATTGGCGAAACTCAATTACCTAAGTGGAATTCCCAAAACAGAGAATGGCAACTTGTGCTGAGTCAATAAACATTGCATTAAGTACGCAAGCAAATGTTGTCGGTGGGCGTTGTTTAGCGTTTGCTCAAAGCTTTATTTTTACATTCTTACCCGACAGTTGGTAAGCGTTAAGTAATGGATAGAGGAAAATCGTTGAATTCAAAACTTTCAAGAACAAAAGATAGATAACTAACGACTATTGATTAGTGATTGTTGGCTATTGACTAAATGAGAATGAAATTGAGTGTTAAGCACACTGTTGATCGGTGGTTCAACAAAATAGCAAAAAATCCAGCCCTGAGTGTAACTGTGTCGATTTTGTGGTTGATGGTAGTTGCCTGGGTGGCTTTTGGGTGGAATTTGGGTAACACTGGCTTGATTGATGAGACAGAGCCGCTCTTTGCCGAAGCTTCCCGCCAGATGTTCGTCACAGGTGATTGGATTACCCCATTTTTCAATGGTGACACTCGTTTCGATAAACCTGCTTTAATTTACTGGTGTCAGGCGATCGCATATCACATAATTGGCGTGAATGAGTGGGCAGTACGCCTTCCTTCTGCGATCGCAGCATTCGGCTTAGTTTGTTTAGCTTTCTACACCATCCAGTGGTATTTGGCTAAACAAGACGAATTAGAACAAGTTTCACGTCCGACTCGCCGCTACTTAATATCTTTTACAGCAGCAGCGCTCATGGCACTTAATCCCGAAACTATTATTTGGGCGAGAACGGGTGTCTCTGATATGCTGCTTACCGGATGCATGGCATCGGCTTTGTTATGTTTCTTTCTAGGGTATGCAGGGAAGGGAGGGACTGGGGACTGGGGACTGGGATCTGGAGAAAAACTTTCCCAATCCCCAATCTCTAATCCCCAATCCCTATTCCCTAATAAGTGGTACTTAGCTTTTTATGTGCTGATTGCTGGTGCAATTTTGACCAAAGGTCCAGTGGGAATTGTTTTGCCGGGGCTAATTGTTGCTGCTTTTTTGCTTTACGTGGGTAAAGTGCGAGAGGTGTTGCGAGAAATGCACCTTATCGTAGGTATACTGATAATTCTCGCTTTGTCAGTGCCCTGGTATGCTTTAGTAATTTGGCGCAATGGCTGGAATTACATTAACTCCTTTTTTGGTTATCACAACCTAGAACGCTTTACAGAAGTAGTTAATGGTCACTCAGCACCTTGGTATTTTTACTTTATAGTTGTGCTACTGGGTTTTGCACCATATTCAGTGTATTTACCAGCTTCTATAATCAGACTAAGGTTTTGGCAGCGATCGCATTGGCGATCCCTTGAACGTTTTCAGCAATTTGGTTTATTTGCCTGGTTCTGGTTTGCTAGCGTTTTTGTCTTTTTTAGCATTGCCGTTACTAAACTCCCTAGCTATGTATTGCCTTTAATGCCAGCAGCAGCAATCCTGGTAGCCCTGTTGTGGAGCGACCTTTTTTCAGATGCAAAGACACAGCAAACAATTCCTGTTTCCCCCTCTTCTACTTTGTCCATCTCTACGTCTTTGCTGCGAATGAGTGGTTGGATGAATGTAGTATTTTTATCAGTTCTGGCAACAGCACTGCTCAATATAACCCACATATTGGGTACCGATCCAGCGATCAGTAACTTCCACGAACTAATTCAACAATCTGGTTTACCAGTAATCGCGGGTATAATTTGGCTAGTTTGTGCTGTTTTGGTTGCGGGTTTATTATTGAGTCGCCGATGGAACTACATTATCAGTATTAATTTAATCGGGCTTGTAGCGTTTATAATTTTTGTTTTAACGCCTGCTTCGTTCTTTATCGATCGAGAACGTCAATTACCTTTAAGGGAGTTGTCTGCGGTCATTTTAGAAGCAAAACAACCAAACGAAGAATTGATCATGCTTGGCTTCAAAAAACCTAGTGTAGTATTTTACAGCCACATCCACGTAAATTATTTAAAATTTCCCAGAGAGGCTGTAGAGCATATTAAAAACCAGGCTACTAAAGGACTAAAACCTTCCTCAGTACTGCTGTTGGCTGAACAGAAAAAGTTTTTACAAATGGACTTACAGCCAGATGACTATAAGAATTTATCAACCAAAGGTGCTTATAACTTGGTTCGAGTTCCTTTTAAGAAAATGAAAAATCAAAAAATAGACATATCATAAATTGTCATTAGTCATTTGTCCTTTGAGAATAACTAATGACCAATGACTTAATTACTTCATTAACATTTGTCATTGTAACCATTGACAGCTAAAGCTTGATTTATCTGGTTTAAGAGGTCTTCCATTGATATTGAACGCGGTAATATTTGGGTAGCGATCGCATTAACAACAGTTTCTATCGATTCCAAACCATTCTTCTTCTGCTGGTTAATTTCTTGAGCAGCTACTCCATCTGGTAAACTGGTTTCTGAGCGATTAAATCGCTGATTTAATACCAAAATTGGTGGCAACTTAAAAGGCGAATCTCCTAATTTTTTCAGTGCTTTGAGTACATCTTTGTGGATAGAAGTTTCTCCTAAACAAATTAGCAGTAAGTCAACGCTTTCGTGGCGAATTTGTTGCAACACTTCTGCCCAACAAGGACTCATCGCCGCTTTGAAGCCTGCTGTTTGGAGGTATTGAATTAAAGCTTGAAACCACTCAGATCCCCGTTCAGCAGTTTCACTACTAATTGAGCAATTTTTTTCTGTGCGATAACCCTTAGCTGGCTTACGTCTTACCTGGGGTAAATCCCGTAGCATTGTTAAATCCACTACTAAGATATTAGGAGGGCAGCAAATACCAGAAGCAATTTCTAGTACTGATAGTAAAGCATCTGTTTTCTCGGTGCGACTGCTGGTATCTTTAGCAAATGGTGTTAAGTAAGGAAATACCGATAGCTCTGGTATTTTAGAAGCAATTAAGGTAGTTGCAACATCGCAAGTAACCAGTGGTATAGCCGCTAAACGCGGATGTCTAATTAATTGTTGCAAATAAATTTGGGCGGTGGTACTTTCAACATCTAGCAAAATCACATCAAACTGCCATACCCGCGCCAAAAGTTCTGCCTGATCTAGGTCATCTACTTCAATCACTCGATGTTCTCGAAGTGAGGTGTGAGGATTGACCGATTCTAATTGGGGATTTATCAACCTGAGAATTCGCAGTGGGGTTTTAGTTGGGGTAATTGCACCCTTGTCTGACCCTTGCGGCAAAACTGCTTGTGCAGTACATAATTTTTCTAGAACTGGTGCTAAGACCTGATGTTCTACTGGCAAGCTCAAAAAACCATCCGCTCGGTTAGCAAATGCTTGCTCCTTTTCGGCTGCCGTCGCTGTCACAATTACAGATATATGACGAGTTGCGGTGTCAGATTTTAGTAAAGTCAGTACATCCCAGCCTGATAGCAGGGGTAGCAACGGATTTAAAAATATCGCTATTGGTTGCAAGCGCCGCGCTTTTTCGACTGCTTCCGTCCCTGATCGCGCAATCACTACCCGATATCCTAAACTTTTGAGTTGTTCGGTCAAGTCTTCAATATATCGGGCTACTGCCTCGACTACTAAAACTAACCGTTGCGAACTAGCAGGATGATGCTGTGTGGGCGTACTAGGATGCTGACGAGTGGCGGCGAGATTTTCCCGTGTCGGTTGGTATTGTGTCTTCTCGTCTTCTCTAATTCCCATATCTGGTTCCGAAAAGTTTGTTTTCGGAGGACTGGGCGGCAGAAGCAGTGTAAAATGGCTACCTTTACCTTCACGCGATAAGAAGCTGACATCTCCTCCGTGGAGGCGAGCCAAGGCGCGAGTTAATACTAGCCCTAAACCAGTACCTTCAAATTGGCGGGTGAGGGGATTTTCTAGTTGTTGGAATTTTTGAAAGATTAAGTGTTGCTGGTGTTCAGGAATGCCAATACCTGTATCCCAAACTGTAAAGGCAATCCATCCTTCCCAACGACTTACCCGCAGCCCAATTTCGCCAGATATTTCGGTGAATTTAAAGGCGTTGGAAAGTAGGTGTACTAGCATCTGGCGTAAGCGCAATTCGTCTGCCACCATCTGATCTAAACCTAGTTCAATGGAAAGACAGAATTGGGGAGCAGATGAACGAGCATTTACAGGTGGCGGGGTAGATGTTGCTTTGGTGGTTTGAGTGTGGATAGCTTTGGCTTCCGATAGGGCGCGATCGCACACAGTACTGATTTTCACCTGAGTCAGTGTCAAATCCATTTGTCCCGTTTCCATCCGGGTCAAATCTAAAATGTCATTTACTACACTCATCAGGTGGCGTCCGCTTTGATGAATCAGTCCCGCATAACGGGCTTGACGCTCGTTAAGTTCTCCCAACTGCTGATCCACTAACAAGCGCGATAATCCCAAAACGGCAGTTAGGGGAGTTTTGAGTTCATGACTAATACAAGCTAAAAACTCGTCTTTTAACCGATTTAGTTGAATTAAATCGGCATTCTTTGCTGCTAGTTCTTTACAAAGTTGCTGCTGTTCAGTGACATCAGTAGCTAAAATCAACCACAAATCAGTACTGAGTGCAATCTCCTCTTCAGCACTGATAACTTTAAACTCAGGACTATCTAGGGGAATTTTGGCAAACTGCCAAATTTGCTCTTGACCATTTTGCACTTCGACAACGCAGGTACAAGTACCCACTTGACTATCCAAATGGCATCGGCTGTATACAGCATCTCCTGATACTTCTTGCCCAATCAGTTCTTCTTCACCACCATACTCATTTTCCCTACCATTGGGATGAACCTTGATTGCTGGTTGCGTGACATATTCTGCTATTTCGGAGCGTTTTGGAACAAGTATTGCTTCTACCTGTTGCCTAACTCCTTCTGGATCTTTTAAAGTTCCTAATTGCTGCCACCAGGCAGGATTTCGCGCTACCACCTCGCCAGTACCCGTTTGCAACATTAAAGGCCAAGGCAGTCTTTCTAACAAGTGTACCAGTGGCTGGTGTCCTAACGACTTGGGTTCATTTAGCGCACCATCATACTCATGACGATGCTCACTAGACCTTTGTAAGCCAGCCATACGTTCTTGAGCTAGCGATCGCAACAGGCGCGAACTATCCAATAGCCCCAAATATCGACCATCCAAGTCAATCAGTGCCCAATCTAAATTTTGGGATTTTTCGACTTGTGAATCGTACCAGCGCAAGCTTAATTGCTCTACACGCTCATAAGCTGATATTGTCTGTATTGGCTCAATTAGACCTTGACCCCAGGTAGAAAGCGATTGCTGTAAATTTAGATTTTTATCTTCACTTTGGGCTAATAATTTTGGGATTAAACGGGCAGAATACAGCAATCCGATAGGGCATTGCTGTTGATTTACTACTACCAAGCGATCGCACTGCTCTTGCTCAAAAATCTCCAACACCACTGCCAGAGAACTTGTTTGGGGGCAGCTTGGTACGGTTGCCTGAAAGTCATAAAGCGGGTAATCTAGCATTAACATAGGGATTTGGGGGTCATTCTTCCTGTGGAACCCTCCGGCATTTCCATCTGCCAGTTGATGGTCTTTTCGCCTGAAGTCATATCCTTTAAGAAGACTCATATAAGCAACTCTGGTTATTTCAACGCCATTAAAACAACGGGATTTTCTCTAACGGACACAGGAATTGCGAACGTGTGCATTTTCCAACGACGTTTTTAATTTCTAGTAACTAGCCAGCCTCCTCAGCGTCTTACTGGTATTTAAACTCCTCATCGATAGCGACGGCTAAAACAATTATGACCCCAAAGATTCGCTTTAGAACCTTGAGGAATTATAATGATTTGGAATGCGATAATCCTTTAAGTTCGTTTAAGTATCTTATCAAGGAGCAAAATCAACAAATCTATCTATTTATATACATAGATATGTAAATCATGAGTTAATCATTGTGTCTTGCTATGCCGACGAATACCTGATCATCAAAGATTTACTAAGTTCTACCAGTTGGTTGCTCCACAACAGGGCTAAGTGCGTAGCACTATCTGCTCATATAGAGCGTTATTTGAGGTGAAATTACCAGTTTACTTCACACTCACTATTCCCCTACAAACCTTAACCAAACTTATCAGCCTGCATTTCTTGGTCAGAGCGATCAACGAGATATATTCAAGAATAGATGTTATTACTGATATTGATTCTGCCATTTAATGTTAACAAATGCTTAAATAATCCAGTTGACTTAGCCAACTTAAAAGGTTTAAGTACGTGGGTAGGGAAATTGATAGACGCAATTATTACTCGATTTGGCTACCTACCTGTTGCTGCAACCACATCTGCAAAAATCAACTATTTACCAAATTGGTCGCAACTAAATCCAAGTTGGGCATACACTAGCAAATACGTTTATGTATTTGCCAGTCAGATGCAAAAAATTCAAAAGCATTTTCAGGGGATGACTCCAGAAGAAAGACAAGGATTATTAAGACAGCTTAAATCAGATTATAGCTTGATTCTTATAAATTATTTTACTACAGAGAAAACACTCAAAGATAAAATTGATAAATATATCAATACTATATTTTATGCTAATATTCCTGTGCCTCAAATAATCGAAATTCACATGGAAATAATTGAAGAATTTTCTCACCAGCTAAAATTAGAAGGAAGGAGCAATGAAACGTTACTTGATTACCGTCTAACTTTAATAGATATCCTGGCTCAATTGTGCGAAACATATAGGAGTTCGATTTTTAAATAAATTAAGTTGCTCGCTGTATATTCCACTTGGAATAAGCTGCTGCTAGTTACTCCTAATCAATGCACGATAGCTGTACCAACACCAAGGGCGAATGCATCTTGTTATTTTTATGCTCATGAGAGCTATTAAGTATATGATTAAAGCCAGAAAAACATACGTTTTTAAGCTTTATGTAGCAGGAAATACTCCAAATTCAGTCCGGGCATTAAAAACACTCAAAGATATTTTAGAGCAAGAGTTTAAAGGTATTTATGCTTTAAAAGTGATTGATGTATTGAAAAGTCCGCAACTGGCAGAAGAAGATAAAATATTGGCAACGCCTACATTATCTAAAATTTTGCCTCCACCCGTTTGCAAAATTATTGGGGATCTTTCAGATAGAGAAAGAGTGTTAATTGGATTAGATTTGCTCTATGAAGAGCTGAGTGAAGAAGATTTTGAAGGGTAAAAATTGAATTATAAAATATTGAATACAAACTATAGTAATAAAAAAACAGGTTTTAATACCCTTTTCTTATCAAGCGATGAATGAAAACGAGCAACTAGAACCAAAGCAACCTCCAAAGATTGCGGGTATAGAAAAAATTCGGACAATGATCGAAGGGTTTGACGATATTAGTCATGGTGGTTTACCAACTGATAGAACTACCTTAATCAGTGGCACATCCGGCACAGGCAAAACTTTATTCTCTCTTCAGTTTCTCTATAATGGTATTACTTATTTTGATGAACCAGGAGTATTTGTTACCTTTGAAGAATCACCTAGTGATATTATTAAAAATGCTCATGTTTTTGGTTGGAACTTGCCCCGCTTAATTGAAGAAGGCAAGTTATTTATTCTTGACGCATCTCCCGATCCAGAAGGTCAAGATATCGTGGGAAATTTTGATCTTTCTGCACTCATTGAGCGCTTGCAATATGCCATCCGCAAATACAAAGCTAAACGAGTTTCAATCGACTCAATAACAGCAGTATTTCAGCAGTATGAAGCGATGGGAATAGTGCGACGCGAGATTTTTCGTCTGTTAGCACGTCTCAAGTTATTGAGTGTCACCACTTTAATTACCACTGAACGTAGTGAAGAATATGGGCCTGTTGCCTCTTTTGGAGTAGAAGAATTTGTTTCCGATAATGTAGTAATTGTTCGCAACGCTTTAGAAGGAGAACGCCGCCGTCGCACAATTGAAATTCTCAAGTTGCGCGGTACAACTCACATGAAAGGTGAATATCCCTTCACGATTACTAATGAAGGAGTTAACATCTTTCCACTCGGAGCAATGCGCTTGACTCAACGTTCTTCTAATGTCAGGGTATCTTCTGGTGTCAAAACCTTAGATGAAATGTGCGGTGGTGGTTTCTTTAAAGATTCAATTATTTTGGCAACAGGAGCCACAGGTACTGGCAAAACTCTGTTAGTCAGTAAGTTTATTCAAGATGGCTGCCTGAATGGAGAAAAGGCAATATTATTTGCTTATGAAGAATCACGCGCCCAACTATCTCGTAATGCTTATTCTTGGGGAATTGATTTTGAAGAATTAGAACATCAAGGTTTGCTTAAAATAATCTGTACCTATCCAGAATCAACTGGTTTAGAAGACCACTTACAAATTATTAAATCAGAAATTGCTATTTTCAAACCCACTCGGATTGCTATTGATTCTCTATCAGCACTAGCTAGAGGAGTTACAAATAATGCATTTCGGCAGTTTGTTATTGGTGTAACAGGTTATGCTAAACAAGAAGAAATTACTGGTTTCTTCACCAACACAACCGAGCAATTTTTAGGAGCGCATTCGATTACTGACTCTCATATTTCCACGATTACCGATACAATTCTGATGTTACAGTACGTAGAAATTCGTGGAGAAATGTCGCGGGCGATTAACGTATTTAAAATGCGCGGATCTTGGCATGATAAGGGCATTCGTGAGTATAATATTACTGCTGATGGGCCAGAAATTAAAGATTCTTTCCGAAACTACGAACGGATTATCAGCGGTGCTCCTACTCGCGTTAGTATCGATGAAAAGGCGGAACTTTCTCGCATTGTTAGACGTTTTGAAGACAAACAGAGTTCCGAACCCTAAATTTAGTATCGTAGTATATTCTTTCCTAAGTTTAGTATCGTGCTATATTCTGTGGTGAAGAAAGGTTTTCTGCCGCTAGATTGATTTTCGTGTGAGGGATGCGGTGAAAGGACAGCAATTATTTTATAGCTTCTTACCTGGTGTAACGGCAGCGGTCTTAACAACTCAGCCTGCTTGGGCTGGTACTGCGAAACTAACTGTGGTACAACTGGCGTCTTCTCCTAGCGTTTTGACTTCTTATAGTCAAGGCTTGGTTGTGGACACCATAAATAGGCAACTGCCTAATAGTACAAATGTTAGTGTTCCAACCCTAGTACCTGAAGACGGTTTTACTAAACTTAGTATGAAACCTTTAAGCAATAACAGTATTCCAGTACTTACGACTGAAAATACTGTTGTGCCAATAAAACAACTACTTAAGAAAGATAAAGGTAGATTTTTCAGTTTGACACCTACCTCTAATCCTTCCCAACCTCAAAAGAACCAAAAACAGAGTGATTCAAGCGCTTATGGGCAGAAATTAAAGAAGATAGTAGTTCCCAACTACACTTCAAAACCCCCTTCTGTCCAAAAAGGAATTTTGTCCCTGTCTTCTACACAGCAGCCAGTGGTTCAAAAGATAAATACTGTTACTCAGTTACAAACATTTTTACAAACTTCAGCCACAGGTGCAGGAGCAACAAAACTTTTGTCAGCGCAGAGGTGTCCACAAAAGTTGAGCAAAAGCAAAACTGACTCCTTGGCTGATTCGCTAATAACCTCAAGCACTTGCTTACAACAAAATGCTATTGGTCGCTTGGCTCAGAGTAATAATACCACGATTCCGGCAGATTCGACGCCAACTCTCACTGAACCAACAACCATAACTCCTGCGCCAGGGGGTTCGGTGCAACCTAGTACTTTACCGGGAACTATAACTCCTGCGCCAGGGGGTTCGGTGCAACCTAGTACTTTACCGGGAACTATAACTCCTGCGCCAGGGGGTTCGGTGCAACCTGCTACTGTACCAACAACCGTAACTCCTGTGCCGTCAGGGCGGGTACAAATTCCAGAGAACCTGATTCCTAACTCAAATCCCCTACAATTTCCCACCAAACCGGAGGAAGTGAGACTTCAGGAAAATCAACCAATTACTTTGGCACAGGCTCTAGAGCTAGCACGGCGCAATAATCGGGATTTACAGGTGTCTTTATTAGAGCTAGAACGCAATAAAGCAGCTCTACGTGAGGCGCAAGCTGCTTTATTGCCTACTCTGGGAATTACCACGGATTTGACTCGTAGTCAGTCTGCTAATGGTCAGCTGACGGACAAATTAAGTGGGCCGTTGGCCCCTAAACAAGATCAACCCAGTACAGCTTTTACTGGTCAAGCACAACTTTCATATAACCTTTATACTTCTGGGAGAGTGCAAGCTACCATCAGAGCGGCTGAAGAACAGGTACGTTTCTATGAATTGGCTGTAGAAACTCAGTTTGAGACAATCCGTCTGAATGTTGCCACTGACTACTACAATCTGCAACAAGCGGATGAACAAGTACGCATTAGTCAGTCGGCTGTAGTGAATTCTGAGGCAAGTTTACGTGATGCAGAAGCTTTAGAGCGAGCTGGGGTTGGTACGCGGTTCGATGTGTTGCGATCGCAGGTGAATTTAGCAAATGCCCAACAAGATTTGACTAATGCTAGATCCCAGCAGACAATTTCCCGTCGTCAATTAGCAACTCGGATAAGTTTGCCGCAGGGGATAAATATCAGTGCTGCTGACCCTGTACAATTAGCTGGTCTTTGGAACCCAACCTTAGAACAAAGTATTGTGTTGGCTTATCAAAATCGCCCGGAACTGCAACAGCAGTTAGCACAACGCAATACCAATGAGCAACAGCGTAGGCAGGCCCTTGCCGAGCTAGGTCCTCAAGTTAGTTTGGTTGCGAGCTACAATCTGCTAGACCAGTTCAGTGATAATGTCAGTGCTACTGATGGTTATTCATTCGGAGTTAGAGCAACCCTAAATTTGTTTGATGGAGGAGCAGCAAGAGCAAGAGCAGCTCAGCAGAGAGCTAATATTGCGATCGCAGAAACTCAATTTGCTGAACAGCGTAACCAAATTCGCTTTCAGGTAGAACAAGCCTATTCTACCCAGCAATCTAGTTTGGAGAATGTTCAAACCTCTAATACCGCTTTAGAACAAGCTAGGGAAGCTCTACGTTTAGCGCGTTTGCGATTCCAAGCTGGTGTAGGTACTCAAACTGATGTAATTAACTCTGAAAACGACCTCACAAGAGCTGAAGGTAATCGAGTCACAGCAATATTAAATTACAACCGCGCTTTAGCTCAGTTACAACGCTCTGTTAGCCTCAGAGCATTCCGTTAATGAGCTAAAACTCAACTGAATCAGTATTTTTGACTGCTGTTGTATTTTGTAATGCATTTTGCACCTGCTATTAGAGCATCACAGAGTCCAGTAGCGTTTCTAATAACAAAGCTAGCTAAAAGCCTCATTTATTCAGTGTATTTACTGGACAGATGAGGCTTTTTAGTCCAAAAGACAGTATGTATAGCAGGAGACAGAGGGCAGGAGGCAGGAGGCAGGAGGTAAAACTATTGTTAACTCTCTTCTTTCACCCCATCCTTATGTCCTAACCTATGTGACTACGCCTATAACCCTCTTCTGTCACTTTCCGGAATAAGCAAGTAGTTTAGGAGCTAAATCATCCAGAAGCATAAGAGGGTTTAAATTGATTCATTGCAGC
>NZ_JBALDC010000056.1:0-1464 GCF_036917575.1 Nostoc sp. | reverse complement strand
CAATACGGTTCAGTTAAGGCTATGCAGTGCTTGAAACAACAAACACAGGAGGATTAGTTCTTGTTCCAGTACCTCTGTGTTTAACTTTTTTAGAGCGAAATTTTGATACAGGCTTTTTCACAACCCTTGGATTGTTTCTATGAACCCTCTCAGGTAAAACTTGGTCAAGAATCTCCATAGTTAACCAGCTAAAAAAAAGGGGAGTTCTTGTGGCTGCAAACGCTGGAATTTTGGGAGGGCACGACGCACAACTCGTAATGTTCCTGTAAAGCTTAGACGCAGGGGTGCAATTTCCGCAGTAGTGGCAGCTTGAAAAATTAACAACCGAATAGCCCAGTGACCTAATAACAAACCGTAAACTTCTTGCACCACCTGCCGTGGCTTTTGAGAACGAATATGAGTTTTTCGTCCTAAAAGATGTACTTTGAGTTCATCAATCGTATTCTCTACTTCCCAGCGTTGATGGTACTCACAAGCTAGTAACTGGGCTGGAAATTTTTCAATGTCCAATAGGCTGGTAATTAAACGATATTTAATTTGTTCTTCTGGGTTATCAGGATTCTCAATTGTGTACTCGATGACTCGTACTTGTATTGGCTCAAAACCTTTTTTTCTTAATTTGCCCGATGGATAAATATAACTTAAATACGAACCATCGTCTAAAGCTTCTTCGTTTAAAAATTTAACGTTGGCAGGAATTCTTCCTAAATAATCACAGCCTTTAGTTACCGTTGCTTGTACCATTGCGTAGGAATGCAAACCTCTATCCCACATCAATAACATTCCGGATGTTACCGAGCGTAATAATTTTAGTGACCTGACTCGCTCTCCAATCCTATATGGGCACATTAATGCATCGAAAATTAGATGTGTTCCTGCCTCCACCAAAATAACTAATCTAACTTTGGGAAATGCGGCTCTTGTACCAGGGCGACTACCGGGACGACCAAAAACCCTTGCGTTTTCATCGCTATCTGGGATATCTAAGCAAGTTCCATCAATCACTACAATTCGTAATCCATTGACAAAGGCTCCTATTGTTTCGCTAGTTGCCATTGGTTGCACCAACTGATGAAACAGCTGTCTCATCACCCCTGCTCCCAATCGCTGTCTGGCTTGGGTTATAGCTGATTTACAAGGGAATCGCCAATATTTACCAACTTTAACCCATGCCTCTGAAAGACCATCAATGAGATTTTTGAGTACATCCCGCATTGAGTCTCTCGACCATAGGCTCATGGCTATTATTAAGCAAACTACAAGTTGTGCTGGTAATGAGCGATGACGTTCTTCTTCAACTTTTGTTTTAGCGATCGCTTGTTCGATTGAAGTTGCTGGGATAGCAACCTCTATCGCTTTGAATATCTCCGTACTTTGTATCTTAATAGACACTAATGAGAATTCTTTAAGATGCACCGAACTTGATTTCCATTTTTGGAAACAATGCCTATTTTACAGCTATTT
>NZ_JBALDC010000055.1:0-131237 GCF_036917575.1 Nostoc sp. | reverse complement strand
GCTGCAATGAATCAATTTAAACCCTCTTATGCTTCTGGATGATTTAGCTCCTAAACTACTTGCTTATTCCGGAAAGTGACAGAAGAGGGATATTTCAAGCGTGATGATGGCAAGTATGAAAAACGCTTTGTCTTGTCTACTAAAGCTCTCAAACTCAGCACCATTTCTTGGTGGGGTAAACGACGATGGCAGATAGAGGGTTGGTTTAAAACTGCCAAACACCGTTTCGGTTTACACCGTTTTGGACAAGGAACACTCTTAGGCGTTTACCGTTGGTTGATACTGTCTTTGATCTCCTACATCTTAACCCATTGGGCTTACTTATCTACAACGATTGCATCTACAAATTTACCCAATTGGGGACAAGCCGCAGAAATTGCATTCCAAATTATCTTTCCACAATTAGTGCTGTTACTTCTTTTACAAGACATTGAACATCTGAGATACTTGGCACTTAGTCATGGAATTGACATCCAAATTTTCAGGTGCAAGATATAAGTAGTGCCATTTCAGAATCGCCTCTGACCTGATAAATACCAAAAAAGTATACATTAATCTAAAAAAATCAGTATGTAAATTCTTGACAAAGTGTAGTGTATAACTTTTAATTGGTAACAACTTATGCTTAGTCTTTAAGTAAAATAACTTTAAATCCATAGTGAATAACAGCAGGAACTTTACTCAGTCCCAAGCTGGATTGTTCCTTTTGCTAGGAACCATAATCCCAATAGCTTTAGTATCGATATTGACTAGCAATGCTTGCCTAGCGCAAATTATACCTGACACCACATTGGGAAATAAAAGCTCCCACGTTACGGCTGGTGTCAACATTAAAGGAAATGGGGCTGACTTAATTGAAGGTGGTGTCCAAAGAGGAAGCAACCTTTATCATAGTTTTGCAGATTTTAATGTCAACAATGGGCAGAGGGTATATTTTGCTAACCCCACAGGCGTTGCTAATATTTTGAGTCGAGTTACTGGCAGTAACCTTTCTAATATTTTGGGGACTTTGGGCGTAAATGGTGCAGCTAATTTATTTTTGCTCAATCCCAAGGGTATTATTTTTGGGCCAAATGCCCAGTTAGATATTCAAGGTTCATTCCTGGCTACCACAGCTAACAGTTTTCAGTTTCCTGATGGTAGTGAATTTAGTGCTACTAATCCCCAAGCGCCACCATTATTAACAATGAGTATACCAGTGGGTGTGCAATATGGTTCGCAGCAGCCTGCAAGTATTACCAATCAAGGGAATTTGGTAGCAGGAAAGGATTTAACACTGAATGCAGGAAATCTGGATTTACAGGGAACAATCCAAGCTAGTAGGAATTTAACATTACAGGCAAAGAACAATTTAGAAGTTAGAGATAGCGCAAGTAATCCTTTTATTGCGGCGGCGGGTGGGAATTTGCTGGTGCAAGGTAATCAGAAAGTAGATATTTCTGCTTTAAATCACCCAGATAGTGGCTTTTTCTCTGGTGGTGATATGGTATTGCAGTCTGAAAATACCATTGGCGGCGATGCACATTTTTGGGCTGGGGGTAATTTTAGAATCGAACAGTTGAACGGCGATTTAGGTAATCTGTTAAGTCCTGAAGATCCTGTAATTCGTGCTATTGGGGATGTGAGTTTTGATAGCTATGAAGGTGCATCTTTGCATATTTTGGCGGGTGGGAGTGTCAATATTGCTGGTAACGTTGATATCACTGGTGTAGATAGCACAGGCAATTCTCTTGAAGAAAACGTCACGCTATCGGATGGCACAACAAAAATAAATATTGATGGTAGTCAAACACCAACTCTAGACATTAGAGCAGGGGTTGATTCTAATTATATTGGTACTCCAAAATTTACACCCAATCTGCCTATTGGATTGAATTTACAAAATCCTATGACAACCAGTACTCCAACAAATGCAAATATTAGCATTCAAGGTGAGATTTATAATACTTCAGGCACTCAATCTAAGAGTGGAGAGATATTAATAACTAATCAGTACTATCCCAATAGATTAGCGGGTGATATTACAACTGGAGTGATTAGCACTTATGGCGATGTCGCTGTTGATTCGCGGACTGATATTACAACTAATGGGGGTATTGATACTAGTATTAATACTGAATTTATTGAACAAAATAACTTTGTTGGAAAAAATATAACAGCAGGTAGTATTAGGCTATTAGCCAATCAAAACATCTTAATTAGTAATGGAAGTCATCTGCTTTCTAATACGAAAGACGTTCTAAATGGAAATGGCGGTGATATTTACCTCAACAGTCAGCAAGGAAAAATTGATATAAACGCAGATATTATATCTAAAGCTAACAATGGAGTTGCTGGAAGTGTCAAGGTTCAAGCTGCTGGCGATATTCGTCTTTTTAATAAAATAGAAAGTACTAGTAACAGTGAGTCAGATGCAGAGAATTCTATCAACATTAATTCTACCGAAGGTTCAGTTTATTTAGATGGTTCTATACTAGATAGCACTAACAATTACAAGGATTCAGGATCAGCAGGAGATATCACAATTAATGCTAGTGACCAAATATCTATTCTCAATGGCAGCAAGATATTTAGTCAGGGAAATTATGGAAAGATATTTATTGGTAAAAAATATAATGATACATATACACCTAGAAACATTGTTATTGATAATAAATCTGAAGTAAATACGAATAATAGTGGTTCTGGTGTTGCAGGAGATATCACAATTAATGCTAGTGACCAAATATCTATTCTCAATGGCAGCAAGATATTTAGCAAAGGGTATTTAGGCGTAATCGACATTTCTACAGGCAATTTGTTTCTGAATCAGCAGTCTGAAATCAATACTAATAGTAATGGTTCAGGATCAGCAGGAAATATCACAATTAATGCTAGTGACCAAGTATCTGTTCTCAACGCTAGTAAGATATTTAGTCAGGGAAATTATGGTTTTATTAATATCACCACAGGCAGCTTGTCTTTGACTAATGGCGCTCAGATTAACTCCAGTCTGACTGGTGAAGGAAACAAAGTTGGCTATATTTATATTGAGGCAAAGGATAGTTTATTACTTCAGGGCAATCCGAGACTAGGGGACACAGACGTTAATCAGACTGGTATTTTCACTCAAATTAGCCAACAAGGTAAATTGTCTTCCTCCGATGACAAAGGAAACATTACCTTAAAGACAGATAAGCTAATAATCAGCGATGGTGCTCGCTTGTCGGCAGATACCTATGGAAAAGGAGATGCAGGCGATATTACAGTCGATGCACAACAAATTGAGCTAAAGAATCAAGGACGAATTATCAGCGTTGTTAGAGAGAAGGCGGATGGTAATAGTGGAAATATTGAACTGAAGAGTCGTACTCTTTCTATCAAAGATGATGCACGCATCTCTGTGAGCAATCAAGGCACAGGTAATGCTGGTAATGTCACAATTAATGCTGACAACTCAGTGTTCCTGGAACAAAAGGGTCGGATTTCTAGTAGTGTCAGAAGTACAGCAACAGGTAAAGGTGGAAATATTAATATTGGCACTAACTTCTTGACTGCTGACGGAGGAATAATAGAAGCTCAGAATCAAGGTCAAGGAGATGGTGGCAACATTGTGATTAAAACACAGAATTTGCTACTCCGTCACCAAAGCAAAATTTCTGCTACCGCAGGTTCGATAACTAATCCTGGTAATGGCGGTAACATCGAGATTGATGCCAAGGATGGATTTGTTGTAGCAGTGCCATCGGAAGATAGCAATATTATTGCCAATGCCTTTGGGGGTAAGGGTGGCAGGATTGAGATTACTGCTAACCGCATTCTAGGATTTCAAAACCAGAAAAATTTGAGTTCAGAACAACTGAGGAAGCTTGACAACAATGACATCAGCGACATCAGTGCCAGTTCCGATGTGGGTCAAAATGGAGAAGTATCGCTTAATACTCTCAGTATTGACCCTACTCAGGGACTAGTGCAATTACCGACAAATCTAGTAGACACTTCTAGATTAATTGCCCAAGGCTGCGGTAGCAAAAGCAACGTTGCTAAAGGACGAAGTGAGTTTGTAATTACTGGACGTGGCGGACTACCTCCCAGTCCTGATGATCCTCTCAAGCTTGGGTTTATTTTACCAGAATGGGTAATAAATAATACTAATAGCATTAGTAATAATTCTGTAAATATGCCTGAGACAAATTTAACGCAATTATCATCAAATACTGCCGATACCTTAGTAGAAGCAGTGGGTATGGTACGCAGTGCGAATGGAGATATTGTTTTAACTGCTCAACCAACAACGGCTACTGGGCTACAGTCGGGGCTATCTAGTCAGGTTTGTGGTGTTGTGCAAAGGAATGTTAAACAATGAAATGCTTAGAGGGTAGGCGATCGCCTAATCCATATCAATACTATTTAACTAAGGTCTATATATTATTTCTGCCGACAGGGTTAATTCTCGGCTTTTATCCACAACCCTTAGCGGCTCAAGAGGTTCCCATTGAGGTAAAACCGCCTTCAATACAACCATTACCCCAACCACAACCTCTACCAGAACTACCACCTCCAGAACAGCTACTACCCACTACACCCCAGTCACCAATTCAACCAGATATTAATCCTCAAACGTTAGGGGAAAGGTTGATTGTAGAACGGTTTGAATTTGTGGGGAACACAGTTTTTAACGAGAAAGAACTGGCGAATGTGACGGCTGCTTACCTCAAACGTCCAATTACCTTTAATGACTTACTCCAACTACGTTCACAACTGACGAAGTTATATATAGATAGAGGCTATGTGACCTCTGGAGTAATTATTCCCCCCCAAACTGTGAAAGGCGGGGTAGTGGTAATGCAGGCGGTAGAAGGAAGTATAGAAAAGATAAATGTTACAGGTACGCGCCGCCTCAACCCCAACTATATACGCGATCGCCTAGCAATTGCTGCTGATAAACCACTATCGCGCGATCGCCTACTTGCAGGACTGCAACTATTGCAACTAGATCCTTTAATTAAAAACATATCTACAGATTTACAAGCCGGCATTCGTCCGGGTACGAATATATTAGAAGTTAAAGTTACTGAAGCCGATACTTTTAGCACTCAACTAGTCTTAGATAACCAACGCAGTCCGAGTGTGGGAAGTTTTCGCCGGCGCATCAATCTTAGCGAAGCCGATTTATTAGGGCTAGGAGACGGTTTAAGTGTTGGTTACACCAATACTGATGGTAGTAATGGCTTTGATGTGAGCTATAGCCTACCAGTCAATCCGCGTAACGGTAAGCTGATTTTTAGCTATGGCAATACTAATAGTAATGTTATAGAGCGTCCTTTTAACTCTTTGGATATCAATTCTAAATTGAAATACTACGAGTTAACCTTTCGTCAACCTCTTGTCCAAACTTCCAGCCAAGAGTTCACTTTCGGAATTACCGCCAGCCATCAAGCAAGTCAAACATTTTTAGGTTATAACGACATCGGGGCTTTTCCTTTAGCGGTTGGTGCTGATGACAAAGGAAACACGAGGGTTTCTGCGATCCGATTTTTTCAAGAATGGACTCAACGCAGTAGCCAACAAGTAATAGCAGCGCGATCGCAATTTAGTTTCGGCTTGGGTATTTTAGGAGCCACAATCAATAAAGATGAACCCGATAGCCGCTTTTTTCTCTGGCGAGGACAAGCCCAATGGCTGTGCCAACTAGCACCCGACACCTTAGTGCTGCTACAAACTGATATGCAGTTAGCCGATAGAAAACTGTTAGGACTGGAGCAAATTGGTATCGGCGGACAAACAACTGTGCGCGGATACCGTCAGGATCAATTGTTAACAGATAACGGTGTGCAAGCAACAGCAGAAATTCGCTTCCCAATTGCGCGAGTTTCTCAAGGAGTCTTGCAACTCACGCCTTTTATAGATATAGGTACAGGCTGGAATAATGGCGGCTCAAATCCCCGTAATAACACTTTAATCAGTACGGGAATTGGCTTGCTGTGGCGACAGGGTAATAATTTTACTGCGCGTTTAGATTGGGGTATTCCGCTAACATCAGTTGATTCTCAAAAGGGTAAAACATGGCAAGAAAATGGTTTGTATTTCTCTGTTATCTATACACCTTTTTAACTTGGGGATGGATGGTAAGAGTGAAAAAATTGGCGGGGAAACAACGCCAAAAATTCTGGTATGGAGTTTTGGCTTGTCTGACAACTTTACTATGTATATTCGTTTCGCCTGTAGTGGCTGGTGATACAGGAAGTCAAGGGTTGACTGCATCTGTGGTTGCTTCTTCTCAAGAGCAAGCAGCTAAAAATCTTTATCTGACGGGGCGATTTGCAGAAGCAGTAAAGTTATTACAGCAAGCTTACCAAAGAAGTGGCGATCAAGTAGAAAAGACGGTGATTCTGAGTAATTTGGCTCTCAACTTGCACCAATTAGGGCGCATTGATGAAGCAACTGGGGCAATAGAGGAAGCGATCGCTATCTTACAAAAGATTCCCAAATCATCACAACACCTACCAGTTTGGGCGCAAGTTTGGGATGTCAAAGGTAATTTGGAACTAGCAAAGGGTAAAGCCGAAGCCGCTTTGTCATCTTGGGAAACAGCCGCATCACTCTACCAACAATTAAAAGATAGCAATAGGGCTATCCTTGCCCAAATTAACCAAGCACAAGCATTGCAAGCTTTAGGACTCTATCGCCGAGAAATTTCTCTACTCCAGAATTTGACAACGGATCTGCAAAAACAACCAGACTCCCTCGCTAAGGCCGCTAGTTTTCGCAACTTGGGTGAGGCGCTGGTGCTGGCTGGTGATCTCCAGCAGGCACAAAAACATTTACAAGAGAGTCTAAAGATTGCCCAAAAACTGCGATCGCCAGAAACCATTGCTACAATTTACTTGAGTTTGGGTAATCTCGCTTATATTCCTGGTAGCAGCACAAAACAAAAAAAGACTGCTCTGGCTTATTACGAAAAAGCAGCTATTTCATCAACTACTGCGACTAGCAAAATTCCTGCCCAACTTAACCTTTTACGCTTGTTAATTGAGTTGGAACAATGGTCAGCAGCTCAAGCATTATATCCCGAAATTCAAAGTCAAATTGCTAATTTGCCGCTTGGGCGTTCGGCGATTTACGCTCAAGTAAATTTGGCTCAACGCCTTCTAGAAATAAGGCAAAAATTCCCCGCTCCTAACCCAGAAACAATTGGTAAAATCCTAACTGTGGCACGTCAGCAGGCACAACAATTGCAAGATGTACGCTCAGAGTCTTTTGTATTAGGTAATCTGGGACATCTATATGAATTATCTCAACAATGGTCTATAGCCCAAGATTTGACTAAACAGGCGCTAAATTTGTCACAGTCGATTCAAGCACCAGATATCGCTTATCGTTGGTATTGGCAACTGGGACGTATTCTTTGCCAAGGTAAACCCCAATGTAATCAGGAAGGAGATATTACAGAAGCGATCGCTGCTTATACCCAAGCATTTAATACTCTACAAAATATCCGTAGCGATTTGATTGCTACGAATAGAAATGTGCAATTTTCTTTTCGGGAAACGGTAGAACCTGTGTATCGTCGTTTAGTAGATTTATTACTTCAATCATCAGTACCAAGCCAAGAGAATCTGATACAGGCTCGTAATGTCATTGAGGCACTGCAAGTGGCGAAATTACAAAACTATTTACAGCAAGCCTGTGAAGATACAAAATTAGCACTCGACAAGGTGATTGACTCTCAAGACCAAACATCGGCTGTTATCTATGCAATTATTTTGAATGACCGTTTAGAAGTTATCCTTAAGCGACCTAATCAAAAACTTAGTCATTATGCTACCCTACCGGAACAGAAAATAGGGGAAGTTGTCAGCCGACTATATGAAAATCTGCAAGAAGAGGGGAGTTATGAACAAGTACAACAGGATGGTCTAAAAGTCTATAACTGGTTGATTCAACCAATAGAAAAAGAGCTAAAGGCGAGCACAATCAAGAATTTGATTTTTGTCTTGGATGGCCCTTTAAGAAAAATTCCTATGGCTAGTCTCTATGATGGGCAGCAGTATCTAGTAGAAAAATATTCTGTCTCCTTAGCTTTGGGCTTACAAGTACGTGAACCAAAGCCTTTACACAGAGAGACTATGAAAATTTTAGCAGCTAGCTTGACTGAACCACCGAAGAATCAAGAAATTTCCGGCTTTTCTCGATTAGCAAATGTTTCAGTCGAAGTCAAGGAAATCAAGAAGACAGGATTAGCAGTGAATTGGATTGCTGACCAAGAATTTACCACAAAAAACTTTAATAAAAAGCTGAATACTTCTAATTTTGAAGTAGTACATTTAGCCACCCACGGTCTATTTGGTGAAAATCGAGAAAACACTTTTGTGGTGACAGCAGATGGAAAGTTGAAGATAGATGACTTTGATCAATTGTTTAGTAACCAAAAACAAAATCGCAAGCAGAAAATAGACTTACTCGTTCTCAGCGCTTGCCAAACAGCTACAGGTAACGACCAAGAAGTGATGGGTATTGCTGGAACTATTGTCCAAGCTGGGGCTAGTAGTGCGATCGCCAGTTTGTGGGATCTAGACGATGAAGCCAGCGTTCCCTTCATTAAAGCATTTTACCAGCATTTAGGACAACCCAATATCAGCAGAGCCGAAGCCCTGCGTTTAGCACAGCAATCTCTACTCAAAAACCCCAAATATGACCACCCTCGTTATTGGGCCCCCTATGTTTTAGTTGGTAGTTGGCTTTGATATCAATCTCCAGAAATTGTGTATTAAATTTATAAACTCGACTTTTTTTTACGTATTATCACTACATTTTACCGACAAATTTTTATTTACAGTGTATCAGATAGCAGTTATACAGGCGATCGCCATCGGCTAAAGTCAGTGGTTTTGATTTTGAACGTGATCTCAAACAATTAATAAAAACAAGTATTAATATTTAAGATGAATAACTTTAAAAATACCTTTATTTCTTATGGAAGAGCGGATAGCAAAACCTTTGCAACTAAGCTGCATCAGCGACTTCTAGAAGTAGAGTTAGACATTTGGTTCGACCAAAATGATATCCCTTTAGGTGTTGACTTTCAAAATCAAATAGATGATGGAATTGAGAAAGCTAACAATTTTCTGTTTATCATTGCACCCCACTCAATTAACTCCCCCTATTGCGGTAAAGAAATAGAGTTAGCACTCCGCCGTAATAAACGTATTATTCCCTTGCTGCACATAGAACAAATTACCCAGGAAACTTGGCAAAAACGCAATCCTGGACGGGACGCTAGTGAATGGGAACAATATAAAGCCAAGGGATTGCACTCTAGTTTTCCTAATATGCACCCAGCTATTGGCAAGATTAACTGGGTATACTTCCGTGAAGGTATAGATGACTTTGAGAAATCCTTTGCAGGACTGCTAGAGCTATTTTCCCGTCATCAAGATTATGTGCATCAACACACCTACTTATTAGCCAAAGCCTTGGAGTGGGAGCGACAGCAACAAAACTCACAATACCTGTTAATCGGTAACGAGCGGATACAGGCTGAAAACTGGTTAAAAATTCGCTTTAAAGATGAGCAACCACCATGTGAACCAACAGATTTACACTGTGCTTTTATATGTCAGAGTAAAAAAAATGCTAACAACCTGATGGCTCAAGTGTTCCTCTCTTACTCAGAAAAAGAGAGGGCATTTATGGAAAAAATTGCCAAAATCTTGATGCGTGAAAGCTTCACAGTTTGGATAAACAAAACAGATATTCAGTCTGGCACGGATTTTGTTGAGTCAATTTATCGAGGTATTGAAGAAGCAGACAATTTGGTGTTTCTGATGTCACCAGCTTCTTTGCAATCAGAATATTGCCAAATGGAACTGTCTCATGCTTTCTCTTTTAAAAAACGAATTATCCCTGTGTTAATTGAACAAGTAGACATAGAGCAGATTCCCATTGAACTACGCACTTTACAGTTCATCGATTTGACAGAGCCACAACAGCAAGAAGCCAATATTGACAAGCTAATTAACGTTCTGACTCAAGATACGGCTTACTACGAGCAGCATAAAATCTTATTAGTCCAAGCTCTGAAGTGGGAACGACAAAAACGCAATTCTAGTATTCTGTTGCGGGGTTATAATCTTCGACAGGCGGAAGCTTGGTTAAAAATAGCTCAACAAAAAACACAACATTTGCCTATACCTTTGCAAGTAGAGTTCATCAGCGAAAGCCTCAAACAACCGCCTCTGATAGCACTAGATGTATTTATTTCCTACTCTCTGGCTGATTCTGATTTCGCCCGCAAGCTCAACGATACATTACAAATTCAAAACAAGACTACTTGGTTTGACCAAGAAAGTATTGCCTCTGGTACTGACTTTGAGCAAGAGATTTATAAAGGGATAGAAAGCGCCAACAACTTCCTATTTATTATTTCACCAGACTCTATCAATTCAGCCCAATGCAAGACTGAGGTAGAGTATGCGATGAGTTTGTATAAGCGAATTGTTACTGTTTTGTATCGGGAAATTAATACTGGGGAGCTTTTTCCAGAATTGGCAAAGGTGCAGTGGATTGATTTTTGCCAGCATAGTGCAGACTTTTTGACCAAATTTGGAGAATTAACGAGAACATTAGATGCAGATCCAGACTACGTGCGATCGCACACTCGGCTTTTCCTCAAGGCCAAAGAATGGAAAGATGCTAAAGGTGACGATAGTTTTTTGCTGCGGGGTAAAGATTTAGTCGCTTCTGAAGACTGGTTGAAGCAGTCTGTTGACAAACAACCAGCCCCCACCAATTTACAATTAGAATATCTTGCCGCCAGTCGCGCTCTTCCCTATCGCAAAATCAAGCCCCGCACTGTGCTGCTGACTAGTTTGGCTGTGACAACGCTCATATTTATTGCTAGGTTTCTCGGACTCATCCAGCCTTTAGAACTAGCAGCTTATGACCAGATGATGTCCTTACACCCGGATGAACCAAAGGACGAACGATTTTTAATGGTCGATGTTGATCCCCAAAGTCTGGAAAAGTTGAATGAAAGTGGAAGATATCCGGGTGGTAGAGGTTCTATTCCTGATGCGGCTCTAGACGATTTACTCAAAAATCTTTCCCAACATCAACCTAGTATGATTGGGTTAGATTTTATACGTGATTTTCCCGCTGAGGGTAGCCTAAAACAACGTTTGCAGCAAACGAAAAACTTCATTTCGGTCTGTAAAAACAGTTATGAAAATAATCGGGGTGAAAAAATTCTTGGCTTTAAACACGCACCAGAAGTCCCACTAGAGCAAGTTGGTTTTAGTGACTTGGTTGATGATGATGCTAAAGGTGGTCGCTATGTGCGCCGACAATACTTGATGCAAAAGCCAGACCTTAAATATTGCCAGACAAGGGAAGCTTTGAGTCTAGTAATTGCTCGTCGCTACCTCCAAGCCCAAGATCAGTCTTTCACCTCTCCTCTAAACCTCCAGAGCAAACAATATGACCAGCCTATGCAGTTTGGTAAAACCGTGATTCCCCAACTACTGGGACTGGGAGGTGGCTACCAAAACATGGATAATCAGCTTCAAGGTTATCAAACACTGCTCAAATATCGTACCTTTGGCGGCGATCCTAATAATTTCGCGCCTAGAGTCAATATTTTGGAAGTTTTGGACAATAAAGTTTCTGCTGAACAAATTAAAAATCGAATTGTGCTGATTGGCTTTACTGACAGGCAAAACAGACAAGCTGATTACTGGAGTACACCCTATGGTGACGTTGCTGGAGTAACGTTGCATGGGCAAATGATCAGTCAGATCCTAAGTGCGACCTTAAATAATCGCTCGCTCATCTGGTGGTGGCCTTTTGGTTATGAAACAATCTGGATGTTTAGTTGGGCTTTGGTAAGTGGTCTTATGTGTTGGCGATTTAACCGGAATCTTTATATAGGTATAGCTGTAGTAGGTTCTACTGGAACTTTATACATTATATGTTCTGTAATTTTGGTGAGTCAAAGCGGTTGGATACCCTTTATTCCAGCAGTTTTGGCATTAATAGTAACTGGAGCAACAGTATTATACTTGACTGACAAGCTCCGTAAAAGTTAAATCAACAAATTAACAAACTAAGAGGTAATTACAAAATGCTCCGTCCCCAATTATCAATTCGACAGTCAACTGTTTTGATCTGCTCTGTGACAACTGCTGTTTATGTGAATTTTTTGTCCCCTATTTTGATTGACAAAGCTCAAGCACAGAATGTCTTTGAGCGTATTGGACAGATGTTTAATAGTTCTAGAGGCGAGGGAAATGCTTCTGGACGTTCACGAGGAGGAGCAACGCGATCGCAATGCTCTCAAGTAGGTACGGACAACCTGCTTGCTTTAGTTCCTCAGAACAATGGAGGTTTGACTACTCAAGAGTACCCCCAATTCTGGTTTTATTTACCTTTTGGTGGTGATTCCCAGTCACCTCCAGCCAAATTTAGATTATTGGATGAACAGAGACAGTCTGTTTTGACAAAGCCATTGCTGTTATCTTTACCAGAAAAAAAAGGCATCGTCAGTATTAGTTTACCCGCTACCGAAAAAGCATTATTAGTAGGCAAAAAATACTATTGGTACTTCAATATTAGTTGTGTTAACCCTCAAGGACGTAATACAAATATCAGCGTTAATGGCTGGATTGAACGAGTTGAAGCTAGTTCTGAGATAGTAAAAAATATACAACAATCAAGAAATCAACAGCAGTACATTCCTTATGCAGAACATAATATTTGGTATGAAACTGTTGGTCAATTAGCCCAAAACCGTGTTGTTTATCAGCAAGAATGGACTGATCTATTATCACTTTTTCAGCTGAAGGAATTTGCTAACTCCCCTATTTATGAACTCAAGATGAAAAAGTAAAAAGTAAGAGCGTTCAATCGACAATATACGAATTAATTTAATGTCATGGAAAAATTTTTCAGCTTGAGTTTCAATGAAGGGCAGACAGCAAAAGCCGCTACAGTATCCGAAGCAGGAGAATTGTCTGATGCCCTTGAGCAAATGGGGCTGGTTGGTTACCGTCCGATTTTAGTCATCGTTGGTGGTGCAAGTCAGATCAGCGAAGCGGACTTTGTGCGTATTCAAAGCTTGTTTGTGGAAGTATTAGCCCCAATAGCGCAACGTTTAGGAGCATATATTGTCGATGGTGGTACAGATGCAGGAGTAATGCAATTGATAGGTAATGCTCGTCATCAAATCAATGCTCAATTTCCGCTGATTGGAGTAGCGCCTACAGGAAAAGTCATTCTACCCAATCAGACTGAATCTACTGATGATGCTGTACCTTTAGAACCACATCATACTCATTTTATCCTAGTCCCTGGCAATAATTGGGGTGATGAATCTCCTTGGATAGTACAAGTAGCAACCATGCTAGCTGGCGGCGCATCTTCAATAACAGTGCTGATAAATGGTGGAGAAATTACCTTTCTTGACGCTTTTAACAGCGTCATCGCCGGACGTTTGGTGATGGTAATAGCAGGTAGTGGTAGAACAGCCGATAAACTTGTCTGTGCATTAAATGGAGAACCTACAGATGAACGTGCTGAAAAATTAGCTGCTTCCGGTAAGTTGCAAACCATTGATTTAGAAGCGGGTTGGGAAAAGTTAACTCACACAATTACACATTTACTTTCTACTTAATCTATCTTGAGGAGTCAACAATGGCAAAAAAGATGCATATCAAGAATTTTTAAAGCAAGAGTGCCAAGTGTGGAAACTACTGATGAGTAAGCAATATTTTTATGTAAGTATAGCTAGAAGCTTTTGAGAAATTTAAAATTATGGCTAAGAAAGAAAACTATAGTCAATATATTAAACAGACTTTCTCTGGACTGATTGACCGACTCGACTTGTCAGACTTACGAAAAGACTTTCTAAAAAATCGCTGGCTCGACCAACTCATGTGGCTGGAGGGACGAGCCACCAAAGAACGCAATGCTCATCACAACCTTAGAATGATTACTATCATTGGCGGGGTAATTGTCCCGGCACTAATTGGTTTTCAGAAGGGGAACCAGAAGTGGCAAGAAGTTGTTGGCTGGTCAGCTTTCGGTTTAAGTCAGGTAGTAGCCGTTTCTGCTGCGGTTGAAGAGTTTTTTGGTCATGGTGAGAAATACCGCAGCTATCGTAATACTGCCGAAGGCTTGAAAATTGAGGGGTGGCAGTTTTTCCAAATGGCTGGCCCTTATCGTCAATTTAATACCCATTCTGATGCCTACACCATTTTTGCTGAACGCGTCGAACAGTATATTCAGCAAGATTTACAGGGCTTTATTTCCCAGTTAACAGAACGACAAGAGGGAAGCAATAAGCAGACACAAGAAACAGTCACAAAGAATGCTGAACTTGCCCTAGAAAAGCTCAATGAGCAGTTACAGTTACGGGCACAGTATGAGACCCAACTTAAGGAACTAGAAGTTGAGAAGCAGCGTGTCCAAGCCGAAAGGCAGCAGTTGGAAAAAGAGAGTGATGACGATAAACTAGCACTTCAGGCAGCCCAAGTAGACTCAGATAAGCAATCTGACTTAAGTCCTATTAGCAATTCATGGCAAGAAGACGAAGAAGATCGTGACAGCACTAGCTTAAACGCTGATTCAGTACAGTATCTCAGTGCTAGCGAGATTCTAGCTAAAATTAAGAGCAATCCTATAATCAGGAACGGTATAGCAGCAAACCAGCTTACCGAAACTAAACAAGTCTCCACAAGTCTACCTATGTGTGGAGTTGAGTTAATTAAATATTATGAAGGTCGTTATCTCAAAGCATACCCCGATCCTTTAAGCGGAGGGAAACCAATCACAATCGGCTACGGTTCGACGAGGAAACGTGACGGTAGTCCGTGGTGCCTTGGAGAGAGTATTTCTGAACAAGAATGTCATGATCTGTTGATTTATCAGTTGGAAACAAGTTACTTACCCGATTTAATGAAAATACCTTGCTGGAGCGAACTTAACCCTCACCAACAAGGTGCCTTACTCAGCTTTGGCTACAACTTGGGAAGTAAATTTTACGGTACCCCTAATTTTGAGTCAATGACTAGAGTCTTAAAGAATGGTGATTGGGCTAATATCCGCGAAACTTTCATCAAGTATCGCAATCCTGGAACAAATGTTGAGCAAGGACTTAGGAAACGAAGAGAAGCTGAAGCTGAACTATTCCTCAAATCCTATCCCTAATGATTTAACATTGAAAGTTTGAGGAATTAAGTTAGCGTAAACAGTAAAAACCCCCAATCAATCTGCTTCAGAATACAAAAAATAAACATACTCACCGCAGGACACAATTATGATTCGTAACAGTAAAAAGTATTCGATTGACGTAGACAAAATGGGGCAAGATGTTACGGTTAGCATTTCTTTAGAAATAGAAATGAGTCCTGAGCTAATCGATCTGGTGTTGCGTGACTTAAGAAGCGATGCCAGAGACTGTAATGAAGCCCGCATCCTGACTGAAATAATCCGTGACCCTATAATCATCTATAGCCTCTGCCAACGCATAGAACAGGTTAAAAACCAAAACATTAGATATCAAGAAACCCAGCATGAAGACATAAGTAATCAACAGCTAATGAATCCAAATTGGAACTTAAACACAGCAAGCTATACTTCAAATGACTCATAGTTGGACTTTTTTAAAGCGGATACAAATGTTGCGTGTTTAAGCTTTTGGCAATTATTGAAAAGTAAAGCTCTAAGCCGTTTTTAACATAACAAAATTTTGCCGTTCCTTACTTATCTATGAACAGTTACAAGAAAATATCACAAAATGGCTAATATTGTATTTCTTGAAGAAAAATATACAGAACTATGGCAAGGCTGTAAGGTGCAATCAAATCTCTTGCCAGAGTTAGAAAAAATTGCTGAGAAGCTGTATTACGATCGCGGCTTTTACGAAAAAATCGAGTGGTACTATCCCAACTTACCTTGGTATTGGGCAGGAATCTTACACGCTAAAACGGATTTTCAGAGTTCTACGCAATTATTCGATCAAATCACGCACAAGCTGAGTAAGATTCAGGGCGAACAGATACCAGCAAAGCTCTCAGCTCGCTTATTTGCCTTCGATGCCTGCAACGACTTCCAGGGCAAAGATAGCCAGGGAATTACGCCGTTTGTTTGGGCTGGGACTAATCACACCAAAACTATTGATTCGGCTGCTGGTTGTGCGGCAATTTTGTACTTTCTGCAAGCGATAGGACTCAAAGATGACCAGACCGAGCAGGGGCTGTTTAATCTCAAAGTGACTTCTGACTCGGTGTTTAAAAGCTGCTCATTGCCCTCCAATAAGCTCGAAGCATCAGAAAAAACTACTGTCAAAGCAGGGAGACAGTTAGAAATTACCGAGGTGGCGATCGCAGACGCTCACCATCTCCGAATTATGCTCAAGGCTCCAGTCCTGAATCGGCACATTTGGTTTATCTATGGTGGACATATCCAGATTGACGGCTGCAAAATCGCAACAGTCCCGACGAAGCCTAAAACTCTAGAAGAGAAAATCGTTGCCTATTGCCAAAAGAAGGGTTACAAAATTAACAAAGAACCTGGATACAAGAATATTATCTATATCGAAGGCATGAATCCGGACGGAACGCTCAATGACAACGCCCTCAATGTCTGGAACGACCTCCGCATCGTGATTGAGTTTAAAGACGGCAAGCCTAAAATGATTGGCTGTTGGGAAGCCACAACAAACCCTGGTAAGTACTATACGTACAATCCCTTGAACGCCAAAGGTGCGGCAATTATTGCCTTTGGGCAATACACCGCATGGCAGATAGGAAGTCACGGACAGTCTTGCCCTCATGAAGCTCTTGTACAAACTGGTGGTTCGGTCACTGTCCATCGCGATGCAGATCGTTCAGGCACCCGCGATAAAGGCGACTCTATAGACTCAGGTTCTTTTGGCATTAATCAACATTGGGGAGGTGATAACCCTAAGTCCGACGTAGGAAGATGGAGCGCTGGCTGTCAAGTAGGTAGGACAAAACAGGGACATCGTGAGTTCATGGTTATCGTTAAGTCAGACCCACGCTACCAAGCTAATCGTAGTTTCACCTTCACTAGTACCATTATTGACGGCAAAGACCTGTTAGCACAGTTCCCTGCATGAATTACGCAAGCAATTGCAAACCGCTTAACCCATAAGTGTTTCGGCTTTTCTTAGTGCCATTTGATCGTAAGCTTTTGTCGTTGGATTGTGCAGGTGGTGTTACGACCAGAGCAAACCTAGAGCTTCATGCTGCTAAAAAGCTGCACATTATTTAATTTATACCCCTCCCAAACTCTCCTCAAGAGGGGATGTACCGCAAGCGATGAGTTATTTCTATGCGTCTTCATCTAAAAATGGTATCAAAACGTTAAAAAAACTCTTGACAAGCATTTATCTCAGGTTATAAATGATTTATCAATCAAAAATGAGGCTAATAAATAGCAAAAACTAAGTAAATTGGCATAATAAAACCAAACTGTATAAAGAAAGAGAAACTGGGCTAAAACCTTTTTCCCTCCTGCCTTATCCCAATGACAAATTTTTCTGCCAATCTACTTATCTCATTAATCAGTAATCCCTTAAATTGCTATTTAGGATTTGCTAAAACATTGTTTCGTGTTCGCGTAGCTTGAGACTTTCACAACTCAGATAACCAAATGGTTGATGTGGCTGGGGATGGATTGATGGATATCCTGTTGGTGGAACGCGATCGCCTGCGAATTTATCCATCTCGAAGGGAAAAAAGTTATGGCACGAAGAAAACGTGAAAGCTCGTCGATTTGGGTGTTGGGGGTAGGCTGAGTGTGTTTAAGACAATTAAATTTTAGTTGCGTCAAGAGTTCAACATTTTCTTAATTCCCCACACCCCAATACCTGCAACCCTACACCCTTTCATCCAGTACTTATATCTGGGGTTTGCACTTAACAAGCGTGCCATTCGATTTTTGGGGGGTTAGGTTTGAGAGAAATTGATGTTAATAATCATACTTTTCAAACATCCTCTAAGAGCTAAAGCGAGCCTGTTATCAAACACAGGCTGCTTTTAAGCAAAGTTTTGTGCCGGACACTAATAAGCATGAAATTAGATTCTCAAACATCTATCATTTTAAAACAGAGCACTCTCGCCTTAAATATACGGTCAATTTTTTGGCAGCAATGGCAACAATATCAAGATTATCTTTATCGTTGCTGCGTCAAGTGGATGGGTGGAAACCCAACGGATGCTGAAGATGCGCTCAGTCGGGCAATGCTGAAAGCTTGGGAAAAGCTGCAAAAGTATGGGGGGGAAATTACTAATTTTAAAGCTTGGCTGACAACGCTGGCTCATAATCTCTGCGTGGATATTCATCGAGAACGCAGTCGGGGCGCCAATAGAGTTGAGGATATAGATACGATTCCAGAAGAACAAGGGCTGGTTTCCTTTGACGATACACCCCTAAGCGCTTTGGAGATAGGTGAGAAAAAGATTGTTATTCATGGTGCGATCGCTAATTTATCGACAAGGCTGCGCGAGACGTTTATCCTGCACTTTTATCAAGAACTATCTTATCCAGAGATTGCCCAACAGCAAGATATATCCTACCAGAATGTCTGCAAACGCATTTCGCAGGCACGGGCTATTCTGCGTGAGGAGTTGAGGGGATATTTTATCGAGGAGGATGGGACGGATATGGAGTTATCGGTTCCACCGACGGCAACGGAGTCGGCAATTGGAGAAATGTCCGAGGGGAATGCGGCAGTTGAAGCGATCGCAGGCAAGACAGCGACATTATCTGAAGCAGTAGAGGAAGTGGGGAGTGTTGGGGGTGAGGAAGTGCTTGATGTGCAACAGTCTGAGTCGGTGATGGTTGCGGCGACTTGTAAGGAGAAGTTAGAGGTAAGGGGTAATGGGTGTCGGTGTATTGAGGCGACGCTGTGTGAATTGCTGCTAGCACCGATTTTGGCTAATGCACAATTTGATGAAAAAACTGGACATTGGGGGAATTTCTGTCTGGCGGTGCTGAGGAAGCAACAGCATCAGGTGAGGAAAGTTGCGGGAGAATTTGTGCGATCGTTCCGCTCTCTTGTCTTGAAAAATGATTCATCTGTCATGAGTGGAATTACACTATTTCAGTACTTTGAATTCATAAAAGGCAGCTTCCAAATCAAAAAATCAGAATTTATCTCTGGTAATCGTCTTAAGTACAACAGCAAATTTTCATCATTAGTGCTGAGAGGAAAATCAGTGGTATTAATTACTGGAGATGCTGCAATTCAGGCAGCAGGAATGACCAAAGAACACGCTCGCGCTTTTCAAGAAATCGCTGACGCATTTACTTGTATTATTATGTCGCGATCGGTCAATCTTGATTGTACGGGTTTGATTGACGAAGGTTACGCAAGCAAAGGATTTAAAGTCAAAGCAAAATCTTGCAATTGGGGGCCCACGGCTGGTTTTGTTCTAGCCGATCCGCGTTTGACTAAACTTGGGCCTTTAGCAGAAGACAAGGAAAAAGATGAAATTGTTAAAGCTTTTAAAGAAGGGGCTGCTAAAACAAAAGTTTTGATTTCTGATTTGCGGCTAAAATATTTGCTTGACCGGGGAAAACTGTACTTTAATGCAATTGATACCAAATTTGAAAATTTGGTTAACAAAACACCAGGATTTTACTTTGACTGCTATGGAATTGTCAAATATCTAGAAGAAAAGACCGAAAAGAATTTTGCTTTGCAGTTTCGTTTGAAAAGGGAACAAGTTAAATTAAAATCTGGCAATTCGCCGTTGATGTGGGCTGTCTATTATGCTCCAGGTGCAGAAGGTGTAGTTTGGGATAGCAACAACCAATACAAAAAGATTAAATCGACAGAACAAGATTTAATCCCAGTGTTAGCCATGACGAATCCAACTCAAGTTGAAAGTCATCGAGGAGAAAAAGACTTAGAAGAATATCAAAGAGCATTGACAGGGGATTACGATTTATTTGCTGTTCTGCCTGTGGATGCAGATAAACTTACAGATAGTGAAAAAGCATCTTTGCAGGATAAATGCAACTTTTACGATAAAAACGGCTGGGATTTACGGTACGTAAAAATTGGCATTACCAACAATGATAAACATCTGTTAAAAAATGAAAATAAGAATTTGGGTAATATTACCGTGCGTTTGAGAGTTTTAATAGAAGGCTTGAACTCGAAAATGCAACAGTATGATAAGTATAAGGGCAGAAACATGATTCATCACAGCGATGAAGCAGGCCGTCCGTTCGAGCCAGAGTTAGAGTTTCCGGTAATTGCTTTCGTCCCTGCAATCCTAAAGAATTTCTTTGATTTGAAAAAGATCCTGCCTAACGCTGACACTAGCTATTTACAAAATACAATATTTGCCGTTCCATCAGGGCCAGAGCTAGCTAATTTATTTGTAGCTGCTCGTGCCAAATTTGCTGTGATGGTTAATACTTCTTGGAGTAAGGCTTTAGCAAAGATGAAAGGCGATGCAATCTTACAAGGTTTTGAAGTTCCTGCCTGGACTGATGCAGAAAGAGCGCAAGGGGATGAGTTTTTGGTTATAAAGTTTGGGAAATAGTAGTTTAATAGCGAGTTTGATCGCTTTTTAGTTCAAGTTGAAAGGAAAAGTGCGATCGCGGCTGGTGGAATTTGGGGAAGAGAGGGTGCGATCACCTCTTTTTTGCTGATCGCGCTCATCTCATAGGGGGCATCAAGTTAGAAAAAAAGCCTCTACTTGAAAAATTCAGTAAGTGGCTTTAGGAATCGTCTTACTTGCAAGCGCCGAGAAGCAAGGAAATCTGACAAATGAGACAGCCAGCGATGATGGTAGGTACATTACTGCGAGGAATCTCGAAGACCGCGTTATTCAGCGTCCAAAATGCCAGCTAAAACAGCAAACCAAGAAAAAAAAGGAAGAGGGAAGTAATGATCGCAATCAAAATAATTTCACATAGTGACGATTTTACGCACAGCATAATGGTAAAAAATATCACAGACACCTTCTCTCATGCAATAGAGCAAAAATCGATGGGAACGGTAGAAGTTGAGGATTATAAGGTTAGTCCAAACAAAGACCCAATAACATTCACCAAGTCTAAAATAAAAGACAAAGAACCGACTCTCATCTTTTTAGAAGCGAATCTCGGATACAGTGGCAAGCAAGAAGTTACATTCTTAAAGGAATTCTTCCAGGAATATAAGGATAGCAAGTTCATCTTATATTCCTCGACAAAAATCACAAAAAAAACGACGAGTCAAAACCTAGGAGAATTACTGGGTAAGGACTATGTAGACCAGGTGACGAATGTCATAGGAGTGTTATATAAACCGTTCACTATGATAGATTTACGAGACATAGTGTATACGGAGGAAATGAACAACTGGATGGCAGATAATGGAGTGGGCATAAACGCAGAGGGGAGGGGAGTGAACAAAGTGCCAACCTTCGAGAACAAACGAATGGAGGATATAAAGTTGAAATGAAGAAGATATAACAACCTCCTCATAAGCAGTCGAAAAACAAAAAACGAAGGACTCAGCAAACTGTTCCACTGTCACCCGCGCCACCCCCAATCCTTGGTGTGCGAACTGATACCCCAGCGATCGCTTTTCTTGATTGGGGTAGGCGATCGCTTTTTAGTTGAGATGGAGATGGAGGGGTGCGATCGCTTTTTAGTTCAAATTGAAAGCAAGAGTGCGATCGCACAGCCACTCATACGTCGCCTCAATAACCTCATCGCCGATGACTTGTTCGATTAACCTCATTCGATTCCCAGAGAGTCAGACAAAAAGATGGGTTGACGAACTCCGAGGTGATCGCTTCCAAAACAGTTCAGATTTGAACAGCCAAAGTCCCTCCCAGTCGTAGTTAATTTCAACGGTGGACAGGTAACATCCGATGCACCGATTTTGCTTAATTGCTGAAATAGACAGAAAACTGCAAATCACATCACAGTTTGCACAATGTTTCCAAGATTACCGCCAGCCTTTCTCGTATTGACCATTCAATAGAAAACTTAATTAGACAACGAATCTATGGGTTGGTCATGGGATACGAAGACTTAAATGACCATGAAGAATTACGTCATGATCCGATGCTGAAGGGGCGACAAAAACAGTTAGGAAGCTGATAAAATAAGCCTCATAGCCCTCTGCCCTTGTTGATAATACTTTCGCTTATTAGGAGTTAATCTCAATAATTTATCTACTAGTTCATGACAGCTTTCCATAAAATTGACCCACGTATAGCCATATAATCCAATATAAAAACTGCTATGTCGTCTTTCAATACGCCCATATTCTTTGACGCGTCCGATATATTTCTGTACTCCAATACGTTTAATTTGCTGCCCAGCAATTGTGGCAGAAGTGTAAGCGATCGCTATCAATAAAACTAAGGATATTAGACGTTCCCCAGATACATTTGTCTCCTCCATATTATAACCACCTTTCTTGAAATCTCGAAACATCTCTTCAATATCAAATCGTCTTTTATATGATGCGATCGCTAGTTCTAGAGTCTTCAAATTTGTTAAGATAAACCATCCTTCTTCTGGCGCTGCTCCCAAGATTTTACGCTTCCATTTGCACGCCACATTAAAGTTGGTAAACCCCTGAGTTGTAGTGACTTTAACACCTTGTAAAAATAAAGAAATACCAGGTGATAATCCTAAATTTTTCAGTTCTAACCAAACGCCTGTTTGTTGCTCAATAAAATGATTCTTTTTGAGACGTAAGCAAAAGTATACATCCATCTCTCTCAACCAGTTTGCCAACTTGACTGAGCAAAATTCTCTGTCTGCCAATACGCAAATTTTATAGTTATTAAAAAGTGGTAATACTTTAGATAGAATCAATTTTTGCTCATCTATCTGGGAACATCCCAACTTTGGTAGTAATTCAAAATAAACCGGAAATGCCCTTTTATCCCAAACAACACTAACCATGAATAAATTGACACAAGCCCAATTTGTACGATCAATTACCACATAAATTATTTTTTCGGAAGTAAAGTTTGCTTCTAACCATGTCGTAACAATCGGGAACCAAATTTCTTCAATTTTGAGGTTTGGTAATGATAAAAATCTCTGTATTTTTTTTCTTCTGCTTTCAAATCTAATTGGAATAGGTAAAGCCGTAGCCAATGTTTCTAAACTTACTTTTTTCCTTAATTGCAGAATGTTGATTAAAATTTTTAACAACAGGTATTCCGCAAGACTAAATTGACTTTTTAAGTGTGTTTGGTAGAATAAAGGTAACATTATCAACAGATAGGTCTTATTGACAAAACTAGACCTATCTTTTTTTACCATAAATTGCTACACACTTTATTTTGCAAGGTTTTGAGGCTATGTTGTCGCCCCGTCAGCTGACGGGGACTAATATTCGTTTTGTTGTTACTTCACTGACTACCAAAAAAGTACCTCCTGCTCAACTCTACACGCAAAAATACTGTAAGCGAGGAGAGATGGAAAATCGCTTTAAGGAACAACAACTGGAACTTTTTAGTGATAGAACCAGTACGCATACATTCACTGGAAATCAATTACGTTTGTGGTTCTCTTCTCTTGCTTACATTTTGATGAATGCATTGCGGTTACAATGTTTGGCAAAGACGGAATTACAAAACGCTCAAGTGGAAACTATTCGTATCAAATTATTAAAGTTAGGAGCGCTGATTACTGTAAACACACGACGGATTTTAATTGCGATTACTAGCTCTTGCCCGTATAAACATATATTTGCTACTGCTTATAGATGCTTAAAAATGCTGCCTAATACCGCTTAATCTAAAATTGAAGTGCATTTTATTTATCTCTAATTAATAATACTTGGGACTTGGTTTAATCAAGTCTTGTTTTGGATGCTTAATTTTATGAACAGAGTGTTTTGATTTCAGTGTCAATAAAAATATAGTGATTTTTTATTTTCATAGCTACTATTTTGTACTTACTTATATTTGCCCACTTAATTTTCAATTGATGATGTATCAAAAAAATGTCTTATTTCGAGTGATGTGAATTGATTTTTTATTGTTTGTGAGAAATGCGGGATTACACCTCTACCATCTCACTTTTAATTTTTATTTCTTGGAATAATAAAAACTGGGATGCTCCCGGGACAGTCAGATTCCATCTGGGCAATATTGAGAGCGCTAAAAAAGATTTATTTAAAGCTTTTGGTTTGTATGAGGCGCGAGGGAATATGATTTACTGTGCTTTTACTCGAAGTTTGATTATGGAGCTTTTTCGAGATCCTGAAGTTTACAAAGATTTGTTTGGGGTTGAAAGCGGGATAGTCAAATCGAAAAAGTAGCCACTTGCTAAGAGTGGCTACAAAATCATTAAAACAGAGAAGGTCATAACTCCCACGAAATCGTGCCCTGCACGGTGAACGGCTCGCCACGATTAACAGTCAAAAGATTAGAAGCAGACTCAAAATAATCCACATCAAACAGATTTCTGAAATTAAGCTGTGCGCCAAGCTGTCCTTGTTTATAGAAAATGGCAGCATCAGTACGGAAATAGCTCGGCAATTCAAAGGAATTGTCTAAATCTGCCTGGCGTGAGCCTATATAGAAGAATCCCAAACCAACGCCGAGTCCTTTGAGACTACCAGATTGAATTTCATACTTCGTCCACAAATTGAAACTATTTTTGGGCACATTGTTGAGGAGATTACCGGGTGTATAAGTATTGTCTTTGGTGATTGTGGCATCCGTGTAAGCATAACCTGCAATCACATTCCAACCGGGTAAGATTTCACCCCCAATGTTGAATTCGATACCCCTGCTGTGCTGCTCACCGGTTTGAATCAAAAAATTTGGATGATTTGGGTCTGGGTCAGCAGTCACGACATTGGAGCGAGTCAGATTATAAAATGCAAGTGTTGTAGAAATTCTGTCATTCAAATCTGCTTTGACCCCGACTTCATACTGTGTGCCACGCTCTGGTTCAAAAAGGCTGCCATCAAAGCTACTTCCTATCGCTGGGGTAAACGAGCGAGTGTAGCTGGCATAGAGTGAAATGGGCTCTATGGGTTGGTAGACAATACCGAAACGAGGACTAAACGCATCTCCTGACTGGCTGCTTTCGGTGTTTGCTACCAAATCTCCATTCGTCTGTTTAAAGGCATCAAACCGTACACCCAACAGCAACTTCAGATTCTCACTCAGCGCGATCTGATCTTGGACATAAATACCCAGTGCATCTGTTAGAGAGGAAGCACTTAGAGGACTCAAACTTTCACCAAGGGATTGGTTATACACTGGGTTAAACAAGTCAATGGGTGCTGCATTATTACGAATAACTGAATATTCAGAATCAATTCTACTTAGGTCAAATCCAAACACTAACTGATGCTGGATGGAGCCAGTAGAGAATTTGCCAATAATGTCTGTTGCCAGATTGTAAGTCTGGTAATCAATCGGTGAATCAATAAATACTCGATTTAATGTTCGCTGATCAGGGTCGAGACTAGTACCAGCATAGAAATTGATATCGAAATGATAAAATACTGCCCGAAAAGCGTTTTTTAATGACCAGTTGTCACTGAATTTGTGTTCTAAGGTGTATCCAATTTTACCAATATCCATATGAACAAAATTGTCACTCCTGTTAGGTCCACTAATGTTCAGGTTGCGTGCTATTTTACCATTTGGGTTGGGTAGTATAGTGCCAGCGGCTGGTTGCGACAATCGGTTGGTGTCTGCATCTGTATACTCTCCTTCTAGAGTTAGCTTTGTTCGCTCACCAATTGCAAAACTCAAAACTGGGGCAATGAATAGATTTTGAGTATGAGTAAAATCGATAAAACTGCTTGTATCTTTGTAGGACAGATTCAGTCGATACAGCGCTGTTTTGTCATCGTTTAATGGACCAGACAGATCCACAGCGCCCCGATAATAGCTGTAATTTCCAACCGTTGCTTCAACTGCATAGTAAGGATTGAGGAGGGGCTGCTTGGTAATCAAATTGATTGTGCCACCGGGAGTACCGCTACCAAACAGAGCTGAAGCCGGACCCTTGAGGACTTCCACTCGCTCTATATTGGAGAGTTCTAGTGACTGTGTACCCAGAGGATCTACCAGACCATTTCTGAGCGTAGTCCCACTATCAAAGCCCCGAATGGTAAATGCACTATCTTCGTTATTGACAGACGATCCATTTGATGTAATCACACCGGGAACATTTCTTAAAGCATCGTTCAAGCGGGTGACTTGTTGGTCTTTGAGTACCTGTTGGGGTACAACTTGAATTGATTGCGGGATGTCGCGCAAGGGTGTATCGGTTTTGGTCGCAGTGGTCGCATCTGGTACACTGTATCTGTCTTGTTCTCCTGTCACCACCAACTCAATCGGCTCATCACCAGTTGATGGTTGCTGTGGCTGGGTTTGGTTTGCTGGCTGCTCTGCTTGAGGCATTGGTTGTGTTTGGGGTGGCTGCTGTGCAGTAGATGCAGCAGTTGTCAACCCAAAAATCAAACCTTCATCACTGTCAAATAACTCGACTGTTGGTGAGCTTGCCTCGCCGATCACCGTCACCCTGATAGTATTGGCATCAAAGTTATTGACTGTTATTTCAGTAATTCCCGCAAGTGGTTTTTCCGAACGGAATGTGAATGCATCACCATTGGGTAAACGCAGCTGGGCATTGGGAATATCAGCAATAAAACTATTACCAGCACTGCGATTAGTAACTTGTAATTGTTCCCCTTTGCTAGTTTGTAGAATCACTTCCACACCTTTGGCGGTTGGATTTGCCTTCACTTGCGTCACTTGCACAATTTCTGCTGAGGGCGTGTTTGGCGGTGCAGGCGATTGCACAAGCTGTTGAGCGCTGGCGATCGGATGCTCTATTAAATGACGAATCTTTGAAGTTAGCGCGGATTTTGACTTTTCATTGCTTGGTTTAACCTCTGCCCATCCTGGTGAAATAGTTACAGCACTCAGACATCCTGTTATCAGTGCCAGCCACAGATATACGCTATTAAAAAACCGCCAACGCTTCATAACAACTCCTTACACACCTGCTCACAAAACTTTGTTTATTCACACGCCTTGTAATCCCCCAGCAACACCGGAGGATGACTTCAGTAAAAAATCTGAATTATTGCAAATATTTCTTGATTTTTAGTGAAAGTGAGTATACACAAAAGTTGGCAATCAAGTCTACTCAGAAACGGCTTTAGATCCCGAAACGGACTTGTTGCCCAATAAACATTTTCCTGGCGTAATGCCGAACCTGCGTCTGAAGGCAGCTGCAAAGTGTCCCAAGTTAGAATAACCGACCTTGTTGGCAACAGAGGCAACGGAAAGATCGCCTTGCCGCAATAGTTCTTCTGCCCACTCCATACGCTGATTGGTTATGTAGCTAAATACAGTTGTGCCAAAGAGTTCCTGAAATCCACGTCGCAGAGTGCGATCGCTCACCCCCACCAACTGCGATAATTCCAGCAATGACGGCGGATTCTCTATACGCGAGTGCAAAATTTCTTTGGCATGATGAATCCGGGCGATGGTTTCTGCCTTCAGTCGTGGCGATGGTTGCACTCCACCTTGATCTACCAGCATTGGAGTTAACTGCAACCTGATCAGTTCCAGCACTCTCACCTGCAAATACATCAGCTTGGCGATTCCTTGATAAGGACAGTTAATGATTTGCTGTGCTACAAAGTGGACGGCAGCAGTCTTTTTGGGGTGTAGCATTGTCTGCCAATCATTACCTTTAGCCAGTAAGCTGAACTGGGAAGGAATTTCGCCACCTGCTGTCGGGAAAAAGGTTCCCAATAGCTCAGGTGGCATATGAATACCAACGCCCACACTTCGTTGAGATTTTGGATTTTTTACAGTCCATGAGCGTTGAACGCCAGCACCAGAGATCAGTGTATCGTCTGTGTCAACTCCTAAAAGCTCGACATCAAATTGCAGAGGATGATTATATTCAGGAACTTTCATCAATACATTATCGTGATATTCACAGTCACCAATTGACAGCCGAAGATGAGGATACACCTCAATATCTCGCATATATCCTTTGCCCAGAAGTCTTGGCACTTGATAAATAAATTCATTAGATTCTGGGTTTTTCTGGCTATTCATTTCAGCTTCTGCCCATAGTTGCTCCCACTCTTTTATCGTCAGGATAATAGTCATTGTTAGTGATAAAAATTTTATCAATAATTATAAATTAGTATGGCGTTAGCAGAGCTTACCGTTTGCGTAGCGTCTCGTAGAGTAGAGAAGATATCCCTCCTAGCAGTTTTCAGTCACCACACAAGCCAGAGCAAACGCATCTTATTTATTAATAAAAACTGAGGAAGATTTAAAAATGACATAGATAATTGTAAAAATTGATGGAATGATAAATAAAATAAATCAAACATTTTCCCAAAATGTGAATTAGCTTATCTTCAACTGAATGACTAACCATTAATATTAAAATAATTCAATCATGGGATACATAAAATTATATTTATCTGGAAAATAGATAAAAATTTTATATAAAATATTAAGCTCAAGTTTGGATATACTATTTTAAACTAAGGCGAAAATACTTAGTAAATATTTGTTATCCATCGCCGCGAGAAACTGTTTATTTTTGATTCCGCGTTTGACACGCTTCTCTTGAGTTAAAAGATTGACTGCAATATGTCTGATAATTGCAAAATTCTGTGGAGCGTTATCTTTTCTAATTCGACAGTCATCTTCCCTGAAAGTGACATCCAATATCCAATGTAATGAATTCTCAACTCCCCAATGACTGCGAATAGAATTAGCAAACTGTTCAACATTTGATTCAAGGCTACTGATAAAATAACGAGTTTCAGCCATTGTCTCACCATTTAATGAACGGACGGATTCTACCATCCCAACACTATTAAAGTTTGACCAAACTGAATCAGGATTAAGCCGAGATTCGGTTCCATATAACATCATGTAGTGGCGAATCTCATGACGACCATGCCCTCTTTCTTCTGTTTTATATGGTAATCGATCACGGGGCGATCGCGGACTAAAACCCGGATTTCTCACAAACTCAGAAAAAAACAGAGTGTAAAACTGCTAAAATGTATATATAACAAGCATTTCAGCAGTTATAAACAATGAATCGACCTGCAAGGCGATGGCGTAACCGCCCACCGGATACTGTTGGTGAAACATTTCTTAACATTTAAAGAGGGATGTATACGGTGTATTACATGGTTTGGAGCAATAGGCTTTACCATGTAATACATGAACAAGGACAATAAAAGGATGAAAAGGAGAAGGAAAGACAATTTATCAATAAACTAGAAGAAATATTTGTGGAGACAAGTATATGTGCTTACATCCGGAAGAAATTCCTCCAGTACCAGAAGAAACAGCGCGTGTAGCTAATGCAGCATTCCTCAAAGGTAGTATGTATATGTGTCTGCGCGACGAGATGGGAATTTTCTTTCAGGATCAAGACTTTGCATCTGTGTATCCACAAAAAGGACAGCCAGGACAAGCACCTTGGCGATTAGCGATGTTACTGATAATGCAATTCGTAGAAAACCTGTCTGATAGACAAGCAGCGCAGGCAGTACGAGCAAGAATTGATTGGAAATATACTTTATCGTTAGAATTAACAGACCCAGGCTTTGATTTTAGTGTTTTAAGTGAATTCCGCGACCGACTAATCTGTGGGGGTATCGAGCAGCAAATACTAGATAAAATGCTCACAAGATTTCAAGACATGAAACTACTTTCAGCAAGGGGAAAACAACGCACCGACTCTACCCATGTTGTGGCAGCAGTCAGAGCGTCGAACCGATTAGAACATTTAGGTGAAACCCTACGTTATGCACTTAATGCGGTGGCAGAAGCTGACCCAAGTTGGCTAAAATTCATCGCTCCTACTGAGTGGTATGACCGATATACAAAACGTTTTGAAGAATATCGACTGCCAAAAACCGCACCAGAGAGAGAAGCATTGGCTACTCTAATGGGGGCTGATGGCTTTCGTTTACTTGATGCTATCTATACAGAAACATCTCCACAGTTTCTCACAAAGCTACCAGCAATAGAAGTCCTACGTCAAGTTTGGTTACAACAATATCATGCGCCCACGGATAAAATTGAGTTACGCAATGAACAAGATGGTCCACCTTCATCTGTGAGAATTTGGTCGGCTTATGAAATAGAAGCACGTAATAGCACTAAACGCGCTACTAACTGGACAGGGTATAAAGTGCATCTGACAGAAAGTTGTGATGAAGATGGGCCACAAATCATCACTCATGTAGTCACAACTACCGCTACTAGTCCAGACCAAACAGTGATACCCTCAATCCATCAAGCTCTCGCAGAGAAAGAACTTTTACCTGAGCAACATTTAGTAGATCAAGGATACACTAGTGGACAGTTGCTTTCTCATTCCCAACAGGACTATGACATTGATCTGTTGGGTCTAGTACCTGTTGATGTCGGATGGCAATCAAAAGCAGGTTTGGGATTTGATTTATCCCATTTTCAAATCAACTGGACTCAAGAAACTGCCTATTGTCCTCAAGGCAAGAGCAGTAGCCGTTGGAAACAAACTCAAAACGCTGATGGCAACCCAATAATTCGTGTTAACTTTTGTACCACAGATTGTTTAGTTTGTCCTGTGCGCTCCCAGTGTACTCGTGCAAAAACTCAGGCACGAGGCTTAACTTTACAAGTGCAATCTGATTACGAAGCTCTCCAGAAAGCTAGACAGAGGCAAAAAACTAAACAGTTTCAACAACAGTATGCACTGCGCTCCGGCAAGGCACTTACCGTATCTTTGAACCAGAATCCCACTCATCAACTCCAAACACTTCTGCGTTCCCAATATTCGGCGACTCTTTTTTCCCATTGCTGCCAGTAATCTTTAATCGCTGCTGGTTCAAACCAAAATACTTCAGCTGGCATCTCTGGAATTGCAACTACCAACAAAGCATGATTTAGCTGAATGCCATCATGTTGATAATAGTTGTTAATTGCTCCAATGTATGCTGTAAGTTGCAGTGGATATTCGTATAAATGCTCAATTGAACCTTTAGGTTTGTCTGCTGTTTTCCACTCGCAAATACAGGGGATGCCTTGATAACTGGCAATACAATCCACTTTGCCAGAATAGCTCAAATCATAATGAAAAACAGAGCCTTCTACGAGTCTCACTGTGTCGATTTCTTCTAAAACTGGCTTGATACTTTCCCAATAAGGGCGACTGGCTTCTGGACAAACAGGATTTTGTCCAAGGAGATAGCGCTCAATTTGTTTGTGTGTTTGGGTTCCTCGACGACTGGCGTTTGTAGATATGCGGGTGGCTTCTTCTGTCCCAACACGCGCTTTCCAATTTAATAATCTGTCTCTATCTGCTTGGGGTTTAGTGATATTAAGTATTGTAGTGACGCTGGGTAAGCGGTTTCCCTTAGCATCTACATAATATTGTTTACCATTTTCTCTCAGTGATTTACTATTAATTCGAGGTAGCAGTTGAGTATCAAATTGCATCAGTTTTTCTGAAAGTAAACTTAAGGTTAAAAATCGTGTCTACATTGACAAAATCAAGAAATGTGACGATGGGGCTAGTCTAGTATAGCTTTCAGTGGAATTTCGGTTGTTATTCATAAAATTATGGAACCTGTAACACTAACGGCTGTTGCAACTGCGATCGCTTTAATTTAGTTAAAGTAGCCTTAAATTTCCACACTTGAGGTGCTATAGAGATGGCAACCCTTAATCTCAATATTGAGCAAGTAATATCACTAGTGAAGCAACTAGCAATTCCCGAGCAGCGTATGATATTGCAAGCCATCAAAGCAGAGCAAGATACTTGGTGGGAGAATAGACTTAATTACGGAGAGCTACAGATGAGCTATTTGAGTACAACACGCGGTCTTAACTGAGATATTATGACTGAACAAGAGCGAGAAGAATTCATTAGATGATCTGATGCATGAAAAGTAATGATTTCTTATGTAGTTATTTTCGATACAAACACGCTCTTTTTGGGGTTAGGTTGGCGAGGTAGTCCCTATCGTTGTTTAGAACTTGCGAGAAACGGGTAGATTGAGTCTGTAACTTGTCGAGAGATTTTATTGGAGTTACGCGAAAAGTTGCAGACAAAGCAAAATCGTTCTCCGACAGATGCAGCTATTGATATTGAGCAAATTCTTGCTTTTTCACGCTTGGTAGAAATTCCCAATAGCCTGAAAGTTGTTATTGACGATCCTGATGATGATTTGGTGGTCGAGTATGCATTTGTCGGTCAAGCAACACATATTATTACAGGTGATAAATACTTACTTTCATTAAATAAATAGCAGGATATTTATATTCTCAAAGCAGCAAAATTTACAAATTATCATCGCGTTCAGACTTGACAGCAAGGCAACTGATGTAGCAAGATGCATTTAAGTCCCTTTCGTCCCACATCTCGAAGTGGGTAGGAGGCAATGCATGATTGGCAGTATTTCTTTAACCACGATCGCAGCAATTTAAATCAAGGCACTTACCGCATCTTTGAGCCGGAGTGGAAAGCAGAGATTCTCCACTGGTTCAGCCAAAAGGATGTAGCTAAGGAGCAAAAAGAAGATTTTATCCAAGCTTTAATAGATTTTGATGACGGTTGCGGTGATTTTTATCGGTATCGCGCTTATTTTTTGGCGGCTGAGGCTTTATCCCAGTTCCCAGAATGTAGTTTGGGTGATGCAATTGTAGAACAACTGCTCAAATGGAGTTATGCCTATTTTCGGCAAGATAAGCGAGATTGGCAAATACTACCAAAACCATTGGTGCAGACAGCGAGAAAAACCCTGGAATTAACCGACAGAAAACGGGTTATTGCTGCTTTTGTCCATCTGGTTCATACTACTGAAAGTCGTTCAGTTCTCCGAGTTGCAGCCGAAAAGTTAGGAACACTCGATCCGGGTAATAAAAGTGCGATCGCAGCCTTGGCTTTGATGCCGATTACTGAGGAGAGACACGGATATAGGAAAAGTTATAGTCTAGGCAAAATCGCCGTTGGTAATGAAACTGTGATCGCTATTCTAGTTAACGACATCAAAAAAATACCAGCTTGGGAAATTGGCACGCATGGAATTAGAGCTTTAGGAGATATTGCTGACAGCAATCACGCTGCAATCGCTACATTAGTTAACCTTATGGAGACAACACTGAATAAGGACAATTGTTGTAGTGCGATCGCAGCCTTCGTCAAATTCTTAGAGATAAACCAGGGTGATAGAATTTGTTTTGATGCAGTTCAAGCTTTGTGGCAAATTGATCCTGGTAATGCAGCTGTACTCAAGAGTTTAGTCCACATTCTCGAAACTTCTGCGAATGCACTTTTTATAAATCGCGCGGCTACATATCTACTGGAAATTGAGCCAGAGAATAAAACTGCGATCGCTACTTTATCCAAAACACTTGAAACCTCTCAGTTTGACGGCGAACGTTTGCAAGCAGCTAAAAGTCTCCTACAAGTAGACTCTAATAATCAAATTGCAATTAATGTCTTATTAGAGTTAGTTAAAAATCTGGGTCAATCCCCAAAAGATCCATATTATACACAATGTCTCGCATGGGAAGCAACTAGAACTCTGTCGCAAATCGACCCCAGTAATCAAATTGCAATTAATGCTCTAGTTGATCTAATTAGGACTGCTAACCATCATTCTTACCTCAACCTAGCAGTGCAGGATTTAGGGCTTTTTGGTGCTGGGAATGAAACTGCAATTGCAACTTTAATTGAGTTAATCGCCTCCACTAAAGATGATTCCCTATTATGCGATGCCGCTGAGAGTCTAGGAAAAATTGATTCAGGTAATAAAGTGGCGGTTAGCACGTTATCTCAGGTACTTGAAACGACTCAAGATGAATGGGGACGTTTGTATGCAGCCGAAAACCTACTGAAAATTGATCCTGTCAATCTAAAGGCGATCGCGACTTTATGCCAAATAATGGAAATAAATCCCTATCAAGATGAATCAATCTTGACGGATGCAGTTCAAAATTTAGAACAAGTCGATCTAGAAAACAAATTGGTTAAAGAGAAGCTTAACGAAGTTATCCCTACTCTGATCCGATTTATTGAAAACTTTCAACAAGATAATGACAATAAAAACTGCTTCAGCAACAAAGCCACTATTCGGCTACCCTATGAATCTTGTCTCTTGGATATAGCTGATAATTTGACAAAAATCCTCCAAAAAGAACATTTACCACAAGTAGTCATAACCCTAAAAGACTATCTAAGTAAACAGTTATACAAAAGCAATTCATATCGCTACGAAGCCGTATTCAACATTGTCTGGCATTCTGCCGAAAATCTAACTTACCCAGATTTCTACAAAGCAATCAACTAAACAATAAGCGCAGAGTTATTTCTCTTCCTCCACGTTCCTCTGCGCTTCCCTCCGGGTTCCTTTGCGTTAAAAAACAATCTCCTCTTTCATCCTCTCTTCCAGCACATCCAATAACCCATCCACATCCTTCCCAGCTTGCTCAAAACAAATCGGTGGCGCTGGTTCCGGTGCAAACTGAATTAACTTAATTTCACCCTTCCCAATCCCAATCATCACAACTTCCACTTCCGGCTTGTGATTCTCAACAATTCCCAAAATTTCTTGCAGCCGATTATCAACCTTATTATTTAAATTCTCTATCTGCTCTTTCGGACAATAAACAAAATGCGGCGTAGGTTGCAAATCAATACCAACAGTACCCTGACTGTCACCATTTGCTAACCACAATCCCCAAAACAGCGCCGCCAATTCTTGCTGATTTGCTTTGACAAACTTATCCAACTGGTGACGCCACTTAGTATCACCTGATTCTGGTTGACTATTACCAAAAAACATAAATAATTTGTAATGAAGACACAGACAATAGGCGAAACTTATCTCAAACCTGACTGTACACGCCAGAGGCCGGAATAAATACCGTCTTTCTCTAGCAATTGCTCGTGGGTTCCCGACTCTACTAATTTCCCATGTTCCATGACATAAATGCAATCGGCATTGCGAATAGTGGAAAGACGATGAGCGATCGCAATTGTAGTTCTATCGACTGTAATCCGTTCTAGCGATCGCTGAATTGCTGCTTCTGTCTCATTATCCACCGCCGAGGTTGCTTCATCTAAAATCAGAATTGGGGGATTCTTGAGAACTGCACGAGCGATCGCAATCCGTTGTCTTTGTCCACCAGATAACTTTTGTCCTCTTTCTCCGACAATTGTCTCATAACCTTGGGGCAATTCAATAATAAATTCGTGCGCCTCGGCTATCTTCGCCGCCGTGATGATTTCTTGCTCTGTATTCTCGAAGCTACCATAAGCAATGTTCTCCGCTACAGTGCCATGAAATAGAAAGACATCTTGACTCACCAAACCGATGCAGCGACGTAAATCTCGTAAATTTAAACTTTCTAGATTAATGCCATCGAGAGTAATGCTGCCAGCTTGCACCTCATACAACCGCAATAAAAGTTTGACTAAAGTACTTTTACCAGAACCAGTTGAACCGACAATCGCAATGGTTTTTCCCGCCGGAACATCCAAAGACAGATTTTTAATTACTGCAAATCTATCTTTATAAGCAAAATAAACATTTTTAAATTGTACTTCTCCGCGTACTTCATTCACAGGTAAAGATACATCACCTGTATGAATGGCGATCGGAGTATCTAGTAAATTCATAACTCGATTAGTAGAAGCCATTGCTCTTTGATATTGGTCAAATGTTTCGCCTAATCTAGTTAAAGGCCACAGCAAACGCTGAATTAAAAATACTAATACGCTGTAAGTACCTACAGACATTGCTCCAGAAACCGCAGCCATTCCGCCATATAAAAGTAATGCCGTAAAACCCACCAAAATTAGCATCCGAATTAACGGCACAAAAGCAGCAGAAAGAGTAATTGCCTTCTTATTACTGCGGCGATAAGCATCACTATCTAATTCCAAACGATAGGCTTCATAAGCTTCAGCCGTAAAGCTTTTAATAGTAGTAATTCCGCTAATATTGTTTGACAACCGCGAATTGAGAAAACCTACCTTTTCGCGGACATTAGCGTAGCGAGGCGCAAGTAGTCGTTGATAAGCAAAAGAACCCCAGAGAATAAATGGCATCGGTGACAAAGCCATCCACGCTACACTAGGAGCCAAAATAAAGAACGCAGCACCAATAATTATAACAGTTGCAGAAACTTGGATGATATCATTCGCTCCACCATCCAAAAACCGCTCTAATTGGTTAACATCATCACTGAGGATAGACATTAAACCGCCAGTACTGCGTTCTTCAAAATAAGCCAATTCCAACTCTTGCAAATGTTTGTATGCATCCAAACGCAAGTCATGCTGAATATTCTGAGCCAAATTCCGCCAAAGTCGAGCGTAGGCGTACTCAAAAACCGATTCTAATATCCAAATGATTACAGTCAGGAAAGAAATAATCAAAAATTGTTCAAAGACATCCCGTACTCCTAACTGTGCAATTATGGAGTTCTGTTGCTTAACTACTACATCCACCGCCACACCAATTAAGCCGGGTGGTGCTAAATCGAAAAATTTATTGAGGATAGAATAAATAGTCGCCAGCCAAATTTGTTTGCGATACTGGTGTCCATACTCCAGCAAACGCTGGAGAGGATACGTTGATTGTTTACGCCTTCTTGATGCTCGATGAGATTTTAATGCAGTAGCCACGGCTTTTTGCGGTTTCGTGTGACTGATATTACCACGGAAAAAGTCTTGAGTCCTAAGTCGTGAGTCTGAAAATTGATTTAGACAGAACTAACAAAAACTGTATTCGATGTACCAAAATTAGAGGCGAATAGCCGAGCAGAAACGAGAACATCTTTCTAAAAGAAAGAAAAATTATTAGGAAAGCCTTAAATAATACTCAAAGAAGAAACAAAAGGAAAAAGGTGAGAAAAAACCCACCTCCTCAGAATCGATATGATAGATAAGTAAACAAAATTTAAAAATTATTTATCGAATGGTAGATCAATTATCTGGCTTGCCCAAGGTCAAAGACTACATAACACAAAAACTCTTCTTGGGTAATGAACCAAATGCGGAGTTAATTGCAATTCTCACCGTTTACTTTGTCCAAGGAATTTTAGGGTTATCGCGCCTAGCCGTTAGCTTTTTTCTCAAAGATGAACTACTCCTGAGTCCAGTCCAGGTATCGACGCTAGTGGGAATTGTCTTCCTACCTTGGATGATCAAGCCAGTGTTTGGTTTTATCTCTGATGGCTTGCCTATATTTGGCTATCGTCGCCGTCCTTACTTGATTTTATCCGGGATACTAGGAACTGCTTCTTGGGTGAGTTTGGGCACAATAGTTCATACTAGCTGGGCAGCTACATTAGCGATCGCTCTAGGTTCTCTCTCCGTCGCCATGAGTGATGTCATTGTTGACTCGCTGGTTGTAGAACGAGCCAGAGACGAATCGCAAGCAAAAGCCGGTTCACTACAATCTCTATGCTGGGGTGCTTCGGCGATTGGAGGTTTAATAACAGCCTACTTTAGCGGTCTGTTGCTGCAATACTTTACTACCCGTACCGTCTTTGAAATTACCGCTTTATTTCCTCTGATCGTTTCAGGAGTAGCTTGGTTAATTGCTGAGTCCCCCGTTAGCCAAGATGCTCAAGATAATAATCAGACCAAATCTTTACCAATCAAACATCAGCTGGGGCAGCTACGCCAAGCCATTAGCCAAAAAACAATTTGGCTACCAACAGCGTTTATCTTCATCTGGCAAGCTACCCCAAATGCTGACTCAGCCTTTTTCTACTTCACCACCAACGAACTCCACTTTGAACCAGAATTTTTGGGGCGGGTGCATTTGGTGACAAGTTTCGCTTCTTTAGCAGGTGTTTTGATTTTTCAACGTTTCCTCAAAAGCATCCCTTTTCGCGTGATTTTTACTTGGAGTACTCTCCTTTCCTCTATTTTGGGGATGACAATGCTGTTGTTAGTGACTCACACAAACAGGCTATTAGGTATAGATGACCACTGGTTTAGTTTGGGTGATAGCCTGATTCTGACTGTGATGGGGAAAATTGCCTTTATGCAAGTGATGGTACTAACAGCAAGGCTTTGTCCTTCTGGTGTGGAAGCGACGTTATTTGCTTTGTTAATGTCAATCTATAATTCAGCCGGAACGGTTTCTCATGGATTGGGGGCATTAATCACGTATTGGCTGGGAATCACCGCAACAAACTTTGACTCACTTTGGCTCTTGGTGGTAATTACTAACCTCAGCACACTGTTACCCCTACCATTTATCAACTGGCTACCTGCGACTGATGAGCAAACTGAGACATCAAAAGCTGGGGAACAAGCGTTTTTACCAGATTTGATGTCTGAGTTGGTATTGAGAGAACCAGAGTCAGAAATAATGGAATAGTGTAATAAATTTCACACTTAGTTGTATTTAGCAAAAAATCGTAGCGTTTTTAAACCCAAAGTAAACGCAGAGGGGCGCAGATTTTTGCCTGATTTAATTCACTACGAATTGTACTAAGTTGAACCAGTGCGCTGCCTTCACGTTGTAGTAACTAGCATAGTAAAGCTGCTGCAAAAAAAAGTATTTTGAGTAGCTACATATTTTTGCCCAAGATAACAAGAAGAAACAAAGTATATGCATTTTCAAACTCAAGAAAGCTTAGTTACAGAAAAATCTTATACCCGTGCAGACTGGCAAGGAGGATATCAATCTCTTACCCAAGAGCATGATTATTGGATTGATGATATAGAAGGGCAAATTCCTAGAGAGCTACAAGGTACACTATTTAGAAATGGCCCCGGTTTGCTGGATGTGAATGGGCAACCTCTTCATCACCCCTTTGATGGGGATGGGATGATTAGCAAAATTACCTTTACCAACGGTCGCGCTCATTTTCGCAACCGCTTTATCCGCACAACTGGTTATTTGGCAGAGCAAAAGGCGGGAAAAATTCTCTATCGTGGTACTTTTGGTACTCAAAAACCTGGCGGTTGGTTAGCTAATATCTTCGACTTCAACATCAAAAATATCGCTAATACAAATGTTATCTATTGGGGTAGTAAACTGCTGGCACTCTGGGAAGCGGCGGAAGCATATCGCCTCGATCCTTATACTCTTGAAACGCTGGGAAATGAATATTTTGATGGTGCTTTGTCAGCAGGTGAAGCTTTCGCTGCCCATCCCCGCCTGGAAAACAATTGTTACCAAGATGGGGGCGCACCTTGCCTGGTAAACTTCTCGATGAAGCTGGGATTATCTACTACAATTACTATTTTTGAGCTAAACCCAGCAGGTAAAATTATCAGACAGCACGCTCATAAGATTCCAGGTTTCTGTTTCATCCACGATTTTGTCATTACTCCCAATTACTGCATCTTCTTTCAAAATCCTGTCACCTTCAATCCCATACCTTTCGCCTTGGGAATACGTGCGGCGGGAGAATGTATCAAATTTCAGCCAAATCAGCCAACTAAAATTATAATTATTCCCCGCTTCCCGAAAGAAGGGCAAGAAAAGATAAAAATTTTGGAAACTCAGTCGGGTTTCGTCTTCCACCACATTAATGCTTTTGAGGTAGAAGACAAAATTTTGATTGACTCCATTTGCTACCAATCTTTCCCAGAAGTAGAACCCAAAAGCGATTTTCGACAAGTTGATTTTGAGGCACTTTCACCTGGGCAACTTTGGCGATTTGATCTGAATTTAAAGAATGGGACAGTCAGGCGGGAATTGATTGATGGCCGCTGTTGTGAATTTCCCAGCATACATCCGGCAAATGTCGGACGCCCTTATCGATATCTATATATAGGTGCGGCTCATGCGGAAACTGGTAATGCTCCCTTACAAGCATTGCTGAAAATTGATTTAGAGTCTTTTGAAAAACAATCTTGGAGTGCTGCACCCCGTGGTTTTGTCAGTGAACCGATTTTTGTCCCGCGCCCAGGTTATGAACAGGAAGATGATGGTTGGATATTAGCTTTGGTTTATGATGCTGCTCATCACCGCTCAGATTTAGTAATTTTGGATGCTAGTGATTTCTCTAAAGGAACAATTGCACGGCTACATCTGAAGCATCATATCCCTTATGGTTTGCATGGAAGCTTTACTTCTGAGGTTTTTGAGGAAATTTGATCCCCTATTTGGATGAAACCATTTTTTCGCTGGCAATAATATGCAAATCAATATTTTTGAGCAAGCGGACTAATTTTTGCGTCAAAGAGCCTTTGAGGAGCATTTGCCAGCGCGATCGCTGACTCTCTCCGATTACAATTTGGGTAATCCGATATTTCTCGGCGACTTGGGCGATCGCATCGGCGATGTTACTGTTGGTAACACGAAGAAAAATACCTTCAAATTCTTTACAAAGTTTCTCACAAGTGTGGATGTGTAAACTTTCCTCCTTGGTGAGGAAGCGTTCCGGATCGGCTACGAACAAGGTATAAAGCGGTGCGTTCATGTAGTTAGCCAGCCTCGCACCTCGACGTAGCAATTGTACTGAGTTGGGATAAGTGGAAACACATACCAAAACCCGCTCGTGAATATTGCAAAATTGTCCGTTGGGAGTAGAGGCAATCGCATTTTCTTCTACGTTGTCTGCTACTTCCCGCAAAGCCAATTCCCGCAAAGCAATCAAGTTACGCCGTTGGAAAAAATTATCGAGGGATTGTTGGATTTTTGGCTGTGCGTAAATCTTCCCTTCTAATAGCCGTTCTTGTAAAGTTTCTGGTGTAACATCCACTACCACTATTTCATCTGCTTCATCCATAATTCTGTCAGGAACTCGCTCGCGGACTACCACACCTGTAATTCTGGCTACTAGGTCGTTGAGACTTTCCAGATGTTGCACATTCATTGTGGAGTAGACATCAATCCCGGCTGTTAAAACTACTTCCACATCTTCGTAGCGCTTTTCGCGTGGAGAACCAGGGACATTGGTATGGGCAAGTTCATCGATTAAGACTAATTGGGGCGATCGCTTTAAAATAGCATCTGTATCCATATCCGTCAGCGTCAACTCACCGCGAGGATATCGCTTACGGGGTATAATTTCCAGTCCCTCTGCCTTTTGGGCTGTTTCCTTGCGGGCGTGGGTTTCCAAAAGCCCAACAACAACATCAATTCCTTCCTGTTTGAATGCGTGTCCCTCTTCCAGCATCCGGTAGGTTTTGCCTACTCCAGGAGCCATGCCAATAAAGATTTTATGCTTACCCCGTCGTCGTCCTGGATAAAGCGAGTAACTTGCAGAATTTAAAGGCGCATTCCCAGCCGAACCAATATTAGTATTATCTGACATTTATACCACTCCTATAGCATGGGAAAATCATTATTGCCAATGCCCCATGCCCTGCCCATTTACTGATTTTGCTGACGATTAATATCTTGCAAATCAAGAGCATAATTCAATCGGAGAACATTGACTCCCGGTTCGCCAAAAATCCATAAAAATCTGTCATCAGTATACTTATTAATTAAACGTAGGATCTCATCTTCTTTTACTCCCCGCGCACCAGCAACCCGTGTCAATTGCTGCCGTGCTGCTTTCAAGGAAATATGCGGGTCTAAACCAGAGCCAGAGGTATAAATTATATCAGCTATTGGTTGAAGATTTTCGTCTTGCAATTTATCTGCCTCTGCTAAAATCCGCTTCAGTAGTTCTGGATTGCTTGCAGCGAGATTACTAGCTCCAGATATGCCAGTTGGCTTGGCTTTTTTCCCTTGGCTATATCTAACAGTACTAGGACGAGAATGGAAATATTGATCGGATGTAAACACCTGACCGATTAAAGCAGAACCAATTGGTTGATTATTTAGATTCCGCATGATACTGCCATTAGCTTGATAGGGCAAAAAAACTTGACCCACTACAAGGATTATTAGAGGATAGATGATTGCAGTCAACAACCAAAGCATTAGAGTTATAAAAATTGCTCTGATGGTTTCTCGAATAATAGCCATAAAAAGTTTTCCAATTGTGCCTAGAATTTAATTTTTAATTTTTAATTCTTTTGCCCACCTAGCAGGAAATTACAAGATACTTTAGCAACAGCATAAACAACTAAGGCAGTTACCACATTCAAGCACAGCAGAATAAAAATAGCGAGTGGTAGATGTTGTTTATGCCATTGCAACTAAACAAAGGATATCGCCAAAGCAGTGCTGAGTGAAAACGATATTTATTCATGTTATTCTTGATTACCCTTGTCAACAGGTAAAAGTAAAAATGTTTATTATTTTACTTTGGTCAAGATGCGCTCGTTTCTCAGCGTTTCTACTTTTGCTATCCTTAAGCCAAGCCCACAAATGTAATCAATACATCGATCAATTTAATTGCAATAAACGGTGCAATCACCCCACCTAAGCCGTAAATTAAGATATTACGTTGGAGTAACTGATTAGCTGTCAGTGGTCTAAACCGCACTCCCTTTAATGCTAAAGGAATCAAAGCGGGAATAATCAAAGCATTATAAATCAGCGCTGAGAGTACAGCAGATTTAGGGCTAGTCAAATTCATAATATTCAAACTTTGCAAGTTAGCAGCGACAAATATCACTGGGATAATTGCAAAGTATTTAGCAATATCATTAGCGATAGAAAATGTCGTTAATGCTCCGCGAGTAATCAACAATTGTTTACCAATACCAATGATATCGAGCAGCTTTGTAGGATCGGAGTCCAAATCAACCATGTTAGCGGCTTCTTTTGCTGCTTGCGTTCCTGTATTCATTGCCACACCGACGTTAGCTTGGGCTAATGCTGGTGCATCGTTAGTTCCATCTCCCGTCATCGCCACCAGTTTACCTGCGGCTTGTTCCTGTTTAATGACATTGATTTTATCTTCTGGTGTAGCTTCGGCAATGAAGTCATCCACCCCGGCTTCTTTGGCAATCACAGAAGCAGTAATTCGGTTATCTCCAGTTAGCATGATGGTACGCACTCCCATCCGTCGCAATTGCTCAAAGCGATCGCGGATACCAGGTTTAACTATATCTTTGAGATAAATAATTCCATAGATTTCGTTATCGAGGCTGACTGCTAGGGGTGTACCTCCCAGGCGAGAAACTCGTTCGTAGACAGCATCCAATTCTGGGGTATCGCGTCCGTTGCGGGAACGGACAAATCCTTTAATAGCTTCTACTGCTCCCTTTCTGGCCTCATACCCACCAGGTAAATTCGTGCCACTCATCCGGGTTTTAGCAGAAAAACTGACTGCTTCTGCCTGACTGGAGTCAAAATCAAACCGTGCGCCCAACTTTTCTGCCAATCGGACAATAGATTTACCTTCTGGTGTATTGTCAAAGACACTAGCTGCCCAGGCAACATTAACAATTTCCGACATTGAATGACCGTTGAGAGGAATAAACTCTTCTGCCAGACGGTTGCCAAGGGTAATTGTACCTGTCTTGTCAAGAAGTAAAGTGTTGACATCACCACAGGCTTCGACTGCTCGTCCTGATGTAGCAATGACGTTAAATTGGGCAACTCGATCCATACCAGCAATACCAATGGTACTTAGTAAGCCGCCAATGGTGGTAGGAATTAACGCTACTAATAAAGCAATTAAAATTGGGATGCTGACTGGACTGTTGATATAGTAAGCAAGTGCAGGCAAGGTTACTACAACTAGCAAAAACACTAAGCTGAGAACTGCCAACAATACCGTCAGGGCAATTTCATTGGGTGTTTTGCTGCGTTCTGCTCCTTCTACCAAGGCAATCATTCGGTCAATAAAGCCTTTGCCTGGATCAGTTGTGATCTGGATAATTAGTTCATCTGAGATAATCCGCGTCCCACCAGTGACGGAACTAGCAACGTCGGAACCTGATTCTTTTAATACTGGTGCAGATTCCCCAGTAATTGCCGATTCATCCACTGAGGCAACACCCATGATTACTTCGCCATCGGCGGGGATGATATCGCCAGCAATGACGTAGATAGTATCCCCCTGTTTGAGGCTGGTGGATGAAACTTCACTAATTGTGCCATCGGCAGCAAGTTTTTTGGCGATCGCCTCTAACTTTGTTAACCGCAAGGCATCGGCTTGGGCTTTACCCCGTCCTTCTGCCACTGCTTCGGCAAAATTGGCAAACCAAACTGTAGAGAATAAAATCCCCGCCAACAAGGCGTTGAAAACTTGCGGGTTCTTTTGCAGGGCGGGGCCAAATAGGTTGGGATCGATGGTTAGCAATAGGATGATGATTGTCCCTACCCAAACCACAAAGATTACTGGATTTTTGATTGCATACTTAGGGTTGAGCTTGACAAAAGCATTTTTAATTGCTCTTAGGTACAGCCACTTATTATTTGCCCTGGTCTTTTTACGTTTTTGGCGGCGATCGCCAGAACGAGAACTTGGGCGTCTAGCTTTAAAGTTAGTTGCCACTTGATTCATAACTAAAGTTAGCAGTGAGAAGTTAAAAGTTATAGCAGGAGGCAGAAGGCAGGAGGCAGAAGGCAGGAGGTAAAACATTACTATTCCTAACATCCAGGCTTTCAAGATGTCCTAACCTTTGATTCGCTTGCTATAGGAGTTATAGGAACTTCTAATAAAAAAATATCCAACCTGTAGGATGCGTTAGTAACGCATCCTACGAAACCGGATAATTTATCAAATAACGGCAGGAGCCAGAAGGAAAAAAGTACAAATAAAAACTTTAATTCTAAGTAATTACCCAGTTAAAAAATTAGATGCTGGTACGAGACATTCTTGCTTCAATCTCACACTTTTAAGTCTGGGTTACTCCTTTTTCCTGCCTCCTGAATTACTTTTTGATACTTTATTAATTTCAAACTTATAACTCATAACTTTTCTAACTGCCAGATGCTAGTTTCAAACCCTCAGCTATGGGGCCTAAAGCCAGAACGGGAAAGAAAGTCAATACTCCCAAAACCAGCGTTACTCCTGCCACGATCCCAGTAAATACCAACGAATCAGTTCTCAGGGTAGCAGGGGTTTCTTGTACTTGTTGTTTGCGAGACATCCCATCAGCTAGCAGCAGGATGGCAATCATCGGAATGTAGCGTCCCCCGATGAGGCTAACTAAAGTACTCAAGTTCCACCACAGGCTGTTATCCGCCAAGCCCTCTAAGCCTGAACCATTATTTGCTGCTGCTGAGGCATACTCATAAACTACTTGAGAAATACCGTGATAGCCAGAGTTGCTAATTCCAGATAGGGAGATGGGATAAGCTAAGGCGATCGCACTGGGGATCAAAACTAGAATTGGGTGAATCAACAGCACTACACTGGCAAGAACGATTTCCCGCTTTTCAATTTTGCGTCCGAAAAACTCTGGAGTACGTCCTGCCATCAGTCCAGTGAGGAAGACTGTGAGAATTAAGTAAATAAATAAGTAAGCTGTTCCAGTTCCTTGACCACCCCAGATAACCTGGATAAATAAGTTGAAGAGAGTCGAAAATATTCCTTGCGGCATCAGAGAATCGTGCATCCCGTTCACAGCGCCAGACATAGTAGCAGTAGTCATCACTGCCCAAAATGCTGTTTGTGCCCAACCAAATCGAACTTCTTTCCCCTCTAAATTGGGTTGTTCTAATCTAAAGGCGCTATTAACTAGGGGATTACCTTGCAGTTCTCCCACGGCTGTAACTCCCACCAGAACTACAAAAATCACAAACACCATCCAAAAAAGTAGCCAAGCTTGTTTGATGTTATTAGCAAATATACCGTAAGTGTAAATCAAGGCTGCTGGAATAGAAATCATCGCGAGCATTTCTATCAAATTAGAAGCACCATTGGGATTTTCAAAGGGGTGAGCTGAATTGACGCCAAAAAAGCCGCCGCCATTCTCGCCCAAAAGTTTGATCATTTCAAAGGATGCTACCGGGCCTCTAGCCAGATATTGCGTCCCGCCTTCTAAGGTTGTCACATCCATAGTTCCAGCTAATGTTTGTGGTACACCTGCTACCAGCAAAGCGCTCGCTCCAATGATCGAAATCGGCAGCAATATTCGCGTAATTCCACGCACTAGATCGACATAAAAGTTTCCCAGTCTTTTACCCGTCAACCCGCGAATAAAGGCAATTCCTACGGCTAAACCGGTGGCTGCGGAAGTAAACATCAAAAAGCCTAAAGCCGCTACCTGGCTAAAATAGCTTAAGGTTGTCTCACCAACATAGTGTTGTTGGTCAGTATTTGTTACAAATGAAATTGTAGTATGTAGTAATACATCCCACCTGATAGCACCAAAGCCGTTTGGATTCCAGGGTAAGAGTCTCTGAAAATATATCAGAAAATAGACTGTAATAGCCATAATCGTGTTGCAAAAGATTACGGCCCGGATATACTCCCAACCCGTCATATCATCTTTTCTGCGAACACCTGCAAGTACGAACATACTTCGCTCTATGGGGTTCATTAAAAAATCAAGCAGTGTTTTTTCTCCCAAAAAAACAGATGCTATGTATCTTCCGAATAGCGGAGTGATTGCTATGACAATACACAGCGTTAAGCCAATTTGCAAAAAACCTTGTCCCATATATTTTACGCTAAATTAAATTTAAGTCCTAGCAAGCCAATTCTTAAAAATAATAGATTAACTGTAGAAGTATTTGATTTCAGGGGATTTGACTCAGCAGTACTGAGTCAAAAAAGCTATAATCCCACTCAGCATTAAATCAGTTCAAAGTAGTGAATGCTTCGGCTGAAAGTAGTAAAAAGTAATAAGTACTAATTCTTACTTATTACTTTTTACTCAGTACTGCCTTAATGTCCCACTACGGCTAACATAACTCCTGAATATTTTCAGTTATGACTATTTTCCAGATAATTATTAAACTTTGAGTTAAGAATATTTAATTTTTAGTCTTAATTTATCTATCTCACTACTTAGGATTATTTGTTTATACAATACATTTTCCAAGTTTGCTACTTTCAAAGAATATAAATATCATAAAGTATTTTCTTAACGAAATTAGGGATTGGGAAGATAGTGGAAGAAACCTTGATGATTATGAGCAACTACCCAGTTTCCACTCTCCAATCCTCCTTTTTGCATTTGGATAATCGGAATTTTCGGGTCAATTCTCAAGTTGGCATTTGCAGATATAGATTGCAGATAGTTCATATTTGGTGAATTAAATAGTTATCCAGATTGGATAATCACAATTTTTTAGTAAATCATAATTGACTATGAAAGAAGCGATAAATGAGCGGGGAAAGACCTATGGGTTAATAGCGATCGCCTTTGCGATCGTGATAGTGTTGGAATTTTCAACACCACCTGAGTACGTATTTGGCTACCTCTACACAGGGACGATTTTGTTAGCGAATTCACGATTGAATCGGGGTGCTGTGTTGGGGATCACTCTTGCAGCTACAGGATTAACATTATTAGACCTGCTTGTTCCTGCAAGAGAAATACTTTATCTCTCAACGTTGGCAAATAGATTGATTGCAGTATTAGCGTTGTTGGTAACAGGTTGGTTAAGTGACCGCAACCACCGCAATGAAGAAGCGATCGCTTATACTCAAGCACAATTACGCTCCCAAGAACAACTAGCTATCATGCGCGAAGATTTTGTTTCTACCCTAACGCATGATTTAAAAACACCCCTATTAGGAGCAATTGAAACGCTGAAATATTTTCAAAATGAGCAATTTGGTGAAATCACGCCCATGCAGGCAAAAGTCTTACAAACAATGGCTCGTAGTCATGGCAGTACACTGCAACTAGTTCAAACACTTTTAGATGTGTACCGCAATGATGCCGAAGGACTGAAACTACAAATATCACCAGTTAACTTGGTGACAGTAGCGGAAGAGATCGTTGCTAGCCTGACTGAATTAGCGAAAACACGTCAGGTTTATATTTCTCTGCATTATGGCGAATCAGATTTTCGCAGCTTTCTCTGGGTAAATGGCGATTCTTTACAACTTGGGCGAGTTTTCAGTAATCTCCTGAGTAATGGCATTAATCATACCCCTCGTGGCGGTAAAGTGGAAGTAGTATTTGAAGGTTATTCTAGCGATCAAGTGGTAAAAATACTCGATACTGGTTCCGGCATTACCGAAAAAGAGTTACCTCACTTATTTGAGAGATTTTATCAAGGAAATAGCGATCGCCACGTCACTGGCTCTGGGCTAGGACTTTATTTGACCAGGCAAATTATTACTGCTCATGGGGGTACAATTTGGGCAGAGAATCGCTCACCACGCGGCGCACTGTTTGGTTTTCGACTCCCAGCTTGTCCGCCACCGGGGAGTTGATAATTGGGCAGGGGAAGTAAAGGAGCAGGGGAAGCAGGGGAAGCAGGAGAGAATAATAATTTCTGACAAATGACTAATGACAAATGACAAAAATCTTACTAGTTGAAGATGATGAATTGTTTCGGCTTGGTCTGCGGATGCGGTTGCAACAAGAAACCAGTTTGGAGATTGTCGCAGAAGCAGAAGATGGGGAACAAGCTGTAGAATTAGCAAATCACTATCCTCTAGATTTGGTCTTGCTGGATATAGGTTTACCGGGAATTGGGGGGATTGAGGCTTGTCGCCAAATCAAGGAGAAGCACCCAAATTTACCAATTCTTGTTTTAACGTCTCGTTCTGAAAAACCCCTGATTTCGCGGTTAATTGCCGCCGGAGCGCAAGGTTACTGTCTTAAAGGTATTCCGGCTGAATCTTTGATATTGGCAGTGCGATCGGTTGCTGCGGGCGCTTCTTGGTGGGATCAAACAGCAACAACTGAAATTAGAGCTGCTTTTGAAGGCAATTCGCTGGCGGTGCAGTCTGCAAAAACTGAGGAATCTTTAGAAAATCCTTTAACGAAGCGGGAGCAAGAAATCTTGGCACTGGTAGCAGCTGGCAAAAGCAATCAAGAAATTGCTGAAATTCTCTACATTGCCCCTGGTACAGTGCGGGTTCATGTCCATGCTATTTTACAGAAACTAGAAGTACGCGATCGCACTCAAGCCGCAGTCTTAGCTATCCAAAAAGGATTGGTAGCACCAGAATTGTTGATTAATTAGATTTATGATTTTGAAAATTGCGATGAGATATCAGGTTGCTCTATGGGAATTTCGATCACAAACTCTGCTCCTTTGCCAACAAAAGAGGTACAACTAATATTTCCTCGGTGTTTTTGGACGATAATCTGATAACTAATAGATAATCCTAGCCCACTACCTTTGCCTACAGATTTTGTGGTAAAAAATGGATCAAATAAACGCGATCGCAACGACTCTTCAATACCAACACCATTATCAGCGATCGCAATTTTGACTAAGTTTAAGTCTGTCACCTCTGTATGAATCCGAATTTGGGGAGTAGAAGATTGATTCCTCACTCCTTCTTCTATTGCATCAATAGCATTATTTAATAAATGCATAAATACTTGATTTAGTTCACTCGCATAACAACTGACTAAAGGCAAGTTACCATAATCCTTCACTACAACAATTGCCGGACGCTCGGCTGCTTCTCTGAGCCGATGTTGTAACATCACTAAAGTATTTTCGATGTCTTCATGGATATTTACTCGTTTCATTTCTGCTTCATCATGCCGAGAAAAATGTTGTAGCGCCAGTACAATTTCTCGAATGCGATCGGAGCCTCTATACATTGCACCTATCAGATTTTGCAGATCATTAATAATAAAATTTAGGTCTATATTTTTGGCTATTTGCTGAACTTTTGGTGTGGGTTTGGGATATTCTTGCTGATAGACCTCAATTATATTTATTAGTTCTTCCACATATTGACCAGCATATTGGAGATTTCCATAAATAAAACTGATCGGGTTATTAATCTCATGAGCCAGCCCAGCCACTAACTGTCCCAGTGCCACCATTTTTTCGTTCTGAATTTGTTGAACTTGAGAAGCTTTCAAGTTGTCAAGAGCTTGTTGGAGTAAAAAGTTTTTTTCTTGCAATTTAACTTGGAGCAAGCGTAAATTAATCTGATTTTCAATTCGCAACACCACTTCTGCACCATGAAAAGGTTTTGCAATATAATCTACACCACCAACATCAAATGCCTTTACCTTATCTACAACATCATCCAGGGCGCTAATAAAAATTACGGGGACTTCACTAGTTTTATTGTCAGCTTTTAGTTGTTGACAAACTTGGTAGCCATCCATATCTGGCATATTGATATCTAACAAAATCACATCGGGCAAAACCATTTGACATGCAGTCAGTGCCATTTTACCGTTTAAGGCTTTGCGAACTTCAAAACCTTGTGCAGTCAACATCGCCGATAAAAGCCGCAAATTATCTGGGGTATCATCGACCACCAAAATATTTCTTTTCTGATGGTTAGTTTGATTAAAATGCATTATTGATCAAAAGTTATGCGTATAATTATTCAGGATAGTAAATTCTTCTTTAAAATTAGTTGATGAACTGCTGTAAGGATTATAGTAGATAGCACTCACAGATTATCTAGCCGAGGATCAACAATGAAATTTTGTTGAAGTGCTATTTAATAGCTACCATTGAGGTGCTGAGGTGAGCAACTTAAGAGCCAGTTGTTGTTCTATAGGTTTAGAAAATAGATATCCTTGAGCAAAATTACAGTTTAAACTTCTCAATTGGGCTAACTGTTCTTGTGTTTCGACACCTTCAGCGATCGCACTCATCCCCATTAAGTTGGCAATGCCAATCATTGCTGGTACTAACCCCATATTTTCTTTGTTCTCCTGCATCCGTTTGACGAAGGATTTATCAATTTTGAGTGCATTTAAAGGAAAGCTGTGCAGGTAACTTAAAGAAGAAAATCCTGTACCAAAGTCATCCATAACCAACTTAATTTTTCGCTGCTTTAGTTGTTGAAGAATTATTTTTATTGCATCTGTATTTTCCATAATTACACTTTCGGTAATTTCTAATTCTAAATATGCCGGATTTATTTTACTTTCATAAATTATTCGGTCAATCTGTTCTACAAAATTCATCTGTAAAAATAATCTTGCACTCAAATTGACACTGATAGTTAGAGGTTCTGGTGTCACTGGATAATGTTGCCAGATGCTTAATTGATGACAAGCTGACTGTAATACCCAAGTATTGATGGCATTAATTAAACCCGTTTCTTCGGCCACAGGAATAAATTCTATGGGAGAAACCAAACCACGAATCGGATGTTGCCAGCGCACCAAGGCTTCAAATCCAGAAATTCTGCCTGTAACCAGAGAAATAATTGGCTGATAGTAAACAAGGAATTCTCGCCTTTCAACACCCCTCCGCAAATCATTTTCTAACTCTAAAAGCTGAATAGCTTCCTGATGCATCGCTGGATTAAAAACGTGATATTTAGCTCTTCCTTGAGCCTTAGCTCGATACATTGCTGTATCAGCATCCCGTAGCAAATACTCTGGGCGATCATAATCTTTATTGCCCCAACTAATACCAATACTGGCATTCATAAAAACTTCATATCTTGATAGTTGAAAAGTGAGTGATAACTGTTGCAAAATCCTTTCAGCAACTTGGATTGCTATATTGATATCTGTGATATTCTCCAGCAGAATTCCAAATTCGTCTCCGCCCAATCGTGCTAAAGTATCAGCAGGTACGAGACATGCTTGTAAGCGGTGAGCAATGGCTATCAGCAATTCATCTCCCACCGGATGACCAAGGGAATCATTGACAACTTTGAAGCGATCGCAGTCCAAAAAAAGTACTGCAAACTGATAACTAGATTCTTGCTTGGCGCGATTAAGAGCATTTTCTAGTCGCCTAATAAACAAAACCCGATTTGATAATCCAGTCAGAGAATCATGCAGTGCTATATCTAGTAGCTGACTTTGCAATTGCTGGCGGGAATCGATTTCTTGCTGGAGTTTTTGGAGAGTTGTTTCTAGCTCACTAGTCCGCTGTTTTACCCGATCTTCAAGTTCAACATTTAGTTTCAATATTTCTAATTGCGCCGATCTCAATGCCAATTGATTTTGTACGCGTACTAAAACTTCTTGAAACTCAAAAGGTTTGGTGATGTAGTCTACACCACCGACTTTAAAAGCTTTAACTTTGTCAAAAACATCATCTAAAGCACTAATAAAAATTACCGGAATATCGGCTGTTAGCTCCCAAGCTTTAAAGGTCTGGCAAATTTCATACCCATCTACTTCTGGCATCATGATATCAAGTAGAATCAAATCAGGTAATAATGTTTGAGTTGCTGTCAATGCCATTTGCCAATTCAAAGCTTTACGAACGTTATACCCTTCCCTTGTCAATATGGAGGATAAAACCCGGAGGTTATCCGCCATATCATCAATGATCAAAATATCTTTTTTATTAGAGTCTAAATGCTCGTAATTCATTCTAAGTTTATTGTAGTCAATTCCATTATTTTCTCAAACTGGTAGTTATTCGCTAAATCCCTGAGAACTTGGAAAACTTGAGCATTATCTGATGGAATTTGCTTGAGTAACTCTAAAATCAGTTCATCGCTACAGCTGGCTGCGGCATAGTGAATCTGTTGGAGCCACTCAGGTGACATTTGTGATAAATGCCCCAGGAGTTCGGCAACACTGACAAAAATCTGTGTAGCTTGATCGGCAACTACTGTGTTTGTGGTTTCTACTTGATTGGTATATTTTAAACCCAGATGTTTGCTCAGTTTTTCCAATAATACTTCCTGTTTGAATGGCTTGCGAATAAAATCATCACAGCCGATGGACAAAATTTTCTGGCGTTCTTCCTCAAAGGCGCTAGCAGTTAGGGCAATAATTATTGTATTTGTATTGGAGCTATCCGGCATTGTTCTAGGGAAGTCGTAAGGGGGAGCCAAGGATGTTGGCATCCTTGATCGCAAAGTGGACGCACCAGAAGCATCATTTTTTATAACACCAGTTGTTTTTGGTGTGGAGGACTCTTTGCGTACAACTTTCACAACCTTACCCTCGCCTGAATCGGTTAAGTCTTCTGCAAGGTACTGGCTCCCCAATGATATCGGTTGTTTCAATTTTAGGAACCTCCGCGACGTATTAGCTGTCCCATGCCCGATTTCTCTTGCTTTAATAATTCTTGTGGCTTCGTAACCGTCCATGACTGGCATTCGCATATCCATAAAAATCAAGTGTGGTTGCCAAGATTCCCAATTAGCGATCGCTTCACTACCATCTGTAGCTTCATTAACTTCAAAGCCTAGAGATGTGAGTATTTTAACTAGCAACATCCGGCTTTCTTTGGAATCGTCAACTACTAGAATACGGTATACTTTTTCACTAAGTGCTAAAGCTCTAATTTGTGATTTAATTTGGTTTATGGGAATTTCTCTGGGGCAAGTTAGAGCAATCTGAACATTAAAGGCAAATGTACTACCGACACCAGGCATCGAGCTGACAGTAATATCTCCTCCCATCAGTTGCACGTATTTACGGCTAATCGTTAAACCCAGTCCCGTCCCTTGTTGGAATTTTCTGCCGATTTCGGTTTGTTCAAAAGCCTCAAACAACAAGTCAAGTTCTTGCGGAGCAATACCACAGCCAGTATCTTGTACCTCAAAAAAAAGAACAGAGGGATAAGAAAGATTTTGCTCCCTAATTTCGCCCTGCTCCTCTCTCCCCCCTATCCCCAGAGGGGGCACTGAGTCCCCCCTGCTCCCCTGCTCTTCTGCTCCCATTCTCACCCGTAGCGTCACCCTCCCTTGATCGGTAAATTTGATCGCATTTCCCAAGAGGTTGAGCAATACTTGACACAGTTTATTTTCGTCCGTTTCTATGTACTTAGGAATATCTGGCGCATATTCAAACACTAATTCTAAATTTTTAGATACAGCGCGCAAGTGCAACATCTCTTCTAAGTTCTTTAACAAATGAATTAAGTCAAAGCTGCTGCAATTTAATGTGATTTTGCCAGCTTCGATTTTAGACATTTCTAGAATGTCGTTAATTAATTTGAGTAAATGTTCGCCAGCACGATTAATTATTGCCAAGTTTTCTTGATGTTCGTTAGATAGGGAATAATCTCGACTCATAACTTGGGTGAAACCAAGAATGGCATTGAGTGGGGTACGCAGCTCGTGGCTCATGTTAGCCAGGAATTCGCTTTTAGCGAGGTTGGCGGCGGCGCTTCGCGCTGCTTCCCGAACAGCCGCTTGTTGTTCCTGTGCAGCGATTTTTTGTGATTGAATCAGTTCTTCTTGGGTGGTTTGCAGTTGCTTGATAACTTGCTGAAACTCTTCAGTACGTTTTTTTACTTGAGTTTCTAAGGTGCGATTGTATTCTGCTAATAACTTTTCTGTTTGTTTGCGTTGGGTAATATCAAAAAATGTGGCGATCGCAAAAGCAAGATTCCCCGATTCATCATAAATTGGCTTTCCTAAAATTTCAATGGGAGTAATCTTGCCACAACGGCGAATTTCTATATCATCAACTCTAGTGCTTTGCCCTTGTAATGCCCTTAAAATCGGCAGGCGATCGCTGGGGTAAAGTTGATCTGTCCCGGCAAGGTAAGCTTGATATACCTCTGACAATTTTTTGCTGCTAACTTCTGCGTAGACGCCTAGCGGCTTGTCGTTAGACATCGCTCCTTGACCTAGAATTTGCTGCCCAATCTGATTTGTATAATAAGGTTCACCCTTAGCATCGGTAATAAATACACCTACCGGCATGGCTTCTAAAAATTGAGTTAGCTGACTGTGATTATGAGATAGTGCCTCATTTAAAACTTGCATTTGGGCATTCTTGGCTTCTAAAGCCCTAAAAGATGCCTGGAGTTGTTTTGCCATAGTTTCAAATGATTTAGCTAGTTCTCCCATCTCATCGGAACGCTGAATATCTGGTGTTTCCTCCCATTCACCTTGAGCAATTTTCTTCGCCGATCTGTTTAATTGTGAAATCGGCTTAATTACCCAACGAGCAGTCAAAATCCCAATTCTTGTAGCCACTAAAAAAGCAACTATGCACAGCAAAATAGTGATGCGGGTGTTGGCATTAATTTGCTCCATAAATTCACCTTCAGGAATCACCGCCACAATTAGCCAATCTAAACCCAGTTCATCCTTCCAGCTTTTTACGTGCACAAAATAACGCATTCCATCGGCGGTAAAACTTAGCTGTTGCTTCCCTACAACAAACTTCAGGCTGCCAAAGCGTCTGATCAAAGACTGTGTTGTGAGTTTAATTAAAGAATTTTGACTATCTAATGCTGATAGACGTTTTCCTTTACCATTAACGATTGTATATGGTGGCTCGCTAGTAGAAGAAGCCACTATTAACCCAGAACGCTCTAAAATAATAAAAGTCTTACCCGACTCTTTGATTTTTAACTTAGCTAAAAACTTGCCAATTTGTGATAAAAGCAAATCAACACTAATCACCCCAACGAATTTGCGATTTTTATCGTAAACAGGGTAGCTGGAAGATATGGATAAAATTTCTGGTTTATCTTCCCATTGATAAACTTGACTCCAAACTCGTTTGCCTATCTTGACTGGATCTGTATACCAAGCTTCTGAGCGAGGATCGTAATTTTTAACTTCCTGCAAATGGCGGCGATTTCCTTGGTTGTCTGTAAGATAAACATAAAGTTTGCCTGTACCACGCTTTGCACTAACTTCATTAATTAAAAGCTGGCCATTATCTAGACGCTCAACACCAATAAATTCACCTTTGGGATTGGCAAAGCTGTTGTAACCAACATTGAAAACCTGCATTTGTTTCCAAAAGTAATTACCCGCGGTTTGAAAGTCTGAAAGGTTGAGCAAACCTAGCTCAATCGCATCTAAGTTGATTTGATTGATTTGCTTTGGGGTTGTTAAATAGCTATCAAGATGCTGCTCAATGCGATCGCAGATTTCATTTTCTAATTGAGTAGCAAGCTCCCTTACCGCTTTTTGACCGTTTTGATACGAAAGATAGCCTACAAGTCCCACTGCACCAAAAATTTGCAAGATAAAGGGCACAATCAGAACATATCTCAGGGGCATCTTGGCATAAACTTTGCCAACTAAGCGATTAAATAATTTGACGGGCTGAAGTTTCGATAACATTCTAGTTTTATTCTTCCCCAGCATCTACTAAATGCGTTTTGCCGTATTAGCTACATTTTATATAAGTACAATTACGGCATACATCGCTCTTTATGAAAATTTTATAGTTTTAGTATAAAATAGTACTGAATATTTATAATTACTTAACTAGCTGACTTTCTCTAACGCCTAATTTTCAAACTTTGTGTAGGAGTACTCCACTATAAAAATCGCCTAGTAGGTACGCCATCGCACCTGAATTTGCTCAGTTTTATCTGGCAATATTTCAACAAATTTTTTCTCTCAGATGAACTGAAATTTCATCAATAAGCTCCAGTATGACATTCTCAAATTCAGGTCGGCATTAGCACCCAATCCTAAATTTAATTTTTAATCGCTGATATCTTGATTTTCTGGTCTGAAAACCTCTGGACTTGTACACAAACTTATCTTGAACTATCAGTAATTTTAAACTTTTTATGCAAATACATAGTAAAAACAAAAAAAAGACCAAAAAACTTACTTAGTCTTTTTCATTTTTAAGAAATTTTAATTTTGTTGTAGAAGTATCTCAACCTCATCGCCGACTTGTAAAGTTTTTCCGGCTGATAATGGAGGCAATTGAGTATTAATACTCAATCTAAAAAAGTGATTAAAAGGCGATGAAGCAACCCAATTTGGCAGAGTTGCTTGTCGCTGGGTTGTAAAGATTTTTTGAAAGTTTGGGTAAGCTTCCCCTAAGTAAGAATTGCGTGTTGGGACTATACAACGCTGACATGGGTTAACCCCAAAAAAGTCTACATCTCCCACTCGAAAGGAGACTAAATCACCTGGTTCGCTAAATAACCGATCTTCCCAAAATGCTGGTACACCACCAATTTCGATGTTGGCACGCATCCGACGGCGCATTTCATCTACACTTAAACCAGGAAACCAAGAAGCTACCTCTACCAATGTCGCCGTACTAATTACCGTTGGGCCAAGTGAGTGTGTATCGTCAGGAAAACCCATCAAAGAGTTTAGTCCCAATGTGACAGCAAACTCAAAATAATCACTCAAAGTTGCTTCTAATGCTTGCCGTTCCCGATCCAGATGAAAAGTTTGTTGTAAGTTGCGATCGGGGATTTGCAACGAGACAGTTCTATTTAAGAGTGCAAATTGTGCTCTTAGTAAATGGATTTTAGCATGACGCTTGCCATTGACAAATCTACCTTGTTTGTCAAAAATGGCAAACTCGCGGTCATATTGTAGTGCTCCACTGGCAAGAACTCTAGCGTTCTCAACTTCAACAGCATCCAGTGATTTTACTGGATACAGTAAAATCTTAGCTAGGTAAGGCGTCATAGCAATATTGGATTTGAGATTTGGCGAAAAGTCGCAGCAATTCCCTTTTAGCGTCTGGCTTTGCCAATGCTAAGAGCGAACTGAACTTTTCAAAACGGATTTTGGATTTTAGATTGGTGATTTAGTAGTCCCCAATCTAAAATCTAAAATTATTTTATTAATGAGCTATTTGAGCAATATTGTTTGTTAATTATGGATATACTGGCGATTTATCGATTCCGCCAATATGATTTAAAGGCCAGAAGCGAACTATCGCACGTCCAATAATATTCTGGCGGGGGACAACACCCCAGCAGCGGCTATCATAACTACTGTTACGATTATCACCCAGTACTAAATATGAATCGGCTGGTATAGTCTGGAGTTTTGCTAAAAAAGGTGGCTGTGGCCCTGATTGGCAAACATCAATAACTGTAGTCTGCCCAGAACTTAGGTAATTAGATTCTGGCAGAGGTTTGTTGTTGATATAGACTTTGCCATCCTTAAGTTGTATTTTTTCTCCAGGTAAGCCAATTATACGTTTAATAAAAGCATCTTGATATTGTTCTTTTTGTAGCTCTTTTGTCGGTGAAAATACTACTATATCTCCCCGTTCTGGGTCAGCAAATTTATACTTCAACTTATCGACAATAATTTTATCTGCCTCCCACTGATTTGGCGTACCATGCAGAGTTGGTTCCATTGATCCAGAAGGAATCCAGCGTGCTTCAGCAACAAAGGTACGAATTCCCAGAGCCAGAACAATGCTTAATACAATTGTTCTACCTAGCTCTGCGATCCAAGAATTATCGGGTTGTTGACTAGAGTTGTTATCAGACACTTGATTATGCATGAAATTACTTAACTTAACGAAAGATGTAGGTAGTTAACTCGCCTAGTGAGACTTTATCTGTTAATCTTAACGGGAAAATTTTAATTTCCTAGTTATGTTTGCATCTTGACTACCAATTTTAGATTGTGGATTTTAAAAATAAACTTTTTTTTAAGGTGAGGCAAAAATTGGTTACTCTGATCGCGAATAAGTTTAACCTAAAAGCATGGTTCTCTGTAATACATAGCTCCCTGTCTAAACTTGGTTACTTCTTATGTCATCGCCAAAAATGTTACTGATTCGCCGCGCTCGCATAATCTTACCCGATGGTGAACTGATGGTTGGGGATGTGTTGACGCGCGATCGCCAAATAGTCGAAGTTGCGCCAGAAATCTCCCAAACAGCATTAGCCACTGAAGTTGACGCAGAAGGCTTAACTTTGTTGCCAGGAGTTATCGATCCGCAGGTGCATTTCCGGGAACCTGGACTAGAACACAAGGAAGATTTATTCACCGCCAGTTGTGCCTGTGCTAAAGGGGGAGTCACTTCATTTTTAGAAATGCCCAATACGCGCCCCCTAACAACGACACAGCAGGCATTAGACGACAAATTAGAACGGGCCTCACACAAGTCCTTGGTTAATTATGGCTTTTTTATTGGGGCAACAGCAGAGAATCTACCAGATTTGCTTTTGGCAAAGCCAACATCAGGAATTAAGATTTTCATGGGGTCGATGCATGGTCAGTTGCTAGTTGATGGCGAAACAGCATTGGAGGCGATATTTGCCAAAGGCGATCGCTTGATTGCCGTTCATGCCGAAGACCAAGCTAGAATCAACCAACGCCGCCAAGAATTTGCCAACATTCACGATCCAGCCGTTCACTCGCAAATTCAAGACGATCAAGCGGCGTTGCTGGCAACCCAACTAGCATTAAAACTTTCTCAAAAATATCAACGTCGGTTACATATTCTCCATCTGTCAACAGCGCTAGAAGCAGATTTGCTGCGTCAGGAGAAACCGAGTTGGGTGACAGCAGAGGTGACACCACAGCATTTGTTATTAAATACTAGTGCATATAAACAGATTGGCACATTAGCACAGATGAATCCCCCTTTGCGATCGCCCCACGATAACGAAGTTCTCTGGCAAGCTTTGCGCGATGGCGTGATTGATTTCATCGCTACAGATCATGCGCCGCACACCTTAGAAGAAAAAGCTCAAGAATACCCCAATACTCCTTCAGGAATGCCTGGGGTAGAAACTTCCCTGGCTTTAATGTTAACTGCGGCGATGGAGGGAAAGTGTACTGTGGCTCAAGTTGTGAATTGGATGTCTAAAGCTGTAGCTGTGGCTTATGGTATTCCGAATAAGGGAGCGATCGCACCTGGTTACGATGCCGATTTGGTGCTTGTAGATTTAAACACATACCATCCAGTCCGGCGGGAGGAACTTTTAACCAAATGCCATTGGAGTCCCTTTGAAGGCTGGAACCTGACTGGTTGGGCTAAAACCACGATTGTCGGTGGTGAAATAGTTTATGACAAAGGCCAGGTAAATACGCAAGTGCGTGGTCAAGCTTTAACTTTCTTATAGTAAGCAAATATTTATTCTACTTTACTAAAGGAACTCCAAATAAAAAAAGACTCAACTACTTTTTGTGGGGTGGGCGTCTCGCCCGCCCCAAGCCTTGGGCAGACTTTTCGGTTCACCCCACAAGTAGTAGTAATTTATTTGTTGTCAGTCCTTAAAACCTTATCTAAAAGCCCAATGCTACGTGTACCCTCTCTACGGAGAAGCTATACGTAATGTCTCGTAGAGAAGATAACTCGTTAAAAAAAACTTAGGTATTTTTCCAGTCGGATAAGAGTAAACAAGCTAATAGAACCGTATTGTGATTCATCTGATAATGCTTGTCCCCAGAAAGATAACCAGAGAAATAATCAAAGAGAATTGCTATGTCCTTCAAAATTTTGGCTTTAGATGGTGGCGGTATTCGTGGAGTTGTTGCAGCACGAATACTTCAGCAAGTAGAACAAGAAATTAAAAATCAGGGAAAAGGAGAGTTTTTACACGAATATTTTGACATGGTTGCTGGCACTTCTACTGGTTCGATATTAGCAGGAGGGATTGCTATCAAAAAAAAGAGCGATGAACTAATTAATCTATATCAACATAGAGGTAAAGATATATTCCCTCTTGAAATAAAAGAGCGCTACAAAAACTTTCCATCCATCATTAAATCAATTATTCAGATATTTTCTGGATCTAAATATTCTCATGATGGAATTATTAGCGTCCTCAAAGATGCCTATAAATCTACAAGAATCAAAGATATCGAAAAACCCATTCTTTTGATTCTTGCTTACGATACGCTATATCGCAACACAACCTTTTTTACAAATTGTCATCCTGATTTAGGAGACAGATGGTACGATGACTGTTATTTATGGGAAATATGTACTGCTTCTGCCTCAGCGCCTACTTTTTTTCCAGCATATAAATTAGAACCTGTAGATAAACAAAAATTTGGTGACTGGGAATTCCCACACATTGATGGAGGAGTTTCTGCTAATAATCCTGCTCTTGCAGCTTTAAGTTTAGCGATGAGGATTAGTCAGTCTTCAGTATCTTCAGAAATCAAGCAAAAATATAAACTAGATAATCTGCGATTGGAAGATATTTCTATACTTTCTATTGGCACAGGTCAAACTGGTCAACCATATCAATATAAGCAAATCAGCAAATGGAGAGGCTTCGACTGGATCAAAAATCTTACTAACATCTTTATGGAACCTACATCTGAGATTGATAGTACTATTTGCCGACAAATCATGGGTGGATATGAGTCTAAACGTTACTTACGCCTTCAGTTTGATTTAAATGAGACATTTCAACCCAAGCCAAAAGAGACTTATAAAGATCCTCGCATTGTCTTACCTCCAGAGGAGCGGAAAAATAAATTTACAGGGGAAAAAGTCAGTGAAGAAATAGATAATACTAATCCCGAAATTATTCAGCAGTTGATAGATACTACCTCTGCATTCATTGATCACGGTTTGACGTACTACACCAGAGATGACTCCGGTTATCCGATAAAAAAGGCGATCGCGTCTTTTATTAGAGATAACTAGCGATTTTTTGTGTCATTATTTACAAGTACTGTACAATTGGTTGGAGTTTGAATACCCATCCAATTGATTTCTACAGTCTGTTCAAGATTTTTTCTGGCTCGTTCCATCACCTTGGATAATCAAGGAGCGATGCCTACGGCGGTAAACTACGCACGTAAGTTATAGCAATAACTACCTTCTTTGATAAATTCTAGAAATTGTATTTAATTTACTAATTAAAATTTCTGTTTCTGATAAAGTTTAGTAAAGTCAAGCTTTGCCTCTTTTTTGTACTACTTATCACATCGTAATCATCCTGAAGTTTTTTAATTATTAATTAACGAGGAGAAGATATAAAAAAACTTTTGACAAAACAATAGAATGTGTAATCAAATACATTTTTTCAGACTTGTTTTGTGTTGTTGCCGCAGTATTTCCCGAATGGTTTTCATGAGAACTGAGGCAGAGAAAATAACATGTTTTTAGATATTTTAGCTAGCCTGCAACGGTTATTTGTTGGTTACATTCCAGCCGTTGTATTGGGTAGTTTCATCGGATATTTAATCGGGATAAATAGCATGATTTATCAGTTATTTAGGCTGATATTTCAGATACCTCATAGTATCCCTCCTATAGCTTTGCTACCTATTGCTCTAATCATGTTTCAAGAAAGCGACTCGGCTGCTATTGTAGTAGTTTTTGTGGGAACTCTCTGGACAATGATTATTAATACGGCAATAGGTATGCAGCATTTCAAGAGACAGAATAATAACTTTCGTGTAGCTATATTTCATATATTTCATGCCTTGAAAGTTAGTATTTGGGTAGCCTGGTTTATTGTTATTGCCACAGAAATGTTAACAGGCCCAAGAGGACTCGGTTTTAGCCTCTGGGATGCTTATAAGGCTGGCAATGCTGATTACATAATCCAGGAAATCTTATACATCGGTATCATTGGCTTTTTGCTGGATCAGTTACTAGATTTCGCAGCCTATATTCTCTCGCAAATGGTTTCAGATGGGAAAAAATCTTCTTAAACTTTATCTAGGCTTGCGGAGCATTTATGAAAAAGGATTAGCTTCTGTTACCACTTTTGGCAGTGCAATAAACTCTGTTTCATCTGGCACGCTAGCAAAGCGAGAGTCGCGCCAATCAACTTTAGCTTGCTCTATTCGCTCTGGTCGGCTAGAGACAAAATTCCACCATTTATAACGTGTACCTAAAGGCTCACCGCCAATAACAATAAATCTAGCAGCAGCAGTAGCAGAAACCCTAGTCTGATCGCCTGACTCAAGAATAGCGAGACGATATTGCTCTATCGGTTGATCGTTAATCCTTAATCCCTCTGTGACACTGTATACTGCCCTTTGTGAATAATCAGTAGGGATAGTGAAGTGAGCGTTGGCAGACAACACTACATCTAAATAGAGGATAGGTGAGAGAACTTTCACAGGTGAGGTATAACCAAATGCTTGTCCAGCAATAAGTTTGATCGTAGCGCCATTTTCTTCCCAGGTGGGAAGGATTTCAGCAGGATAGTGCATGAATCTTGGCTCGGTTTCTTCATCTTCAACAGGCAAAGCGACCCAGGTTTGAATACCATGAATAGTAGTTTCTTGCTGACGGTCAGATTCCGGTGAGCGTTCTGAATGTACAATCCCCTTTCCTGCTATCATCCAGTTGACTGCACCGGGTTGGATTTCCTGCACAGTACCCAAACTATCGCGATGTATTAAAGCACCGTCAAATAAATAAGTTACAGTTGCCAGATTAATATGAGGATGTGGTCGGACATCGATGCCTTGATTGGGGGGCATAACGGACGGCCCAAGATGATCGAAAAAGATAAACGGCCCAACCATTTGGCGATTAGGATATGGCAAACTGCGGCGTGCAAAAAACCTACCTAGATTTTTAACTTCAGGTTCAATCAGTTGAAGGATTGCCATAAATCATCGCAAGTGATTAGTAAATACTGTAATCATTATAAGTATATTTACTTGTAAATAAGCTAATCTTGTTTTACAGAGTTGATGCCAATGCGATCGCAGATGGTTGCTCAGTTTTCCAAGCAATATAGTTAACACGACCCTGTGGATCGACATACTGACGCAATAACCTGTCCCAAAATTCAAAATCAATCATTATTGCTGTGTTTATATGTTATCCGTTGTTTTTACTTATACCTATATTCATTGAATCCTCAAAATAGAATGAAATAGTCTTGATTTAGAGCTAAGGGAATTTTTTAGTTTCGCGATCGCAACGTAGAGTTGAATTTGTACAAGTATTTATTTAACGAATTATAACAATACTATCTTTGGCAACTTGAAATCAGCGATACACTGAGGAAAATTCCTTGAGGAAGCGTTGATGGCACGGTCAAATGGGGTTACAAGTGAAACGTCTGTAGAGGAATTGCCTACAGTTTCAGACAAAAATACGATCGCAATTGAAAATCCGTCTGAGTCAGTGGAGGATGCCCAAGATATTGACGACATATTGAACTCACTAAAAACTTTACTGAGTACTCTAGAAAAGCTCCAAAAAGTCCGGCAGGAAGTAGGCGATATCAAACCGTTAATTGGACGGATGCTTGAGGGAGAATTAGTTGCGGGTGAAGAACTTGAGCAACTCAAAACAGGTGTGAGCAGTCTTTCTCGCCTTGTTCGTGCTTATAATGACCATCAATTAGCGTTGGCTAAAGCACAACCTGCTAGAAACTTACTAGATCAAGTTCTCAAAGAACGTAAAGCTAATTGAGTTGAGACTGGGGATTGGGGAAGAAATCCTTTAAATATTTGGTGGGAGTCCCAATCTCCAACTTAACAAGCGATCGCACTTTTTTAAGAGAATGCGATCGCATTCCTAATTCTCTCAAAAATGTGTAGACGCAAAGCGGCTTATCATAAGATATTGCTTCTGCATCGCCTTAAGCTATGTCTACGGCAGCAAGATATATTCCTTGTAGACATCACATCCCTAATTCCCCAAAATCGTCAATGCAAAGTCGCTACATATCTAAATCTGTGGTTTCATTTGAAGGATATCAAATTTTGCAAGATATCTATTTATGATGAATGTTGCACCTGCCATTGTAATACTGGGTCAAAATAGCGTGACAGTAGCACGCAAAATAATCAGCGTCTTACCAGGAGCAACACTATACGGTTTGGAGGGTCGGACATCAACAGTTGATGTTAGCTTCACGAATTTTGGTGAGACGCTACGCGAGTTATTTATGCAGGGAAAGCCGCTGATTGGCATTTGTGCCGCCGGCATTTTAATTAGGACGCTAGCTCCCGTAATCTCTGATAAACGACAAGAACCACCAGTGCTAGCTGTGGCTGAAGATGGAAGTGCTGTTGTCCCTCTCTTGGGCGGACTTGCTGGAGTCAACGATTTGGCTCGCCGCATTGCTGAAGCCCTTGATGTCAAACCAGCAATTACGACTACAGGCGATTTACGTTTGGGCACAACGTTGTTATCTCCTCCTCCTGGATACTATTTAGCGAACCCAGACGACGCCAAGAAATTTATCTCAGATGTGTTAGCTGGGGCGCAAGTTAAACTTGAAGGAATAGCGCCTTGGTTAAGTGATAGTAAACTGCCTATAGACCCAAAGGGAGATTTGACTATCCAAGTTACAGAACGTTTGGTAACTCCTACAGCCAACTGTCTTGTTTATCACCCAGCAACGATCGCGATCGCAATTAGTGGCATGATTGATGATCCAGTAGCTGTTGTACTAAAGCTACTAACTGATGCCAAACTAGAAAAAGCATCAGTAGCCGGGATATTTGCACCGATCTCTGCCGCCGCCGATCCCGCAATCCACGCGGTAGCTAGCGCCTTGAAAGTGCCCGCCCGCTTTTTTACCCCAAATCAGTTAGAAAGTCTACTTTCACAAGGTTATAGCCCCGCCCAAGCAGCAGCGATCGCCGCCACAGGCACATCCTTGATTACTTCTTCTACTCCCGACATTGCGATCGCTATTGCCCCTGAAGTAATTGATCCCAATACCATCGGTCAGCCACGCGGACGGTTAGCGATTATTGGCACGGGCCCTGGTGGTTCGCTGTGGATGTCTCCCGAAGTGAAGGAGATACTCAAGTCGGCAACTGACTTAGTGGGTTATAAAACTTATTTAGATTTAGTTGGTTCTCTGGCTGATGGCAAGCAACGGCATGAGTCTGACAACCGCGAAGAAGAAGCACGAGCAAAGATGGCTCTGGATTTGGCTGTATCTGGGCGATATGTAGCTGTAGTTTCATCTGGCGACCCCGGTATCTATGCAATGGCAACAGCAGTTTTTGAGGTATGCGATCGCGATGCTAAACCGGAATGGGACAGTATTGACATTCATGTAGCCCCAGGTATCTCTGCGATGCAGGCGGCAGCAGCAGCCATTGGTGCGCCCCTTGGACATGACTTTTGTGCTATTTCTCTGTCTGACATCTTGAAACCTTGGTCTGCGATCGCCCAACGAATTGCGGCTGCTGCTGAGGCTGATTTTGTCATTGCTTTTTACAATCCTGTTTCCAAAGAGCGTACCTGGCAACTAGCAGAAGCGAGAAATATTTTGCTGCGACATCGAACACCAGATACACCAGTAGTGTTGGCCCGGAATCTCGGTCGGCCAGGACAAACGGTAAAAGCGATCGCACTTGAGCAGTTAACACCAGCAAGCGCTGATATGCGGACAATTATTCTCGTTGGTTCCACAAAAACCCGAACCATCAAGCGCCGCGATGGCAATATCTGGGTTTATACGCCGCGTCGCTATACTGAACAGTAGGCACGTCAGCGAAGAGAGCAAGGGAAGCATGATAAGCACTTTTTTAAATTTACTTTTCTAAGCGATCGCATAATAATATCAATTCTTTAAAATAAGGCAACAGATGTAAGCCGGAAAAGTCTTGCTACATCTAAATTTCTCAATTGCGAATTGGTATTAGTCCATATTGAGAGATATGTGATCTAAGAGCAAATGCTTCTCTACAAGACGCTCGGCGAACGATATCATCCTAACGTGCAGTAGAAGACGTAAAGTATGTGACTATCATAAAAGTTCCCAATAGCTTGCAACAGCAACTGGTACATCGTCAAAATTTTGAATTCTCACAACAGCAGTCACAGTTGTGTTACCATACGACACGTATATGTACTTCATTCAAACAAAAATCCCAATATGTCTCACATACCTGCTATGTAAATAAGTAAAAATTATAAATAATCACGCTATTAAAAAATAAATTCTGATTAAACAGAATACATTCACCAAGAGTCAGAATTTATTCTGAATTCTGCACATGGTGGATGAATAATCAGGTTTAATAACTTTACAAAACAATAAAATTTGGTGATGCAATAATTCAGTAGTGGGTATAAATCCCCAATTGATAACGAAGCTCATTCTGTACGAAAGGCTTCTCTCTCAAAGACGCTAACGCGAACGTCAACGAATCCGCAGGTGTCTTGATTTGGACTTCTGAATTCTTATTTCAACAAATTTTCATTGGAATTTTAACATTCTAATCTAAGCATCTAGTGATTAGTCAGGAATTTAGTTTCATGAATCCTAAAGTCTCTGTAATTATCCCTGCTTACAACACTGAAGTTTATATTAAGAAGGCAATAGAGTCAGTTTTAGATCAAACACTCACTGAGCTTGAAGTCATCGTTATAGATGATGCTTCAACTGATCAAACTGTAGAAGTTGCTAAAAGTTTTACCGATCAACGTCTCAAAGTGATAGTTAATCCACAAAACCTTGGGGTTTCTGCTGCGCGTAATCTTGCTATCAGAGCAGCCCAAGGAGAATGGATTGCTGTACTTGATTCAGATGACTGGTATGCTCATGAAAGATTAGAAAAGCTTGTGTTGCTGGCAGAACAAGCAAATGCAGATATGATTGCAGACGATGTTCATTTTATCAAAGATGGTGCAACATCGCCTTGGAGTACATTGATTCAAGAAAGTGGAGAACATATAGATAAAATTCTCCAAATTGATATCGTTTATTTTGTAGAGACTGATGTCTATGGAAAAGCAGGGCTGCATCTTGGTTTAACTAAGCCTATGTTCAAACGAGAATTTTTGGTTAAACACAGGATTGAGTACGATGAAACCCTAAGCATAGCTGAGGACTTTTGGCTTGACATGAAATGCTTAATTAATGGCGCTCGCTTTTTTTTAGTGCCAGAAGCCTATTATTTCTACCGTTCGCGCTCTTTTTCTCTTGTATGTGAAGACCGATTAAAACGTCTAAATCAATCTTGTATATCTACTAATTCTTTCATGCAGCAAAAATTCGTGAAAAAAAATCCAGCTTTAATGAGTGCTCTGTCTTATAATCTTACAGTTTACAACAGAAATCTAGCTTACTATCAAGTTTTCTTGCCTCTCAAACAAGGAAATTGGTTATTGGCATTGAGAGAACTCACGAAAAATCCAGGTGTTTTTTATGATTTTGTTTCTCAATTTAACAATATAATAAAACGTCGATTTCAATACTATGTAATGGGTAATGAATTAGCTTTTGAAATGTCTTATAATCTTCAAAAAAAACGAAGAAAGCCAAGCTAATATCCCAGTTTTTCTAATCTAAAAAATAATAAATAATTAAGACCAAAAGATTGTTACATAAATCTGAGAGAAAGAATTAATTGGACACTATTGCCATGATTTATATCAAATATGATCGCATCTGAATCATAAAATACAATTCTCCACTGCGATCGCTACAGTGAGTTAAAGGGATATACGATTTTTTGCTTAAGCTTGGTTGCGTCTTTGTTCTAGATGTTGTTGATGCAACTCTGGGAAGTTTTCTAAGTCTTCTATTGTTTGTGGTGCTGGAAATACTTTGTTATTGGGAGATTGGAATCTATCAACGTAAATTTGTAGGGTCACTTAATTTTTCAATAACCTTACTAAAATTCTCATCAACGGCTCGATATCTTCAACAACTCTATAGCTATTAATCCCTAGAGTAAAATGTTTATTTACTCTATCTAGCAAGGCAAATTGCCACAAGCTTCCTGTACTGACACAACCAGTTAATATAGGTTGTTCTGCAACAGTTGGGGAATCATCCCACAAATCCAGTGCAACCATTTCGGCTACTAATTGAGTGAAGCCTCTGCTTAAATCAGCTTGTTTTGCTTCTATGACTAATAGTTGATTTGGTTGAGTAGTTCTAATTAAATAATCTAGTGTACCTTGAAGTTGATTATTCACTCTCAAGCTAAATTCTATTCTTAGTTTTGCTTTCGTGTAATGAATCAACTCTAGTACTATTCTAGAAATTATTACTTCTCTTCTAGCCAACTCGGTACTTAGTTCTACATAAGGAAGCGCTTCTTCTATCCTCTCTTTCAATTCGAGCAATCTATCCAATTCGTCCAAGTATTGTGGCAATTGAAATACTTTATATTCTAATGAATAACCAAAGGCTTGGGCTAAGTCTTCAGAATAGTAACCGCTTTCAAAATATTTGCTAAAGGTGTATGTCTGAGTTGGATCTAGCTTCATGAGATTTAAAATTATTTGTTCTTGTGTGGGGATATTTTAATTAGTCTTCATTCTCACAATTATTCATCAACTCGCGTAGGCAACGTATGTTTTCTGGTTTTACCGTTAAGAGCGTGGGTTCAGTGGTGCTGTTCTCTAGCAGTTGCCGCAAGTCATTCTCAGCGTTCTTTTTGGCGATAATTACGGCTGCAAACACGTTTTTTAAAGCAATACCATTTTTTAGATTACGGGTAATTGCTAATGCGGCATAGAGTATGACATCCGCTAACTACTCTCCCACAGTTTTCTCCTTCACCCTTATGGGCAAGTTTGAGACATTGAAAGGGGCGAAGATATGATTTTATCGTGCAAAATTTTGATTGCTCTACCATGATTTATGGGCAAGTTAGTAAATAAACAAAATGTAGCAACTTCTGCCTTCACGTTTCGGTGTTTCACACAGCCTGTAGCAACATCAGCAAATTTTTGTAGGGGCATAACATTGTTATGCCCTCACTGTATCTTGTATTCAAAATAATTACGCTGGTTTTTCGACTCGCAAACCAAAGTATGTTAAAACAAGTTCGCTTGAGCCACTATTGACAACTTCGTGTACTTCTCCCGGTTCGATAGCAACGCAATTTCCTGGAAGTAAGGGGTATTCTGTACCATCAATATGAATTACTCCCGAACCAGCTTCTACAAAGAATACCTCGCACATATCTTGATGCGCGTGTGCTGCTGCGGTTTGTCCAGGAGCAAAACGTGCTTGAGAAAAGTTAGTTAGGTGAGGTAAATCGCCGAAACGTAACATCACCTTTTTCTTGATTTCGGCATTGTGAGAAACCGATTCTTCAGGCAAGTTTTTCAGGGAAGTGGTAATCATTCGGGTCTTAAATCGTTAGATAGTTCCACAATACCCCTAGACCCATCAATCCTAACTCGTTGACCATCTTGCAAGAGCCATGTAGCACCTCGAACATCCATCACTGCGGGAATTCCATACTCACGAGCAACGATCGCACCGTGAGAAAGCCTTCCACCAGCTTCAGCAATTAATCCTCCAGCCTTTAACAACAAAGGGGCCCAGCCGGAATCTGTATAAGGTACTACCAGAATCGTATCCCGATTAATATCTGGCACGTTTTGTAAATTTCGCAACACTTTCACTCTACCTTCGGCTTGCCCCTGACTGGCTCCAATACCTTGTAAAATTTGATCAGAGTAGAGTTCAGAGGGAGCTAAAGGGTGAGGAGGTGTATTGCCGTAGACTAAAACAGGTATTTGAATAATCTCACTATCTTGGAGGAATTGCGATCGCCTAAATTCTACTAACTCATCTAACTGCTCTATTAAGCTAGAATCTTCATCCCCAATTAGACGCCGCACTTCATCAAAATTGAGAAAAAAGATATCGCCTGTTTGCCTAAGTAAACCAGACTTTAACCAAATGTTCTCTAAAGCGATAAAACTCCAACGCAATTCAGCTAAAAGCCGGGAATAAACTTCGGTGACTCGTCCTTTGATATCCACACGCCGTTGCACAAAAGAGCGTTTGCGCTTACTGGCAAAAATACTATTAATCGCGTCTTTAGCACCTGCTTGTGGTTCGTTCCCCTGCATTAGCTGCACAAACATCTGCTTAATCATCTGGGGATTTTCCCGCCAAGTGGAAACGGAGATATCGGTTCCCACCTCACTTAAGTAGCCGTAATCTTGAAGCAATTCGTTAAATTCTTGGAGGATCTTCTCTCCTTCGGGGGTTTGCTTTAATTGCTCAAATACTTGCTGTGGCTCAAACTCAACCAATACCTGTTTGGCATCTGTAGCGATTGTACTGAGCGATCGCAATGCTGCTACCTCTGGGGTGACGCTATGATCGATTTGTCCATCTTTTACCCGAAAAATCGCCTGTCTCAGGGCAGCACTCAAGGGAGCTAAAATGCTGTAATACGTTCCATAACGCAGCAACTCCAGAATAAGATCAATTCTTGCCAACAAGTTTAGTGCTGACAAGCTATCTATATCTTCCTGCGCCAACTGCGACAACCCAGGAATGAACCGTTTGTGATAATCCTGCTTGAAGTCCTTTTCTAAATTTAATTCCCGCTTCAACAACTTCCCTAGTCCTGGTAAATTTTTCCAAGTTGACTGCAAGGAGGGTTTACTTAATTTAGCTCCTCTAGTTAAAAATTCCAGACTTTCTGGCGGTAATCCCATGCGGATAAAAATATCTCCTAACAGGGAAGCATTAAAGTAAGCTCTGGAATAATGTAGAGTTGCTGTTTCGGTGAAATCTAACCCCAAGGCGCGATTGCCTAAAACTAAAGTAAAAAATTCTCCCCAAACTCCACAAGTTAAGGGACGATTAATTGACCATGTTAAAGGGTGAATTACTCCGGGAATTACTTCAGCAGCGATTTTGCGTGTCCAGATGGGTAATAGAGTAGTAATCGGTCGAGATTGCAATACCCAAAGCGTTTGACCATCATAACTCCACTCGATATCTTGAGGAGTGCCATGATAACGTTTTTCGAGCCGGTAAGTAAGGTAAGCAACTTGTTTGATTAATGACTGTGCTATTCGTCCTTGACCTTCTAATTGTACAGAGTAAGAATTTTCTGTTTCAACGACGAAAGCGCGATATTGTTCTGGTGTAACTTTTCCCGAGACGACTTGTGTCGGGCTGCCTGGAAGGGCTTCAATGATAATTGCATCACCTTGTTGGGTAATGGGATCGCGACTGAAAGCGACGCCAGAATATACACTCTGGACTTGTTGTTGAATTAACACAGCCATTGCTGTATCATTTAAACCGCGATCGCGCCGATATTGGACAGCATAAGGATGATTGTAGGAAGCTTGAACTTGAGCGATCGCTGACTGTAATGCCTGTGGACTAGTAACATTGAGAACTGTTTCATACTGTCCAGCAGCAGAAGCGTGTTCTGAATCTTCTCCAATAGCAGAGGAACGCACCACCAACGGGGATAATTCTGATGGCTGGAGAAATTCTGTCAACCCTTCAGGATCGTCGATGGGGGCTAGTACCCATCCCTTCGGCACTGGATAGCCCCAACGCTTAATTTGAGATAATGTCGCCGCCTTTTCTCCGACTATAGCAGCATTCAACTCCTCATCTAGAGAAACCATTGTGCGTTGGCGTAGCCCGTCGTAGACATCGCTGCGTAGAAATTCCAACATCGCTTGCGATTCTGTTTGTGCCCCTTGGGCTGGCAGTTTCATATCATCAGGAATTTTGGTATAAATCCAGCCCATTAAACCTGCTAAGGCCACAGCAGCAAATATTCTCGGAATATCGCTCAGGTGCAGAAGTGCCACAAACAAAGGAAAAAGCAGCAAAACCCCAAATTTGACTACCTTTCTTGATTGCAGAATTGTCAAGCTAATACCTGCAAAGAAAGATACGAATACTGCTACTAGGGGATCGTGTACAACGAATCCCCAGACAACATTTGTCGTACCTGCTCCTCTGCCTATCCAGTATCTACCGATTACCAGAGCGATCAGGGCAATCAATTCCCAAAACGATCCTTCTGGGAAGAAAATGCGGGTGATTAAGACTGCCGCAATTCCTTTAAAAGCTTCTGACAAGACTGCCAGAATTCCGACAATTTTACCGCCATGATAAAAGGCAGCTGATACACTAATGTTTCCTGTACCAACTTGTGATAACCGCTTCCCCTTCAGGGCGTAAGTTATCCATGAAATCAGGGGTAATCCGCCCAAAAGGGGGCAGATAATTAAAATAACAAAAATACCCCAAGGTTCAAACATTCTGGAATTTGGATTTTAGATTTAAATTTTCCATCTAAAACCTCAAATCTAAAATCTAAAGTTTTGCTGAAATTTTTGATGGTTATAAAAGGGCTTTTATTTAGTTAGTTGCTAAATGGACACTTGGCTAAGACGGAAACCGTTTAAGACAAGTGTCCTTCTAGAGTACTAATGGTTTTAGTTTAGCGCATAGGCAGCTTGTAGCGCCCAGATGACGAGAGCAGCGATTGATCCCAGAAGCAACACGGTAGAGATAGTGACTACTTTTGGGGAATCTGCTCCCTTAAACTTCATAATTCCGCGATTTAAGTCGGACACAGCTTTGTAATCCTCTCTTTTAAGGGCATGAAATATTTGTCCGTTTTGATTGTAGTCTTTCTCTTTGGAGATGATGTTAAATTCACTTTAAAAATATAGAAGTCAGGAGCAGGAAGTCTTTCTCCTCTGCCCCTCTGCCTCTTATGCCCAATCCCCTACTATTATTGAAAAGCAACTCAGTATAAGAGGGTGTAAGTAGGTGAAAATAGCACTGAGCGTAATTTTGGCGGTGGTTGTGGGATTGTTTTTGGTAATCGAGATCGGATTGCGATCGCTATTTGGTTTTGGTAATCCCCTGATTTATATTGGCGATGAGCAAATTGGTTATTTGTTGGCTCCTAACCAACGTACCCGTCGTTTTGGTAATCGTATTGAAATTAATGAATATTCTATGCGAGGTAGTCCGATAAAAAAGCTACCTGCACCTACTGGGCTGCGAATTCTCCTTTTAGGTGATTCTATTGCTAATGGTGGCTGGTGGACAGATCAGACTAATACAATATCTAGTTTGATGATGCGTTCTCTACCATTATCTACTAATAGTAATTATCAGGAAGTCGAAGTGCTAAATGCTTCAGCTAACTCTTGGGGGCCAAGGAATGAATTAGCTTATTTAGAAAAGTTTGGTACTTTTAACGCGCAAGCAGTGGTGTTAATAATTAATACCGATGATTTGTTTGCAACTCCTCCTACTTCTTTACCAGTAGGACGCGATCGCAATTATCCCGATCGTAAACCTCCCTTGGCATTAGTGGAAGTGTGGCAGCGTTATATCGTTAAGCAAAAGTTAATTCCGGAACTCCAAGCCGTGCAAAATGAACCAGGCGATCGCGTGGGGATTAATTTGGAAGCGATCGCTAAAATTCAAGTTTTGACTCGCCAATCCAACAGCAAATTTCTGCTGGTGATGACTCCTTTGCTACGAGAAATTGGCGAACCAGGCCCCCGCGATTATGAAATAAAAGCACGTCAGCGCTTGAGTGATTTTACCAAAGCACAGCAAATTTACTATATAGATTTTTTACCGAGTTTCAATTCAACTACCAACCCGCAAGGTTTGTTTCACGACCACATTCACCTCAACTTGCAAGGTAATAAATTTGTCAGTGAAGTTATGGAGCGATCGCTTTTGGAAATACTCAAAGAAGCATCACTTCGTCACTAATATTCATGTTTTAGCTAGATTTTTGAGTATCTCTAACCAAATTATTTAATTCTTCCTGCATTTGACTTTGAACTATTTGATAACAAGCATTCACATAGTTACGATCTCTAGCTGCATCTTGACCATATCTTTCAAAAGTAATTGGCTGACAAACACGAGTGTGAATTTGCACAGGTAGAGGAATATTTGGCAGAGGCCCAATAGACAAGCCCCAAGGCAAACCTAAGTAAATTGGGAAAACACCAGGATCTATTTGATATAACCACGGCAATCCCCACTGATGCAATTGTTTGACTAAATCATAGCAATCACACAAGACTATCAAGCTATCGTGAGCGCCTACGGAGATTACAGGAATGATCGGAACTTCTTGTTTTAAAGCCAGTTTGACAAAGCCCTGATGACCAGCAAAATGAATTTTATGGCGTTGGCTATGAGGACGAAACATATCATATTGTCCTCCAGGATATACCAGAACGCTAGCACCTCGCTCAAAAGCCGCACTAGCCATTTTGGGATGTGCAAGAATTGCTCCAACTTTCTGGGCTAATCCTGCTATTGCTGGACTTACTTTCCAAGCGTAAGGGTGCATTAGACCATACACCAAACGCTCAGTTCCAAATCTAGAAAACCAATCGTACATCATCATGATTAAATCTGGAGAAGCCATGCCCCCATTATGAGAGCCAACCAGTAGTACTTTCCCTGTTGTTGGTATATGATGCCATCCATCAGTTTTTACTTGAAAGTAATAACGGTAAAACCATTCCCATACAGGCATCAGTAATTCAATAAACTGAGTATCTCGCTGTATTAATGAATGATGAATCTTTTTCGAGAATTCTGATGTTAAGCAATTGTCAGCGCTGACAGAAATTTTCTCTACCTGTTTTGGAAATTCCATAATTAGTCGCTCATCTTCCATCACTAGTCTATTTTGACCGCTAGATAATACTGTTACTGATTATTCAATAACAGTTGTTCTTTTTTTTTGGTCTATCATCGGTCGGATAAAACCTTACCGTGCAAAATGGACGGCGTGAGGATTAGGGAGTGAGGAAAAGTAGGTATACATATTTCCGAAAAACTGTATATTTTATAAAATACTGTAAATCGACCGATAAACTGTTGTATGCTATATATGCAGCATCGATACCTGGCAGTCAAATTAATTACTTAATCGCAAGAATCAACACAGTTCGTTTCTGTATTAAGTAAGTTGGCACAATAAAACTAAACTGCGTGAAGAAAAGTAAACAGGTTTTAAACCTTTTTTCCGTTTGTTAGAAAGCCCCCCGCTTTATGCCAACCGACCTATTTATTGCTTTGGTTTGAATTGTGTAATCTCAAATACTCTGTGTTCACAATAATTACAAGGAAAGGATTTCATGAGCAACATACAACTGTACTTTGCCAAAGCGTCTACCTTTTCTCAACGCACCCGTGTAGTCTTACTGGAAAAAGGCATTGACTTCACGCCGATAGAAATTGACTTACAGAATAAACCAGATGGGTATACGCAGATTTCAGGCTATGGCAAAGTCCCAGCTATCAAATATGGGGATATTGAAATCTACGAGTCTGCGATTATCAATGAGTATTTAGATGAAGTTTTTCCAGAACCACCTCTATTACCCCACGATCCTGCAAAGAAAGCGATCGCCCGAATTTGGATAGACTACGCCAATACTCGCTTTGTACCTGCATTTAACAAATTGCTCCGGGGTAAAGATACTCAAGAACAAGAACAAGGACGAAAAGAGTTCACAGAAGCACTCTTGTATCTTGAACAACAAGGATTAGGCAAACTGTCTAATGGTCATTACTGGTTAGGAGATCAGTTTAGCCTTGTTGATATCAGCTTCTATCCCTGGTTTGAACGTTTACCACTTTTAGAACACTTCCGCAAATTCACACTACCAGCAGAAACACCTGGTTTACAGGCATGGTGGAATTTGGTGAGCGATCGCGAGTCGATTCAAGCAGTAGCAAATCCTGTGGATTTTTATTTGCAAAGATTCGCCAAAATTCTCGGTGAACCTGTTCCCGTTGGGGCAGCTTCAAAATAGGGAATAATCACTAACTCTTGAGTATTGATCGAATAGTACTAAGTTAAGATACAACCCTTGCTCTGACTGCTTAAGAGCCTCTGAGAATACATTCTTAATCTTAAGACTGGGAACGAGACAACACAAACCTTTGAGCTTTTCTTAGTGCTATTCAATATTGACCATTAACAATTAACCAAAATTCCAAATGGGATAACCTATGAGCTTAAATAACCAAGTTATAGACAGACCGATTTCTCAAGAACTGCCATACGTAGAAGCTAACCTGACTTACCTAACCCCGATGGCAGAAAAACTTGTCAACTATACTTATAAACCCCCATTAGGGATTCACCGCACCAATGGAACTTATCAGACGTACAAACTGCCAATTTATAATGCTCGTTCGATTTCAGAAAATATCTCGTTAGATAGAGAAGGATTTGCCTTTACTGAACATTACAGCAATGTCCGCAACTTTTACGATGAAGACGAAATACGCCGCACCTACTACCCAGAAGCCGAGCAATTATTAAAAGAGGTGACAGGTGCAACTAAAGTAGTGATATTCGATTACACCCTTCGTAACGCTGGTCAGTCAAAGCTAGGTGAGAATAATATTAAAGAACCTGTTAAGCGTGTACACAACGACTTCACCGCCAAATCAGGCTATACTCGCGTCCATTTGGAATTAGCAGCACAGGGCATAGATAATGATGAAATTGATACACTCTTGCAACAAAGATTTGCTATTATCAACGTTTGGCGAGCGATCGCCCAACCAATCCAAGAGTCACCATTAGCAGTGTGTGATGCTCAAAGTATCGTATCAACAGACCTTATAGCAGGCGATCTTGTGTACCGCGATCGTGTTGGTGAAACCTACGCAGTTACATATAATCCCGAACATAAATGGTTCTACTTCCCGCAAATGCAAAGGGATGAGGCACTATTTATCAAGTGTTTCGACTCCGCAGAAGACGCACATGCACGTTTTGCAGCCCATACAGCCTTTGAAGATCCCACCAGCCTAGCAGACGCGCCTCCACGAGAAAGCATCGAACTACGGACATTCGTTTTTTACCCAACGCCTTAATTCTTTGTAGGATAAGTAGTGCGTTAAGCAAAACGCTTAACGCACCCTAGAAATTGGAGTCTGCATTCCTGATAATCATGAAAACAAACTATTGCAGAAACTACGCACTAAAAATATCCAGATTAATCAAAAACTATCAAATTAGGACAAATAATAAACCTGCGCTTGATGCAAGCAGGTTTAAGTTGTGTACAGGTTACTCTGTAGGATTTTGATGTGGAAAACGATACTATTCTTGGTGAGAGCGATCGCATTGCTGCACTAGCTGAAACTGAGCTAAAATTTTCTTCACTTTCTAAATAAGATTGATACAAGTCTTGGTGGTTTATTTTGATCTTGTTCGTGCCACCACTCTTGGAAGTCCTCAAGTAGGAAGCCATACTTTTTTGCTGTGTTAAAAAAGTCTGATAGATGATGCACAAATGCAGGAATTTCAATAAACTCTTCGTGTCTTTTAAAATTAGCTTTTGTTCCTTGATATTGTCTGAATGGATGAAGCTCACAGATAAAAAAGTAACCTCCTTTGACTAAGACACGAGATGCTTCTGAAAATATCAAGCTGAGGTCTTCGATGTGTTCTAAAACAAGATTACAAGTAACTAAATCGGCAGATTCATTATGATAAGTCCATTGCTTAGTAATGTCTTCTGTAACAAACACCACATTAGCTGACCTCACTTTCTCTTTCGCCTTTTCGATCATCTGTGCTGAAAAATCAATCGCATAAACTTCCAGAGCAATTTGTGAAAGTAAAAGCGTATTTTTACCTGTGCCACAGCCAATTTCCACGACTGATTTGCACCTCAAATCCATCAAGGTTTCTCTGGTGACGATTTGATCGAGATCGCGCGTCAGATTTTCGTCAGCATCGTATGTGGTTGACCAATTATTGTATGCTGCTTGAATACTCATATAGCTTCATTTTGCCGAGCAAAGGGTATCATACATATTCATCATTTCTATCTCACTGTGCGATCGCACAGTGCGAGGGTGAGTGCTGCCGCAAGTGCCGCTATTGTCCGAACATGGTTCCAGAACGTCCAATTGGTAAGATATCTAGCCCATAGGTTTGCGCCTTCAGTGCTATCCGGTTTGGCGATCGCTAAGGCATCATTCAACGGTACATTGAATGCGATCGTTACTAGAACAGTGCCAAGAAGATAGAGCAAGCTACCGATAAGCAAATAGGCAGCACCAGGTTGATGCCACTTTAACACTGAGGAAACCGCTAGAAAGATGCAAGCCACAGCCGTTCCAAAGAGTGCCAGCATGAACAATGGATTGATCGCAGTGATATTGATGGATTGCATAGCGATAATGCCCTCTTTTGGCTGGAGTCGTGCAAGGGCATTCATCACAAAAGTCGAGAAGGCAAAGAAGACGCCAGCCACCAGCCCACAGCCCAGTGCTGTGAACAGCGTCAAAGAAAAGCGCAAATTGTCAATAATTACCATTAAAGCCTCTTGTTAATTCTTTTTTTGGCATCACATCACTCTCTCTACTACCTGATTTTTAAATACCTACTTTTGAAGGTGGGAAGTAGGGGAAACATGGGCACAAGGGGGAATGGCACTAAGAAAAGCTATTTGTTGGGGTGAGGCAGGAGGCAGTTCTTGCTGGAGGCAGGAGCTTTAAATCCTTGTGCTGCAAGACTTACAGGTTTTTCTTTTCTTTTCCTTCTGCCTCCTGCCTCCTGCCTCCTGTCTTATCTTCGTGCCATTCGGCACAAGGGGATAATCTATGCCCAAATAACGCCACTAGGACTTACGCATTGACAGAAAAGCCAAAATGGCAGTTATGCTTTTCAAGGTTTTTAGCTAGATTTTTCAACTACCTTTTTGCGCTCGCAACTAACAAAGGATGGTTTGTAAAAGGCTGAAACGACCTATTTATGTTAATACACAGGATGATTCGTTTGTACAGTGCGTAAGTCCTAGCCACTTGGATCAAGCCGGAGAACATATCCAACGCAGTGGCTCCCCAATGCCCAACCAATGACTATTTACCGATATCTTCATTCCAAAGTTCAGAGTTAGTTTCAATAAACTCACTCATCATTTGTTCGCATTCGTCAAGATTAAGATCAATTACTTCCACACCGTGAGATACCATAAATTCTTTAGCACCAGGAAAAGTTCTGGATTCTCCAGCGATGACTTTTTTAATGCCAAATTGTACCACTGCCCCAGCGCACAAATAACATGGCATTAAAGTTGAATAGAGTGTTGTACCTCTGTAGCTGCCAACTCTCCCAGCATTGCGGAGACAATCGATTTCAGCGTGGGTGACAGGATCGGCGTTTTGCACGCGTTTATTATGTCCTCTGCCGAGAATTTTGCCATCCTTGACGAGAACCGAACCAATAGGAATTCCACCTTCTTGTCTGCCTTGTTTTGCTTCTTGAATTGCAGCTTCTATAAACTCATCCATATTAATTCTCCTGTTTATGTCAAAACAACTTGTATTAATGGATCGCGATCGCGGTGTAGATGATTATCTGACAACTATGCTGCTGTTAAGGATGGATCGTATTCAACTCCTTGGTGTTGCAGTCACTCCAGCAGATTGCTACGTTCAATCGGCTGTTATCGCCACACGTAAAATTATAGATTTGATGGGATTTTCTCATATCCTGGTAGTAGAAAGTGAAAAATGAGGTGGCGTGAATACTCAAACTTGCCATTGAAAACTAATGACCAAGCTCACCAAACGCAGACAACTTCTGCAACTCAACTGACCATATTGGGTCATTTTGGTGCAGAGACTTTTTTGGGTGCGGTGATTACTTAACAACGAGGATTATTCATAGCGTGCCTTTTTAGATTTAATCACCTCAATTACATCATCGTGTCTTTGCCCCTCGATAATATCCTTGAGATGAATTTGCCCATTAATATATTGAACGTGGATACGCCAACCTGAGACTTTATCGATATCAGCACGATAAATTGCCTGTTTCACACCTTTTACTTTGTGCAGTCTCGTTTTTGGAAATTTTCTTGTTCTGTGACACTCGTTATCTTCAAGCTCTGCCAAAGCTTCAAGAAAAGCAATCTTTAGCTCGTCATCTGGCAAAATCTTCATAGCTTGATAAATAATGCCGTATTCATCACACAGAGTAAGGGTTTGTGCCATAAACCAACTTACGAAATCTGGGCAGTTTCTTGATTGTGGTGGAGTAATTCTTGATATAAAGACTCTGCGACACTTTTATATGCCTTATCGAGGTCATCGTGTTTGACCACTCGAAAAAGAGTAAAAATAACCTGCCCAAAAATTGGATCTTCGTCAACTGTCAAAATCACCCTTAGTTTCTGCGAAACCCTTAGCGTGTAGAGCGAAGATTCATAGCCATTAATATCTGACGGTAGAGGAAGACGACGCAACTTGCGATAAACGTCAGCATTTTTAGTTGGGAAGAGGCTGGCGCAATCATTAATTTTTTTAACCGTTGCGGCTTTTCCCTCTTCACTCAGCCTTCCAAGATCCTTTTCAAAGCTTCTTGTTGACTCAATTAGAACATCCACGTTACAAACCGCCAATTTGAATTTAGCTACTTGCCCTCTGTCCTTAGCATAGTAACACTTATATACATAAAAATTCTGTACATCATCCTTACGAGGATATTATGTAGAAACTTTATTAATATTATTCTATACTCAAACGTCCAAAAAAAGTTGCTGTAAAAGCTTCAAAATATAATTAATTTCAAGTATTTTTTTAAATAGAATAAAGGTATAATGATTATTAATAATTAATAAAATTTAAACCTAAGAAGAGAGCCGCTACTGTTCCTGCAACAGAAATCTCTCCCTGATTAATTTTATCTAAAACTGATTCCACAGGAATAAGTACAACTTCAATCTCTTCCGTAATATCTAGTTGTTGCTCTCCAATTTTACTCACATTTTCTGCTAAAAATAAATGTATTTGATTGGTATCTTTACTCGGCTTATCGTATAGAGTTGCGATTTTTTTAAATTCTTGGGGAATATAACCAGTCTCTTCTCTTAGTTCTCTAATTGCCGCTACTTCTGCACTCTCTTTTGCAGAATCGAAATTCCCTGCTGGCAGTTCCAAGAAAAATTCACCTACGGCGTGTCTATATTGCCGGACAAAAATAATTTCTCTATTACTAGTGATAGGTAAGACCATCGCAACGTCAGGCTTAATACTGACAAAATAATCATCTATAATTTTTCCATTCGGTAATTCTATTTCATCTTGCCTCACCTGACACCAAGGATTATCTAAAACCATTTTTGATTTTAAAATCTTCCATTTCTTTAAGTTGTTCATAAACTAAGTAACAAATAAAATGTATGTATAAAAACTTTGTAACGAATGTAAAAAAGTATAACAGATACATCCGAGCATTTAAATTTTGAACTTACACTGGCTTTGGCAGTAACATAATATGTAAAATAATTATGCAAATAAATGTAAATTTATTTACAGTAAATAAAAGATTTCCGTTGACTATTAGTCGAGGTACAACGGCACAGACAACGAATGTATGGGTGAGGATTTCACAGGATAATATCGAAGGCTGGGGGGAAGCATCACCTTTTGGTGTAGGTAATCATCGGCAATCAACTGATGCAATCAAAGACGCTCTAGAGCAAGTTGTGCCACTGTTACAAACATTCAGCCCCTTACAACGTCAGGAAATTGAGCAAGTTTTAACACAAAACCAGGTTCCTTCTGCTGCAAGAGCTGCCTTGGATATGGCAATGCACGACTGGTTGGGTAAGCGCGTAGGTTTACCCTTGTGGCAACTTTGGGGACTCGATCGCAATCAAATAGTCCCGACTTCAGTCACAATTGGGATTAATTCACCTGAAGGCGCTAGGGCGAGGGCGCGAGACTGGTTAAAATTTACAGATGTCCGTCTTTTTAAGGTGAAGCTAGGTAGTCCAGATGGCATAGATGCAGATAAAAAAATGCTCTTAGCAGTGCGAGAAGAAGCACCATTACTAGAATTTTTTGTTGATGCCAACGGCGGTTGGAGTTTAGAAGATGCGATCGCAATATGCAATTGGCTGGCTGATTTAGGTATAAAGTATGTAGAACAGCCATTGCCACGGGGAGAAGAAAAAAGTTTAGCAAAACTCAAACAACACTCTCTCCTCCCCATCTTTGTGGATGAAAGTTGTTTCACCAGCGCTGATATTCCCGATTTGGCAAATTACGTAGATGGCATTAATATCAAACTAATGAAATCAGGGGGGCTAACAGAGGCAATGCGAATGGTACATACAGCACGAGCATATCGGTTGCAAGTAATGTTCGGTTGCTATTCTGACAGTTCGCTAGCTAATACAGCAGCATTACAGCTAGCGCCACTAGCTGATTATTTAGATTTAGACAGTCACCTTAACTTAATTGATGACCCTTTTACGGGTGCATTGCTAAAAGAAGGAAGAGTTTTGCCAAACGATTTACCAGGTTTGGGAGTACAACACAGTGCGTCTATCACTTAATCAACGAGTAGCTATCTTGCTGCATGAAGGGACTATTGGGACTCACGGCAAAACAGGGCTAGCAATTTTACGTTACAGTGAAGCCCCAATTGTAGCCGTAATTGATCGCGAGTGTGCTGGCAAATCCCTACAAGAATTAACAGGTATCAAGCGTGATGTGCCGATTGTGGCATCGCTAGCCGCAACCCTGGAGTATCAGCCGGAAGTTTTGGTAATTGGCATTGCCCCAGCAGGTGGTGCTGTACCAGATGATTACTGGCTGGAAATCAAAGACGCTTTAGAAGCGGGAATGTCGCTGGTGAATGGTTTACATACACCAATGGCAAGTATCCCAGAATTAAATGCACTGCTCAAACCAGGGCAACTAATTTGGGATGTGCGAAAAGAGCCGGCTAATATCAGCGTTGCTAGTGGAATGGCACGTACCCTTCCCTGTCGGCGGGTGTTGACAGTGGGAACCGATATGGCAATCGGTAAAATGTCAACTAGTTTAGAGTTACATTGGGCATCAAAACTGCGGGGCTGGCGTTCTAAATTTTTGGCTACAGGACAAACTGGGGTGATGTTAGAAGGAGACGGGGTAGCTTTAGATGCTGTGCGGGTAGACTTTGCTGCCGGTGCAGTGGAACAAATAGTTATGCGCTATGGCAAAAACTATGACATCTTGCACATTGAAGGACAAGGTTCGCTGCTACACCCTGGTTCAACGGCAACTCTACCCCTAATTCGTGGTTCGCAACCAACCCAACTGATATTAGTACATCGAGCGGGACAAGTTCATGTACGTAATCATCCCCATGTCATAATTCCACCTTTACCAGAGGTAATTCGGCTTTATGAAACTGTTGCGAATGCTGGTGGTGCTTTTGGAAGTGTTTCTGTAGTGGGTATAGCACTGAACACAGCCCATTTAGATGAGTCTGCGGCTCAAGAAAGCATCGCTCAAACAATAGCAGAAACGGGGCTACCTTGCACCGATGTAGTCCGCTTTGATGCCAATGTGCTTTTGGATGCCGTGATGAATAATTACGTGCTGTGAAATACTTTAACCCTTAATAGTTTTGCACAACACCAGAAACAACGTAGCGATCGCTTGGCGGCAAAACTGCGAGAATTAAATATAGATCCAGATACCATTTAAAGTAATTCGTAATTGATAAGGCTCTTGATTTAGACTCCAACAGGTAAAGACCACCAAATCTAAGATTTTGGTGTGGTGTTTCACCAATAATTACGAATTACGAATTACGAATTAGTAATTAGTTAATAAAGGGCGCTCATGTCAGAACTGTTTGCTACTACTGGAACTATAGCCGCGATCGCCACTGCTGTTGTCCCCCAACAGGGTAGTGTTGGTATTGTGCGGGTATCTGGTTCTCAAGCAATGGCAATCGCCCAAAGTCTCTTTCATGCACCAGGGCAACAAGTTTGGGAAAGTCACCGGATTCTCTACGGTTACATTCGCCATCCCCAGACGCAACAAATAGTGGATGAAGCTTTGTTGCTGATTATGAAAGCACCCCGTTCTTACACTCGTGAAGATGTAGTAGAATTCCATTGCCACGGGGGAATTATGGCAGTGCAGCAGGTATTACAACTGTGTTTGGAAAATGGGGCCAGACTAGCGCAACCTGGAGAATTTACCCTCCGCGCTTTTTTGAATGGACGATTGGATTTGACTCAAGCCGAAGGTATTGCTGATTTAGTCGGAGCTAAATCACCTCAAGCTGCTCAAAGCGCCTTAGCAGGTTTACAAGGAAAATTAGCTCATCCAATTCGGCAGTTACGCGCTAACTGTTTGGATATTTTGGCAGAAATCGAAGCTCGGATTGATTTTGAGGAAGACCTTCCGCCGTTGGATGATAAAGCAATTATATCAGCAATCGATAAAATTGCCGCAGAAATAACTAGGTTATTGGAAACCAAAGATCAAGGTGAGTTGCTACGCACTGGTTTAAAAGTGGCAATTGTCGGGCGTCCGAATGTGGGGAAGTCGAGTTTATTGAACGCTTGGAGCCGGAGCGATCGCGCCATTGTGACTGATTTACCTGGCACAACCCGCGATGTTGTTGAATCTCAATTAGTTGTTGGGGGAATTCCCGTACAAGTGCTAGATACAGCCGGGATTCGGGAAACAACAGACCAAGTGGAAAAAATTGGCGTGGAGCGATCGCGTCGTGCCGCCAATGCAGCTGATTTAGTCTTGCTTACCATCGATGCTTCCGCAGGTTGGACGGCAGGCGATGAAGAAATTTATCAGCAGGTGCAACATCGTCCATTGATTCTAGTTATTAACAAAATCGATTTAGTAGAAGAAAGCGAAAGAACAACTCTTCAATCTAAAATCTCAAACCCAAAATCCAAAATTGTCACAGCCGCAGCCCAAAATCAAGGTATTGATAATTTAGAAACAGCAATTTTAGAGATAGTTCAATCTGGAAAAGTGCAAGCTGCTGATATGGATTTAGCCATTAACCAAAGACAGGCAGCAGCCTTAACTCAAGCTAAAATGTCTTTGGAACAAGTACAAGCAACAATTACCGAGCAGTTACCTCTTGATTTTTGGACAATTGACTTACGGGGTGCAATTCAAGCTTTAGGAGAAATTACTGGAGAGGAAGTAACAGAATCAGTTTTAGAGAGGATTTTTAGTAAGTTTTGTATTGGTAAATAAACAGCCATAACGAGATAAAATAAGTTTACTTCTGTAAATAAGTGGACATCTGTGGAAGCTCTGGATACATATTTACTTACCCCATTTGCAAGCAATAGTAGCCAAGCTAGATGGATTAGGGCGTGTTTTTTCACTCTAATTGTAAGTTGGAAAATTTTATGAAACTCTATTATGTAACTTTAAACAATACAGATGAAGCACGCCAAATTGGTCGGGCATTACTGGAATGTAAGTTAGCAGTTTGTGTTAATTGGTTCCCAATGATTTGTGCTTATAGTTGGCAAGGAGAAATTACTGAAGAACCAGAAGTTGTTTTAATTATCAAAACTCAAGATGGTTATGCTTTAGAAATAGAAAAACTTATTCAAGAGCATATTACTTATACTAATTTTATCGCCGAAATTTCTCCGACAGCAATTAATCAGGGTTTTGCCAATTGGTTGAATGCAGAAGTTTCGCTGCGCTAACAATAGAAATTATCTAAGAAGACAGCACAAATAGAGATATACAAAGTATAAGGACAGAGAAAATGGCTTCAAACAAGAGAAGTTATAAGTTATGAGTGATGAGTTTAAAATTCATAACTCATCACTTATAACTCATAACTCATTTTCTGTAGCGATCGCTCTTGGAATATTACTAACAGTTGCCAGTTGCACTGTAAAGCTGGAACCTTCAGATAATTTACTTCTTACAGAAATAGATCCACCACAGCGCAGCAGCAATTGCTGTACAATTGTTAACCCCAACCCAGCACCACCATAATCTTCGATTACTGCTGTACGCACACGATAAAACCGATCGAAGATTTTGGGAATTTCGTTTTCGGCAATACCGATACCTGTGTCGCGGAATTCTAATTGGACATAATCACCTTGGTTACGGGCACGTACCCATACTTGACCTCCATTAGAGGTAAACTTAAGACTGTTGTGCAGCAGATTAATTACAATTTGTCTGAGCTTACCACTCACACACCAAATAGATGGGAGTTCAGTCGGTACGGTGTAGGCTAGCATAATTCCTTTTTCTTGAGCTACAGGTTGGTAGGTACTGACTACTCCAGGTACTATATCTGAGAGACGCACCAACTCCAAAGTCGTCCCCTCCAAATTCTGTTCTAGTTGCACCAGTTCCAAGAAACCAGTAATCAGAGAGTTTTGCTGATCGCACTGGGTATTTAACATCTGTAAATAACGTTGTCGCTGTGGGGGTTTAAGATTAGGGGAATTTAATAACGAAAGTGCTGTCTTCATGTGCGTCAAGGGTATACGCAATTCCTGACAAACATTTTTTAGGTATTCGTCTTTGAGTAGCTCTTTGTTGTGCAGTTCTTGATTTTGCTGCTCTAACTTATTAGTGCGTACTGTGATGATTTGACGATTAATTTCATCTTGTCGGAGGAGTTGTTTTGCCAACAGTTGATTCATCAATGCGGGTTGGGGCACGCTTGGACAAATAAAACTAGCAGGTATTGAGGATGATTCTGGTGCAATCGCTTGTTGGATAGTGTTTAATACTTGCTGAATTACTCTCCCCTCAACAGTAGTTATAATCAACAATGGCTGATTTTTATTAGTATTTACCTTCCCTAATGTCTGACTTTTGCGTTTTTTAAGTGGTCGATGAGCCAAAATTAAACTGCAAAACTGGGGTGATAATACCATCAGAAAGTTTTCCCGTCGCATTTGGCTATCCGGTGGTAGGTAAACAGGGACATAATATGGAGATGAGGGAGACAAAGTAAAATTTTCTTCCCCTGCTTCCTCTTTTCTACTCTCTTCAATATGGCAAGTATAAATGAGACTAGACGCACCTACCGAGGATTGATAACGCGTTAATTCTGATTGCCAAATTTTATCTGGTGGTAGCTTCACCCAGAGAGTGGCTACAATTTGTTGCTCAATGAGTAAGTCAATTTGCGCTCTCACCAGTGATAGCAGAGTAGCAGGACTGAGGGACAATGGTTTAGGAGGCGCTTGCACTCCCATAACCAGTTGATAAACAGACAGATCCTTAGCCAAAGAAACATTCATGAGTCAAGCACAATTTGGATGAAGCAAGAAATAACTCTGTCTTCGATTTTCACCTTTATATGTGCATTTTTTACAAAATCACCACGGAAAGAAACATTAATATCAATTCAAAATTCACGCATTCAAAATTCACGCATTAAGAAAGCCAGACAGAACAAAGGTTTGGGAGTATGTATAGCCGTAGTCACACAGGTTAGGACATTTGGAAAAAGTGAAAGAAGAGAGCTAGCAATAGTTTTACCTCCTGCCTCCTCTTTCCCAATGCCCCCAAATTAAGCTTGTACGTTAGGTCTTTCGTGTAAAGCGTCGCGTGCGTGTTCTCGGTCGTCAAAATGGATTTTTTCAGTACCGAGAATTTGGTAATCTTCGTGACCTTTACCAGCAAGCAATACTCCATCACCGGGTTGTGCTTGTAAAATAGCGGTACGAATTGCGATCGCCCGATCGCAAATTACTGTTGGCTGCACTGTGTCAGCTATTCCCGCCAAAATATCTTGCAAAATCCTTTCTGGGTCTTCAGTTCGGGGATTATCTGATGTCACCACTGCCATGTCAGCTAACTCAGCAGCGATTTTACCCATTTTTGGGCGCTTAGTGCGATCGCGATCGCCTCCACAACCAAATACACAAATTACTTTACCAGGTATAAACGGACGTGCAGCTTTCAATAAATTTTCTAAGCTATCGGGTGTGTGGGCATAATCCACAATCACGCTAATATCTTGCTCAGGACTAATTTGTACTCGTTCCATCCGTCCGGGAACTCCGGGAAACTCAGGTATTACATTTGCCACTAACTGCAAATCTAGTCCTAAGTGCAAAACTGCTCCTACGGCTGCTAAAAGATTTTCTAAATTATATTGTCCGACTAGGGGCGATCGAAAAGCCACGTCACCTTTTGGTGTATGTAATGTCCCACTAACACCATTTGGCTGGTAACTTAAATCGCTCATCCATAAATCGGCGCTGTTGTCGTTGACGCTGTAACTCCAAACTCGTTGGGAATCCAACGACGCAATTAACCGCTTCCCGTAAGAATCATCAGCATTAATTATTGCCCGTCCTTTGAGATAATTAGGACTAAACAATAACGCTTTGGCAGCAAAGTAATCTTCCATATCGCTGTGATAATCGAGATGGTCTTGAGTAAGATTACTAAATACCGCCACCTCAAATTCACAACCCAACACTCTACCTTGGGACAAAGCGTGAGAACTGACTTCCATCACCCCAAACTCACTCCCAGCCTTTACCGCCTCTGCTAGCTGCTGTTGCAGTTCCACTGCAAAAGGGGTAGTGTGGGCAGCAGTTTGCTCAAAACCTGCCCAACGAGTGTAGAGAGTTCCCATCAAAGCTGTAGCTAAATTAGCTTGCCCTAGCAGAAATTCAATTAGATGAGTAGTTGTAGTTTTGCCATTTGTACCAGTTACGCCTACCAACTTGAGTTTTCGCCCTGGATAACCGTAAAAAGCACTGGCTATCTGGGCACAAGCTTGAGTAATGTTACTTGCACTAATCACCACAGCCTGATTTGTGGGAGGATTTTTTTGTGCAGCTTCGGGAGAAACGATCGCAGCTACCGCCCCCGATGCGATCGCACTTTGCCAAAATTCCCCACCATCAACTCGTGTTCCTGGCATCCCAATAAACAAATCTCCCACACGACAAGCATGGGAATTCGTCTTTAAACCTTTGATTTCCACATTTTCCAAAGTTGGATAACTAGGCAATTGCTCAACACTGTCTACCGCTGTTAGTAATTCCCGCAATTTCATTTTGTGAACCTCGTCACATTCTCGATCTTGCGCTTATTTTGCATTATTTTTTTCTAATTGGCTAAATATTTACACAACATTTGCTCTAACTGCTGCACGCTAGCACGAGGAGAAGGACGCGGCAATGATTTCTCACTCCCTTTTGCGTCACGGACACTTTGCTCAACGGGGGGGAACCCCCGCACGCAAGTGTCCTCCTCTGTGCTTCTGCGGTTCGATAAATAAAGCACTGGTACTTCATACTGATATGCAGCAAACCAATCTTCCCGAGTCGTAATATCCCTAATTTCCAACTCGAAACTGAGATTTTGGATTTGTTCTAGCTTTTCTTGCAAGCCTTCACATAAATGACAGCCGGGTTTACTGTATAAAATTAATCGCATTCTTTATTTGAGTTGGCGCAAGAAGTTATAAGTCTAGAATAACGTAGACGCTTCGGCTGGTCGCAGTCTACCCAGAGAACACAAAAAAGAAGGGTAGACAATTTCAAAGTTCCTCTCCCAAGCTTGGGAAACGATTTAGGGTGAAAGCTCATTGAGTCATGAAAGAAGTCTAATGACCAAATTCTGTGACAATGATTAACAACCAGACAGAATACTGTATCTAAGCTACTCATGAGCCAAAGTTCTCAAAACAGCCCTTTATCAGGCAAACCTGTTCAATCATATTTCCAGTGGTTATACGCTTTTTGGAAATTTTCTCGCCCTCACACGATTATTGGTACAAGTCTGAGTGTTTTGGGTTTATATTTAATTGCCATTGCCATAAGTAGAGACACGATTAATCATATCTCTACAGACGCGATTCATCGCGTCTCTACAAATGCGATGAATCTTGTCTCTACGTATTCCCTACTCCCTGTCTTCGGTGCATGGATTGGTTGTCTGTGTGGCAATGTCTATATTGTGGGGCTGAATCAATTAGAAGATGTAGAAATTGACAAGATTAATAAGCCTCATTTACCCTTAGCGTCTGGAGAGTTTTCTCAGCAAACTGGGCAATTAATTGTCGCTTCTACTGGGATTTTGGCGCTGGTTGTAGCGTGGCTAACTGGGCCGTTTTTATTGGGTATGGTAGCAATTAGCTTGGCTATTGGTACTGCTTATTCTTTACCGCCAATTCGCTTAAAACAGTTTCCTGTTTGGGCGGCGCTATGTATTTTTTCGGTGCGCGGTACGATTGTTAACTTAGGGCTATATCTGCATTATAGTTGGGCGTTGCAACAAAGCCAAACAATTCCACCTGTGGTCTGGGTGCTAACGTTATTTATATTGGTATTTACCTTTGCGATCGCTATTTTTAAAGATATCCCCGACATGGAAGGCGATCGCCTCTACAATATTACTACTTTCACCATCAAACTTGGGCCCCAAGCTGTGTTCAATCTATCTCTTTGGGTAATAACAACCTGTTATGTGGGAATAATTTTGGTTGGGGTGCTACACGTTGCCTCAGTTAACGCCATATTCCTGGTAGTTACTCATTTGGGGCTGTTGACTTGGCTATGGTTGCGGAGTTTGACGGTAGATTTACAAGATAAAAGTGCGATCGCTCAATTCTACCAATTTATCTGGAAACTCTTTTTTATAGAGTATCTAATTTTTCCTATCGCTTGCCTTTTGGCTTAGACAATGCTAGAAACCTTTCCCACTAGTTCGATTATTGCTACCGTTGTAGTTGTTCTGAGTCTGTCAATCCTTGGCTATTTCGCCTGGAAAACTTTGATTACTTCAGATTTATTTCAAAAAGGCATCAATCTTGCTCAAGCAAAAGATTACCAAGGTGCAGAAGCCGCTTTTCGCAAAGTGATTTCCATCAACTCTACAAATGATGTAGTGCGCTTGTTTTTGGGAGACGTTTTAAACCAACAAGGACAAGTAGAAGAAGCAACACAATTATTCCAGGAAGTCATTCGCCGCAGTCCGAAAAATCCTGATGCTTACTTGCGTTTGGCGAATATCCTCATGCAGCAAGAGCGAGAAGAAGAAGCTAAAAATAACCTCCTACAAGCTAAAGATTTATTACAAAAACAGCGTCAACCTGAAAAAGCTAAAAAAATTACTCAACTGTTAGATAAAATGAGTGCTAAATCAAGCGAACCTTAACTTTAATGATAATCGCAGAGATTAAATTTCCCTGTTGTGTCTCCTAATTTTTTGCCATTCTCATTATTATAGTGAGAATGGTTTTTACTTGGTAACTTATTAGTGTGTACCATAATTATGTCTGCAATTTTCGTAAGTTTGACCACTCTCTTCATAACCATTGTTAAACTTATGGAAACAAAAGTGTCAGTAATTACCTAAAAAACAAATTTTTACTCTTAATAAAGCAACATCTCTTAAAAATCTGGTTAAAAAGAATGCAAAGAAGTAGCAATTTACATCTGCATAAGGGTTGTAAATAACGCATAATTAATTTTACCAAATATATATAGCAGTCCTAAATCATTTGTAAAAATGTATACAAATGAACAATTAAGAATACACTTGTATCAAGTTAGCTTAATCACTTATAATTACTGCTAAAATCCTGCAAAAGCTGTGTTTTTGCTCTTTGAAGAGTCAGCAAAGAGAGGCTAAGGTGAGGTGTTTTTGCAATCACAATTAGCCGCCGAACTTGATATTACATGTAAACCAAGCAGGTAAGGTAATAAAAATGCTGAAAAACAAGAATCTACTGGTAGCAGCTATTATCTGCTTGTGTTTGAGTAATGGGAATACTGCCTTTGGTAAAGATGTTGGCGTTATTTTAGCAAAAATTCAAAATACTCAGTCGGCAGTTATGCGGAACAAAAACGCAGTTACTAACTTCGAGCAAGGAAGCAATCTTTATAAACAGGGAGATTTAAAAGGAGCAGAGGCGGCTTTTCGGAAGGCAATTGAACTAGAACCCAATTTTGTACAAGCTTATATTGCTTTGGGAAATACTCTCGACGATCGAGGTAAACCACAAGAAGCGATCGCCCAATACAATAAAGCCATTAGTCTCGATCCTCAAGACTCTGGAGCATACTTTAATCTGGGTTTGACTTTAGCAAGACTAAATCAGTTAGAACCTGCGATCGCCCAATATCAGAAAGCCATCAGCCTTGAACCCAAGTATGCTGAAGCTCACTATAACTTAGGAAATGCTCTCTACGCTCAAGGCAAGCTCACAGAAGCAGTTACCGAATATACAGAAGCAATTCGCCTCAAACCAGATTATGCACCGACTTACACCCGTTTAGGAAATGCTCTGTACGATCGAGGTGAGCTAGCAGAAGCAGTTACTCAGTATAAAAAATCTATTAGCTTCGATCCTAACTATGCAGACGCTCACTATTATTTAGGAAATGCCTTGTACGCTCAAGGAAAGCCAGCAGAAGCAATCGCCAACTATACCCAAGCCATTCGTCTCGAACCGAAAAATCCAGCAGGTTACAACGCCTTGGGAAATACTTTATACGCTCAAGGTAAACTAGAAGAAGCGATCGCACATTACAAAAAAGCCATCAGCTTTGCTCCCAACTATGCAGACGCTCACTATAATTTAGCAAGTGCTTTTTACGCTCAAGGCAAGCTCACAGAAGCGATCGCTGGCTATACCGAAACGATTCGCCTCGATCCCAAACACGCACAAGCTTACACAGGTTTGGGAAATGCGATGGACGATCGAGGTAAACCTCAAGAAGCGATCGCACATTACAAAAAAGCCATTAGCCTCGTCCCTAACGATGCATTGACTTACTATAATTTGGGAATCACTTTAGGAAGAGAACAACAACCAAAAGAAGCGATCGTTAATCTCAAAAAAGCCAGAGAATTATTCCAAGCTGAGAAAAACAAGGAGATGGTTGAGCAAGTCGATCGGCTAATCCAAAAAATTAATAGCCAAACAAATTGAATAAAGGGATTGGGGATTGGGGACTAGGAAAGAAGCAGGGAAGAAGAACTATTAACAAATGACAAATGACAAATGAAAGGGGTAAAGTCTACCTCGTAGGTGCTGGGCCTGGAGATACAGCGTATCTAACAGTAAAAGCTTACAATCTTTTAGCTGCTGCTCAGGTGTTAGTTTACGATGCTTTAGTAGATGCTCAATTATTGCAGTGCGTATCAGATGATTGCCTGAAGTTAGATGTCGGCAAACGCGGTGGCAAACCCAGTACAAGCCAAGCACAAATTAACAAGTTACTGGTAAAGCACTGTCTGCAAGGAAAACAAGTTGTACGGCTCAAATCAGGCGATCCGTTGATTTTTGGGCGTTGCACTTTTGAAATTGAAGCCTTGAAAGCATCCGGTTGTGATTTTGAACTAGTACCAGGAATTTCCTCAGCCCTTGCAGCACCTTTGTTGGCAGGAATTCCCTTAACAGATCCTGTATTAAGCCGCACTTTTGCAGTGCTTACAGCTCACGAACCAGATGTTTTAGACTGGGAGGGACTCTCACGCTTAGAGACACTGGTAATTTTGATGGGAGGGCAACATCTACCAGAAATTGTAGATCAACTATTGCGACATGGGCGATCGCACTTAACACCCATTGCGATCATCCGTTGGGCAGGAACTCCCAAACAACAAATTTGGACAGCGCAACTAAGCAATATTCTAGAACAAACCACTGGATTATCTCTTTCCCCGGCGGTAATTGTAATTGGCGAAGTTGTTGGGCTACGTAAGTACTTACAACCTGAGAAAATAGATTGTCAGGTTTCGACTACAGCCAAAACTTTTAGCCCCTCTGCTATGTCAAGCAATTTCCCCCTATCTCCCCTAACTGGTAAAATAATCTTAGTGACACGTTCAGTTGGCCAATCGAGTCAATTTAGCGATCGCCTTATTGCATCAGGTGCAACAGTCATCGAAATGCCTACCTTAGAAATCGGCCCACCCTCCAGTTGGGAAGCTTTGGATCGTGCGATCGCTCATTTATCTGACTTCGACTGGTTGATTCTCACTTCTACCAATGGCATAGACTACTTTTTTGAAAGGCTAACTACCCAAGGTAAAGATAGCCGTGCCTTAGCTGGGATTAAAATTGCCGTCGTTGGTGAGAAAACAGCCCAAAGTCTCAAACAACGCTCTCTGCAAGCAGATTTTATTCCCCCTAACTTTGTTGCCGATTCTTTAGTGGAAAATTTTCCAGATAAATTAGATGGTAAAAAGGTTTTATTCCCCAGAGTTGAAAGCGGCGGCAGAGAAGTTTTAGTTAAGGAATTAACTCTCAAGGGAGCAAAAGTGATAGAAGTTGCGGCATATCAATCTTGTTGTCCTAGTAGTATTCCACCTGCGGCAAAGTTAGCTCTCCAAAACCGCAAGGTAGATGCGATCACCTTTGCCAGTTCCAAAACTGTACAGTTTTTCTGTCAACTTACTAATGATATATTTTCCAGCAACTCTGAACCTAGCCAATTCTTAGAGGGAGTTTGTATTGCCTCTATCGGCCCTCAAACCTCCAAAACTTGCCATGATTTATTTGGACGTGTGGATATAGAAGCTCAAGAATACACTTTAGATGGTTTAACCCAAGCACTGATCGTATGGGCGGCAAATTCTTAGATGAGGCAGGGGGAGCAGGGGAGAATAACTAATGACTAATGACTAATGACAAAACGTATAATCGGCTTAACTGGAGGTATTGCCTGTGGCAAAACCACTGTCACCAATTATTTAGCTAGCACTTATAACCTGCCGATTTTGGATGCAGATATTTATGCTAGAGAGGCAGTATCTTTAGGTTCGCCGATTCTGGGAGCGATCGCTCAACGTTACGGCGAACAAATTTTACTACCAGATGGCAGCCTCAACCGCCAAAAGTTAAGTGAAGTTATCTTTAATCATCAAGATGAACGCAACTGGATAGATAATTTGATTCATCCTGATGTGCGCGATCGCTTTCTCAAAGCAATTGCTCAGTCTTCCTCACAAATACTGGTGTTAGTAGTACCTCTATTATTTGAAGCTAAGATGACTGATTTGGTAACAGAAATCTGGGTAGTGCGTTGTTATCAAGAGCAACAACTACAAAGATTGATACAACGAAACCATTTAAATACACAACAGGCACGAGCCAGGATTAACAGCCAGTTATCCATCGAAGAAAAAGTGGCTCAAGCAAATGTTATTTTAAATAACTCTTCTACTATAGAAGTACTACTGAAGCAGATAGATGTAGCTTTAGCCACTACAAGTAGTGACTAGATTTCATTGATATTAAAATATATACATATATAACATTTTCAAGACATAAAAAGCTTATTAAATAATACTAGATAAATAAGCAAAAAACTTATATTTCACCAAATCTCGTCCAACAGTTAGGTGATTTTACAGTTGAATTTGCGATTACTAGTACTGTAAATTTAAAAGAATCGGCTTTTAAATGAATTATAACTTCTATTTTTTAATTTTTTTTTATTGCCTTCTCTTCAATCAGAACAGGTATGAACTTAAGTTTTAGTTTTTTAAATAAATTAGCTCTGGTTATCTCTCCAGTAACAGAATTAAAACAAAAAAATAAAATCCATGATTACAGACAACAAGTTTATGGAGGCGACTACATATTTGAGCGCCTTAATGAAGGTACAATCGGGTATATGACTGGAGTAGGGAAAAGCGTTAAAACCTGTGATCGTATTATTTTACGAGAAGGTTGTGAATCTTATCAATATCAAGTTGAAGAAATTGATTACTACTCCGCTCCATCTGATATGTGGATAGCTTTACTCAAGCAAATACCGAATGACTAAATATTAAAGTCAACTAGTTGCTTCAATTATAAAGTTCAATACAGTTCAGAATAAGCAACAAAATACAGATGTAGAGACGCGATTTATCGCGTCTTGAAAGACCTATTATCTATGCTATTATCCTTTTTTTACTAGATAAAAGTATTTTTAATCAGTATTAATTCTCAATTAGAATATCTTTTAAAAATTTTTTATTAATGATAAGGAATTGACTAGATAATCGACATTAGATAATTCTTGTAGTTTTACACTCATCTGATTATCAACTCTCTTGTCTCCCCCATCTCCCTCACTTTTCCCTGGTATCTAAAAACGTAAGAATTCAGAATCCCGAATCCAGAAGTCAGAATTAAGAAGACTTTAATACCCAAACTTAATAATTTTAATAAAATCAAGAAGTTATTACACTCTTAATTTTACAATTATTCTGGCTCCTGACTTCTGACTGCTGAATTCTTACTTAAAAACTTCAACTGGTGGTATAAACAGCTAATCTGTATTAAATCCACACCTACTGCTTAGGCTTTTCGTAATGGGTTGCCGAAAATTGCTTCTATCTCCAAAGGACGATGTTCATCGTAGTCAATTTTCATACTGGGGCGGTAAGGTGTCATTTTGACAGTATAATCGAGCATTGTTTGAATGAAGCGATCGCTAATAATCCGCCCATAACTTTTCGCCCCCGCCGCGACTTCATACATCAACTGTTCAACTAACTTGCTAGTGTACTTATGCGCCATTAATTCATCTGTTCTAGCGTTGAGAATCACAGAAAGCCCATTGTACGGGATATTCCACACCAACTTTTTCCAACGTGCTAGTAGTAAATCTTCAGCTAATTCAATTGAGATACCAGCGCTTTCAAAGTCATCAGCAATTTGCTGCATCCTCTCAGTTATCCCACTAGGCTGATAATTAGGGGTATATTCACTGAAAGTAATTTGCCCATAGTCTAGGTGGTGTATATGCCCTGGCCCCATCTTGTTAGAACATAAAAAGCACAATCCACCGATAACAGTTACATTATTAACAATTTCAGCGACTTTCTCTTCTACACCAAGTCCATTCTGTAATACCAACACCACCCCATTATCTTTAACTACAGGTGGCAACATCTTTGGTAGTAAATGGTTTTGCGTCGTCTTCAGTGCCACCACCACCACATCGCATTGTGGCATCTTTTCTACGTCGTTGTAGGCATGGACTTTGGGAAGGTTAAAGTCACCGTCTTTGGACTCTACCACTAAACCATATTTCTTTACCTGTTCGTAATCACTCTTGAGCAAAAAGTGGACATCCAACCCAGCTTTTTGCAGTCTAGCGCCATAAAATCCACCTAATGCTCCAGTTCCCAGAATGGCATACGTGCGATCGGACATTTTTTCTATAACGGAATTTTCCTAGAAACATCATAAGGTGATGTCTGACGGAAGTACGCGTCTAGGTGTAGTTTATTCAACGCCTGATTTTAAAGTTATTTTCTTTAATAAAACTTAAAATAGGTTTATTATCCTTTAAAATCTTTTGCAGAGATTTAGGTAAAATATATGGCTGATATTGTTGATATTGCAGTTACGTCTGAGTCGTTTCAAACACTAGTGGCAGCTGTACAGGCTGCTGGTTTAGTAGAAACATTAAAAAGTCCTGGGCCATTCACTGTCTTTGCACCAAATGATGATGCTTTTGCCAAGTTACCAGCGGGAACTATTCAAACTCTGTTACAAAACATTCCCCAGCTAACGCGTATTTTAAAGTATCATGTCGTTCCAGGAAAGCTACTACAAACTGATTTGGCACAACTCGGTACGGTTGATTCTGTAGAAGGTTCACCCATTAAAATTAATTATACTGATGGTTTTGAAGTTAAAAATGCCACAGTCTTAGTAGCAGATATTGAAGCTGATAATGGTGTGGTACACGTTATCGATACAGTGATTTTACCGGGTTAATTCAGCTAGGGTGGATATTTTCCACCCTACTTATCCAAAATCTTTATAATTAACTAACTATTGAGTAGTATCAAAACGCAATTCAATATTTTAATTTATGTTATGTTTGCAATGTGAGTACTCACTCATCTGTTAATGTAAATTTAGTTATTTTAAAATAAATTAAGTTCTTGAAAAGCTAACATCTATCCCAAGAAAGTTAATGCTCGATTTTAACACCTTAGTAGAGTTCTCTCGTGGCAACTGTGTAGGTATTTGTGCGTTTCTCGTACCAGTAAACTTGATTGTCACAATTTTAACGATGAGCCTAGTAGCTTTACGTCGTCCATCGTATCAGGTGTGGCAATCTGCTGGAATTGCCGGCTTTTTCGCTTCTGTAATGATACTGCACGTATATACTTGGTTCATGATTGGCGTGGTGATGGCTCCTACTTATATCTTGATGTGGCTAGCAATTAGCTGTTTAGTGACTAATTTGGCAGCAATTGTTTTTCAAAGACGCTACAGTAACTGTCCTAGTCTTTCCAACTGAAGTCTATCGGGCGTCTATAGATGATATTTTCCGAAAATGATCATTTGACGCCTCTCCATTCATGCTCAAGAATGGCATAGAGCCAAGAGTCTCGCCATTCTCCTTTAATCCAATGGTGTTCTCGCAAATATCCTTCTTGTAGCATTCCAATTTTTTGCATAACTCGTGCTGAGGCAATGTTTTCTGGATGACAAGTTGCAAAGATACGATGTAAGTCTAACTGCTGAAAACCAAAGGATACAACTGCTTTTACAGCTTCAGGTGCATATCCTTGTCCCCAAAATTCCTGAGTTAAACAGTATCCAATAGAGCCTATTTTATTATCAGTATCCTGAACTGATATGCGACAGATACCAATCAATTGCTTTCGGGGTTTTAAAGTTACTGCTAAGGCAAAATGTTGACGAGGTTCTTTCCCTTGCAATGAAATCTCTGTTTGCAAAAAGTTTTTGGTATCTTCTTCGCTATTTGGCCCAAAGGTTAAATAACGCACAACTTTAGGATCGCTAGCGTATTTATGAACTGCTGGCCAATCTGATTCTACAAAGTCTCGCAGTATGAGACGTTGGGTTTCTATCGGTATCACTTGGGAAATTCTGCACGTAACTGACTGACTACCCGATCCAGTCCTACAGAATGGGCGGCTTTGAATAATAAACGATCGCCTGCTTGTAAAAATGTCTTCAACCTAGCCACCAACTCGGCATGAGTCGCAAAGCACTCTGATGGGATACCCTCGGCACTAAGAGCGATCGCTTCGGCATCTTGTCCATCTACCAAAACCAACAAGCCATCTAAATTCAACTTTCGCACTGTTTCTCCCACTCGCTGGTGCAACTGCTGCGATCGCTCTCCCAATTCTTTCATTGCACCCAATACGGCAATTTTCCGGTTTCCGGGTGTGTCTGCCAATAATTGCAACGCTGCAATCATAGCTTCTGGTGCAGCATTATAAGTTTCATCTAAGATTACCACATCATTGGGTAAAGTAAATCGCTGCGATCGCCCGGTGGGCATATCCACCGTTAAACCTGCTTTTAAGGATGCCCAATCGATCCCTAACACCTTTGCCACCGCCAAAGCTGCCAAGAAATTACTAGCATTATGACGGCCTGGTAAAGGTAGAGGTAGTTGGATTCCTGCGACTTTTACCTGGTCGTTATCAATTAACTGCCCTTGAATATCCCCACCAGAAAAGCCGTAAGTTAAAACTTCTCCGTGCCAAACTTTTGCTGCTGTGGCCATTAATAGGGGATTGTCGTGGTTGAGAATTGCTACGCTATCAGCAGGCATTTCGACTAACAACTCACATTTTGCCTCAGCGATCGCTTCTTCTGAACCTAGTAACTCAATATGTGCTGTCCCGACATTGGTAATCACTCCAATTGTTGGCCGCGCTATTTGTGTGAGTTCGGCAATTTGTCCTCTACCCCGCATTGCCATTTCAATCACGGCGTAGTCATTTTCGGCGCCAAGTTCTAGGAGAGTTTTTGGAACACCGATTTCGTTGTTGTAATTTCCATAAGTTTTGTGAACTCGTTTCTTTGTTCCTAAAACTGCGGCGATCAATTCTTTGGTTGTAGTTTTACCCACGGAACCAGTTACACCAATTACAGGAATGTGAAAGCGATCGCGCCACCATCGACCAAGTTTTTGATATGCCTTGAGAGTGTCTTTTACCTGTAATACCGGAAATCCCGGATTTTCGTATTCAAAATCTACGATTGCAGCTATTGCACCCTTGGCGATCGCAGTTGGTACAAATTCATGTCCATCAAACTTGTCACCTCGGAAAGCGACAAATATTTCACCTGGCTTCAAGGTACGGCTATCTGTTTGGATACCGTTAATTACTTGTGTTAAAGCAGTTTCAGATAAGTTTACAGAGTGGGCCAAAATAATTTCAGCTAGTTGAGTTAGAGTCACAGAACAAAGCATAAGCAATTTATAATTTAAAGTTCAAAATCATAAAAGCAAAAAATAGTGGCAAAGAAGTTAAACTTCCGTGCCACGCTTTATTTATAAGCTACTTATACAGTTTAATCAAGTAAAGGACAATGGGCATAACGAGTTATATTCAATCGCCCTATGCACGATTTTTAATCAAGATTACTTGCACAATTTTTATTGCTATCTCACTTGAAACCCCTAAAGCTTGATATAAATCAATTAAGAAGTTTTTTTCTTCTTCAGGTATAATACCTTCAGCTAGGACCAAATCGGTGGCTACTGCAAAGGCTGTTTCCCGCAAATCTTGAGATAGAGAATCTTTTGCTGCATTAAACAAAGCATTAAAGTCATCACCTTGGAGAATGCCCAAAATTTTTTCAAACAACCTGTTCATCATTTCATTAGAATAACTTTTAAAAAGTTTCATCCGAGACAGCACAGAAATGATAGAATTTGCTTGCTCAACAGAAAGATAACCGTCTGAAGCCATTGCCGTCAATATAATGACAGCAAAAGCTTCCCCTGGACTGAGTGCTGCTTGGGCTTGGCTTTCTGTGCCCAATACAGCGTCGAATAGACCCATTGTAGTAGCTCCTTGGTTAGAGTCCCGATAGCGTTACAGTTACCTGTATGTTTGGTAGATTTACAGGAAAGACTGTAATGCTTGAGACTTTCATCCTTTAGTGTTCCCAGGATTTATTCACGGCGAACACTTATATCCAATGGTTTTTGGCAGGAACTACATTGCCATCTATAAACTTAGCGTTCTCCTGTCTTTTCTATTGTCTCAATTACAGCCAAACCTATACCAGAAGCTGCCATTAACAGTACTACTGATATCAAATAGGCGTTGGTCAGCATTCGTAAAGCTTCATCGAAAAAAATATAGGTGGTCATTGCTTCACCTTTTGAACTTTTTGCTGCTAGTGCTTTTTATTTCTCCACACCTCGATAGGTGAATTCCCTTGAGAAATTGCTAGCAATTGCATCTTAACAAAACTTTAGCTCTTCAGAACAGCATTCAAACTTTTTATTTCTGAAGATTTGATGAATTTTAGAAAGCTTTTGTAAAAGAAATTACTTGGTTTTAGTTTAGTTCGCAAGTTATGTCACCTTAAATTTACGTAAAGATAGTTGTTAAATATGTCAACTAACTCACAAATAATTCTGAGAATAAACATCTATAAAATGCCTATTTTGGCAAACTATATTCTATATATAAAAGAAAATTCCCAATTTCTGAAATAATTTGGGAATCTGAGCTACAAATCAAATAGAATTACTACCATATCAGTGCATATACGAAAGTTATTCAATTAAGAATTGCGAGGTTTCACTTAAAAAAAAGGGCGTTACAGAACAGTGGGATAAATTGGGGCAAGCTTTTGAAGCTCTTGAAGCAGAGGGTGAATTTTAGAAGTCCCCAAATCATCACGCTTTCTGTGCAAAGCCAAAAAAGAAATGCCTAAAATAAACAGCGTTTAATTGTCGCTACAACAGATTGAGAAAGAGAATCAAAATCGTAACCACCTTCTAAGCCAAACAGAATTTTACGAGTTACCCCTAGACAATAATCAGTAAATAAAGCGTAATCTTCTGGTTGCAAATTAATACTTGCCAAAGGATCTGCGGCATTGCCATCATAACCAGCACTCACAATCAGTAAATCCGGTTGAAAGTTAACTAAAAATGGTACTACCTGTTTTTCAAATAGTGGCTGATATACTGCAATATCACTACCAGGGCGTACTGGTAAATTTAATACATTATTGTGAAAGCCGCGTTCTGTGGATCTTCCCGTACCGGGATAGCATGGATATTGATGTAGAGAACAATAGGCAATGCGTGCTTCAGTTTCAACGATCGCCTGAGTACCATTACCGTGATGTACATCCCAATCGAGGATGGCGACGCGGTTAATTCCAGGTTGTTCTAAAGCAAATAAAGCGGCGATCGCGGCATTAGAAAATAGACAAAATCCCATCCCGGCATCACTTTCAGCATGGTGTCCTGGAGGACGCGCTAGTACAAAAGCTGGATTAGCCGACTTTAAGACAACCTCAACTCCATCTAACCATGCACTGACTGCCAACAATGCCACATCATAACTGCGCGGGGAAACTAGTGTGTCTCCATCCAAGGGACCACCGCCACTAGAAGCGATTTGCCACAGTTTTTCGATATAGGCTGGGGTATGTGTTCTAACCAACGAAGACATCAGTGATGGCTGTTCTGATGCTGGTGTAGGCGATCGCCAGCTAATTTTATCTGCGAATGTAGCTGTTTTTAGGGCATTGGCGATCGCACTCAAACGTTCTGGTTTTTCGGGATGGTATTTTCCAGTCTTGTGATCTAAAAATTCCTCAGAATAAATGACTGGCAACATAGGACGAAAAAGGTCGGCAGCAGGACAATGAATTTTATTGTATCCTTACTGGTACAAACAGTTTTCCCTTGTACTAGTAGTCTGCCAACCCAAAGATGCGCTTTTTCGGGCTGGGGAAAGGGGAAAGGGAAAAGGGTAAGGGATTTAAAACCTTTCCCCCTGCCCCTTATCCCCAGAGGGGGCCCCACCTTCCCCCTTACCCAATAAATAGCCAAGTTCACTTGGCGAACTACTAGATCGTTGGCCGTGTACTTTCGAGGACTTCTGTTGCTTTGTGTTCAGTAAGTGGGCGGTAAAATAAAAAGCCTTGTACCTCCTCGCAGTTGATAGATTTCAAGAATTCCAATTCTTCTTCTTTCTCTACCCCTTCGGCTGTTAACTTCAATCCCAAGCTGTGTCCCAAGGTAACTATGGCTTGGATAATATGAGCTACTTTAGTATCCTGCGTCAAATATTGAATGAAAGATTTATCTATTTTCAGATTGTGGAGTGGCAAAAGTTGTAGACGTGAGAGCGAGGAATGACCTGTACCAAAGTCATCAATGGAGATGTGAACACCCATCTGCTGTAGCTCTTCTAACACCTTTGTGGTAAGTTCCAAGTCTTCAATCGCTGTGGTTTCCATAATTTCTAGTTCTAAAAAGCGCGGCTCTAGACCTGTTTGTTCCAAAACCTTGGCTATAGTCTCTACCAATTTGGGTTGGCGGAACTGCTTTAGAGAAAGATTGACAGCGATCGTAATCGGTGGCAATCCAGCATCTTGCCATGCTTTATTTTGGCTACAGGCGGTCTGTAGCGTCCATTCGCCGATGGGGACAATTAATCCACTTTCTTCGACCAGGGGAATGAACACACTGGGAGCGACTAATCCCATCTCTGGGTGCTGCCAACGCAACAGAGCCTCCATACTAGTAATTTTTCCGGTAGCAATGTTTACACGAGGTTGATAGTACAACGTAAATTCATTCCGTTCTAAGGCATAGCGCAAGCTTTTTTCTAAAGTCAGGAGTTCAGGATTTTTAGCACTCAGGGAAACACTATAGAATTGGTAGTTATTCCGTCCTTTGTCCTTGGCGTAGTACAAAGCGGCATCTGCGTGCTGGATTAGTGTTTCCGCGTCAGGACTGTTATTATCAAATAAGGCAATACCGAGGCTGGCAGTCACATAAAGTTCATGCTCTTGGAGATGAAAAGCATCCTCAAAGGCTTGTAAGATTCTCTGCGCCACCAAAGTTACCTCTTTAATATCATCAACTCGTGGGACTAAAATAGTAAACTCATCGCCTCCCCAACGGGCTACAGTATCTCCGCCTCTAAGTGAGTCTTTTAATCTTTGAGAGACACTTTGTAACAATTGGTCTCCCAGAGTGTGCCCCAGAGTATCATTGATGACTTTGAAGCGATCTAGATCGAGGAAGATTACAGCTAAACTTTCGTCATTTCTAGTGGCGTTGGGCAGAGTTTTACTGAGCAGCTCATTAAATAGTAGACGATTGGGCAACCCTGTCAGCAAGTCATGGAGGGCTTGATAGCGAATCTTTTCTTCTACTTGCTGACGCTGCCGTGCGCCAATGATACTGGCGGCCATCGTCAAAAGAGTAGATTCTTCGTGCTTTGACCAATGACGCTCAAAGGTGCAGTCTGCCAAGCCAAGATACCCCCAAAAATCATTATCCAAACGAAGAGGCACTAAGAGAAGAGATTGAATGCCATCTCGAATCAAGAATTCTTGTTCTGCGATCGGAAATTTTTGAGTGATACCGCTAATCGACTGACCGTTAGAGAGAACTGTGTACCAACGGGCTAATCCAGGAGCTTGATAAGGCTGATTCTGCCAATGGTTGCGGGTAGATTCAATACAAGATTGTGTCCATTCAAACCGTAGGCTGACTGCTATTTCCTCTGTAAGAGGATGGGGATGGTTCTCAAACAGATAGGCACGATCTGCCAAGGCAGCTTCGCCCAGTACAGCTAGAGCTTGAGCAATACCAGTTTCGTAATTCATTTCTCCAAGCAAATAATTGGCAGCTTCTGCAACTGCTTGTAACAAGCGATCGCGCTGCTGTAATTCGGCTGTAGCTTGCTTTTGCTCTGTAATATCCCTAATAATAAAAGTTCTAATTAAATCACTTTCAGGAAGATAGAGAACAGATTGTTCAAAAACTTCTGTACCTACTTCCACCTCCCGTACAAAAGAATTGTTTTCTAGATTCTTAACTCCAATTAAAAGTTCCGTTAAGATTGGGTGTTCTGTCCCAGCTTCCCTAAGATTGGGAAACTTGATCGCTGCGGCTGGATTGAGATAAGTAATTCTTCCCTCGAAATCCATTTCAATAATTGGATTGGGGATGAGTTCAGGGAAGGATGCTAGGCGAGCTAGGGCAGACTCACTAGCTGCTTCAAAGCTAGGATCGATGGCTAAGGTTTGAAAAGGATTGGCAGGACTGGCTTGCTCTGATAAGAAACCAGATAAGTCTTCAACATCAAAAGATTCAGAAAATGCTTGTTCTGAAATATTGGAAATAGCATAATATTTAGCCTGAGCTTTATTACTGCCAAAAGCAATAGTATCTCCATGCCTAAGATTATGAGAAAAGCATTTGTTACCATTTACAAATAAGCCATTAGTACTTGCTTTACCCTTATAGTTGCCATCAATAATCTGGAAGCCGTATCGGTCAGTTTCTGGAACAGTTACTCGCAATAAAATTGCATGTTGCATTGATACTGACCGGGAAGCCAAGACAATAGTGTTTGCAGGATGCCGCCCCAGAGAATAAGTAGTCTCTCGTAAGGGGACAGTTCGCCGTCCTTCCATATCTTGGATGACCAATAGATGGCGTATTTTTTCCCGCTCATTTCCTTGCATGGCTATTCCTCAATTTTTTATATAATTAATATTTATGTCTTAGTCTAAAAAAGACTGCTCTTATACAGCCGTAGTCATACAGGTTAGGACATTTGTAAAGGGTGAAAGAAGAGATTTAGCAATAGTTTTACCTCCTGCCTCCTGCCCTCTGCCTCCTGCTATAAGTCCAGAATTTCAGGCTGCACTTATGTAAAATTTGCTTCACAAAATTTATCAACTATCTGCGTAGGCTAGCAAAAACCACAGGCATCGTAAAATTCGTACAAGGGTGTAGATCAGCTTTTACCTTCATGATTGACCGCAAGCACTCTTCTTTTTATGGAATGAGTTGGCTAATTGTTAAATCAGTTTTTTTAGTAGAAATTCTAGTTGTTTTCTCTACTCATACATAAGTTATAAACTTTGTTCCTTTGTCTATATCATCTAACCTTGTCTTCTTAGGATACCCAGATCAAGAATTCAAAATTAAAATTTTAAAATTAGACCTTTGGCATAAGTCGAATAGACCCCCCTTTATCCCCTCGATATATTGGGGGGAAACTTGAAATCTTACCCCCTCCCCAACATATCAAAAAGGGTTGGGGAGGGGTGATTCAAGGATTTTTGCAAGAGGTCTATTGTACTTACAGAGAAGTAAGTTAGGCGTAGCATCACGTCAAGCCTACGGCATAGCTACGCTTAGGGCGAGCCTCTTGTCAAGAAGAAAGTTACATGAGGGAATTTCAACCCTGACTAAAACTGAACAAAGTCGGAGCCAATTCGCCTTTGAGCTAAGTATAGATGTTGGCGTTAGCCTCTCTGTTTAGGAGCTAGTTATCCATTAGTCATATCTTTACTTAAAATTTATAAAACACCTAATTTTCAATATCATAAAGTTAGGGATTTTTTATGTCTTATATATAGGGTATTAGTTCAACAACTTAGGGATAATAGAGAGGTATGTTTAACTTTTCCTTCCCCTGGTAATGGGGTTGATAAAGTGAATATTAATTAAGCATGGTTAATGAGTATGAATTCATACCTATTATTTACGATCAAATGCTGAAAGTAAGTGTTTTGAGCATTGGATAAGTATTTTAGAGAGAGTGAAGGCTGAAGTGTTGATATTATGTCGGTTTATCGTAATCTGCAAGAAACTCACTTAAATCGTGCCCGCGCCAGTCTCAGACAAGCGCTTTCTTGGTATGGATATCTTCGCAAGTCAGGACAGCTTTCATCTAACCCAGAATTTATAGGTTTGGTGAAACCAGAATTGGAAGCTTTGAGAGCCACACTCAACAAGCTGGATTCAAACGTCATTAGAATAGCCGTTTTTGGTTTGGTGAGTCGAGGAAAGTCAGCAGTTTTAAATGCTTTACTGGGAGACAAAATTCTGCAAACCGGGCCCTTAAATGGTGTCACTCAATGGCCGCGTTCCGTGCGATGGCAGCCCAGTGATAAGGTACTAGTAGAGTTAATTGATACGCCCGGATTAGATGAAATTGCGGGTGAGTCACGGGCGGATATGGCACGAGAAGTAGTACATCAGGCGGATTTGATTTTGTTTGTTGTGTCTGGTGATATAACACGTACTGAGTATCAAGCACTGCTGGAATTAAGGCGATCGCAAAAACCCCTGATTTTAGTGTTTAACAAGATAGATTTATACCCAGATACCGATCGCTCCACGATTTACCAAAATTTACAACAACTCGGTACTGGGAATCACGCCACGTGCTCCACTTGGGGAAACCCCAAGACCGCAGTGGCTCCCCAAGCAAAGCCTCTACTACCCGATGAAATTGTGATGGTAGCGGCGGAACCAGCAGCAATGGAAGTGCGGGTTGAGTGGCCTGATGGGCGTGTCAGTTATGAATGGGAAACACCACCACCGCAAGTAGACGAACTCAAAGAGACAATTCTGAATATTCTCAATCAAGAAGGGCGATCGCTTCTAGCTTTAAATGCACTGATCCAAGCACGGGATGCAGAAGCCGCGATCGCTCAAAAAACCATCGATTTACGCGAAAAAGAAGCCGAAGAAATTATTTGGCAATTTACCAAATATAAAGCTTTGGCAGTAATGCTCAATCCCATTGCCTTCTTAGACATCCTTGGGGGAACTGTTGCTGATTTAGCTTTAATTCGCGCTCTCGCTAGATTGTATGGTTTACCGATGACTAGCTATGAAGCCGGGAAAATTTTAAAAACGATTTTATTCAGTTCTGGTGGTTTACTACTGGGAGAATTAGGTAGTAGTTTTATTTTGGGTTTAGGTAAAAGTACGGCTGCAATAACTAGTGGTGAAAATCCCAGCAATATTACTGCTTTTGCTGGCAGTGCGATCGCTCAAGCTGGTATCGCCGGTTATGGTGCATATTCCGTTGGCAAGGCCGCCCAAGTCTATCTCGAAAAAGGCTGCACTTGGGGACAATTGGGCGCTAGCAGTGTCATTCAAGAGATTGTCTCTCAAGTTGACCAAAACACAATTATCTATCGTCTGCGACAAGAATTAAATCTAAAGTATTAAGATTTTCGAGTTGTGTGCCGAAAAGTTTCTATTGACTTAAATTAACCAGAAAGTAGAAACTACCGTATTATATCGTGTCCGGTTAATTAGTTATAATTCCCGTCATCTATGCAGAAACCGGAAAACCCTCTTTCCCCCTGCCCCCTGCGTTCTTAATAATAAGTCTTTCACTGAACACGATATTAAACTCGCGAACACGGCAGTTATAAAATAGTCGAAGTTGTGAGTCTAGACTATACCTTTAGCTTTACCTTGCTGCTTAGATTTTTTGTCCAAGAATATACCAAAAGCACTAGCTATCAATGAACCGAATATGATTGAAGGTTCTGGAACAGAAGTCGGTTTCAAAACAGGTGTCAAAAGAAAAGCATGAACAGGGTAATTACGTATAGGGTCTTGAATAGTACCAGTACCGACAATTTGTCCAGAGTTGTTGATCCCGTTTGCGTCTTCCAAAACCCAACCAGTATTAGCAGGAATGAGGTCGTTTAAATTACTCATTTTACCGTCACTATAGAAGAAGGGAACGGTGATAGTAGACCCCTTGATATAGCCTGCATTACCAACTACCTGTCCAAAATCATTAATATCAGTAGCATTGCTGTTTGGCCCCCCAAGTGTGCCTAAGTCTTGTAGTGTTCCACTCCCACTGTAAATGAAGGCGTGGCTAACATTACAAGGGCATTCTTTTGGCTCGTCTGGTTGAAAAGTTGCTCCAGTGTCTGCCGTACCAACGACCTGTCCAAAGTTATTGATAGCAGAAGCTACACCTTCTTTACCCCCAAGTGTGCCTAAGTCTTGTAATGCTCCATTCCTACTGTAGAGGAAAGGGTGATTTTGTCCCGACTGAGTTTGTTTGGAGCCAACTATTTGTCCTAAGTCGTTAATATCATTTGCAGAGCTTGATCCCCCAAGGGTAGTTAGGTCTTGTAATGCTCCACTCCCACTGTAGAAAAAGGCGTGGAATTCTCCTTCCTTGGTTTTTGCCGAGCCAACGACCTGTCCTAAGTTATTAATAGCATTAGCGACGCTGGTATCTCCCCCAAAGGTTCCGAGATTTTGCATTCCAGTAGCATCATTCCAGAGAAAAGCATATTGAAATCCATACACAGACTTGTTTGAGCCACCAACTACTTGACCAAAGTCATTGATTGCGTTGCCACTGCTTGAGTTACCACCTAAAGTACCTAAGTCGTCAGTTGCTGGATTAATTGCACTGTTAGGAGCCGTGCGAAAGGCGTGAGAGCGGAAAACATTAGTATTAGGAAGAATTGAGCTACCAACCACTTGACCAGCATTGTTAATATCGTATCCTGGACTATAAGCATCAAAGCCAGTAGCAGTAGGGTTTAAGGAACCAAGATCGGTAATAGAGTACAAAGATATAGCAACAGCCTGCTGGGGAATTGTAACTTCTCCAATGATTAAGGCGATCAGCCCGATACCTGTAGCGCCCAGAGTATACTTCAACATATTGTTATTAAAGTTTTACCTTTATATATTTATCAGTATTTGCTCTACTTAAACGCTCAAAAAATATACTTTTTTTAAAGAATATTCATGTTGGTACTTGTGTAATAGTAGCTGCTTAGAGACTAGACTTCTTGGCATTGTCTGGAAAAGGGGGAAAGGTTTTGTATTTTCCTCCGCCCCTTGTCCCCAGAGGGGGCCCCACCTTCCCCTTTAACATGCATCCCTTTGACCACAAGAGTGCAAAAAGCACTTTTGCAAGAGGTCTACTGTACAACCTTATGAATTGAGTAGTTAGTTGTACAGATGATTAGTTATTTAGGGAGTTTTGAGTTACTACAGACACAAGTGTTGAGAATAAATAAAAATTGTTTCGCCTTTCTTACCATTTATAAGTGTTTATCAATTTCTATCAATATCTTCTGACAATTGACTGACATTTCCAATTTGGGATGCAAGATTGAGAACATGACCCTCTCTACTAGTAGAATTCCCATACCTTTTTGAATCTAAAGATGACAAGAGGGTAATCACACTCAATTTTGCTAAAAAGATGGCGGTGTTTACCACTACCTCTTGTGGGAAGCCTATTTAAACTAGAAATGTGAGCATTTTAAGGTGATTGAAAGCTCATAGTTAATATCTATCTCTGTAAACAAAGGTAAAAGTATCATGACAAGTACCATAAACTCATTTGAAACTGCTGGGGCAGCAAATATTGAACAAGCCATTACTGACGCCATTACTGAAGCCCGCACAACTTGTGAGCTAGATGGCAATTCTGCTGATTGTGCCGTAGCCTGGGACATTGTGGAAGAATTGCAAGCTGAGAAAGCTGATCGACAGCAAGCAAAATCAAAGAAAACCTCTTTGGAAAATTACTGCGATCGCCATCCAGATTCCGTAGAATGTTTAATCTACGACCTTTAACTTTTTCGTAAATCAGTTATTGCTGATTGTGTTATTTGCTTAATTGCTTCTAAATCAAGTGGTGGTGTTTCACTTTCCATTGCCAACCACAATAGATATTCGATATTCCCAGCAGGGCCAGTGATCGGCGACCAAGTTAAGCCTTTGTATTTCCACCCTAATTCCTGGGCGGCTTGCAATACCTGGAAAATGGCATCAGCTTGGTCGTTTGGATCGCGCACAACACCTTTTTTACCCACACGGGATCTGCCGACTTCAAACTGTGGCTTGACTAACAACACAGCTTCTCGGTTAGCTTGAGTTAATTGCCACAAAGCAGGCAGAATCTTGGTTAAAGAAATAAACGATACATCGACCACCGCTAAATCAGGAATCGCGTCATCGTCTTTATATAACTCATCTGGTCGTAGTTGGCGTAAATTGGTGCGTTCCCACAAAATCACTCGCGGATCGTTTCTTAAGAGCCAGTCAACTTGTCCGTAACCGACATCAATACCGTAAACTTGTTTTGCTCCAGCTTGCAAGAGACAATCAGTAAAACCACCAGTAGAAATCCCACCATCTAGACAAATACGGTCTACTACGGGAATGGCAAATACTGACAAAGCTTTGGAGAGTTTTTTACCGCCTCTAGAGACAAAAGGCGATCGCTCTTTAATATTGATTTGAGCCGAAATATCAACTTCAGTACCAGGTTTATCAACTAACTGCTGATTAACAGTAACTTCTCCCGCCTGAATTAACCGTTGTGCTAAGGCGCGAGAAGAACATAAATTTAGCTCTACTAATAGTGTGTCGAGTCGCTGTTTAGCCAATTAACTAGACTCTCCTGGTAAGATTAAAACCAAAGCACGATTGATAATTTCTTCTTGTTCAACCAGCTTTTCTAATTCTTGGACTTCATAACGACCTTCTTCTACTTCTAGAGAAGCCTCATCAATGGCATTTAAATAGGCTTCTGCTAAGGTTTCTAGCAATTCTTCTGGCGTGAGATAATAGCCCCCAGCTTTGCGCTGCTTATTTTCACGTTGAATTTCCCGAACTGAATTCCGAATAGAGACTTCCCAAGAGCGAGTCGTGCGATTTTCAGCTTGTTGTTTAATCAAATGCAATAGCAAAATCACTGCATAGCTACGAATCGTCTTGATAATGTCATTTCGGCTCATTTCCTCTAATTCTTCAACTATAATTAATGCTCCTTGAACATCGCCCTTAACAAGTAAGTCTTTCAGATTTAATAATTCTTCCATAATCAGCGCCTCAAAGCTCGGCAACTTCTATTGTGGCTGATGACGGTTCTAGTTCAAATAACATAAGCTAATGTGTTTAATCTAGCGATCGCTACTTAATGTATTATTCTTTGGAAATAAATAGATAAGTCGCCGTAAAATTTGTCGTAGGGATAGAGCAGGAAACCGTATAGAAAAGGGTTTTAGTCTAGTTTATCTTTCTTCACATAGTTTAGTTTTATTGTGCCAACTTACTTACAAAACATCAAAAGAATTAAGATACAGCAAAATCCGTGTATTGCCGTAGTTCAACTGGATGGAAACCCAAGGCAATATCTTTGTGCAGAATACCCGCTTCTAATATAGTGATAGTCATGCTGGCACTTTAATTCAGAGAAAAAGCTGCAACTCATAACAATAAATTGTCTGATTAAACTCTCTTCATCTGATTTTAGTGCCAGCATGACTTAGAGTACTATCCTATTCCCAAACGCCCAGCCAAGCCGGGGGTTAGGGGTAGGAGAGTGGTAATCATTAAAAATAGAGCCAAAAGACCTAAAGCAGCTCTGGCATCATCAGGTTCGCTGATTTCATTCAAGCTAGGGCGTTCTAGATCCCGTTGTAAGAACAGAATCACGATCGCCCAGTATAAAGCAAGAGAATTACCAAGAGCCACTAGTACTAACACAACTAAAGTCGCAAAAGTTGCTTGCCCTGCGGTTTTGCGCCCGTAAATTGCCTGGACAATGCGACCACCATCTAGTTGTCCTGCGGGCATTAAGTTTAAAGCGGTTATGACTAACCCCAGCCAACCAATTAATACTAGGGGATGAACATCTACTAAAGACGATTGCAAAGCCGAACCGAGAACAACCCGCGCCAAGCTGCCCACCAAAATCGAACCTTGGAAAAACTGATTGGGCACCTGAAATAAACTCCCTGTGTGGGAGAGTAACAAGCCGACAATTAGTGTCAATAAAGAAACGATACCACCGACGGCTGGGCCTGCCAAAGCAATATCAAACAGTACTTTACGATTGGGAACCAAAGATTCAAAGCGTGTCACCGCACCAAAAGACCCGATTTGTACAGCAGGCAAAAAGAAAGGCCAGCTGAGGCGGACTTGGTGACGACGTGCAAGTATCCAATGACCGATTTCATGAGCTACTAAAATCGCAAATATGCCAGCGCCTATGGGCAAAGCTTCCAGAAACCGCTCAGGACTGGCGAATAAATCAAAATTCAGCAGTAATCCCGCAGCTTCTAAATTTGTGGCTATGGTCGCTACTAATAGAATACCTGCAAAAGCTTTTTGCGATAACTGCATCGGCCGCGGATCGTTGCGACTGGGTAAGACAATCATCACAGGTTTACCATCTGTATTTTCGACTAAAAACAAGCGATAGCGATCGCCTTGGCGTTGCTGCAAACTTGTAGTTAGACGGTTGTGGATCTCTTCTGGTTCTCCCCGCAGATTACCTTTGAAAATTGCTCCATCTTGGTAGGGGATGGTTTCTGTGGCGAAAAATGTATCAATACTGAAAATACTTTTAATTGCATTCAAGTCATCTTCTGGAATCGGTGATATCTGGGCTTTGAGTTCTATTTCTGTTGGTTGTGTGGAATTTTCTTCTGGTAAGGACTCAACGGCGAGTCTTTGGGTTGCCCGCTGCTTGAGTATGGTATCTTGTCCAGCTGCGCGTAACTGTTTGCCCAAGTAGATGTACAATCCAGCGGAAGCCACAACTAAGAACAATATACCTGCTATGTTGATGTAAATCCCTGCGGCAAATAATCCAAAAAATAGTAGCCAGGGAGTCATCAACACCACCGACTGTAACCAGGCCAAGATTCCTAGCTTTCCAAAAGGTCTGGCGCGATAAAAGCCCCAACCCAAAATGCCTAAAGCCACTAGCAGGATTGCCGCCAAAATAGAAGTTTCTGATGAAGTAAACATCTCCAAACCTTTGCTATTGAGACTAAGCCAGAACAAGTCCGGTATTGCAGATACACTTATTAATGTATAACGTCGCCCGTCCTCTGCCCAAATTATCCCGCTTGGGGTAGTGATAAAACTTTATATCAGCTACGCTGTTGTTCTTATTTATGTAGGACTAGCCCTTTCAAGATAGGTAAAGATTTTGCCGCTAGAAATAGTTACGAATAGTTACAATGCGATCGCTTACAAGTCTGCAATCAACCTTGCCTTCCTCAAAAAGAATTGCATTACAGTCTCTTCTCTAGAAATAATATCAACTGTACCTTCCATTCCCAATTGCAGCGCACACAAGTGTTTGTCCCTACCTAGAGAAAGGCTTTCTGGCTGAATTGTTACCCCATAGAACCCACCAACGGCTGCCATTTTTTGGTTGTTAGATGTAGTGTCGGTGGCATTAGTAGCATTCCCTTGAGGTGCAATTGCATCTGGGGAAATCGTCTTAACCTGGCCTTTGAGAGTACCATAATCTGGATAAGGACAAGCAGAAACCCGCATTTGTACCTTTTGGCCTTGTTTCAACTTATTTTTATCCTGAAGTGCTACTGCTGCCTTAATCTCTAAGGGAACATCACCGGGGACAATTTGGGCAATCTCCTGTCCAGCAGGCACTGTTTGACCAGAGTTTCGCAGGTTTAATTTAGAAATAATTCCGTCTGCTGTGGCAGTAATTTTAGTTTGGCTGAGGTCGATATTTACTTGTTGCAGTTCGCTCTTGTCGGTCTCTAGCTGTTTTTGGATTTCAATTCGTTGCTGGATTAGAGCAAGGCGTTCTTTATTTAAAGTCGCAATACTGGCTTGACCTGTAGCTTTTTCTTGGGCAATGCGATTATAAGCGATCGCTACTTGTGCATTACTAGGATTGAGGGCAGTTTGAACATTTTGTAATTTGGCTTTAGCTGCCTGGAAAGCTTGTGATTGCTGGCGAACAGCTAGTTGTGCTTCCTCAAATTGATCTTGAGACAAGGCTCCGGCTTTGGCTACAACTTCATAACGATTTCGCTTTGACTGGGCAGCTTTGAGACTAGCATCCGCAGCTTTGACATTGGCATCCGCTTCTTGGACATCAGTAGCGGTAGTAATAACTTTATTTTGATAGTCCCGGCTGCGATCGCTTAATTCAGCTTCAGCACCAGCAATAACCCGGTTGATGCGCTCAGTTTCAGCTAAAACCTGGCTATTAATGGCGTTAATCTGGGCATTAATTTGAAACAGTTGTAAACGACTTTGCCCAATGTTACTTTGCAGTTGGCTCTTTTTGGTTTGCAACTTTGAGTTGTCAATAGTAGCAATCACATCTCCTTTTTTGACAACTTGATTTTCTGTAACAAAGACCCGCGTCACCTGACCTTCGGTAGCAGCTTGCACCAGCCGCAATTCACCAGCAGGGCGGACAACAGCTTGTCCTTTAACTGTCACTTTATATTTGATAACAGAAGCGAGTGGAACAGCTAGCCCCACAGCACAGACAAGAACTAGTCCGCCCCAAGTAGTCCAACGACCAAGTGGCGGGAGAAACTCGTTGTCTTGAATGGGGGGCAGGTAATCTGAGTTGGAATAGCTAACCATAATGATTAAACTTACGTATTTACAAAATTTATAGCCGTAGTCACACTCTTTAGGACATAAAGATGGGGTGAAAGAAGAGAGTTAGCAATAGTTTTACCTCCAGCAAGAACTGCCCTCTGCCTCCTGCCTCCTGCTATACATACTGGTAAAAAAGCTGAAGACTTCTGCGGATTAGCGTAGGGTAATTTTGCGTACTTCTATTTCCGCGTAAGCGTAAGGGTCAGTTTCGTATTTATTAATCGTAAAAGATAGCTTTGAAAATTTTGTATTCATTCTTTAACCTCTGTTGAATGTTGAACAATGAGTTGTTATTTAGAATTCATGGATGATATTTTTTGTCAATGCGTAAGTCATAGATGATTTATTTGCTGATTGCGCTGAATTTGCCGTTAGAGTGATTGGAGGATTTAGCTACTAAACTATTTGTGAATGGGTCAACGCTGTCTAAGAAATCTAAGTGTTCGCCAGACTGATGGCGTAGAGATTCTGGAGTGCCTTGGATTTTCAAACGTCCTTCTTCAAGAAGTACAATCCAATCAGCCCGCCCGATGACTTTGGGGCGATGGCTAATCATAATTGTGGTTTTGCCTTGTCGATGAGACAGCAGTCTATCTAGCAGTTTGGCTTCACTCACTGGGTCGAGAGCGCCAGTGGATTCATCTAAAATTAATATCGGCGGATCAGTAACTATAGCTCTAGCGATCGCTAATCTCTGTCGTTGTCCACCAGAAAGATTCGCGCCAAATTCCCCTAAAACAGTTTGATATTTATCGGGCAGTTTACTAATAAACTCATCTGCACCAGCAATCTCGCAAGCTTGCACAATTTGTTCAAAGCCAATTTGAGGATAGCTGAAGCGGAAATTTTCAATAATTGAGCGACTCCAGAAGTGAGGTTCTTGAGGTACTAGCACCACCTGTTGCCGCAGACATTCCATAGAGAGGTCTTGCTGATTATAGATGCCATAGCGGATATTGCCAGATTGAAGGAAATATAAACCTGCAAGCAGTTTGGCGAGGGTACTTTTACCACAACCGGATTTACCAATCAGCCCAATGACTTGACCACCAGGGATAATCAGCGAAAAATCTTGCAGCAAGTCAACTCTACCTGCGTGGTGGAAATTAAGGTTAGTGCAAGTAATACCTATATTGCCCTTCAGTTCTGCCCAAGGCTTTTTCTCGTCTTTGTCATCTTCTGGGGTAGCATCAATCACCTCTGTTAGGCGTTGGATGACAATCTGGGCAGTGATGAACTCATCAACTAAGCCGATAACTGAACTCAAAAAGCCGAGAAAGTTACCACTCATGCCAGTAAATGCTAGCAACTGACCGATGCTTAAGGTGCGATTAATTACTAAATACGAGCCTAACCACAGTAAGGCAATACTAGTAAAAGTAGAAATAATATTAGTAATTGTGCCACTGTAAAGCCCCAACTTCATCATACTCCAGCCCAAGTTAGCCAGCCGACCATAATTTGCCTGATACTCTTGCCAAGCTTGGGGAGTGGCTTGGGTAGTTTTTAGTACCTGGACACCGCGAAAAGTTTCAACGAGAAAGCCTTGGTTTTCTGTACCTAAGACGATCGCATTCCGGGTTTTCTGGCGCAAAGCTGGGAGAAAAAGCAGATTGACGAGGGTAACAATCAGAAAGGCAGCCAAGGAAGCCAAAGTCAGTCCCCAACTGTAAAAGAGCATGAAGCCCAAGGAAACCAAGGCGATAAAAAATTGGCTGGGTAAACCGAGGACAATTTGAGAAACTAGCTCATTGATGTGATTCACATCGGCAATCCGACTGACTACTTCCCCACTGCGCCGTCCTTCAAAATACGAGAGGGGCAAACGCAACAGTTGTCGTCCGTATTCTAGAATCAGTCCTAATTGCAGGCGTTGACCAAAGTGACCAATTAGGTGAGATTGTACCAAACCGATCGCACTGCTAAATAGATTCATCGCGATCGCTCCAATTGCCACCACGGTTAGCAGTTGGGTATCTCCCCGCACTAACACGTCATCAGTGAGCAATTGCATCATCAAGGGAGAGACAAGGGAAAGTAGTCCGATGACGATGTTAATTGCGATCGCTTGAATCAGAATAGCGCGATAGGGTAAAACCCGCATCAGATAACGCCCAAAGCCGCCAATTTTATCATCTGATTGCTGATAAAAACGGCTATCGTCTGGCGTTAGCAGCAGCATGATGCCATTGCCCCACCCTTCGCTCAACTCCTCGCGGGTGAGATAGCGGATGCCTACACCAGGGTCAGCAATTACATATTTTCTCCCCTTTTGCCCGTATAAAACGACCCAGTGGTAGCCTTTCCAGTGAATGATGGCGGGTAGAGGGGCTTTATGCAAAGAGTCAAGCAGTTGTGGAGAGGCTTTAACTTGACGCGTATTAAATCCGAGAGTTTCTGCACCCCGCCTCAAACCCAGCAGGCTGGTTCCCCGTGATCCTGTACCAACTACTTCCCGCATTCGACTAATGGCAAAGGTGCGTCCGTAGTGTTTGGCGACAGTGGCGAGGCAGGCAGCACCGCAGTCTTCTTCACTGTGTTGAAGTACAATTTGGTATTTCATTTCTCCGCTGGAACCTTTTTTGTTTTCGCTTAATTTGATTGAATGAAAAGGGCGATGCTCTATAGGAACCCTTTAAGGGGCGATCGCGCTCCGGGAGTAGTTTATATATTAACAAGGCTCATAGCAGTGGAGTTTGGTTCAGTCTACTCGTTGAAATATTAAACTAGGGGATAAAGTTTATAGCTGCTCGCTTACACGAGCAGCAATAGTTAACTAGGATATTCAACTGCTTGAGAGCATCTGCTCCCAAGCAGTTGAATATCTAGACACCAATTTTTAGAACAGTTACAGTCAGCCTAGAGCTAACCTACCCGTATAATCCCAGTCAATGAGTCGTTTGGAAGACCAAATGCTTTGGGATTAGGGTAGGATCCTGGCTTCAGCGTTACGACTGTACCCTTATACCCACTGTCTCTGTATATCTTCCATGTTCCTCTTATTACTTTAATGGACGAAGTCCTGTTATTCCAACCGCTACCGATGGCGCTGTTGTCAAGGTTAGAATCACCACCATACAGTTCTGCATTGATTGGCAATGCTGCTTTTGATCCAAAATTTATGTCGTCATATAAAATCACATCTGGGTTACTCCCACCGGTATAAAATTTAGGAGCTCCACCACTACAGGTAGCAGCAACCTCATTGTCAAGTTCCTTGACAGCTAGAGTTACATCAAGTTGATTGAAGTTTTCTTTGGTGTTTGACATTATCGTTTTCCTTTTTCAGAATGATGTTGATGTGGAATTAGTAATGTCTTGTCTAATTCCATTGAAATCTTCTGATATTAACTTGATAAAAACAATAGGTTCAAAGTGATTTTTTACGCATAACTCAAGTACTTATGTTTTCATTATTCAAATCTTTTATATAAAAAAATACTTTGATTTTCCAAATTTTGTTTTTGAGCATAAAAAATTTCATGTAGAAGCGATTGTTGTACGCCCCTACAAATGTCATGTATATGGTTTTGGAAAGTGTAATCAGGTTATTTTCTCAGATTAGAGCTAGGGTTCAGCTTTTAGATTTTCGAGTGTTTGCCTTGCCTACTCAATACCTAGACCTATCTTGGGGAGAAAGTTCGGTCGGAGCAACTGCTCTGCTCCAACCAAAGTGAGTGTTCAGCTTGTCTGATCAGACTACTAGGCGTTAGGCTACCGCCGCAAAGCTGTCATTTAAACAATGAAAATTATTTAGCTTGGTTAGTAACTCCTCGTGCTTTGATTTAGCTACTTGACTCTAAGTTAATTTTATAAACCCAGCTGAAGTTTTCAAGACGCGCCGGGTGAATTCAGCTGACACCCATCCTGCTCGTTCTGAGAGTTTGCGGAACCCGTTCGTGACTTTAGCTGACGCCTCAAAGACGTCCCCAGGTAGGAAATACCCGATCTTGTCGGATTTGGTGGTGGGACGCTCACGAATATTCAACCTGGTGGTGACTCTTTCCGTAGTGTACAGAAAGCCTCCCTCGACGGTAGCTGCTGCTTCGGGAGTCAACTCGGTGAACAATAGTTCTTGTTGAATAGTGTCCATTTCAATTTGTTTCAAGTTTTCTTTGGTGTTTAACATTGTCGTTTTCCTTTTCTAGATTGATGTTGATATGGAATTAGTGATGTCTTGTCTAACTCCATTGAAATCTTCTGATATTAACTTGATAAAAACAATAGGCTTAAAGCGATTTTATACGCATAATTAAAGTACTTGTATTTAAACTTTTAAATTTAAAATTAAAGGTATTTTTGTCTTGTAAATTAAAGTATTTTGACGCTTTGAGATACTCCAAGTCACCCACCTTGATAGTGAAGCTATATCTTTGATTTCATCGTCACTTTTTTATCGCTAATTTGGTATCGCATCTTCAAGACCTGTACCTATAAATAGTTCGCTATTCGGACAGAGTGTAAATTTTTCTATTACAAGCAAACAAAAAATAGGGACGAAACATGTCTCGCCCCTACTAGTTCAGAGCTTATATGCTCAACAAAAGTAAGTGCTTAGCCCAGAGTTATCCTCTAGAAGGACTGGAAACTAAGATCTCCAACTTCCAGTTACTTTGTGAGATCACCCTAACTGGAATTGGAGCGTTCAAAGTGCTCGCTCATCCGATTCGTTTGAAAGATGAGATATTGTCATTCCAAGATCTAATACCCAAAAAGCCAAACTTATATGAAGTAAGGTCGTAGTTTCCCGGTCCAAAGTCTATGGCTGCACCCTTGTAATTCGCATCCTCGTAAAATTTCCATCTACCTTCGGTAATTCTAATCGAGCTAATCTCATCGTTTGCACTTGCACTCAGTCGACCCTTGCCAATGTTGAATTCGCCTAGCTGATTTGCAAGACCGACGTCTTGGTAGACTGTCAATGCCGCACCACCTTGAATAGCAGCAGCAGCCTCATTGTCAAGTTCTGTTACCGCAATTGCATCAAGTTGATTAAAATGTTCTTTGGTGTTTGACATTATCGTTTTCCTTTTCTAGATTGATGTTGATGTGGAATTAGTGATATCTTGTCTAACTCCATTTAAATCTTCTGATATTAACTTGATAAAAACAATAGGTTCAAAGTGATTTTATACGCATAAATCAAGTACTTATGTTTTCATTATTTAAGCTTTTTAAATTTCAAGTTAAAGGTATTTTTGTCTTGTAAATTAAAATGTTTTGACGCTCTGAAATACTGCAAGTCACCCACCTTGATACTGAAGTTATATCTTTGATTTCATCGTCACTTTTTTATCGCTGCTTTTGACCAGTCACAGCATCAACGCTTGAAAAGCCTAACTTCTGACCATTCACATGAGAATTATGAACTTTTGTAACTAGTTGTGGAATTCCTGGACTTTTGATTCTGATAAGTAAGCAGAGGTTCGCAAAGAAGATAAACGAACTTCCAAAGAGTGCAAGTTCTACCAAGAGGAATCGTTATGGAAAATCCAGGTCTTTGCTTAACACCCTTTCAGCGCAGATACCTACTGAAAAGCTTAGAAACTGATTTACGTCCAGAATACCGCCGTCGCATTGAAATTATGCTGCTTTGCGATGCAGGTAAATCTCAGGCTCAAATTTGTGAAGCTTTGGGATGTTCTCAAGAGACTGCACGCTACTGGATTACGATCGCCCAAACAGGACAGGCTCACAAATGGAGCGATCGCTTGATGGGACGGCCTAAAACTGTGAGTGAGCAATACCTCGTTCGCTTGAAAGAATTGGTAAGCCATAGTCCGCGCCTTGTTGGCTATTCATTTGAACGCTGGACAGCACAATGGTTAAGCAAGCATTTGGGAAAAGAATTAGGAATTAAGGTCAGCAGTTGCCACATTAACCGTTTGCTCAAGGAAATGGGGCTTTCTACCCGACCAAAAGGCAATACAACTAACCAAAAAACCTCACACCAAAAAGATTTTAGCATCGCATACCGAGCCTAGAGGTAGGGTGTTGACTTTGTAGGGAAATTGCTCAATAAAACTTCCAGGACTTACGCAACTGGCACAATGCGATCGCAACTTTATATTTGTAAGACTTTTGTAGTATGTACAAAAGTCTTACAAAGAGGAAGTTTAGGAAGTACTAAAGTTTTGAAATAGGCGATTGCACTTCATACAGCGAGCGCAATTTGAGAATATCTTGCCATTCGAGATCAGTAAATGGTTGGGTAACTAGTTCTATACCAAAGTACCGTTTTGCCGTCTCTGTCAGTGTATCCACAATCTTTGCAATCCAGCCATCCTCTTGGTGTGTGTTGCAAAGTGAGGTATTCCACGGAGCCGATTGTTCAAAGACTTTCTGAAATAAACCTTTGTCTGTAGACAAAATCATCGAGCCGTGTTGAAGAATAGTATTTCTTCCCTTCCGTTGAGCACTACCAATAAATTTACTTCCATCGACTGTAACTAAATCAGCTGCTGTTGCTGTGTTGAAGCAACTGGGATTGTGAATGTAACCCCGTCTAGCAGAACCATAATTTAATTCAATACCCAAGGTTTGCCAGCCTTGGATCAAAAAGTTACAGATGTTTTCATAAGTACCCCAGCTTTTTCCAGTACTAGCTCTTGTAATCAGGGCGTAGCTTAAATCTCCTTGGTGGAGAACAGCTCTACCTCCCGTTGGACGACGAACTAGATTGAGTGGCTGTCCCTGGTAAATCAGATTATGCCATTCGGCAGGCCATTGTTTTTGCAGATGTCCCAAGGAGAGAGCATAAGGATACCAATTATAAAAACGCAGGGTAGGCGGATGTTGTCGATTTTCGCATTGGTTGAACAACCAAGCATCGATCGCCATTTGCACTGCTCCTGATGTCTGAAGCGTTGGGATGAAACGCCAGGTGGCTGATGATTCGGTTGCTAGTTGTTTCATCTCTTCATTGCAACGTTTCTACTTTTAGCAAAATTTAAAATCTATTTAAAATCTAAAATTTGGACGCAAGAAAATCAAATAATTGATGTGCCATTTCTAATTTAGAACAAGGTGCAATTTCTAGCTGATTTCCTTGATTATCTAAAAATATCGCTTGATTATTATCACTCCCAAAACCACTATCAGCTTGATCTATAGGATTAGCAACGATCGCATCTAATTTTTTCTGAGCTAATTTTTCTAACGCAGGCTTGACAATATCTCCAGTTTGTGCAGCAAAACCAATTAATATTTGATGTGGTTGTTTCTGTTCTGCTAACTGGGCGACTATATCCGGTACGGGTTCTAAAGGTAAAGCTTGGGGGAGCGATCGCTTAGGTAATTTCTCTATACTATAATCTCGTGGCTTCACATCTGCCACGGCTGCTGACATCACAATTAGATCAGCGTTGGGTAAACATTCCACCATGACGTGCTGCATTTCGTCGGCGCTAACAACGGGAATCGCTTGTACGCCCAATGGTACATCCCAGTTAGCTGGGCCATGTACTAGAGTAACACTTGCCCCTCGGTGAAGTGCGGCTTGAGATAGCGCCAATCCCATTTTACCCGTGGAAGGATTACCAATAAACCTCACTGGGTCAAGATACTCTCGCGTTCCTCCAGCGCTAATTAAGACTCGTTTACCTACTAAATCTCGTTTACCTTGAGTATGTAACAAAGATTGGATGTAAGCGAATATTTCTGGAGGTTCTGCTAATCTACCAGCACCGATGCGATCGCACGCTAATAACCCTGATGCTGTACTCATTCCATGATATCGGCTATCTGTCAATAACTGTTGCCAATTTCGCTGCACTGATAACTGTTCCCACATATCCGTATTCATTGCGGGTGCTAACAGCACGGGACAAGTAGAAGCGAGTACGGTATTTGTGAGTAAATTATCTGCCATCCCATAGGCTAACTTTGCTAATGTATTAGCTGTCAAAGGGGCAATTACCATCACATCTGCCCATTCACCTAACTCAATATGCAACGGACGAAAGTGAGTTGGTTGCCAAAAATCATCATCTGTGTAGGCAGGATGACGAGATAGAGTTGCCAAAGTCAGAGGCGTGATAAATTCTTGCGCCGAACGAGTGAGAATGACTCGAACTTCCACTTTGGTTTTAAACAGCGTCGAAACCAGTTCACAGATTTTGTAGGCGGCGATACCGCCACCTACACCAATTAAAACCCTGTTCAATTTTGGATTAGTCATGGTAAAAAGTTAGGAGTAAGTAGTAACTTAGGAGCAAGTGGTTACGAATATTAATTTCCCACTCCTAATTCTTGTACAGACAAGGGTTAATCACGTCTGTCCTAACTCTTAACCTCAACTACGCTTCATCATAGGGTTCCAAGTCTAAGAGGTAGATGTAAGGTTCAACTAACTCTGGACGCTGGAATGCGATCGCTCGCAATAAATGCCAATCATCTAAACCCTCAAAAGCATTACTATAATTATCCAGTTCCAGACGTGTAGCTAATTCTTCTACTTCTACTGCATTCATGGCAGCAATTTCTTTTTGGGAAATGCTTAGAGTTGTCATAATACTTGCCCCTCCCTTATCCAGCACTCGCCTTCAGCATGGGTTAAGTTGCGCTCTTTCGCAGCCACCCAATATATATTACTCATTAGAAGTCATTAAGTTCGTGAAAATTGTTAGAATTTGTACCAGAATTTATAAAAAATTCGTGATCCTGACTAAGCAATTGTATTCACAACGAAATTTCGTAGTACCTCTAAGGTTTTTGGATCTATTTCATGCCCCATATCAAATTCGTGGTATTCTACTGCCACTCCTAGAGACTTTAGAGTTTCTTGTGCCTTCAAAGCAGCTTGTAAGGGTACAACTTCATCATATCTACCATGAGTGATTAAAGTTGGCGGAATCCCTTTTTGATTTGCCATTACTGCATCAGGATGTAAATACCCGCTCATGACAACTAAACCTGCTAAAGGCAATTTTGAGCCGACATCTAAAGTCATTGCTCCACCTTGAGAAAATCCACTTAAAATGGTACGTGACAAGGGTATGCCAGTGGTACTTTCTAAAGATTCCAAGAAATCTGTTAGCAGTTGCCGACTTTCTGCCAACCCTTGATACATATTTTCTCCCCGCAGGTCATACCATGCCCTCCCTATAGAGGAATAGGGATGAGGATAAGGTGCGTTGGGTAATACAAATTGGTAATCGGGTAAGTTGAGCAAAGGTAACAAAGATGCTACATCCTCAGCATTAGCACCCCAACCATGTAAAGTGACAATTAAGCCTGCGGGGGGTTGAGAAGTTGCTGTGGGAACGGTGATAGCTTGTAAAGACAGAGGTTTTCTCCTAAAATTCTACTTTTGTACATATAGCCGTAGTCACACAGGTTAGGACATAAGGATGGGGTGAAAGAAGAGAGTTACCAATAGTTTTACCTCCTGCCTCCTGCCCTCTGCCTCCTGCCTCCTGCTATAGATCCTATCTCTTCAAGTGGACTTAATATTTAGCGGCATTTGCTGCTTGCCTAAAGAATACCTACGTCGTCAAGTAATTTATGGAAAATACAAATCGGCAGTTTTGAGTTAACCGCGATTCACACCGATGATAGTGGTGAAATCATGAGCGGCCAAGAAGACTTTTTAAAGCCAGCCAATGAAGCTTCTGTAGTTATTCGCACCTGAAGGTTTTTAAAACGGTGATGCCAATATTGTTGACAAACTTTCTCTGGGAAAGAACTCCAGACGCGATCGCTATAATTGCATTGATAAATCGGATGCGAGTTACTATTTTAGACACCTCGCAATCCGACCATTTTCGATTTTCTATACTTAGAGTTATAGAGCGCTAATCACGATTAAACAACCACAAAATTGTTTTTGGTTAGTGACAACCCACTCAAAAGTTGTCCAAATTGTACCTGAGTAAAAGCACTCGCACTGCCATCTCGATCAAAGAACAATGCACCTGTAACATCGTTGTAAATAAATCGCTGAGTGCTGGTGGTTGCAGATGCTCCGATGCTAAACTGACTTGTCTGAAGTGAACCTGCTGATAATCCGCCACCAAAACCAGCAGATGATACCCGAATCAGTTCATTAGTAGTGTTGAAATCATCTAGTTTATCAATGCCTTCATTGAAATTATTGAAAGCAAAGGTATCAGTACCAGATTCTCCATAGAGTTTATCATTACCCTTGCCACCTATGAGGATATCATTGCCAAGACCACCCTTGAGAGTATCATCCCCATTGCCCCCCACAATCAAATCATCGTAATTTGTACCTATGACATCTAATCGTTCGATATTCTTGTAGATAACCCCATTTGTCCCCGCCGTAATTGAGCCAGTGTTAGTGGTGGCATTGAAAGTCGAAGTGATTCCCTCGCTACCAATGCCGTTATGGACGATCAACAAATCGTCACCTGCGCCCCCATCTATTGTGTCATTGCCACTAATAACCTCAACCGTATAAGGTTCACGATATCCGGCATTGAAAGAATAGTTTCCTATTATCGTATCGTTGCCATTGCTCCCCACAATCAAATCATCGTACTCTGTACCTGAAATATTTAATCGTTCAATATTCTTGTAGCTAACCTGATTTGTGCCTGATGTAATCGAGCCAGTATTAGTGCTAGTATCGAAAGATGAAGTGATTCCCTCGCCACCTTTGTAGGACAACAAATCATCACCTGTGCCCCCATCTACCGTATCATTTCCATTCGTGCCCGGATCGAGCGTATCATTGCCATTGCTCCCCACAATATTGTCAGCGTAGGATGTACCTAAGATATTTAATCGCTCGATATTCTTGTAGCTAACGCGATTCGTGCCTGCCGTAATTGTTCCAATATTAGTATTTGAATTGAAAGTCGAAATGATTCCCCCGGTAGCATCAGTAAAAAAGCTCAACAAATCGTCACCTATTCCCCCATCTACCGTATCATTTCCACTCGTGCCCGGATCGAGGGTATCATTGCCATTGTTCCCCACAATATTGTCATCGTATTGTGTACCTTTGATATTTAATCGCTCAATATTCTTGTAGTTAAATAGTCTCGTACCTGCCGTAATTGTTCCAATATTAGTAGTAGGATTGAAAGTCGAAATAATTCCCCCGGTAGCACTTGTGTCATCGAGGTTCAACAAATCGTCACCTGTTCCCCCATCTACCGTATCATTGCCACTCAAGCCCGAATCGAGCGTATCATTGCCGTTGCTCCCCACAATCAAGTCATCGTACTGTGTACCTTTGATATTTAGCTCTATATTCTTGTAGTTAACCAGTGACGTGCCTAACGTAATTGAGCCAATATTAGTAATAGGATTAAAAGTCGAAGTTATTCCCTTGCTAGTGCTATCATAGTAAAAATTGTTTTTGGTGTTATAGTACAATAAATCTTCACCTTTACCTCCATCAATCGTATCATTGGGACTACTGCCATTGTAGTCGTAGGAGAAGTCGTAGAAGAATGTATCGTTGCCGTCATCACCATTCAGCAAGTTATTGCCTTTTGAAAAGTTAACAATCAGGTAATCGTCACCAGCGCCACCGTTGAGAGTGTTGTTACCAGAGGAGTAATTGTTCATATCGTAGCGGTTATCGTAGCCTGAGGCAGAGAGAGTATCGTTGCCATTATCTCCAGAGAGCAGGTGATTGCCTCCTACAAAAAAATCAAGATTTGAGGAACCAACATCCAGGCGATCGTCACCACTACCACCAAAAAGGGTGTCATTGTCCGTACCACCAAAGAGGTTATCATTGCCTGCATCACCCCACAAGAAGTCATCCCCTTCACCACCCTGAAGTGAGTCATTTCCTTCACCACCTTTAAGTAAGTCATCCCCTTCACCACCCTGAAGTGAGTCATCCCCTTTACCACCGATGAGAGTATCATGGCCCGTACCACCGCGTAACAGGTCGTTACCACTCAAGCCATCGATTTTGTCATTACCCGCCTGACCATTCACCACATCATTTGAGTTGTCTAAACCTATAATGTTGTTGTCAAGGTCATTGAGGAATGTCACAGTGTTCTTGTTGAACAAGTTAGTTTGAGTAGAGTTGGCATTAAACACATCAAAACTGTCGGTGATGCTAGTTTGTCCATCAAACAGAATATTGCCAATAGCAGGTCGTGAAGAAATTGCTGGCAGATTATCCAGGTTTTCTAATTTGAAGTTTTTAAGAATGATTTTTGGAAAAGCGTACGCTGAATAAGCGCCCACTTCAAAGGTGATTTCCAGATTGCTGCCATTCTGAGTAAGCAGCAGATTTTGGGCAGTAAAACCATCGCCGAATTGGATGGTATCCACTTCAGCAATAACTGCTGCTGAGGGAGTTATGCCCTTACCCACGCCACCGAAATCAGTAATAGTATCGATGTTGCTATTAGACAAAGGATAGCTTAAGTTGTAGATAAATTTATCCTTGCCACCGCCACCAGTCAGAAGATCGTTGTCCTGATCACTTGAGGTAGTAGTATCACCATTACCGTTAATTGTATCGTCGCTGTTAGTCCCTAGTAGGGTATCATTCCCGTTGGTTCCAATGATATTTGCCATAACTTTTTCTTACCTGAATTGATTTTTTGAGTAAATTAAGTTCTCAAGTTGTAGTTAGTGCTGTTTGAACGCACGAAAATCCGCCAAATGTTGACGTTTCAACATTCTTTTATGTCACCCTTGAGGTTGCGAATTTTCCTCTGAAGATTCTCCGATGAGTGGCTTTTACGTAGCACTTATCTAACCATCTCGGACTATCTCAGTCTTAGGCATCGTACAAATTTATGAGCGTGGGGATTCAGAATAAAACTAGTTTCAGGAGTATTTCAATGATCTTTCATCAGTAGCGTAGGTCAGTAAAAACCGTAAGTACCTCTGAAAATTAGTATAAAAATCAAGATTGAATGCCTGAAAACCACGTATCATAATTTAGTTGATTTGTCAATGCGTAAGTCTTAATAGCTTAAAAAATAGGGAACACTTAATAGAGTAGAGGATAGAGAATCTTTATGTCCTCTTCTGGGTTATTGCTGGTGGATGTTTAGCTTGAAAACAGGAAATATCTAATATAATCCTACAATGAATATATACCAAATATTTACTTAGATATCTATATTTCAATAAAAATCTTTGCATACCCTTCATATTATTTGCTGATAAATGTATACATTGAGAGCCTATCCGAAAACCAAAATGGGTTTAAAAGTAATCCAAGCACAAGCGAAATATCATATCACTAAGTAGTTATCTACCTTTTTCTCCTTGCTAGCTCAGACTATTCAATGTTAACGGAGGTACAGAGAACCGTGTCCAACTCCTTTTGTTGTCACGCCACTACGCTATCTCAGAATAATTTCTAATACTCTTGAAGTGAACCAAGGCTTATGTAAAACTTAAGATCCTTTGCTTCTGGCCTACTTTTAAGGAATTGATCGATGGTGCGTCTAGCCCTGCTGAGTGTATCTAACAAAACTGGTTTAATTGACCTAGCCCGTAGCTTGGTTGAAGAATTCGACTTTGATTTAATCAGCAGTGGGGGAACAGCCCAAGCCCTCAAAGATGCGGGACTGCCTGTTACCAAAGTTGCAGATTACACAGGTTCACCAGAAATTTTAGGTGGTCGAGTCAAAACCCTACATCCCCGAATTCACGGTGGAATTTTGGCCAGGCGAGATGTTCCCGAAGATATTACAGATTTAGAAAATAACCAAATTCGCCCGATTGATTTAGTGGTGGTGAATCTATATCCTTTTGAGGAAACGATCGCTAAACCAGGGGTAACATTATCCCAGGCGGTTGAACAAATTGATATCGGTGGCCCAGCAATGCTACGAGCATCATCGAAAAACTTCGCCCATCTCGCTGTATTATGCGATCCGGCACAGTATGACGAGTATTTGGAAGAATTGCGGCAAAATAACGGCGAAGCATCCCTAGAGTTTCGGCAAAAGGCAGCATTAAAAGGGTTTTCGCATACTGCTAGCTATGATCAAGCGATCGCATCTTACCTCGCCCAAGCACAGCAGTACACTTTTAGCGGCACACAATTACAATCTCTGCGTTACGGCGAGAACCCTCATCAACCCGCCGCTTGGTATCAAACTGGTTCTACTCCAACGGGATGGACAGCTGCGACAAAACTGCAAGGCAAAGAACTTAGTTATAATAATTTGGTTGATTTAGAAGCTGCACGCCGAATTATTGCTGAATTTACTGATACCCCAGCCGCAACGATTATCAAACATACAAATCCCTGTGGTACGGCACTGGGAAGCACAATTTATGAAGCTTACCAAAAAGCTTTCAATGCAGATTCTACTTCCGCCTTTGGTGGGATTGTTGCACTCAACCGCCCAATTGATGCAGCTACAGCTAGCGAGTTAACTAAAACATTTTTAGAATGTGTGGTTGCACCAAGTTGTGATGCAGAAGCTCAAGAAATCCTGGGCAAAAAATCTAACGTGCGGGTTTTGACTCTAGCAGATTTGAGCAGTGGCCCTAATGATACAGTAAAAGCGATCGCAGGTGGTTTCCTCGTCCAAACTAGCGATGACATCATTGCGGATACCAGTCAATGGCAAGTAGTCACCGAACGTCAAGCAACACCTGACGAATTAGCCGAATTGCTGTTTGCTTGGAAAGTTTGCAAACACGTTAAATCGAATGCCATTGTTGTGACAAGCGATCGCACTACACTAGGAGTAGGTGCTGGTCAAATGAATCGCGTCGGCTCAGTTAAAATAGCTCTAGAACAAGCCGGGGAAAAAGCCAAAGGTGCAACTCTCGCCAGCGATGGATTTTTCCCCTTTGATGATTCAGTCAAAACAGCCGCAGCAGCAGGAATTACAGCCATTGTCCAACCAGGGGGAAGTTTACGCGATAAAGATTCTATCATTGCTGCTAACGAACTGGGTTTGCTGATGGTCTTAACTGGTGTACGTCATTTTTTACACTAAATTATTGACTGTAAAATGTGCACTTTCAAAAGTGTCACTCAATATACTGACCCTTTGATAGAAGCAGTGATATTCTTGATTTGTGTGTGAGGAGCAAGTTAAAAATAAAAAGCGTCTGGGGTGGAAACACGGCAACACTCCCAAGCGCTTTTTAATTGGGCAAAAATTAAATCGCTTGTATATTTTTGAAAGTTTTAATCAATATACTTGACCTTTGATAGAGGTAGTGATATTGTTTATTCGTGTGTGAGGAGCAAGTTAAAAGTAAAAAGCGTCTGGGGTGGAAACACGGCAACACTCCCAGGCGCTTTTTAATTGGGCAGAAATCAGATTACTTGTGCAGTTTTGAAAATATCGCTCAATATACTTGCCATTTAATGGAAGTTGTGGTATGGTTTATTTGTGTGTGAGGAGCAAGTTAAAAATAAAAAATGCCTGGGGTGGAAACACGGCAACACTCCCAGGCATTTTTTAATTTTTGTATGGAAATTAGAAAAATTAACGATTCCAAAATAATTTCATATTTTTACTTCCAGTTAAAGACACGAATATTGTTGAAGTTAATCACGTCAACTTCTACACTCGGAAGATAATTTGCAAGCTTAAAGTCATCAGTTAGTACAAGATACTTTCTTTTAGATAAAGTTAGAATTCCACTATCAGTAAGTCCGAATTTTAAAAATTTTTCAGTATTAACAGCATCTAAGCTTTTTACATAGTATTCATCCAACATATCAACATTTTGAACAAATAGAGCGAATATTGCAAAGCACTGAGAACGTTCAGGTTCAACAAGTTTATCGACAAAGTTAGAGAATTCAGTCAAAATATTTGGGGTTGTTACAAGTTTCCGAAATTTGCTAATGATTTTTAGCAAAAGATCATAATCTTCTGGTATAAATTGCTGTGTTCGATTAAATCGGGTTATTCTTTCTCGATTGACCGTCCCAACAAAGTAAAGAAGTAGGATATTTGTATCAATTAAAATTCCCTTTTGGTGATAAGCTGTTAGGCAGCTAGATTGTATAATAAGAGATTAAATAATTAATTTAGTATCAGCCACTTATGCCAGCCAAAAATCACCTTTCTGAAGAG
>NZ_JBALDC010000054.1:0-109150 GCF_036917575.1 Nostoc sp. | reverse complement strand
AGATTATTCGAGTCAGTGTCACAGCTAGAAGAGCTATTAAATAAATTGCTAAATGAAGGAGGTCTTGTTATTAAATGGGAGCGTAAGATTAAAAATAAAGGTAATGCTGTTTATTAAATTTAGCTGCGTAGCAGCTTAGCGGCTTTAGGGTAGTGTACTCTGGGTAATAATTAATTCCAATAACTTGAGCAGCCCATTCCGATGCCATTTTTCTTACCTGACTAACCATTAGAACATTTCGTTGAACTGTAGGCAAAATCTGTCTACAGCTTTAATACCTAATTCACAGTATTCTTTAGTTTTTACGGAAAATAACTAGAAAAGCGTGCAATCAGCTATATTAATTTACGCAACAAAAAGTATAATAAAGAGCGTTTTATTCTGTAAATTATTCTTTATAGACAGAAAAAATTAAAACTGAACATCAAATATTTGCTGTAATAATCTCACTTAAATTATGTTTATACTAGTCGTAGTAAGTTAAGTTTGGTATAAAAACCTATGAAGACAAAGCCTGACAATACTATCATCGTTTTTCTCTTGGCATTTCGAGACTTAAAAACTACCCTTGGAGAACAACATAAACAGACCTTAAAGGAAGTTGCAAAGCAATTAGAAACTCAACCTAAAGCTTGGGAAGTCCATATTAAAGAACGTTTATTAGAAATAATTGCTGCTAATTCAGAATTAAGTCAGTCTTATCAATTTTATCAGTCTCAATTGGATAATCTAGAAGAAATTCCTCAGAATTTACTTCCAAGTGAAGCTGAAATTAGTAAGCTCGTTTCTCGTGAAAAGGCTTTAATAACTAGAGGTTTTAAACCCAAAGATGAAGCTACAGGCTACGAAAGCCAACTTAATAATGTTGTAGTTATTGTTGGTAGTTCTGAAAAACCAGAAGAAACAGTTAAACAAGCCACATTTTTAGAAAAATGGAAACAACTTTTATCTCAATCCAATCCATCAAATTAGTTTTTCCATTGTAATGAGCGATTTAATCTATCCTACACTCGATTTGTTTTTATATGCTTTAAAAAGTTCTTTAAACACAACTGATGCAGAAACAGAAAAAAACCAAGCTGCTTTTTTAGCTCAATTACCCTCTGACACTAAGTTCCACGATCCTGACATTGAAACCGAGTATTTAGAGATTACCCATCCTGCTCAAATTAACTTTATTTCCCAGAATAAAACTTTAGAAGGATATTATTATCCTGTAAGATTAAATGACACTTATGGCTTACAACTTGATTGTTCTATTAATAATCAGACTGAAACTCAACCAGCTAAGTCTTTTGCAATCTTAAAAACTGAAATCGAACAAAAACTAAATAAAGAACTGGCAACAATTGGAAAAACTTGGTTGTTTTCTGGTTGGCTACCAGAAAACTCGTCTCAAAAGCCTGAAGATATTGCCAAAGATTGCTATTATGCTTTATTTCAAGATACTTATTGGCAACCAGAACAAGGTAATTTTTTAGACGGAAAAGTTTTTGAAATATGGCGTTCAGAAAATAAAAACTACAGCATAAAAAAAGCAAACAATGCTCTAAATAGTCCCGAACATCATGTAATTATTGCTATTTATACTAATCGAGAGAGCGCAGAACAAGCTGCGGAATTTTATAAAGATTGGATGGGATTATTTTGTTACCGAAATAAGATTACGTGGGCTTATTGGCAAAGTCGTTTAGTCAAATAATCTCTACTTAATCATTATAAACAGATTGAATCAAATAGAAAAATTACCAATCAAAGTAATTCTAGGCAAGAAAAGCAGAATATTACCACCTCTCGCAAAATTTTAAATAATATTGATAACATTCTCCAGCAATATACAATCGACTTACTCAACCTCTCTTTTCAGAAAAACATTATTGAAATTAATTTATCTAATTATCAACTTCGCTTGGCTTTAATTAAAGAAAAAGCAGGTCAAAATAATCAGTTAGATTTTTTAGAAAAATTTAGCGGCATAGCCAACAAAAAATACTTACCACAAATTACCAAAGATATCGAAAATATGCAGCTTGGCTTGCAGCTTTTAGAAGATACAATTAACGCTACTCGCAGTCGCATAGAAGTGGAAAAATCTGAACGAGAGCATAACTTCCAAGAGCTTGTAGCTGTTGCGGGTGCTAGTATAGCAACTATATCTTTGGTAAGAGAGCCTGCAAAAGATTGTAATAAAGATATTTTTTTTAAGCAAGTTCGCTTCTTTTGCGACTACCCTTTCAGTTCCAGTTTCATAGTGGGAATCATTGTTGGTTTTGTGGTTTGGTGGCTGAGAAAACGATGGCGATCGTGAGAAGATTGACTGTAATCGTGCTTAATCATCAGTTTAAGTGCTATTTGAGCTGATTCATTAGGCATTACAGTTGTACTGGACTTTGGACTAAAGGGCTAGAGAAAAGCAATCAGCAGTGATACTGACTGCCGTAATGACTCACCCTTAATCACAAGAAAATCATGAAATTGTTTCACACTTGCTAATCGTTCTTCTTTTTATAGCGGAGGAACTAAACGAGCGACAGCTTTATCTTGTTCTAGCAAAATTACTTCTTCTCCCCTAGCTACTTGTTCCAGAAGAGATTTTAAATTCATAGCTGCTTCTTCAACGTTAATTCTCAACACCCTATAATTTCTGTAGTTAAGCTTGAAGAACAAAGAAAATTTTCTGCTCACACCATTTCTATCTGAAAATTTATATCATTAACCTGTCTCACAAAGCTACACTGCAAAAAGCCGATTTGCTTCTAGGTTCTGCTAGCCATAGGCTTTAGTTTGCAGGAGAATAAAGTGCAACACCATATAAGATTTATATGACTATTAACTAATCTCAGTAGTTTGATTCACTTGACATTGACTGCATAACCCAAAAAACTCTAAGGTGTGGTAAAAAACTTTAAATTTATGGCTTGATTCTAACTGGTTTTCTAAGTCATGAACTGGGCATTGATTAATCTGAATTGAGACACCACATTGCAAACAGGTAAGGTGGTGTTTATCTTGCTGTGCTAGGCTATAGAGGGCTTCACCATTAGCCAAATTTCGCACTTGTACCATGCCTTCTAGTTTTAAAGCTTCTAGAGAACGGTAAACTGTTGCTAAACCCATGCTCTGATTTGTATTACGTAGTTCTACGTAAATATCTTGAGCAGAAATGCCTTTTTTTATACTTTTCAGGAGGTTGAAAATACGCTCTTGACTGCGGGTGCGTATGGCTCTCATAGACAATTATTTAGGTATGCCACTGTAGTTTGAAGCTGTTAGATGAGCTAATCGATCGATTAACTTTAACCGCCTCGTAATCTTATTTTCACTCAGTTGGAACAGAAAGTTATAGTATAGCGATCGCAGCATTCAGCAAAAGCCGTGCAAACCAAGTATCTAGCCAAAATTTTCGTGACCCTTCGTCCTTCAGTTTTAGACCCTGCTGGCGTGGCAGTACAATCCGGTCTCAAGCAACTGGGATACGATAACGTTGACCAGGTGCGGATTGGCAAGTACATTGAACTCACCATCACCTCAACTGAAGAGAAGAAAGCGCGTCAAGACCTTGATACCATTTGTGACCAAATGCTATCAAATCCCGTAATTGAAAATTACCGCTTTGAATTAATTGAGGTCGAAACTCAAACTGGGGTATTTTAGGGATTGGGGATTGGGGATTGGGGATTGGAGATTGGGCATTAGTTATTCTCTCTCCCCCTGCCTCCCCTGCTTCCCCTGCTCCGCCTGCTCCCCTGCCTCCCCACTCCCTACTCCCCTAACTAATCATGAAATTCGGTGTTGTTGTTTTCCCCGGTTCTAATTGCGATCGCGATGTTGCTTATGTAACCAGAGATTTACTCTTACAACCAACTCGCATGGTTTGGCATCAAGAAACAGATATTGCTGATTTGGATGTCGTGATTATTCCTGGTGGCTTTAGTTACGGGGATTATCTGCGCTGTGGTGCGATCGCACGTTTTTCACCCGTGATGCAGCAGGTTGTGGAACACGCCCAAAAGGGTAAGTTTGTCCTCGGTATTTGCAACGGCTTTCAGGTATTAACTGAAGCTGGACTTTTGCCAGGGGTGTTAACCAGAAATCGAGATTTGCATTTTATTTGCGATCGCATCCCCTTAAAAGTCGAGCGTACCAATCTCTTATGGACACAAGCTTATACCAGTAGTGAAGTCATCACTTTGCCTATTGCCCACGGAGAGGGGAGATTCTACGCTGACGCAGCTACTCTTGCAAAAATTGAAGATAACGGGCAAGTCATATTTCGCTATCAAGGGGAGAATCCCAACGGTTCACTGAACAACATTGCCGGGATTTGCAATCGTCAGGGCAATGTGTTGGGGATGATGCCGCACCCAGAAAGGGCATCAGACGCAATGCTGGGAGGTAGTGATGGCTTGAGGTTATTTCAAGGCTTACTAGAGAAAGTAGCGGCATTAGCGTAGAGCAAATATCGGGAAAATATGTTGAGCATTTTGCGATCGCTGTCTGAAAGATAGATGAACATTCATCTACAGACGGCGATTTATTTTTTACAAACGACGCATTAGTAAGGGTTTGGGATTAGCGATGCCTGCGGTTCTTGCTAGCCTACACATCTCAAACTGTAGTAAAAAAACATTAAGGTAAAATTATCTACCAATTTAATACCAATTTTAAAAAAGAATGCGACAAATAGACCATTTGTAGAGACGCGATTCATGAGCCAGCGCGTTGCGGGGGTTCCCCCCGTTGTAGCGACTGGCGTCGCGTCTTTACTCAAAGATGTGTTGCAATCATTAATTGAATTGGTATAAGTTAAATCGAGGAACAAAATTTGTGTTGGCTTTGCCCACCACAGGTATGGCTCGATCGGTTTCTCATACTTGAGTTAGTAACTGTTAAAATTTAGAGGTAGCGTGTTTTAATCTTTTTTAGTAGACTTACAAAAGTCCGCGTACACAAAAAACTTCAAGCCAGTTTTGGCAAGTTTTTGAGAATAAACAGAGAAACAAACTTATGGGACTTTTCGATCAAATTCTTGGTGCAGTCGCTAATCCCAATCAACAGGGGAGTTTAGGTCAAATAGGAAATATTGTTAATACTGTACAGCAGTTGAGCGATCGCACAGGCGCAGACCCTTCTACTATCCAATCTGTTTTGTCTGTTGTGGGTGGTCAAGTACGTTCTGCTTTACAAGATAAACAAGCCACAGATGGTAATGAAGCCACACAAAATTTAGTCAATCAATATGCTGGTACTTCTCCCAACCCTCAAGCCGTCAATTCGTTGTTTTCTCCTCAGATTCAACAGCAAGTAGCTGAAGTTGCTGCCCAGCGCACTGGGTTAGATGCTGGTATCGTTCAACAATTGCTGCCTTTGGCAGTACCTTTGGTGCTAAACTTTTTGCAATCAGGCGCTAATGCTCAAAATCCCCAAGCTGGCGGAAATTCTGTACTAAATTCCTTCTTGGATGCTGATGGTGATGGTGATGTCGATATTGCTGATGCGATCCAAATGGCTAGTCGATACATGAGACGGTAATACTTTTTCCTATTTCTTTTCTGATAAACCAAACATTAGTAACTATACCTTGCTAGATTTTTAGCTAAGACATAGGCTGAAAACATAAATTGTAAATAGAAATCAGACAGTCTATGTCTAAATTTTTTGAATCTATTACTGAGGAACTACAAGACTTTATTGCTGCCCAACACCTATTCTTTGTTGGCTCTGCACCTTTGAATGCTACGGGTCATGTTAACCTGTCTCCTAAAGGTCAGGACTGCTTTCGCATTCTCTCTCCCAACCGAGTAGGTTATGTAGACCTCACAGGTAGTGGTAACGAAACATCTGCCCATTTGCAAGAAAATGGGCGGATAACCTTCATGTTTTGTGCTTTTCAAGAACCCGCGTGTATCTTGCGTCTTTACGGTCAAGGAACCACGATTTTACCGAGTTCTCCAGAGTGGGACTCCCTGTACTCTCTATTTTCGCCCATACCTGGAGCTCGTCAAATTATCGTCGCTGATATTGAAAAAATCCAGACCTCCTGTGGTTTTGGCGTACCACTCTATGAATATCAAGGTCAGCGCCAGACTCTAGTAAACTGGGCTAGTAAAAAAGGCGAAGAGGGAGTTCGAGAATTTCAACAGCAGAGAAATCTTGTCAGCATTGACGGTTTAGCAACACCACTGAGTAAATTACCCTAACTTTACCTGATGGATTATTCTATTCATCTATATATTTAGATGTAGGGGCAATTATTAGTGATTAAAGTAAAGGAGTCAGTAATCGAGAGACTCTTACAGCTAATTTGAACCAAAAAGGTTTTTTATCGTACTCATTAAGATCGACAGCAACACAGACAGCTAAATCATCCTCTAACATTTTTTTCACACTTTGGACAAACTGAGGCTCAGTAACAAAACCCATAACTTCAAAGTTGAGGGAAAAAGAGCGATTATCTAAATTAACAGTTCCTACCCCTGCTAAATTCTCATCAACAACTATAATTTTCTGGTGCATAAACCCATTTTTGTAACGATACAACTTGATACCGATTCTTTCCATTTCGGTGTAGTAAGAGAAAGAACATAAATAAACAAATAAATGATCAGGTCGATTTGGTAAGAGAATTCGCACATCTACACCTCGCATTGCTGCCAATTTTAAGGCTGACAATGTTGCCTCATCTGGTACAAAGTATGGACTAGCAATCCAGAGGTGAGTTTGAGCTTGATTAATTAGTTCGACGAAAAAAAGCTTACAAGCTGGTAGCGAATCTGCGGGGCCTGTAGGAAATATGAATACAGTTTGATTGATTTCCTGATTAATTTTTACCTGCCAGTTAAGTTCGATAAGTTTTCGAGTTGCCCAATACCAATCTCGCACAAAAGAGTTTTGTAGGCTTTGTACACTTGGCCCTTCAAGAATGATATGGGTGTCGCGCCAGGGACTCAAGTGAGGGTTTTTTCCTAAATATTCATCACCAATATTCAGTCCACCTACAAATGCGATTTCTCCATCTACTACCAAAATTTTCCGATGATTGCGAAAATTAAATTGGAACCGATTACCCTGACCTTTAGTAGTGTTAAATGCACTCACTGTAATTCCATGCTGTTGTAGAGACTGGATATAAGGACGAGATAATTTCTTTGAACCAATTTCATCGTAGAGAAAATAGATGCTTATTCCTTGCTTGGCTTTAGCAATCAACGCTTCTTTAAACTTATTACCTAATTGGTCATCGTTAACAGTATAAAATTGAAACAAAATATAATTTTTCGCCGATGCAATCTTTTTCAGCATTGCTTCAAAGGTTTGCTGACCATTAATCAGTAATTCGGCAGCATTGCCTGATGTGAAAGAAATTTCTGTAAAAGCCTCCGCTAATGGTTGCAATGGGGCTAGATTATCTGGTGGTGCAACCTGAAATTTAATCAGTTCACTATAAATCGGCTGAATAAGCTTGTAGTGTTCTGCATAGACTGAACGCAGTGTTTCAGCATATCCATGAAATTTAGTTCTTCCTAAAATCCAATACAACGGAATCGCTAGCCAGGGAAAGGTAATAAGAGAAATGCTCCAGGCAATTGCCCCTTGGGAAGAACGCACATTCATCACTGCATGGGCTGCATGTGCAACTCCCACGACATGAACAACAACTGTAGCTGTGCTAAAAATAGCTAGAACACCAGCATTCACAAGCATCTTAATTTTTTTGAGTATTGGTATAAGTAAATTCTGCCAGCAATGGCTTATGATCGGATGAACAAATTTGGTCTAGCACTTTAGCACTGGCTTTTTTCACACTGATATCTCGATAAAAGATATGATCTAAAGGAGGTGATAACAGGAAGCGTTTAATTTTCTCCTTCTCATCAGGTGCGAAAATTACAGGTTTTAATCTTAATTGAGTTATTGCTTGATTGAGGATAATTGCTCTTTTTCGACTCCAAGTATTAAAATCTCCTGAAAATATTAGTGGCCCCTGATGTGTAGATAAAACTTGTTCTAATTCATTTAGCTGGATTTTAAATTTATTTAAATCTACAAAATTTATTAAGTGAGTATTGACTGTCAGGAGAGTTGTATTTTGTTCAGATAGCAGATACTCAGTAATTAAAGAAATTTTAGGAGTTTTAACAATTGGTTCATAATTTTTAGTAATTATTACTTTTTTGTTAATTGGGTTAATTGTCGAAGCTGTAAAAATTCCTGAATAAGTTTGATGATGAATATCTACAAAATTAGGAGCAAAACTCCAATTCATTTGCAACCATTTTGCCCATTCTTTTGCCTCTAACTTTAAAGAAAATTCTTGTAAAAATATGAAGTTTGGTTGATAAGTCTCAATCATTTTTGAAAAATCTTTTAGCCAAGTCTTATTATAGTTTTGTTTAGCAATATTCCAACTGAGAACTTTAATTGATTTACTATTAATTTCTGTTTGCAGTGAATTAGTTTTATCAATTGTGAGTTCTTGTAACCGAATAAATCTATAACTAGGAATAAATTTTGTCAAGAGAGTGTTTACGTGTTCTTGAATATTAGGCATTACTAATATTAAAATAAATTTATTCTTTTCTAACGCTATTAAACAGCCGTTAGAGAAGAATAACACGTTTGTAAAGTTAGAAGCTAATAGTCCTAAAAATTAGATACCCTGACAGTAAAACTTACAGATATGAAGATAATCAACGTTATGAGTATCGAAAAAATTGTAGAACAAGCTCTCCAGGATGGTTATTTGACACCAGCAATGAAAGCAGAAGTCGGTAGAATCTGTGATAATGCCTCGGAACTCCCAATTGAAGAGTATATGGGGCTGGATCGGCTGATGGGTGCGCTATCGACTGGTGAGGTCTTGGGGGATGATAATATTGGTGGTTCATCCCTAACTCCCTGCCCACGGCGACCAGGCCCAACTCCAGGAAGTTTTGATTCAGCAGAATTACCGATTGTGGCGGCGATAGTGAGGAGCGCTATTCCTTGACACTAGGATGCAAGAGCCAAGGGAGAGGATAGGAGGGATCGCGAAAGACTCAGCACGCCTGAGTCGTAGGGCAACGCAGTAGCCAATAACCGCGTTGACGATTTGGTGCGATCGCGGATATTGTGAAAATTTGAGAAGCTAGAAAATGTTTGCCCTACTATAATATCTGACCATCTAAACGACATAATTTTAGTTTATTCATCAAATTCGGCTTTAAAATAAATCAATTCTATAATTGCAGGAATATCTTTTTTATTTGCATCTCGAATTAAAATATTTTTATCCTTCATCTTCTGGCTATTTGCTATTTCACTACAACTCATATTGAGGAATAATTTCTGTCTCATTTTTTGCTGCATTTATCCACTCTTGCATTGCCGGAAGTGCCAAAACTGACTCCAGATAACTTCTAGAAACAGTATCTAACTGCACATCATAGGTGATAAACCGCAGGACAACTGGAGCAAAAAACGCATCAGCAATCGTGAAATTGCCAAACAAAAAACTGCCACCAGCCCCAAACTTCTGACGCGATTCTTGCCAGATAGTGATAATGCGGTCAATGTCTGCTTGTACAACTGATGTTAAACCTTTACCAGGATATTTAGTACGGCAGTTCATCGGCATATTCTGACGCAAGTTTTGAAATCCTGAATGCATTTCCGCACTGATAGAACGCGCTAATGCTCTCGCAGCCTTATCCTCTGGCCACCATTGCAGATTCGGAAATGTTTCCGCTAGATATTCACAAATAGCGAGAGAATCCCACACTGTTTGCGCATCGTGCAATAACACAGGTACTTTTCCTGATGACGAATATTGCCGAATTTTTGATGAATAACCTGGGTTGTTATAGAGAGGAATCCGAATCTCATTGAATTCTAAATCGAATTGCTTCATCGCTAACCAAGGACGAAGCGACCAAGATGAATAATTTTTGTTGCCGATTACCAAAGTAAGTTGTGTCATATTTTTAATGCCGATAAAGTTGTTCAATCCACATAGACACATCAGTTTCGGAACCTGAAGAGAAAGATTTTCCGGTTACAGGGTCGTAAGCTTGCCAATAGATATTACCGTGGCGGTCAACCTTTTGCCAAACTTGTAATTCATGAGGATCTGCTAGGATTTTTTTGACAAAATTTTCCCAAATAATATACAGAGATTTCCAAAAGTTGGAGTGGATTTTTTTCTGAAATGACAGACTACAATTTATTTCTATATCTTCTGTTAATAGACACCTAATGTGATTATTCATAAAACTATTCCTGAAAGTTGCTAAGTAAATAAAACAGTAACAACATCTCAGTTAGGAATCAAATCATGGCTTGCATAGGTTCTATAAATGGAATTTATAGATATGAAAAATCATTAATACAACCTTTTTGCCACAATAAAGTCAGGATATGTATGCCCTTGTTCTGATCAATTGCCTATGAAACTCTCCCAACTTCGAGCCATAGTTGCAGTAGCAGATTGTGGTAACTTTAGTGAGGCAGCCTTAGAATTGCAGCTTTCCCAACCTGCAATTAGTCATGCCATTGCCACCCTAGAAGAAGAATTGGGTGTGCCATTATTTGCCAGAGGTCGTCATGGTGCTGTGCTGACACCTGCTGGAGAGCGTATTTTGTATCATGCGCGTCAAGCAATGCAGCATCTAAAAATGATGCAACACGAAGCAAACCTGCATAAAGGTTTACACGGCGGTCATGTGCGAATTGCGGCTTTTCGGAGCGTCGCTACTCATCTATTACCAAAGGCAATCGCTCAATTTCACAATCAATTTCCAGAAATTGCTGTCACAATTATAGAGTGTGCTGCTTTCACAGATGTAGAACAGTGTTTGCATGATGGACGTGCCGATATTGGTATTACCTGTCTGCCAACTGGTGAAGAATTTGAAACCTGGGAAATTTTTCGGGATGAGTATGTAGCTTTGCTACCACCAGATACCAAAATTAGCAGTCCAAAAATTACTTGGGAAGATATCGCAGCCTATCCGCCGGTTTTGCTTCCTTGTACGCCTTGTGGACGCATTCTTCACAACCACCTAAAGACTTTCGCAATTCCAATCAATACTGCTAGCGACATTCAAGAAGATTCCACAGTCGTTAGCATGGTGAATCAAGGACTGAGAGCAGCTATTATGCCTCGTTTAGCAGCTGTACCAATTCCCCCAAAGGTACAGGTATACAGTTTACCCGCACCACTCGAAAGAGTAATTGCAACGGCAATTTTATCTAATGCTCTACAAGTGCCTGCGGTATTCACCTTTTTAGAGATGTTGAGTAAATTTGATTTTTATAGTTTAGCTAAATTCACTTATTGAAGACATACGAATTACGAATTAGTTAAACCGATGCCTGCTTTAGCGAATTCTTCAACAGTTTTTTGTGAGAATTCATGAGTTGCGATCGCCTGCAACATTGCCAGTGGTAAAGTTAAATGATCCGCCCCAGCTTGCAACGATGCGGCTGCTTCTTCTGGAGATTTGATACTAGCTGCCAAGATTTCCGTATCACTACCTTTGAGTACACTAGCCATATCCCTTACTAAGGCAATACCATCACCTAATAATCGGGTAGCTCGATTTACATAAGCTATGGCAATTTTAGCTCCTGCTTCTCGTGCTACTGCTGCCTGGGCTGCACTATAAATCGCTGTCACTGAACAAGTAATTTCTGGTGATAGACTTGCCACCACTTCAAACCCTAACGGTGTTGCAGGAATCTTCAAAATTGTTTGCGAACCAATAATCTCGAAAGCTTTTCTACCTTCAGCTAGCATCCCAGCTTTATCGGATGCCATAAGTTGATAGTATAACGGGCCTTTTGTCAAAGCGACCAATTTTTTGAGCGTGGTTTCTGGTGGAGTATTGCTTTGAGATAACAAGGTGGGATTTGTTGTAATACCTTTTACCCATCCCCAAACCTTAACAACTTCAGCTTCCGATGCGATCGCTGAGTCTAAATATAGTGCCATACTTAATTCCTCCTGCATTTCTCCTGCTACACACCATACATCATCCAGAAGCTTTGCACTGATATTTCTGCCTACCCTGATTGGATAAGGATTTTACCTGTTTATCTATACTTTTTTAAATACCTACCCTTGAAAACCACCATTCATTCCCCTTTCCTTAAGAAATGCATCAAATGTAAACCTATCCGGTAGCGAAGTTTGAGCGCCTGGTTTTGTCGCTGTCAAAGCACCTGCTGCTGCACCCCAAACAACTGCTTGATGTAAGGAAAGTCCTTCAAAAAGTGCTGCTGCTAAACCACCATTGAAAGCATCGCCTGCGGCTACTGTGTCAACTGTATGAACTGAAAACGCGGGTACAAAAAACTTTTCTTCAGCAGTAGCACAAAAAACACCCCTAGCACCTAGTTTGACGATCGCACATTTCACACCCCGTTGCAATAAAATCGCAGCTGCTTTGGCTGCTTGTTCCTCCCCATCCACAGGAAAGCCAACCAACTGTGCTGCTTCAACTTCATTTGGTGTAATAATATCTACCAATGAATACAATTCATCTGGTAAATTAGATTGTGCGGGTGCGGGGTCAAAAATCACTTTTATGTTTCTATGTCGTGCCACTTGAGCAGCAGCAACCACGGCAGTAATAGGAATTTCTAGTTGTAAAAGTAGTGCTGTAGCTGCTGGTAAAAAGTGGGATAATCGCTCTACATCTTCTTGATTGACGCGCCCATTTGCACCAGGAATGATAACAATTTGATTTTCACCAGTCTGACTCACAGTAATGATGGCGATTCCAGAACTAACAGTTTTATCTACAAAAATGTTATCAGTCTGTACACCAGATGCTTGCAAATTGTTAACAAGTTCCTTACCAAAATCGTCTGCACCTACACGCCCTACAATCTGGGTAGGAATGCCCAATTTTGCTAATGCTACAGCTTGATTGGCTCCTTTTCCTCCCGAAATTTTAAAAAATTCTTCTCCTAGCAACGTTTCTCCTGCAATTGGCAATCGGGGTGTTGTTGCTACCAAATCTATATTTATGCTGCCGAAGACGATAATACTCATAATGCCGATTTTAAAGTTATTTTGATTGATATTACAGGATGCCAGTAATGCAATATCATCACATCTCGCATATTGACAACTAATCAACCCAGTTTTCTAATAGGAGCGTAGGAATACGAGAAAACTCTCGTACATTATTGGTGACTAGGGTAACTCCTAAACTCAGCGCATGAGAAGCAATAAGTATATCCATTGCACCAATAATAAGTCCTCTACTTTCGAGATCACTTCTGATGCTGCCGTAAATTGTTGCAGATGATTGATTGAATTCGACAATTTCTAGAGGTAGCATAAATTGCATCAGGGCGATGCGGTTTTTCTCTTGCTGTTGGCTTTTGGCAACTCCGTATTCGAGTTCAGCAACGGTGATGGAGGAGATACCAACATCAGATATGCTAAGGGTTTGAAATTTATCCAGTACTTTTTGGGGTTTTTGCTTTATCAGGTAAATGCAGATGTTCGTATCAAGCAGGTATCGCATTTAAAAACTTTCTCTAGTATCAATAACTGGCTGATCTCTGGTAGTCATGAAGTCATCGGAAAAATTGTCTAGACTCTCTATTAGGGATTGCCAGGGGTTATCTTTAGCAATCAGGACAATGGCGTTACCAATTTTTTTGATGTAAACTTCAGTACCAGTAAGTTGAAATTCTTCGGGCAAAATAACGATTTGGTGAGTGCCATTAGTGGTGAGTTTGGCAGTGTTCATGATATTTTTCTTAAATTAGCTAGTATTTCGTAATCTAGTTGTAGATTAAGTCTCGCTTATTTTCTATTTTAATTTCTTCCCTAAGCCCTGAATAAGTTTCATTATTTTTTCCATCTACACTGACAATGAAGAATTCCTGGACTTTACACGGTTTAAATTTTAGTACAGTTGCCAATAATTTAACGCTTAACTAAAGATAAATCTGGTGTCAGCCTCTGCAAAACTTGTTTCAATAATCTAGATTAGAGAAATCTCTAATTAGTATTGGAGAGGTTGTGCAAGACCAATATAATCTAAATATCAAATCAGATAATCTATATACAAATATTATTTACCCATAGCTTCACATGAGTAAGAGTTATTAGATTTATCGCTCTAGCTGGATCTAAATTTTAGTATGAGCGATCAACGCTTAACTAAAGATAAATCCGGTGTCAGCCTCTGCAAAATTTGCTTCAATACTATCACCGTCCAATCTATATCCGCTTGCGTCGTATCACGCCCCAATGTGATGCGAATTCCCCCCAAAGCAGCTTTTTCGGAATAGCCCATTGCTAACAATATCGGGCTAGGGCTAAGTTTACCACTATGACAAGCAGCACCAGCACTGATACCAATACCAGCAAGGTTTAATTGCCGCACCAAGGCTTTACCGCTAAGTTTTTTGCCATCGGCCTTTTCTAAACACATACTGATATGGTGAGGTAAACGATCGCAAGCATCCCCTGTAGGGATTAAACCAGGAATCTCAACTAATTGGGCAAAGGCGCGATCGCGTAATTCAATCAACCGTGGTGTTTCTGTAGCTAATTCTTGCGCTGCTAATTCTGCTGCTACACCAAATCCGGCAATTACGGGTACTGCTTGCGTACCAGAACGCAGTCCCATTTCTTGTCCACCACCACCTAGTAAAGGCATCAATTCCACACCAGGACGCACGTACAACGCCCCTGCACCTTGCGGCCCATATATTTTATGACTGGAAAGGCTAAGTAAGTCTACAGGTAGTTGTTGCACATCTATGGGTAAGCGTCCTGCAACTTGCACTGCATCTGTGTGGAACAGAGCACCATGCGATCGCACAATTTTACCCAGTTCTGCGATCGGTTGCACAGTCCCAACTTCACTTTGACCGTAAATTATAGAAACTAAGGCTGTATTATGTCGCAACGCCGCCTTTAAATCCGAAGGATTAACTCTGCCTTTAATATCTACAGACAAACGCGTAACTTCCCAACCCCACATTTCTAACAACTTTACTGTCTCAGAAATTGCGGAATGTTCAACGCTGGAAATAATTAGATGTTGCGGAACAGCATACAACCGAACCACACCCATAATTGCTAGATTATCTGCCTCAGTGCCGCCAGAAGTAAAAACGATCGATTCAGGAGTGGCGGCATTAATTAAACCAGCAACTTGGACTCTGGCTTGTTCTACAACCGTTGCCGCCCGTTGTCCCCACTCATGTAAGCTGGAAGGATTGCCCCACTGTTGAGTGAGAATTGTTTGCATAACTGCGATCGCTTCTTTTCGAGTCGGAGTAGTGGCACTGTAATCTAAATAAATTTGCATATAACCGATAATAGTGAGAACACACGTTAGTGATAAATTGTCGATCTTGTCAGCATATACAGTTTTAGTGGACAAATCCTGAAAAAATCTTTGTAATTCTACATCTAATAGTGGATTTTTCCCTTCACTTAGAAACTTATTTCTCTACTTAATTCAGAATACAAAATTTTGGGAATGATAAATATATCTACTTCCAATTCACTTTTAACAGATTACAGTGCAACTTCTCTATAAACAAAGATATTTTTTATCTATCTTTTTACTGATATTTTCCCTCACAGGTTGTCAACGAGTCCAGTCTTATAATCAGCGTCCAGCACCCTTACCACAAGACCCGTTAATTCAAGTTTATTTTAACCATTCTGAGTCTTCAGAATACCAAGAAGCTTATCGTCAGCAAACTCGTCTGGGGGATGATTTAGAAAAACAGATTGTCGATGCTATTACGCAAGCTAAATTTACAGTAGATGTGGCGGTGCAAGAATTACGTTTGCCCAGAGTTGCCCAAGCATTGGTTGATAGACAAAAAGCTGGGGTAAAAGTCAGGATAATTTTAGAAAATACCTATAGCCGACCTTGGAGTAGCTTAACATCTGCTGAAGTAGGTAAGTTAGATAAAAGAGAACAAGAACGCTACAATGAATTTCGCCAATTTATCGATATTAACCAAGATAATCAACTTAGTCCAGCCGAAATTAATCAAAGAGATGCTTTGATAATTTTGCAGAATGCCAAAATTCCCTGGCTAGACGATCGAGCAGATGGTTCGGCGGGTAGCAGCTTGATGCATCATAAATTTGTAATTGTGGATAATCGCCTTGTAATTATCACTTCAGCTAATTTTACATTAAGTGATACTTCTGGTGATTTTACAAATTCTGATAGTTTAGGCAATGCCAATAATTTATTGCAGATTGACAGCCCAGAATTAGCATCTTTATTTACAGAAGAGTTTAACATTATGTGGGGAGATGGGCCAGGAGGTCAACCAGATAGTCGATTTGGTTTAAAAAAACCGTTGCGTTTACCTAAACAAATAACTTTAGGTAATACCAAAATTACTGTACAATTTTCGCCTACTTCTCCAACTCAACCTTGGAATAACAGTAGTAATGGTTTAATTGGTAAAACTTTAGATTCAGCAAATAAGTCTATTGATATGGCATTATTTGTTTTTTCTGAACAGCGTCTTGCCAATATTTTAGAAAAGCGCCATCAACAAAGTGTGCAAATTCGCGCTTTAATTGAACCACAATTCGCCTATCGTCCTTATAGCGAAGCCTTAGATATGATGGGGGTTGCTCTAAGTAACAAATGTAAATATGAAATTGACAATCATCCTTGGTTAAATCCAATTACTACCGTAGGTGTACCTGTGTTACCCAAAGGTGATTTATTACATCATAAATTTAGTGTTATTGATAGCCAAACAGTAATTACAGGTTCTCATAATTGGTCAGATGCTGCCAATAATGGTAACGACGAGACACTTGTGGTGATTGAAAATCCGATAATTGCTGCCCATTATGTGCGAGAATTTGCTCGTCTTTATGCCAAAGTAAAACCAGGCTTACCACCAGCAATTCAAGAAAAAATTAAATTAGAACAAACACGGTGTACTAAAATAAAAACTTCTTCATCAACTGAGTTACAAACAATTCCAAAAATAACTAATAAACACCGTAAGTTGAAAAGAATTAGCAACTCTTCCTGGCGCGGCTAAAAAATTAACACAGTAAATAATTATTATTCGTCAACAGCAAAAATTTATATCTTTACAAAAATTAAAACGAGTTTCAAGAGTTAGTGCTAGAACTGTACAAAAATGTGATGATCTCCTAGCTTGGTAGGGTAGCACATCTGTGCTACCCTACTACAATAATCAGTGTTCTACTCAATTAAAAAGATGTAATATTACACAAATACGATATTTAAATGCGATCGCTAGCTAAATCAACTAAACTGCGAAAATGCCCATTCTGAGAAAATCGTTCTGTTATGATTTGTTGATAAACTGTCTCATAACCATCAGTCATGTGTTCAACGCTAAAAAGGTTTTCGACATACTGACGACAAGCATAGCGGTCTAACTCTGTGACGCGATCAATAGCACTAATGCACTCTTGAATATTATTGCAGAGAAAACCCGTCTTGCCTTGAGAAATTACCTCCTCAGTAGACCCTAATTTCATCGCAATCACTGGCGTACCTGAAGCCATAGACTCTACCATCACCAATCCAAAAGGTTCTCGCCAAGTAATCGGAAATAGAGTTGCTACTGCACCACCCATCAAAGCATTTTTTTGAGCGTGGTTGGCTTCACCAAGATACTCAATTTGCTCTCCGTCAATGTGCGGTTTAATTTCTTTTTCAAAGTATTCAACATCAACGACATCTATCTTACCTGCCATTTTTAAATGCCAACCAGTTTCTTTGGCAATTTCTATGGCTAAGTGCGCTCCTTTCTCTGGAGATATCCGACCTAAAAACGCTAAGTAAGGAGGATCTTCTGGTTGCAAGTGAAACTCATAACTGCTGACATCAATCCCGTTGTAAACCGTGGCTATACAGTTCAGCCCTAACCTTGGTTCTCTTTGGGCATTGGAAATATTCACGTAGGGTTGTTTCTTACCAAAATTAAACATCTTTTCGTTGTCAGGTGTAAAAATACCGTGCAACGTGTGAACCGTAGGAGTTGTTACCAGATTCGCGTAAGCCAGTGCCCCATGACCAATATGGGAGTGAATAATATCAAACTCCTCTGCACGTTCATATACCGAAGCTACATTTAGCATCTCGTAAATGCTGTAATCTTTAATAGTAGGATCGAGTCTGAGGGCGCGGGGATGAACTGATGTTAATGTTCCTAAACTAATAGAATCTCCCGATGCAAATAAAGTTACTTCGTGTCCGCGTCGAACTAATTCATCGGTCAGTAACCCCACTACTAACTCTATGCCACCATAAGCTGGAGGTGGAACTCTTTCCCACAGTGGAGCTATTTGAGCAATTCGCATCATAAACCTCCTAAAAAACAAAAATTGAATTAGAAGTTTTTGATTTCTGTTGTTTTAGTGCTTGTAATTGATTCACTGTGACATCAGAAAGCCACTTCAGATAGCAAACTTAATTAACAGTTTCTTTTAAATATTATGCTTTTACTTCTAGATTTTAAGTCTATCTTAGTACGGAAATTACCCACTACTAAAGAGGTAAATACATTCTAATTTATTAATTTTTTGTGGTTTGGTGAAATTTTAAATATAGATTATTTTATAAGTATAAGTTTTCGGGAATCGTCAAAATCTAACTTAAATGGTGAGAATGGGCGAAAAAGCTCTACTATCGCCTGTCAATTATCTGATTTTCAAATGTTGATTAAAGAATGAGTAGTGTAGACACTCTTTAGGCGGTTTTCCGTACTTTAAAGGATAACCTGTAGCCGCCCAACGCAGTGGCTCCGATTTTTAGGAGAGAGATCAAGAAGAGAGGTTTTTCAGATACCGGAAAAAGTCAGAACAATTAACTAGTATACAGTGACGAAAGTTTACCTACTTTTAACCAGTTGATTAAGCAACTTGTCTGGTTAATTGAAATGCCAGCTGGATTTACGCCATGCTGTACTATTTCTGGGGCTTTAGGGACTTCCAGAGAATAAATTAAGATAGTTAAAACTGTGTAGGGGTAAGTTATTCAGGCGATTGCCCAAAGGAGAGCTAGTTAAAACTCCCAACTGATGGAACCGATGATTGTAAAGGGCGCACCTGTTTTAACCCTTGCTCTTGTTCCATTGCTGTCAACGAAATATTCTGTATCAAATAGATTACGGATATTGATAGCAGCCTTTAAAGCATCTCTACGGTAGTAAATCGCCGCATCAGTACGTAAGTAATCGGGGATTTCAAATTCGTTTGCTAAATCTCCCGCCCGCGTATCCACATAAAACAGCCCCAAACCAAATCCCAAACCTTTGAAATCGCCATTTTGGAATTCATAGGTTGTCCAAAGGCTAGCTTGATTCTTTGGCACATCCTCTAATCTATTGCCAACAGTAGGAGGGTCAGAGTTATCCTCAGTGACTTCTGCATTGGTATAAGCATAGGAAGCGATCGCCTTCCACCCTGGTAAAATCTCACCTGTGATATCCAACTCAATCCCCTGACTTCTTACCTCTCCTATCTGAATGAAGTAATTAGGGTCATCGTTATTGGGATCGTCTGTTGTAATATTCGTCTTGGTGATTTGATAAACTGCCAACGTTGTCGAAAGTCTGTTTTCTAGAAAGTCAGCTTTAATACCTGCTTCATATTGGGTTCCTTTGGTTGGCTCGAACTGGCTACCATCACCGTTCAATCCTGAGTTAGGGTTAAAAGATTGACTATAACTGGTGTAGAGAGAAACAGATTTGCTGGGCTGATACACCAACCCGATTCGGGGGCTGAACGCATTATCATTCTGTTCTGGTTGGTCTATGCCATTGTTTTGGGAAATCCAATCAAAACGCCCGCCAATCAGTAACTTCAGGTTATCTTGAAAGCTAATCTGATCCTGAAGGTAGAAACCATAAGATTGAATAGTCCCATAGCTAGTAGAAGTATCAAGAGTAGTAATTGGAATATTGTAGTTTGGGTTGAAGACATCTAGAGCAGGCACGGAGAGATAAGTAGGATTAAAAATTGTCACATTGCGGTTGACATCAAAGCCGAATACTAGTTGGTGTGGAATCGAGCCTGTATTAAACTTACCAACCAAGTCGATCTGTCCAAAATAGTTGTCTACCATGTAGTTACGTCTGGCAGCATATTGCTCTAAGAAACGATCATCCACTAGATCCGTTCCTACCGTATACTCCTCGATAGCGTTAAAAGCAGTTATAGAAAAATTATTACGGAGCTGCCAGTTATCGCTAAATTTGTGGTTTAGCGTATAGCCATATTTTTGAGTGGTATAATGTTGCCCATCGAGAGGATAACTTAAGTAACGACTTCGAGGCAGCTTGATGGTATTATCGCTGAAAAAAGTATTGAAACTCTCAGGAATACCATTGAATTTAGTAGATTCATAATATAGATTTAGGTCTGTCCTATTTCCCAATTTCCAAGTGATTGAGGGTGCGATCGTAGTCAAATGTGAGGTGACAAAATCTTGAAACCCGTTTGAACTTTCATAGCTGGCGTTTAAGCGATAGAGCAGGGTTTTATCGTCATTCAATGGGCCGGAAAAATCAATACTGGACTCATATAAGTCACGGTTTCCTGCCTGAAATTCAAGATTGTAATAGGGTTCACTGAGGGGTTGTTTAGTGATAACATTGATGATTCCCCCGGGTTCTACTGCTCCAAACAAAACCGAGGCAGGCCCTTTCAAAACTTCCACTCGCTCGATCGATGCAGTTGATGTCAGACCAAAGCTACCTACATCTCGATAGCCATTTCGGAAATTTCCTGCTTGTTCAAATCCTCTGATAGTATAGCTGCCTCCAGGTGCGTTAAATACAGTATCTGCACTGGTAACGCCACTAACTGTTTCCACAGCCTCAGTCAGAGTTCTCACGTTGCGATCTTCTAGCACCTGTCGCGGCACAACCTGAATCGATTGGGGAATATCGCGTAAAGGGGTGTCTGTCCTCGTTGCAGTCGTCGCATCCTGCACGCGATACCCATCTTGCTCACCCGTTACCACCAACTCAATCGGCTCATCTTCCTGTGTTGTTGGCTTTTGTTGCGGGGTTTCACTCGTTGGCTTCTGTGAAGCTTGGGGTTGCTGCGGTGGCTGCATCGCCGTTGCAGCAGTTGTTATCCCAAAAACCAGCCCTGTATTATCATCAAATAACTCAACCGTAGGCATAGCTGCAACACCTACCACTGTGACTCGGACAGTGTTTGCATCAATATTCGTAACTGTTATTTCTGTAATTCCCGCAAGCGGTTTTTCCGAACGAAATGTAAAAGCCTCGCCCGATGCTAAACGCAACTGCCCACCAGATACATCAGCAATAAAATTATTACCTGTACTGCGATTTCTTATTTGTAGTTGGGTTCCAAGAGGAGTCTGTAAAATTATCTCCACACCTTTATCAGTGGAATTTGCTTTAACTCCGGTAATTTGTATTATTTCTGATATGGGTGTTATTTGTGGTGTAGGCGACTGTACTAACAACAATTGGGCATTAGTAATCGGAGGTTCGACTTCACTTAGTTGTCGAATTCTAGGATAATTGCGATTGCCCTTCCCAGCTTTCAAAAGGGGAGTTAGGTTGCTCAAAGCAGCGGAATTTACATTACTTTCTGATTTCACCTGTGCCGATCCAGGCATCATCACTAAAGCACTCAAACATCCTGATAAACTCAGTGCCAGCCACAGATGAAAACCACTATATAACCACGAATTTTTCATCACAACTCCTCAAACACCACTCGCTGAACCCTAACTTTATTAACACTATTTGCAACGAGCATCTCAAAAAGCAGAGATTGATCGTTCAACTCCTTGACTGACTAAAACCTTAATTCCCTTTAACAGGCAATTAAACCACTCAGCTTTTATTGAATGTGCACACAAGCCCAGGATTTTAAATAAAAGCTGGTTTATTGCAAATTATTTTTATTCTTTAATGAGAGTGAGTATAAACAAAAGTTGCCTGTTGAGTCTATGGCAAAAACGGCATCGTCAGTCCAAAACGGACTTTTTACTGGATAAGCATTCACTCGGCATGATACCGAATCTCCGTTTAAAAGCAGACGCAAAGCGTCCTTGCTCACAATAACCGACTTGGTGGGCAACCTCGGCAATGGTTATATTTCCCTGACGTAATAACTGTTCTGCCCACTCCATGCGCTTGTCTGTCAGGTAGCGAAATACTGTTGTGCCAAAGAGTTCTTGAAATCCGCGTCGCAGAGTGCGATCGCTAATTCCTACTTGTTGCGCTAATTCCACTAATAAGGGTGGGTTTTCTAAATGCGAGTGCAAAATTTCTCTAGCATGATGGATTCTGGCAATGGTTTGTGACTTTAATCTCGGTGATGGTTGCAATCCCTCCTGATGTGCCAAAATCGGAGTTAGTTGCAATGTCATCAATTCCAAAACTTTAGCTTGCAAATACATCCGCTTGGTTATACCGTGGTAAGGACAATTAATGATTTGCTGTACGACACCTTGTATAATTGGTGTAGTTTCCGGGTAAATTAAAGTTTGCCAATCATCACCCTTTGCTAGTAGACGCAACTGGGGCAATATTTCTCCATCTGCTGTTGGGAAAAAGGTTTTTAATACATCAGAGGACATGTGAATATCCACACCCACACGCCGCGTTTTAGGAATTTTAAGGGACATTTGGCGTTGGATACCACTACCAGAGATACAAGTGTATCCTTCTCCAACTTTTCCTCCATATTCATCTATGACGCTACCTGAAAGCAAAACGCCAAATTGCAAGGGGTGTTCGCATTCGGTACATCCTATAATCACATCATTATGATATTGATAGTCCATAATCGCCAGCGAAATTTCAGGATGTACTTCAATACAGCGAGAACCACCTTTGCCTAATTGCTTAGGCATTTCATAAGTAAATTCAAAGGGTTCTAACATAGCATCACATACAACACTTTGGGCAACCTCATCCCACAGTTCCTCTTCTTCCTGCGCTGTCATAGTAATGGTCATAACTGGCGATTGATAGTAAAATTAATGCTAGTAATTAGCAATAATCTTACAGGAACTAGAGCAAGATGCGATGAGAGTTGGATATTTACCACATTTGAGCAATTTAAGACTTCAAAGAGCGGCCAGGAGCGATCGCTAACGTTAGATAAAGTAATTCTCACAGATTATCCGAACAATTCAGGAGCGATGTCTAGGACGGGCTACGCCTACGCGCAAAAGGATAGATTTTTTATTAGTCAAAATTTTGACTTATTACATTAAATATGATATATTGTGTTGCTAACAAAAAAAACCAAATATAAATGTGAATACCTCTTCATCTCTTAAAAAACCGCGTGTCTCATGGCAGGCGGTTTTCTCACTGTTGATGTTTGTGTTCATGTACCTGCCTATACTGGTACTTGGCTTTTATAGCTTCAATCAGTCGCCCTACAGTGCAACTTGGCAAGGATTTACTCTCGATTGGTATCGCAAGTTGTTCAGTGACGATCGCATCTTATCAGCTTTGCAAAACAGTATGATAGTTGCTAGTTGTGCCGTGGCAATTTCAGCAGTGCTGGGAACCTTGATGGCGGTTGGGCTGGCGCGTTACGAATTTCCTGGTAAGAAATTGTATCGTGGTATTGCTTACCTACCATTGATTATTCCCGATATTGCGATCGCAGTGGCTACCCTAGTATGTTTAGCAGCCTTTGCTATACCTTTGAGTTTGTGGACGATAGTTGCAGCCCATATCGTGTTTTGTCTGGCATACGTTGGACTTGTGGTTGCTTCCCGACTAACTAATTTAGATCCCCACTTAGAAGAAGCAGCACTAGATTTAGGTGCGACACCAACCCAAGCTTTCATCAAAGTATTGTTACCTCAATTAATGCCTGGGATTGTCGCTGGTTGTCTATTGGCTTTTGTTCTTAGCTTAGATGACTTTCTCATTGCCAGTTTTACTGCTGGTAGCGGTTCTAACACCCTACCGATGGAAATTTTTAGCCGGATTAGAACCGGAGTTAAACCTGATATTAATGCTCTGAGTGTGATGTTAATTTTAGTATCCGCGATCGTTGCACTTGTAGCTGAATTAATTCGCGCTTCTGGAGAGAATAAAACTTTTAAATAAAAGTCGCTATTTGCAATAAAAGTTAAAGGTAGATGATTTCGTTCTTCGTGAACTTTTTTAAATAGCGAACAACAGTTATATTAAAATTTCCGGTGCATTACGGCAAGCCTAACGCCCCAATCTTATGGCAATGTGCCATACTTTCTGCTAACACAACATTATCGTACAGATAAGTAATGCCAATTGTAAAAAAAATGTGATAAATACACCATTTGTAGAGACGCGATTCATCGCATATTAAGCCAAGTATATGTTGCAATCATTAATTTAATTGGTATAAATTTAATTTATTTATTCTTATGCCCTCGTGTGAAAGATAGTTTTAAACACATGAATAAACTTCCGTGTTCGCTTCTCTACATAACTGTTTTCAATTAGATAATATTGGGGCTAACTTTGGAGAAGATGCTATTTCCTCCTCATTATGCAAATCTGCCAAAATCTCAATTGCTCAAATCCATTCAACTCTGATAGCAATAGATTTTGCGTGAGTTGCGGACAAAGCAACTTTGGTAAACTTCTCAGAAACCGTTACCGCGTATTAAGACTCTTAGGTGAAGGTGGATTTAGTAGAACATATTCTACAGAAGATGTAGATAGACTAAACGCCCCTTGCGTCATCAAGCAATTTTTCCCGCAGTTTCAGGGAACAGGACAACGCACTAAAGCCGCAGAATTTTTCAAAGAAGAGGCTTTTCGGTTATATGAACTAGGAGAAAATCATACTCAAATTCCTAGATTACTAGCTTATTTTGAACAAGGTAGTAGCTTGTATCTCGTACAAGAATTTATTCAAGGAAAAACTCTTTTACAAGAAGTTCAGCAACAAATTTATGGCGAACAACAAATTTGGGAACTTTTAGCTGATTTATTGCCAGTTCTGAAATTTATTCATACTCATAACGTCATTCATCGGGATATCAAACCAGAAAATATCATCCGCCGTGCAAGTGATGAAAAACCTGTTTTAATTGACTTTGGCGGTGCTAAACAGGTGACACAAACCAGTATCGGAAGACAAGCTACGGTAATTTATACCCTTGGCTATGCCCCAACAGAACAGATGGCTGGATTTGCTTGTCACGGTAGTGATTTGTATGCTTTGGGCGTAACTTGTGTGCGTCTTTTAACTCAATGTTTGCCTTTGCAGGATGCTTCTGGACAAATTAATGACCCTATTTATGATGCTATGAGCGCTAAATGGTTGTGGCGCGAACGTTTACAAAAAAAAGGTATTACTATCAGCGACGAATTAGGAAAAATTTTAGATAAATTACTCAAACATTTACCGAATGAAAGGTATCAAACAGCAGTAGAAGTCATTAACGATTTGAAGTTTGCCATATCGAACATTGAACCTGTTGCCTTAAAAATTGTTTCAATGCCTCAACCTATATTACCGCCGCTACCACAAAAAATAATCGTACCATTACCTCCATTAGAAACCTTTGAATTTGACGTAGTGACAGTAGACACAGGTGGTAGAGAAGTAAACCGCATGAACTGTAATGCAAACTTCTTTGCTGAAGAATTAGGTAAGTCTGTCACATTAGAAATGGTATCTATTCCTGGTGATACTTACATGATGGGTTCACTAGAATTTGAAGGAGATGCTGACGAACGTCCTCGACATCAAGTTAGCGTTGAACCATTTTTTATGGGAAAATTTCCTGTAACTCAAGCACAGTGGAGAGTAGTAGCAGCTTTACCCAAAGTCAAACAAGCTTTAAATCCTCATCCATCGAAATTCAAAGGTCTAGATAGACCAGTGGAAAATGTATCTTGGTATGAGGCTGTAGAATTCTGTCTCAGGCTATCAGAAAAAACTGGACGCAACTATCGTTTGCCGAGTGAAGCGGAATGGGAATATGCTTGTCGGGCTGGAACTACAACCTCATTCCATTTTGGCGAAACTATTACTCCTGAGTTAGTCAGCTGCACTATCGAACCAAAAAGCAAATTCCGTAAAGAAACAACAAACGTCGGTAGTTTTGAAGTCGCTAACGCCTTTGGATTGTACGATATGCACGGGTTAGTTTGGGAATGGTGTGCTGATTCGTGGCATAACAATTACGACGACGCACCCTTAGATGGAACAGCTTGGGAAGTTGGCGGTGATATGAATCGCCGGGTGCTACGCGGTGGTTCTTGGAGTTTCAGTCCAGAACTGTGTCGTAGCGCCAGTCGTAGCTGGAATGAGTCACATGGTGGATTGAGGGTTTGTGGTTTTAGAGTAGTATTTTCTATACAGGAGATTATTTAAGTAATTAAATTACTAAATTGTAGAAATTATGAACAATAGAATCGAGAAAGGTGACATAGTCGTTATAAATAAAAGTGGAAAATACTATCAGCAAGTCGGTGAAGTTAATCAGGTAGATTACAATATTTTCTTTGTAAAAATAGTATTAGTAAAGTTAGGGAATCAAGAAGAAGCCTTTGAAGAAAAAGATTTGCAATTAAAAGCAAAAAAGCCCAGTTTGTTAGAAATAATTGTATCAGTAGACAAAATTTTAGAACAAGTTGAGCAGATTCACTACTTGCCGACAAAAGAGCAAGTAGAGTTACCCAACCGCCTGAGATATTTGAAATTAGATATTCCTAAACTAGATAAGCAATTGATTCAAAAAAACTTCGAGAGCATATATACAATACTCGCAGAAACAAGAGAAACAGACTCATCAGCAAGTTTTTGGCAGGAAATAGATTCCAATTTAGAGAAAATAAGCTGGTGGATTAGAACAAGCCTGTGAATTAAGAAGTAAATCAGCTTTTTCTGGTTCTCAGCTAGAGTTTGCAAATACTTAATTATATAGCAATCACCAAGGCGGTCAGGACATTGATGATTGCTCAAAACCATGAAAATACTGGGTTTTTACTCAGCAATTAGCACTTTGCTATACTTCTTGGATGAATCAAAAACCTTCACCCTAAATCCCTCTCACAAATTTGTCAGAGTAACTTTGAAATTTACTCTAAAAAAATTGGCATTGGACATAATTAAACATAACTATATTTTTTGCATTTTATATCCTTAAGGCTTTATTTTTCATACTTTACGCCTCTTTTTGAAGAGTAGTTTTTATTTGTAACTACATATTCAATTTTGTATTTGTAGCTGTATGGGTTACATTTTGTTATTAACTGTATGTTTATATAATCTTAAATTTTAAGAATACTTTTTTAGCGAAAACTTTTGAGTTTATATATTAACAAAGGACGTTTTGTTAGATAAAATAAACTACGAAGATCATCAGAAATATATATGCGTTTTTTTCAGTTTGCAGGAATTATTGGTTGTACTACAGCAGCTTTTATCTCAATAGCACCCATACAGGTAGAAGCTGCAACTTTTAAAGTGGTATCTGGAGTTACCAGTATTGATCGCGATCATGAGGATATTCTTAGTAGTATTGGGCTAAACTTGACAGGTACTAATCAGACAGTTCCACCAATTCCTAGCAATTATTTAGTTGGCTTCAACATCGACTCAGCTACCAACTTCACGTTCAGTGACGAGGGCAATTTTACTCCGCTTTCAGGTACAATCGAGCATACTGGTACTGTTACATTCAACAATCAAATTACTGTTGGTAATTTTTCAATCGGTTTTGCTCCAGGACGTACTGTTACAGGTGCCAGCGGACTTGTTTTAAGAGACACATTTTCTTTAAATACAATTTTATTTGATTTGAGCACTCCGGGATCTGTGGCATTTAATGGCCGAAATTTAACCATCCCTGATGTTCGATTGTTAATTTCTCCAGAATTTGCGAATATATTAGGCGACTCTGAATTGTCAGGTTTGTTTGCTGGAACTGCACGAATTGATGCTCAAGTTGTTGCTGTCCCTGAACCTGATAGTGTACTAGCAACTTTAGTAGCAGGTGCGGCTCTTTTAGCAGCTAGATTTTATACCCAAAAAATTAAATGCACCTAATATTTTGAAGCATAGCCAACCAAACGCTTAATCTTTTTCAAATCTCGTTTCCAGCCAGAGGCTAGAAATGCTGCTGATTGGGCTGCTGCTGCAAGTCTTGAAGTAAAAGCCCCAACGACAAACATTCATAGTCAGAGGGTAGAAACGAGATAACCCAATTATCAAGAGTGCTGAGTGGGGAATCTCACTTCTTTACTCAGCACGGGCTAAAGTCCCGCTAACGCTAACGGAACTCGGAAAAGAGAAACTGTTTTGCCCAATGCCCAAAACTTCTCTACGAGACGCACTCGCGTTTGCTCAGTACAAATGCCCTATGACCAAATACTTTCGTTCTAATGTTGATGCAATAACTAATACCGTTTCACTTTAAAGTTGATACATTTAGGCAAGCAGGGGTGGCAGGGGAAGCAGGCAAAGAGATTTGTATCAGAAATTTGGTGAAATGGTATAACTATGTTCCAGGTGAGCAGCCTCAACATTAGTACACAGATTATAAAACTTCTCTGCTAAGATTGCTTGTTGTAAGAAGTTTACTTTCTGAGCGCTGCACAGCATATATATAGTGCGGTATGTCGCGCCAGAGTGTCTCCTGAACGACCTTGAGTCCATTCTTTTCAGCTACACGACGAGAGGGAATGTTTTGTGGGCGAATCAGGGAGATGACACGAGTGCTACCCAGCACATTAAAGGCGTAATCTTGGCAAGCAGATGCAGCTTCAGTTGCATAACCCTGCATTTGTTGGTCGCGACGGACATGATAACCAATTTCGAGTTCTTGGTGTCCCTCGACCTCCTGCCAAATCAGTCCGCAGTCGCCGATTACCTCACCCGTCGTCTTGAGAACCATGCTCCACAAGCCAAGGCCATGCTGTGCGTAGTTGTGGCGATGCCGGTCAATCCATCTTTCCACCATCTCACGGTCAAAGGGTTTTGGATAGTAGCGCATCGACTCTGCATCGCCAAGGACAAGCAATAAGGCGTTGAGGTCAGAAAGTGTCATTTCCCGTAGTAATAAGCGTTGAGTTTCCAATATCATTAGTAAATCCTCGTTTAGTCATTAGTAAAGTTATTAACAAAGACAACTCTAGCTAGATGACTAAGAAAATTGCACTTTATTAAGTTTTTTTAGAGCAAAAAATAATGAGCTAATATGTAATGTTTGCAGCAGTATACCTTTATCAATACCTTCAACAACCTTTTTTAAAGGGAATAAAACTACATCAATTTGTTCGGTAGGGTCTAACTTTAAATTAGCTACACATTCTACATCTGTTGCTAAAAAACAATGGGTTAAATTGTTATGATTGGCTGGGTTTGGTGATAATATACCAGTTTCAATAAAATTATTGCTAGTGTAACCAGTCTCTTCCAATAATTCGCGTTTTGCGGCTTCCAATGGTAAAATATCTTTAGTCTCTACAGCACCACTGGGCAATTCTAGAATTGTTTTTTTCAGACCGTGGCGATATTGCTTTACTAAAATAACTTCCTGATTTTTGGTTAAAGCTACAACATTTACCCATGTTGGATATTCAAGAACATAATAGGGGTCAACTATTGTTCCATTAGACATTTGGCAAGTATCAGAGCGTACTGAAATCCATTTGTCTTTTACTAAATGTCTAGATTTTAGAACAATCCAATCAAATGAATTTTCCATATTGAAAACTCTATTTATCTGCTTTGTACAGGAATTATTTTTAATGATTTAAAATCACGTAAAGCTAGTATTAGAGCCACTTACTATCTTTTCTGGCAGCTAACATCTAACTAAAATACTAGTCATAGTTTTGAAACTCACACTGGCAATAATGAAACGTGCGCTGAAACCACCTTCCATCCTTCGATAAACCTGTACAAAGTCTGGCTTTGTCGCCCGAAACGCTCTACACCATTGATAATCCGGCGAAATTCTAAAGTTACTGTTGCTGCATCTTTCCCAAAGGTTACAACCTTGAGATTCGAGATTTCTCGCTCTATTTTTGGGTTTGGTCGATTCTGGCGAAAGTTACGAATTTCATCGCCGCCATAGAGGTTTTCTGTAATTCCAAACCGCACTACTTCGGGCGCATCCCAAAACAAGCTATCCATCACCTCTAAATTGTTATTAGAAAGGGCTTCTTCATATTTGAGGTACAAATCAGTTACTTGAGCTATAACAGTAGGATCATTTATAGTAGTCATTGTTTTTACCAATTTTTGGTTTTATCGCTGATTATGCATTCTTTCAAATAGCCAGAGCTATTTTTCTTTTAAGCTTCTTCAGTACGTAGATTCAGACGAACCAGATCGCGGAAGGTAGAGATTTGCTGCATAAAGAAAATTGAGCCTGCAATACAAATACTTGCACCAAGGATGACAGTATTACTACTACCAATTTTGCTTGCTAGTGCGCCAGCTATTAAGTTACCTATAGGTACTGCGCCTGTAGATGCCATAACATAAAGACCTGTAATTTGTCCGCGATTTTCATCATTCACCAACAACTGAAGTAAAGTGCGTCCGGCAATTATCTGCAAAATAAAGCCGAAACCAGCCGCTAATAATGAAAGCAGTGAAAGCCAGAACACACGCGATAGGGCAAAGACAATTAAGCTTACTCCCATAAAACATATACCTAATGTTAAAACTTTACCCGACTCCAGTACATTGTTATGCTTAGTTAAATAAATACCACCAGCTAAGGTTCCCAAACTGGAAGCTGTTATCAAGAAGCCGAAGGTGTTAGACCCGCCCTGCAAAATCTCCTTGGCAAAAATCGGCCCCAAAGCTAAGTAAAATCCCCACACACAGCAGACTAAAGCTGAACCAATCAAGACAAATCGAATTGGCAAAAACCCAAAAGCGTAGTTAAAACTAGTTTTCAATTCTTCTAAGGGTTTCCGTGTGAAAATAACGACTTTTTTGGGGGCAAGGTGCATTTCTAGGAGGGCAATAATTACAGCAATATAACTGATAGTATCAATCAGAAAACAAGCGCCTGAACCAATGGCCGCAATCAATATACCTGCGATCGCAGGCCCAAGTATCACTGAAACGCTGACAAGGGAGGAGTACAAAGCGATCGCATTACCAAGATTTTCCTTACTGACCGTTTCTGGTAAAAATGCCTGTCGGGTGGGAATATCGAAGGCGTTGATTATCCCTTGTAACACACCAAGAAATGCAATCTGCCAGACGTTAATAGTACTGCTCAAAGCCAGCCATGTCAGAGCCAAAGACTGAAGCATCCCCAGAACTTGGGCGATAAGCAGAATACGATGGCGGTTCGTGCGATCGGCGATGATTCCACCTAGAGGAATCAAAACAAGCGTGGGAATTTGGCTGGCAAAACCTACCAAACCTAGTAACCAGGCGGAATCGGTGAGGCGATATACTAACCAACTTGTAGCCACTTGAGTCATTGACGTACCAATCAAAGAAATTCCCTGACCTATATAGTACAGGCGAAAATTTCTGGAACCAAAAGCACGAAGCATGACCTGCGATTTTCTTGATGCTTCCATACATCACCTCTCACTAGTAGTTCGCTTTCGTGACGAAAGCTCTTTATTGGGTAAGGGGGAAGGTGGGGTCCCCTCTGGGGATAAGGGGCAGGGGGAAAGGTTTTAAATCCCTTACCCTTTTCCCTTTCCCCTTTCCCCAGCCCGAAAAAGCGCATCTTTGGGTTGGCAGACTACTAGTTCCCAGTCCTTAACCGTGAATAAAAAAGTAGGCAGTCATGCTGAAGGCAACAATCATCACAAATTTCCGAATTAAGTGCGGTTCAAGTTGACGAGCATAATGAGCGCTTAAATAACCACCCAGAGAACCACCTACTGCCATCAAAATAGCTTGATGCCAAGCAATTACACCTGCAAAAATAAATGGAACGATGGCAATACCATTGATACAACTCCCTAAAAATGTCTTAAAAGCATTCATTTTGTGAATACTTTTGATACCTAAAAATGCCAGAGTTGCCAGCATTAAAATCCCTAAACCTGCGCCGAAGAAACCGCCATAAATTGCGATCGCTAGTTGAGCCAGTACCAAATTAAACAAAGGTACAGATTCAGGTGATGACTTCTGACGTTGACGCTGCAACCACTTTTTGAAAGGTTCGCCAAAGGTAAACACCAGGGTTGCCAGCAGTAACAGATAGGGAATAAGCTTTTTAAATACATCTGGCGATGTATATAACAAAGTTACAGAGCCAATTATTCCACCAACTAAACTGACACTACATAAAAGTAAAAAATCTCGTCGCTTGATGTCTAAATCTTGACGATATGCTCCAGCACTTGCTAGAGCAGCCACCCAAATTGCAGTATTATTCGTGGCGTTAGCTGCGATCGGCGGTACACCTGTAAAGATGAGAGTTGGAAAGGTGATAAAGCTTCCACCACCTGCTACAGCATTTAGCCCGCCTGCAATGAAAGCGGTACTAAAGAGAAGTAAGCTATGGAAAAGTGTTAAAGATGGTGGCATTATTTACGAATTATTAATTTGGGAATATCGCTTGGAGAATGGGCAATAAAGTCAGCACCATGAGCTTTTAATTCTTCTTCAGTTCCATAGCCATAAGTGACACCAATTGAAGTGATATGATAGCGCTTGGCTCCAATGATGTCATGTGAGCGATCGCCTACCATCACCACACTAGAGGGTAAAAGTTTTTCTGTTAATAAAATATGGTGAATTAAGTCACCTTTTCTACTCCGCGTTCCGTCAAGCTCACTACCATAAACACCATCAAAAAGCAACGATAAACTAAAATATTCAATAATTTGCGTTGCATAAATATATGGTTTAGAAGTCGCAACAAAAGTTTTATAATCAGCAAAACGAATGGCTTTTAGGACTTCTAAAATTTGGGAATAAAGGGAGTTTTCAAATAATCCAATTGTGGCAAAGCGGCGACGATATAGTAAAATAGCCTGTTGAATTACTGTGCTATCTAAGGTATTGAGTAATTGCGAAAAGCTATCTTTGAGTGTCGGCCCAATACACCAATTTAGTTCATCAGCATTCGGTGGTTTGTAACCGAGTTCAGAAAGCGCATACTGAATGCAACCAGTGATGCCAGGTTTAGGATCTGTCAAAGTCCCGTCAAGATCGAAAAGGATAGCAAAGAAAGGCATATTTTAATTCCCAATTCGACCCTTAATTTTGAGCGATTTCACAAAACCTTCGGCACTAAGTAAGGCGATCCCCAATGTGACAATACCAATCCCTACACTCTGAATCACGTTTAAAGTTTCGCTAATGGTTAGCCATGCAACTAGCGCCGTCAATGCTGGACTGCTAGAGCCGATTATGGAAGCGGTAGAAGCGCCAACCATCCGAATTCCCACATTGTTTAAAGTGTGTCCAAGAAAGCTGACCAGACCCGAAAAGATGCTGCCAATCCATAGGGGTGTCCAGTCAAGTTGGCCGCTCTTAGCTGGCCAAAACACTAAGCTAATACCAGAGAGCAGTAGAGTGGAGGCAAAACTGATCCAGGTAAAGGGAACTGGATGGAATTTTTCTAAACATTTTTGAGCAATGATGCAATAAAAGGCGTAAACAATTCCAGCGCCAAAACTAGCGAAAATGCCGATCGCAATTGTATGACTACTGTAAGTAGCAGAGGATTGGGGAATGGTGAGAGCGCTTCCCAGCAGAATAATAGCCATTACCAGCCAACGGAACAATGTGGGGCGATCGCCAAAAAACCTCCATGACAACAGTGCTGTAAATACGGGATAGGTGAAGAAGAGGGTCAAGGCAATGCCTGTGGGAATCAAGCCAATAGCAATGTAGAGTGAGGCAATATATACAAACATCAGCACTCCACAGCCAAGAGCTTGAATCAGAACATCCCTACGGTTGCGGGTGAACAAGTCTTGGAGTTCTTTAAGAGCAGATGGATATAGCTTGAATGATAGAGATGCCATCAGTGGAACCACCAGCAGCATTCGCATGAACATCAGCAAGAAGGAATTTTGCAAATCCGGTTTAACGTATCCACCGAGTAAAAATAAACCTAGTACGAGATGTTCTGAAAACAAAACTCGGACAGTAACGTTGTGAAACGTCAAAACAAAGGAGGATAGAAGAACCGTTAGGATGCCCAACACGATAAAAAGTTTCCTTAGAGACGACTTGATTGTATTGTTAAAACCACTGGAATAACAAACCAGATTAAGTTTGAGGAAATCAAAGCCGTCGCTTCAAAAACACTGCCAGTTGTTCAATCAAAACTATGCCAAGGAACCGACGCCTACAGGTTCAGGAGCAGTATTTGTGGTGAACTGGTTCACCGGACGAGGCAAACCGAGATTTTCGCGTAAGGTACTACCTTCATACTCAGTACGAAATATTCCCCGGCGTTGCAGTTCGGGAATTACCAAGTCTACGAATTCCTCTAAACCTCCAGGTAGCCAGGGCGGCATGATGTTAAATCCATCAGCCCCACCATTAACGAACCAATCTTCTAACTGATCGGCAATATGTTCTGGTGTTCCGAGAATCGTTCGATGTCCCCGCGCTCCTGCAATCCACAAATACAGTTGTCGGATTGTTAAGTTCTCTCTACGGGCAAGATCGGTAATCAGCTGCAAGCGGCTTTTGCCACTATTGGTATCTGGCAGATCAGGCAGGGGCCCATCTAGAGGATACTTAGACAAATCATGTCCACCCACTAGCCCAGAAAGCAGCCCTAATCCTACTAAGGGATGGATCAACTCCTGAAGTTGCTCATATTTATCCTTAGCTTCCTGCTCAGTCTTACCAATTACCGGGAATACCCCTGGCATAATTTTGAGATGGTCAGGGGAACGTCCGTATTTAGCCAATCTCCCCTTGACGTTGGCGTAGAAGGCTTGAGCTTCTGCCAATGTCTGTTGTGCAGTGAAAATCGCCTCTGCTGTTTGGGCAGCCAAATCCTGGCCAGCCTCGGAAGATCCAGCTTGTACGATTACTGGATATCCCTGCGGTGGACGCGCCACATTGAGCGGGCCGCGCACCGAGAAATATTTACCCTTGTGGTGGGGAACATGCAACTTTTCTGCATCAAAGTAAATACCTGACTCCTTATTGTGGAGAAAAGCATCGTCTTCCCAACTGTCCCAAAGTTTGGTGACAACATCCACAAATTCCCTCGCCCGTTCATAGCGCAGCGAGTGTTCTAGGTGGTTTTCTTGGCTGAAATTCTGCGCTGCGGCTTCAGCAGCAGAGGTTACAAGATTCCATCCGGCACGACCACCGCTTAAGTAATCTAGTGACGCAAACTTGCGGGCGAGATGAAAAGGCTCATCATAAGTCGTTGATGATGTCGCCACCAATCCGATATTTTCTGTCACCGCAGATAGAGCCGACAACAAAGTTAAAGGTTCAAAGTGGACGCTGAATTGTCCCGAACGGCTAAAAGCCTCAGTCCCTTGCCCTCGATCCCAGACGGCTAAACCATCTGCAAGGAAAAGCATATCAAATTTGCCCCGTTCAGCCGTTTGTGCCAGCTGCTTATAATGTTGGAAGTTTAGACCTCCATCAGCCGGGGTGTTGGGATGTCGCCATGCTGCCACATGATGACCACTACCAGGTAAAAATGCTCCGAGTTTAAGTTGTTTTTTCGTACTCATATTTATATTTGCGAGAGCGTACTCATGCTTTTTTCTTTCTCTTGTTTGGAACAAGAAAATGTTAGTTATTAAGACTCTGGTTTTGTTGCTTGCATAGAGGGTAGTTTAGAGAATTCATCGTACCAATGGGCAAGTTTTGGATATTTCTGCCGCCATTGCAAATCAGGAAGACGGATCTCTAATCCAAGTGCAGAGGCGAGGGTTATATGAGCAAGTTTTGGAGTTTGGTCGAGTTTATCTGATATCTTCTCGAAATAGTCCAAAATTCTTAACGCCCGCTCACGCTCAAACTCGATTACCCCAGGTGATTGCTCATTGTGGGGACGCCTTAACTCCCTTACCCAGACAGCAATACCATCTATGAACCCACCAGTCATACCTTCGAGTTGTTGTAAAAAGCCATTAGAAATGTCAGCAACTAATTTGATCTCAGGATTTAAATGATTCAGATAAGCGCATATTATACGTGTTTCACTCAAGATAAATCCGTCATCAGTCGCTAGCGTTGGTACTTTACCTGTAGGGTTGTAATTTAGTAGGTCGCTGTTTGGATCTCGTGCAATGACTTTTTGCGTTTCGATGCGATGTCTACGACGGGCTACGCCTACGCACAGATTCAATTCTATTATTACTACCCGTGCAATGCGTGCATAGGGTGAGTTAGGTGTATAGAAGAGTTTCATAAAAAAGCGCGATCATCATTAGATACTGGGTTCAAATGTCTAGTCAAGAAATTAGAAAAGATGATTTGCTCTCAACAAGAGAATTGGTTCTGCCAAATTATTATTTTTCAATAAAGCATCGGCATACTGCACAGGATTAGATTCTGCAAAGTAGATTCGTTGTGCAGCATGGTATCGCTGACGATATAGACGAACTGCGTTTTCCTTAGACCCAAGCTGTGCTGCATCCCTGTCTACCCCACGCTGCTCGGCCACTTCAAAATCTGTATCTATATAGATACGATAGTCAAAGTAAGAGACAATCTCTGGTCGTAGCAGAAAACTGGCAGCAAAAAGAAAAATGTCTCCAGGATGGGCTTTATTAAGTGCCTCTTCCACTGGAGCATCTGTTTCCAAGTCGAACCCACATGCCTGGTAGATTAAATTACCCCCAGGCCCGAGTGGTTCAAGCACAAGCTTTTTGAGGAGCGGATAGTTGTAGGCATCAAAATAGTAGCCTTCAGCCGACTCACGACCTCGGCGATGGCGCAGATCACGTGGGTTATGGAAATTATCTACTGCAATCTGAACAGAACTTCTTCCCCGTCTGGTTAGTATCTGCGCTAGCTCCTGTGCCAAAGTGGATTTGCCACTAGCAGTAATGCCTGTTACCGCTACTTGCAGAACACGAGAAGGCAGAGCCTCAGCACGCTTGATTAAAGTATCCGCTATTGTTTCCAAAACAGTAGCACGTGTATTACCCATGCATCGCTCCTCTGCCCAAGTTTGAAATCTTCTACTTCATAGAGATTGTCTAGCTGGTATTTTATTTTGACGCCAGTTCCGATTACGCAGTTACCGCCTGACGTCGATTGTACTCAGAAGCATCTCCTTTAATCGCTTCACTTTGTTTACCATCGATGCCAACTGGGAGATCGCCGACAATTGTGACTCGTTGAACGTGGCGGGGCTGGTCGCCGTAATCTGCGATCGCATAATGTTGAGTAGCGCGGTTATCCCAAAAGGCTACGTCACCAACTTGCCAACGCCACCGCACTGTGTTTTCCGGACGTGTGATGTATGCTTGCAACAGCCGCAGAATGTCATCTGATTCAGTTGTTGATAAGCCACGGAACTGGCGCACAAATCCGCCGATGAATAGCCCACGCTCCCCAGATTCGGGATGGATGCGTACAACTGGGTGCAGAGTCTCGTATACAGTCGAAGTGAAGACAGCCCGATAAGCCTTGGCATCTTCAGGTAAGTCAAATGCAGTAGCATAGTCGAATTTGTTGCTGTGTACTGCCCAAAGTTGATCTGCTAGATTACGTAGATGAATAGGTAAATCTTGATATGCAGTTACTGAGTTTGCCCAGATTGTATCGCCACCAGTTGGCGGAATGTCAAGCGCTCGTAAGATAGAGCCGAGAGGAGGACGGTCTACAAATGTTACATCAGTATGCCAGCTATTGGCGCGAGAAGTGGTACGCCCATAATTCAGGTCTAAGACTTCTGAGTTTTCTGGCAACGATGGTACAGTTGGGTGGGCTGTAGTGACTTCACCAAAACGACGAGCGAAGGCAACCTGTCCATCAGCATCGAGTTGTTGCTGATCACGGAAAAAGATGACTTTGTATTTGACTAGAGTCTTGCGAATATCACTGATGATGTCATCGCTGAGGTTAGAACTCAGATTAACACCAATAATTTCAGCACCGATACGTCCTGCAACTGGTTTGATATCAAAGTATTGAGAACTCATGTTTTTATCTCCAAGAAGTTTATATTTTTACAACAGTAGAGACGCGATTAATCGCGTCTCTACTAAATACCAGGGGTAGATCCGCCATCAACGATAATCTCTGTTCCTGTAATCGATGCAGCTAGATCGGACACCAAAAATAGCGCCAGCGCGGCAATTTCTTCTGGCTGGGCGATTCTTTTTAAAGGAATACTTTGAATGTTTTGTGCCTTTACTTCCTCGACAGTGATCCCTTGCGCTTGGGCATTTTGCCGAGCTAAAGTCTCGGCACGCTCAGTAGCGGTAGCACCAGGAGAGATAGCGTTAATGCGAATCTTGTACTCAGCTAGCTCTTTAGAAATGCCCTTTGTAAAGTTCAGCAAAGCAGCATTGCTTGTACCACCAGCTAAAAAGTTAGGACGAGGTGTCCGGCCTGCACCACCGACTATATTGACAATCCGCCCATCACCGCGACTTTTTTGATGGGGAACGACGGCTCTAACTAAGCGGATATAGCCCAATAATTTTAAGTTCCAAGCATCCAAAAATAAATCATCAGTGGATTCTAGGAAAGATCCAGCACGGGCTGAACCTGCATTATTAATTAAGATATCAATCTGACCAAATTGGGCCAATGTTGTGGAGACAACTTTCTCAATATCCTCTGCTTTAGTCAAATCTGCACTGATGGCAATAACTTTAGCGCCAGGAGTTGGTAAAGACTGGATGGCAGCTACTGCATTTTCTAGTTTTTCTTGATTGCGAGCTGCGATCGCCACATTCACACCCTCACTATAAAGTGCTTTGGCAGTAGCTAATCCAATTCCCGCACTTCCTCCAGTGACGATCGCTGTTTTACCTGATAGTTTTAGTTCTAAACTCATACACAGTTACCTTCAAAAATGTAATTTACTTGCGAACCAATAATACTGCCGATTGAAAACCTGTATTGTGGATATCCAAGATTGCTTGATTTTCATCAGATGTACAACTTAGAAGTATCTTTATTTCTGTATCACGCTTTTCCAAGTCAACACTACAAATGACAGCAGTTACTGTTTGATTAGACAAGCTACCTATCCAGACATCAATATCATTTCCATCTCCAGAGTGAGTATTTTCCAAGTATCCATAGTCCAGTGGATAAACAAAGGATGGATAACGTGGATGTGATGTTCCTTTTGGGCGATCTATCTTGAGATTGCTAATGGCTACAAGCCGCTCTAGTTTGAACCAGAAATCAGCATAATTCGTAGTTTGTAATTTGTAATTCATAATTATCACCCCACAGATAAATCTGCCTAATTGCAACAACGAAGAACATTAGTCTTTCTCCATAAATGAGTGCATGAAAAAAGAATTAATTATGAATTACGAATTACGTAGCTTGCTTCTCGCATGAAGGCGAGTATTACGAATTATTTGGAAATGTGCAATACAGCTTTGCCAGGAAAACGCCTGTCGAGTAGTTGTTGTGCTACATCAGCTATTTCTGTCCAAGAAGCTTCTAAATCAATGTGAGGATGTAACTGGTCTGCTTCTACTAGACTCAAAAGCCGTTTTAGACCGACTGCGGCTGATTCAAATCTCAATTCATCAAATAGACGTAAACCATATAGGCTAACGCTACCAGTCCCATAAAACTGAGCCGCGTTGAATGTCACTTCAGCTCCCCCAGATACTCCATACAGCACAGTTTTCCCATCCTGTGCCAGTAAGCCAAGGGCTATCCCCAAAGTCTTGCCACCTACTGACTCTACAATTAGATCGTAGGGCCCATACTCGCTGGCGGGTGAAAGGTCTTCGCTAATCACCACCGATTGCGCTCCTGCTTCTCTAACTAAAGTTTCATAGCCAGCTTGACGAATATGTGCCACAACTTGCGCTCCTGACAGTTGCGCCAATTGGATAGCGAAGTAACCAACACCTCCTGATGCACCTGTAACCAGAACTGTCCGACCCAAAAGCGAACCACCTTTTAACACTGCATGGTATGCAGTTAAACCTGCTACAGGCAGTGTGGCGGCTTGAGCAAAAGATACCGATGACGGCACTACTGCTAAGGCGTTAGTAGGAACAGACACCAGTTCTGCCCAAGCACCGGCACGGCGCAAGCCAACTACACGCGCCCCTTGGGGAGGCCCCGAACCATCAGCAGCAGAGGTTTCCACTACACCTGCTAAGTCCCAACCAGGCTGCCAACCAGCCTCAGCAGAAGTTGAACGTTTTATCTCTCCCCGATTGAGGGAAATTGCCGCTACCCGCACTAGAGCTTCATCTGGGACAGGCTTTGGTGCAGTCACTTCGCTCAGTGCCAAACGCCCCGGTACATTGGGATCGACAATCACAGCACGTATTTTGCTCATAAGGTTGCCCTGGCTTAGAGATTAATTTCTAGTTCGTTGGTTCGCAATATACTACCTGTAATAAATAATCTCGATAGATTAACTATTTATTCTTAACTTCAAATCCTTGCAACTAAGTTAATGATATTTAATAAACTACGGTAAGCTGATAAAATTACAGTAGTTTATGGACGTAGAAAGAAATTTATCACGAGACAGACAAAAGAATCAAGCAGTTTACAAAAAGATTTGTTTCATCAATGCTTGCATTTATTGCTATGTTGTAAGCTAATTGCTGTCAATCTCCCACTCTACCAGAAGCCACCTTCCAAGCGTCTATGAATTTTCCTACGTAGTATAGGAGTATTTGAAAGTAAGAATTTTTATCTGATGAAACTCAAACGTTATTTATAGATAATTATTTTAACCGTCAGTAAGACTTGATACTCTATCAAACGTTGAGATAAATTTGCCCAAAACTGCTGAATTTGAACAAGCTGATTGTGGAGATGAAAAACCTACTGATGTCAACAGAGTTGAACAGTAACTAAATATTTTTAGATGAAATTGGATTAAAGCTATGTCATTGTCAGAAACTATTGCAAAACAAAAGGATACTCGTCCTCCTGTGGCGATTGGTCATGTGAGATTATATGTGAGTAATGTATCGGAAGCTAGCAATTTTTTCGTTAAGATAGGGCTGCGGTCGATCGCTCAATCAGAACAATTAGCTGTTTTAGAATTACGCGGAGGAACGCACTTAGTTTTGAGAACAAGTTCAGAGGCGATCGCTCCTGGAATGAATGCGCCTTTTGATCTAATGGTAGATGATGTTTCCGTCACCAGAGATACTTTTAGGAAGTGGGGACTGACTGTTTCTGAGATCGAAGCAGGCAGAATCCATAGTTCATTTACCTTGACTGGGCCGGACGGCTATCTATTGACGTTGACTTCCTCACATACAGGCGGTAGAGAAGTTTAACAGAAAAGAATAAAGGTGTCAGCCATCAAAATTGGGCATGAATTGGAGTCATATCATGTCCGCTTAATTAGTTATTATTCTGGGCATCTATGCAAAAATTTTAAAACCCTCTTTCCCTCTGCTTTCTGCTAAGAGCAGTCTTAATGATAAGTCTAGACCTAACTGCGTGATTCCAAAAGGGCGGATGTTTAAAATATAGCAGGAGGCAGGAGGCAGAGGGCAGTTCTTGCAGGAGGTAAAACTATTGCTAACTCTCTTCTTTCACCCCATCCTTATGTCCTAAAGAGTGTGACTACGGCTATAATTACTAGTTCGTAATTCGTAATTTGTAATTTAATTAGTTAGGGATTTAAACCCCAACTAATTTTAGACCGCTAACTTAAAAAAATTTAGCGCGGTGTTCCGTTCCTTTTAATTACGAATTACGAATTACGAATTACGAATTACGAATTACGAATTAGTATTTTCACCGCAGTAATTCCTCAACTTGATGTTGGCTCCACAAACTTTTGTATAAACCCTGTTGTTTTAAAAGTTCTAAGTGATTTCCGACCTGCACAATTTTTCCCTTATCCATTACAAAAATTCGGTCAGCCGCCGCCGCCGCTGATAACTGGTGCGTAATAAAAATTACTGTTTTACGTTCAGTACCACTGGAAAGATTTTTGAGGATTTGCGTGGCGGTTTGATTATCCACACTAGAGAGAGCGTCATCCAAAATTAACACTGGAGCATTGACCAACATTGCGCGAGCCAAAGCAGTACGTTGCCGTTGACCGCCAGAAAGATTAATACCGCGTTCGCCAACAATAGTTTCATATTGCTGTGGAAAATTCTGAATTTCTGATTCAATTTGGGCAAGTTTAGCGACAGATTCTACCTGCTGTTGTTCGCTAAGTGGATCGCCGTAGCGAATATTATTTTTGATTGTAGTGCTAAATAGAAAGCTATCTTGAGGAACGTAGGCGATCGCAGCTCGTAAATCTGTCAAAGCGATCTTAGTAATATCTAACCCATCTAAAAACAATTGTCCTGATTCAATATCCAACAAGCGCGGTAAAGCATTGGCCAAAGTAGATTTACCCGAACCAATTGCCCCAACAATCGCTACAGTTTCTCCAGAAGCAATGGTAAAATTAACATTTGCTAAAGCTGGAGTCCTAGAACCAGGGTAATTGTAAGTAAGATTTTTAGCTGTCAGTTCGCCTTTGAGTTCAGCCACTGGTAAATGTATGGCATCGGCTGCATCTTTAATTTTTGGTGTCACAGAGAGAATAGATTCTAGCCTATCGATACTAACTTCACCGCGTTGGTAAGCAGTAATTGTGAATCCTAAAAGGGCAGTGGGAAAAACTAGGCGCTCTACATAAATTAACAGTGCTAAAAAATCGCCAACTTGAAGTGTCCCAGCAGACATCCGTGCCGACCCTAGCCAGATGATTACCAGTGAACTGATATTAGCTAGCCCGCCAATTAGCGGAAACAGTGTATTGCGGAGTTTTGCCAATTCCAGGTTAGCAGTCAATAGCTGCTGATTTTTCTTGGCAAAAGCTCGACGCTCGTTTGCTTCTTGAGCATAGATTTTAATTAAGGCAATGCCACTCATATCCTCTTGGATGAGTTCGCTGATGTCAGAGAGTTGCTCTTGGACTGCTGCTTGTTGTTTACGTAAGCGATCGCTAAATAGACTCACCAACAAAAGCATAAAAGGGTACACTGCTAGGGCGGCTAGGGTGAGATCCACACTAATCGCCAGCATTACTGGCAGTGTCAGGGCGTAAGCAAACACCGTATTTGCCAAACTCAAGACCGCAAAACCTAATAACCGCTTGATATTGTCCACATCACTAGTAGCCCGACTAATCAAATCGCCAGCAGTATTACTGGCAAAATAAGCAGGCTCCAGCTTCAGTAAGTGTTCAAAAATCCGTTGTTTCAGGTCAAATTCCACCTGACGTCCCACCCCAAATAGCCAAATGCGTGATGCCATCCGCATTAGCCACATCGCCGAACTGAGCAAGACAATAATTACTACATAATGTAGTATTTGGTTCCAGCTGAAGGTTGTCGAGAGTTTGTCAACACCAGCACGAATCAACCAAGGGATATAAACACCCAGTGCATTGACAGACAACAAAGCGAGAATACCCAAGGAGGCTTCCCGCCAATGGGGTTGTAGGTAAGCACCGAGTTTAGCGATTCGTCGAGATTTTGCCATTAAAGCAATTGTGCAACTTTATCATCTAGATTAACTGCTAGTCCAAGAAGGCAGCTATGCAGAGGAAATACTGCTTGTGATAACTTCAGCTTTTGTTACCTCTTTTAACTGGATAGTTATTGCCGTTTGGTACTAGTAGTCCATCACAGCAACTTTAATAAAGAAATAAGTTCGTAGTAAAAACTTTAGTCCTTGGATTGAGCACTCAAGCGCTTACTACGAACCCAGTAAAGTTTTCTTACCTGATTACCGCTGAACACGCATGAACCTGTAAATTTCAACGAGATAACTTTCCCAAGTTCTTGTTGTCAATTGCAATGTTTCCGAATTTGGTACAAAGTCTTCAAGTCGTAAACCGCGTGTGCGAATATCTTGAGGACTTCCTTGTAATAAATAAGGAGGCACTCTTAAATTATAAGAAAGAATGCTATCTCCCGTTACATCTGAGATGTTAGCTGTGGTGGGTTGTCCTAATGCCACCAGTGTCTCAAATGTTGGTGTAGCAGTCGCGACAGAGCTTTCACCTGTCGTCATTGCTATTGGCGCTCTATAAAGTAAATAGGCGACTGCTGGTGTGCTTGCCAACAGCAAAATCGTCAGTGCCCAACCGATCAAGTATCCTCCTGGCTTGTCTATTCCACCTCCTTTGATTTTCTGAGCGGCAATAATCATCAGTAAAACAGAAGCTCCTAGAGGCTTGAGTGGAAAAGATAGCATCCTCCACAACGACGCCACAGCAGGTTCATTGGGGTTAAGAAATGATAGGGCTACGATTACCAAGATAACCACTAAGATTAATCGCCCGACAAAACTTCCAGAGGGATAAAATCGCTGGAACAGAGAATAAACGATAGTGCCAATCAGCAGCCACAGCAGTACCCGGCTTAACAATAGAAACATAGACTAACTCTCAAATTTTCTGGTGTAGTGAGTCAGTGTGGTGGTAAGGCAGTCCGTTTCGATTGGGGTTGCCCCCAGAAAGGACTGCTATGCAGGGAAACCATGCATAAAACAACTGGTGACTTCTTACTGACGACGTTATAAGCGTCACTCGTAAGGCTCAACCTAGAGGTTTCGGGAAATGGATTTATTTTATTGTCAAATTGTAATCGTACTGTTTGACTTAAAATTTCTCAAACCTCACACCCAAAGACTACCGTCGTAGTGATTTTAGTGCAATTTTTTGACACTGCGTCTATTATTTATAATTTTCCAGAAGAGTAATATAGCACCGATAAACTAAATTAATTAAGTAATCGACTTAAAAGGAAAAACTATGTCGCCTGAAAAGCCTACTATTCTGGTAACGGGAGGAGCTGGATATATTGGTTCCCATACAGTGTTTGCTTTGAAGAAAGCGGGTTATAGCGTTGTCATACTTGATAATCTGGTCTATGGACATCGCGATTTAGTAGAAAAGGTTTTACAGGTAGAACTGATAATTGGGGACACAAGCGATCGCGCCTTGCTCGATCATCTATTTAAAACCCACGATATTGCTGCGGTGATGCATTTTTCTGCTTATGCCTACGTAGGAGAATCTGTTAGCGATCCGGCCAAATATTACCGCAATAACGTCCTTGGTACTTTGACGTTGTTAGAAGCGATGCTGACAGCATCTGTAAAGAAATTTGTCTTTTCTTCTACCTGTGCTACTTACGGGGTACCGGAATTCGTGCCTATTCCAGAAACCCATCCCCAAAATCCGATTAATCCTTATGGCGCTACAAAGCTGATGGTAGAAAGGATTCTTTCTGATTTTGATGTCGCTTACGGTTTGCAATCAGTGCGTTTTCGCTATTTCAATGCTGCTGGTGCTAATCCCAATGGCTTACTGGGCGAGGATCACAACCCAGAAACCCATTTGATTCCTTTGGTACTAATGACAGCTTTAGGCAAACGAGAAGCCATTTCAATTTTCGGCATTGATTACCCCACGCCCGATGGTACGTGTATTCGAGATTATATTCACGTTAATGACTTAGCAGATGCCCATATTTTGGGATTGGAATATTTATTAAAAGGTGGCGATAGCGAAGTTTTTAATTTGAGCAATGGCAGCGGCTTCTCCGTCAGAGAAGTCATTGCCGCAGTCGAAGACGTGACAGGAATTTCAATACCAGTAGAAGAACGCGATCGCCGTCCTGGCGATCCCCCAATTCTCATTGGCACCAGTGATAAAGCCAGAACAATCTTAAACTGGCAACCTCAGTATCCATCCATCAAAGATATCGTCGCTCATGCGTGGCAGTGGCATCAGAAGCGACATAAGTAAGGGCATGGAGCAAAACAGTTCCCAGTGCTGAGTTCCCAGTGCTGAGTAAATAATTGAGATTTCCAACTCAGCATTTAGCACTCAGCACTCCCTATTCCCCACCCCTCCTCATACTTTGCATGACGACAACTAAGATGCCAATAAATCCGAGAATTGGCAGTGCGATCGCCCAAGTTGGTAATTGTTGAGATTCACCCTCTGCTAAATCGCCATTGACATTTCGCAGGTTTTGTGTGTTTTGTGTAGACCCGCCTCCTGCCACAGTAACTTCAAATTTGAATTCAAAGGGTTTAAATCTTGCCCCAGAGACAGGTTTACCATTTAGTTGCAATTCATAAAGACCTGGTTTGGGAAAGACAACTTCTGCACCTGGGATACCTTTATAGCGTTCGGCTGCCACAGGTTCTAACTGTGGTTCTAACAGCGGTGGCTCTCCGACTGCATAAGGTTCGGCATAAACAGCCAACCGACAATTACACTGTGATAGGGGAATTACCTTTCCACCTTTATGGGTAAGTGCAAACCAGGCTTGGCTTGGTTCTCCAGCACGGGGATTATCATTTGGTTCAATGTGAAGAGTGCCGCCAACATCTGAGGCTACCTCCACTTTATGAGCAAAAGCAGGGTAAAGATTAGTTATTGATATAACTAAGCAACTGAGGAATAATAAATACTTTATTGTTGCTTGATTCTTCCAGAAAATGCCTTTGAAGGGGTAACGCCTCTGTTTTTGACTCGTTAGAATAGAGCCAGAATATAAGGATGATTTACCGCGATTTGGTTGGGGGAACATAAAACTTTTCTACGGCTAACTTTGACCAAAAAAAGCGCGATCGCACTAGCAATACACTGAAAGTAACAATTACCATCAGTACTGCCGCTAATTTATTTCCCCAAGTTGACTGCAAGGAACCCAGGTAATGGGAACCAATCAACACAGTATGAATGGCACTCAATAGCAAGGCTGGCACACCCAATAGATGAATCTGTCGCCAACGCTTGCCCAAAGATTTTTGCAACGATTCCCAACTTGTAAAAGCGGCGGGGGACATTAATACCAATGCTACAGCACCCGCAGCCATCCCCCACTGAAATTCTGGCGGCAGAAACGAAAAGGCGGCAAAATTCCATTGCAATGAGTGTTCTATCATGTGGAAGGTGTGAACCACAGAAAGCACAAAAGATGCTACTCCCAAGCCGCGGCGGTAACGCAGTGGTGAAGCCCACAAGCCACTAATCGGACGCGCAATTAACGCCAAAATTAAGCAGATTAACGCCGCGTGTCCAGTGTAATCTACCATTGTGTCACCAGTCCGTAGCAAGGTGATGATGCCAATGGTGAGTGTTACCCAACCGCCTAATCGAAACAACTGACTGCGCCTGTCTTTACTTACTAAAGATGTGGAAACGCCTACACCTAGCATCGTGGGCAAGGTTCCCAAACCAAAAGCCAGCATAGTAGCTGTACTCATCCATAAATTGCCAGTTTCAGCGGCTTTAATTTGGGCAGCATACAGGAAACCACAGGGCATTAAACCCCAAGTCATCCCCAAAAGCATTGGCGTCCACCATTTGGTTTTTAAGGAAAGCTTAACCATTCCTCTGCTGAGGCGATCGTGTAAACTACCTTGCAATAAGGGATGTAATACGGGAATGCGCGGTAGTAAATCGGGTTTCACTTGTCCTAAGCCAAACCAAATCAACATCACACCAGTCAGAATTGCCATCCAGCGCCGGAAGTCGCTGCCAACACCCGCTAGCTGTCCACCTTGCAGCAATACCGAACCTAGCGCCCCAATGCCAGCACCGACTAGAGCATAGCTCAACATCCGCCCCAGGTTTAGCAGGATATGAAATTTTAATTGCTGTTGCCAAGTATCGGGTTTTTTTAAGGTTAATGTCCGTCCCAAGGAGACTGTTTGTGGACTTTTTGGCTGATGAGACAGGGAAAATGCCACTGTTAGCGGGCCACACATCCCAAAGCAATGTCCAAAACTCCCCAGGAACCCCAGGATTGCGATCAGCAACAAATCTACCATAAAAAAAGTTCCGAGATTCTGAGTTTTGAGTCCTGAGTGTCCGCATAAAGATTTTGAAGAAGTAATAAGAAAATTTTTTTTCTTCTTTACTCAGTACTCAACACTCCTCTAATGCGGAACTGTAAGTGAAGTTGCGATCGCTGTCAAAAGACAAAGCGTCAAACTAGATGTTTACAAGAAATCCTATTCCTAAAGGTGGATATCTGTAATGCGGCTGTTAAAGATTTCCAAAAAATAAAACATCCTCATTTTTGATAAAAATTATTATTCTCATAAAGAGGAGAAAGCGGCAACCGTCGCCTGCCGCTTTCTCCCCTCACTTTTGTAGTAAATTAAGTAATAAGTCGTTACTTCGTTGATACCCAAGCAGGTTGTCTAACAAGCGATCGCACAGCCTCGACAATAGAAGAAGCGTCAATTTTTGCTGCATGAAGTAACTCTTCTGGAGTCCCAGATCCAGGCAGATTTTGTACTGCCAGTTTGATTAGGTTTAGTGGCAATCCACCAGAGGTAGAAACAGCATCTGTATCCACAAAAGCATCAAGGACAGCAGCTCCCAGTCCACCCTCGCCCCAATGGTCTTCGACTACAACGAGTTTGCCCTGGGTATCACGGGCAGCCTGATGCAGGGTTGTAGCATCAATTGGTTTGACTGAGTAAGCATCGATAACGCGTACCGTAATCCCTTCCTGCTTGAGGTGCTGATATGCTTTAAGTGCTTCATGTAGCGTAATACCTGCTGCAATCACTGCTGCTTGATCCTGCTCAGAACTATAGATGACCTTGCTGCCACCAATTGAAAAATCTTCCTCAGCTTCATAGAGAACAGGTGTGCTTTCACGGGTTGTGCGTAGGTAGACAATCCCATCACAATCGACCATTTGGGCGACAAGTTGAGCAGTTTGATTGGCATCACTAGGGTAAAGCACGGTGCTGCCGTACACCGCTCTCAAAGAAGCTAAGTCTTCCAGTGCCATTTGTGAAGGGCCATCCTCACCAATTGAAATTCCGGCATGAGAACCAACAAGTTTAATATTGGCGCGAGAAACGGCAGCCATCCGCACAAAATCATAAGCGCGACTTAAGAATGCCGCAAAACTGGAAGCAAAGGGTTTATACTGCCGCACTTGTAACCCCACTGCTGCGGCAACCAATTGCTGCTCGGCAATGTACATCTCAAAATAGCGCTCAGGATAAGCTTTGGCAAATTCTTCGGCGTAGGTGGAGTTGCTCACCTCACCATCTAAGGCAACTACATCTGGTCGAGACGCTCCCAGAGCTTTTAAGGTATCCCCATAAGCTTTACGGGTTGCCACTTTTTCTCCCAATTGATAGCTAGGAAGTTGGAGAGTTTGAAATTGTCCAATTGAACTTCTTTGGATTTGTAAATTAGGTTTGGAAACGGCAATAGTGATTTGACGTTCACCACCTAATTCTTTAATTGCTGCCTTTGCTTGGTCAGGTTTCAAGGCTTTTCCATGCCAACCGCCAACATCCTCTAAATCTGCAACACCCTTGCCCTTCTTTGTCCGAGCCACAATCAGTGTCGGACAGTTGGGGTTCTCCATCGCTGCTGCATAAGCTTCGTCAATTTCTTCTAGGTTGTGACCGTCGATTTCAATTGCCTTCCAGCCGAAAGCAAGAGCGCGATCGCAGTATGTTTGAGTGTTCCAGCCTAGCATCGTTTCACCTCGCTGTCCCAAACGGTTGACATCGAGGATGGCAATCAGATTTGCCAGTTTGTAGTGACTGGCGTGTTCAAAGGCTTCCCAAATAGAACCTTCCGCCATTTCACTATCCCCTAACAAAACCCAGGTGTGGTAAGGCAGCTTGTCTAAATACTCTCCAGCTAAAGCAATACCAACAGCGATCGGCAGTCCTTGTCCCAATGAACCCGTTGCCACATCTACCCAAGGTAATGCTGGGGTTGGATGCCCTTCTAGGCGACTACCAAACTTACGGAGGGACATCAATTCGCTATCATCAATTACTCCCGCCGCTCGATATATTGAGTACAACAGTGGTGATGCGTGTCCTTTTGAGAAGATCAGGTGATCATTGTTAGGGGAGTGCGGATTGCTGAAGTCGTAACGTAGATGCTTGGCAAGTAGCACTGCCATCAGGTCAGCAGCCGACATTGAGGAGGTGGGATGACCAGATCCGGCTGCGGTGGTGGCACGAATACTATCAATCCGCAGTTGTTGTGCCAATTCATGCCATGCTTGCAATTGTTCAAGTGTAGCCATGATCGCTCTCTTCCATGTATAGGAACTAAGGACAGCACTCACATCCTAGTCAACAAGAACAATCGTTTACTCTAACAAATGACAGAGTTAACAGGCAGAAATTTATCAACTATCAAGCTGTATGTTTAGGTACTTGCAAAGGATAAAAAATAATACAAAATAATCTTTTTTCAGATATTTTATGTTTTTATTTCTTAATAATTACCACTAGCGATCGCTACATTGATAATGTTGTACCGAAAGCCAATAAACAAGTTACAAAAATTCATCCAAAAACAAAGCTATCTGCATATAGGGGTTTTCCTGGCAACTCTCTTGAGCATTATATTTTTCAGTTGGGTAGCACTCTCGCAGCAACCAGTTACCCTCAATATATTAATGACTGCTCCTGATGCCGAACCTTGGAGGCAGGGTTTAATTAGAGACTTCGAGGCTGAGAACCCTAGTATTCGTATTAACTTAGTTGAAGGGCCCAATGCCACAAATTTGCTCGAAGACCTGTATACCTCATCTTTTATCTTGGGTGAATCCCCTTACGACCTGATCAATATGGATGTGATCTGGACATCCAAGTTTGCTGCTGCTGGATGGTTGCTACCCTTAGGCGATCGCATTTCTAAAAAAGAGTTGGCAGCATTTTCACCCCAGGATGTAGAAGGGGGACGTTACCAAAACAAGCTGTACCGCATACCAGTACGTTCCGACGTAGGAATGCTCTACTACCGGGAAGATTTAATTAAACAAGCAGAGTTGAAACCGCCAGAAACCTTTGATGATTTGATTAGAATTTCCCAAATTTTGCAGAAGAAAAAACAGGTAAATTGGGGCTATCTTTGGCAAGGTAGGCAATATGAAGGACTTGTGGCGATGTTTGCGGAAGTCCTCGATGGCTTTGGTGGCTTCTGGGTTAATCCCAAGACGCTCGAAGTTGGACTAGATCGACCAGAAACATTACAAGCCATTGAGTTTTTGCGTACTACCGTTAAAGAAGGCATTTCTCCTCCTGGAGTCACGACTTACCAGGAAGAAGATACCCGACGCTTGTTTCAAAGTGGTAAAGTAGCATTTTTACGCAGTTGGCCCTATGCGTGGCCTTTAGCCCAGGCAGAAAATTCGCCAATCCGGGGCAAAATTGCGATTAAACCGATGGTTCATGCTCCAGGTAAGATGGGAGCTGCTTGTCTAGGGGGCTGGGGTTTAGGGATTGCGAAATCCTCTCAACATCCAGAAGAAGCTTGGAAAGCAATTCAGTATTTTACCAGTCGGGAAGCACAGCGCCGATTCATTTTCAGTGCCGGCTATGTGCCAAGTCGCCGGGATTTGTTTACAGACCCAGAAATTGTCGCTAAATATCCCCACTATCCGCAGTTATTGAAGGTCGTGGACAATGCAGTTTTACGTCCACCAATCGCGCAATATCCTCAGACATCAGATATTTTGCAGCGTTATCTCAGCGCCGCCTTATCTAATCGGATGAATCCTGAACGAGCAATGAAAGCTGCTGCTGCCGAAACACGCCGACTGCTGGCGGCAGGGAGCAGGGGAAAGTAAGTCAAATGCTAAAAGTAATTCGACTGAGCGAGTTGCTGCACGCTTGTATGGTTATGGGTTTGTGCTTGCTCGTTTATAGTCTGGGTCAAAGGGCTTTACGTCAAGCTTTAGAACGGTCAAAAAAAAACTATTGATAATCAGTTGGGTAAACCAACTTCTACTTCAACCATTAGTTGGGTGTTTCAATGTTTTGTGTCGATTCATTTGCTTACGGTCGCTCAAATCAAGCAAATTGCCAATTTAACCCATGAAAGGCAATGGATTCTCCAGTTTTTCGGTTCTCCTTGTCGAAAATATTATCTTCTTTTTTAACTAACCTGCGGAATGTGGGTTCTTAGCCAATTTCATCTGTAATGCTAATTGCTAGTTAAGATCAACAGTAGAAACACTCATTTATCCGGGAGTAACGAACGTGGCAATTATTCAAGGCACCCCTGGAAACGACTATTTAACTACGATTCAAGGAAACAATCGAATAAACGGCTATGAAGGCAATGACACTCTAATAGGTGGGTCGGGTAAAGACTACTTAGTTGGAGGAGGTGGTAATGACATTCTCACTGGTGGTACTGGTAGAGATACCTTTGTCCTGAATTACTCAGGTGGCGGTATTGATACAATTACAGACTTCTCAGTTTATGACGATCATCTTGAAATTACTACCCCTCCTATTCCTTCTATTAGCAGCGTCACTAACGCCAATGGTTATAAAGGCGATGACACTCTAATAGCTAGATCAGGTAAAGACTACTTAGTTGGAGCAGGTGGTAATGACATTGTCACTGGTGGCGATGAATCTTCTCTAACAATAGTTGGTTGGGGTATCAGATTTCCTGATTATTTAAGCTATAACGAAAACACTGGTGCTCTATTTTATCTTAGTCAGCAGTTAGCTTGGCTGCCTCCTAACCTTGACTTTGCTGACGATTTAGGACTTACGCAATAACAGAAAAGTCAAAATAGTAGGTATGATTTTCAAGGCTTCTAATTAGATTTTTCAATTACCTTTTTGCGATACCTTTCTTGAAAAGTTCAGTTCGCCTTTGGCGTTGCCGCAGGCATCAGCAGGAACAGCAGATATGACTTTTCGCTGTGGTTTTTGCTAGTTTATGTAAGCAATAAAGGGTGATTTGCAAAAGGCTGAAACGGCGTATTTAGGTTGATATACAGGATGATTCTTTAGTAAAGTGCGTAAGTCCTAAAATTCGTCCAGTCACTACTGTCACAACAGCGGATTAGTAATCAAAAACCTAACCTTCCAGCAGAGTTACCTGGAGAGGGGTAGGGGCAAAGGTTCGCACCAACATTACCAAGGTAATGTTCTATCTTGCAATGAAGTAACTTTCAAGGTTAGGAGACAAGTTCTGTGAGTTTCAGAAACTGGTTTGGTCACGGTTGTCACTTAGGTTTGTTGGGCTTGGTGATTCTAGTAGGTGCGATTGGAATAGAAGGAGGCAGCACATCCGCTCAGGTGACTCCTGATCCCTCTGTGGGAACTCAAGTAAAGCGAATCGACGACACAACCTTGGATATTACAGGGGGTACAACCGTTGGCAATACAAATTTATTCCATAGTTTCAGCAACTTTAGTGTTAAACCTGATGAGGTAGTCAGTTTCCGTAACGTCGGTACTATCAACAATATTTTGGTGCGAGTTACAGGAGGAAACCCCTCTGACATCCAGGGAACACTTCAAGCTGAAGGTAAAGCTAATCTCTTTTTAATAAATCCCAACGGGATCATATTTGGAGGAAATGCCTACTTAGATATTGGCGGTTCATTTATCGCAACAACAGCTAGTGCGATCCGGTTTCTAGGTGGTGGAGAATTTTCTATGACTTCACCCGTCAATCCGCTTAACCCCTTGCTGAGAGTGAATCCTTCTGCATTTCTATTCAATCAAATTCTATCTCAGCCGATTAAGTCGATTCAAGTCAATGAAGCAACTCTATCCGTTCCTAAGAATCAGAGTTTAATGCTATTGGGAGGCGATGTGAATTTAGAAGGAGCGTTCATGGATGCTCCAGATGGTCGAGTCGAATTAGGAGGATTGGCAGGAGTAGGAACGGTAGGGTTGAACATTGATAACAACAATTTCCGCTTAAGTTTTCCTGATGGTGTAGCGCGATCAGATATATCTCTTACCAATTATGCAGTAGTAAATGCTAGTGGTGAAGGCGGTGGTGCTATCCAGGTACAAGGCAGGCGCATCACACTCGCCGATAATTCAAGTATTGCGGTTGATACCCTACTCTCAAAATCGGGGGGAACATTAGTGGTAAACGCATCGGAGTCAATAAAACTCTTGGGAGGAAGCAGTCTGTTGACAGGGACAACAACAACTAGGACTGCCGGAGAATTAAGGATTGAAACTGGGCGGTTGATTGTTCAAGATGGCTCGCAGATTTCAGCTTCCACTTCTCTACAATCTACAGGAGGGGGAGGAACTTTGTCTATCATCGCAAGGGACTCTATCCAACTCATTGGAACTTCGCCAGAAAATAATCCCAGTGGCTTGTTTACTGTAACACAAGGCGCTGGAAATGCCGGAGAATTGAAGATTGAAACTGGGCAGTTGATTGTTCAAGATGGAGCGCTGATTTCAGCTTCCACTTTTCCACAATCTACAGGAGGGGGAGGAAAGTTGTCTGTCAACGCAAGGGACTCTATCCAACTCATTGGAACTTCGCCAATAGGTAAACCCAGTGGCTTATTTGTTGGGACTACAGCTGCTGGAGATGCCGGAAACTTAGAGATAGAAACTGGGCAATTGATTGTTCAAAATGGAGCAAGAATTTCAGCTTCCACTTCTGGTGAGTCTACTGGAAATGGGGGAAGCATCATAGTTAAGACTGAAGAATTAAATGTCTTAAAAGGTGACATAACTGTGAGCAGTCAAGGCACAAAAAAGGCAGGTGATTTGGAAATCACTGCTCGTTCTATCAAATTGGATAATCAAGGCAAGCTCATTGGGCAAGCTGACTCCGGTGATGGTGGCAATATTACGCTGAACTTACCAGACTTATTGCTACTAAGCGGCAACAGCCAGATATCTGCTACCGCAGGCACTAATCAACAGGGTGGAAATGGGGGTAATATCACCATCAATGCCCCTGACGGGTTCATCGTCGCCAAACCAAATGAAAACAGTGACATCACCGCCAATGCCTACAATGGTAAAGGGGGAACAGTCACAATCAAGGCTACTAAAATTTTTGGAATTGCGTCACTAACTAGCGAAGACCTTAAAAGGTTGCGCCCTAGTGATTCAGACCCGCTTAAACTCCAGACAAATGATATTACGGCAATTTCTCAAATAAGACCTAATTTAGGCGGCATTGTAGAAATCAACACGCTTGATGTTGACCCTTATCGAGGATTATTAATTAACTTACCAGCCGTACCAGTTGATACTCAAGTGTCGCAAGTCTGTCAAAAGCGCACAGCACAAAATAAAAGCAGTTTTACAATCACTGGACGTGGCGGTTTACCCCGCAATCCCTATGACCTTCTTTCTCCTAATGCAGTTCTGGCAGATTGGGTAACTCTCGACCCAAGGGGTGAAAACCCCGTTAGTACAGATGTTTCTACTCAGGCAACTAACCCGACACCAGCGCCGATTGTGGAAGCGCAAGGGTGGGTGAGAAATGCAAAAGGAGAGATTGTACTAACGGCTTATGCGCCTACAACCACGCTTCATAGTTCGTGGCAGAAACCAGCTAATTGCCGTAGCGATTTTTAGATCGCCTGTCAAAGATATTATCTACTATGTTGAGCTAACCTGCGGAATGTCGGTTTTAACTTCATCTTGAAAGCAGGGGGAGAAGAATTAATAGCCAGTTCCCAGTGACAAATGACAAAGCGCAAAGTCAAACCAGTCGCAAGGGAAAGGGTTTCCCGACTTGAGCGAACTGGCGTTGAGCGGAGGTTTCCGACGCTCGCGGACTCGAAGAGGCTGCGCTATCCTTTGGCGCAGCCCGCCGCAGGCATCAGAACTTTGTAATAGAGGACAAATGACAAATTTACATACACTCAGAAATCGAGAACAACAGACAGCCTGGATCTTACTAACACCCGCATTACTGCTGCTGTTGTTTGTATTTGCGTACCCGATTTTACGAGCATTTTGGTTAAGCGTATTTACTAAAAATTTGGCAACAGAGCTACAACCTGTATTCTCTGGTTTGGAAAATTATCTGCGGATGGTGGGTGATGGTCGTTTTTGGCAGAGTTTGTGGGCGACAACCGTGTTCACAACAGCATCAGTAATCTCAGAACTACTGCTAGGACTGGGGATTGCCTTAGTTCTCAATCAGGCATTTTTTGGGCGGGGCATAGTGCGTACAACTGCAATTATCCCTTGGGCTTTGCCTACTGCTTTGATTGGTCTGGCGTGGTCTTGGATTTTTAACGACCAGTTTGGGGTTGTGAACGATATTCTGCTGCGATTAGGGCTGATTAAGACTGGGATTAATTGGTTAGGAGATCCAACGCTGGCGATGATCGCAGTGGTTTTTGCTGATGTTTGGAAAACTACGCCGTTTATCAGTATCCTGTTGCTAGCTGGGTTGCAGTCGATATCAAAAGACCTCTATGAAGCTTACTCAGTCGATGGAGCAACTGCTTGGCAAAGTTTCCGCAATATTACCCTGCCATTACTGCTGCCGCAAATCTTAATTGCAGTGCTATTTCGGTTTGCTCAAGCTTTTGGGATTTTCGACTTGATTGCTGTGATGACTGGGGGTGGCCCTGGTGGCGCTACGGAAGTAGTGTCATTGTACATTTACTCCACGGTGATGCGTTACTTAGATTTTGGTTATGGGGCAGCCCTGGTAGTAGTGACATTTTTAATATTGATTGCGGCGGTAGCGATCGCTAGTTTCTTGCTTAACAAATACCGTGCCAAAACATCAGGAACCATTTAACCCATGAGTGTAACTCCAAAACGAACAGAAGGAACCAAGTTTTATCTGAAAAAAATCTTGCTATTTATAATAGTTGCATTAGTGATGCTATTTAGCCTCGCACCAGCTCTATGGCAATTACTGACCTCGTTTAAAGTAAATGACGATATTGCCGCCGTTCCTACTGTCTATTTCCCCACACGATTCACTTTTAATCACTACATTGAGTTATTCACCCGCCGTCCATTTTGGCGCTACATCTTCAACAGTGCCTTTGTGTCGATTACTTCTACAGCTATAGCTTTAGCGATCGGCGCACCTGCGGCTTATGCCCTAGCACGATTACGCCCTTGGGGTGAACGAGTTATCCTTGCCAGCATTCTGATTGTTACCTTATTTCCTGGAATTCTGTTGTTCTTAGGATTGTTAGAAATTATTCAAGCGCTGAAATTAGGCAACAATTATCTGGCGCTGATTATACCCTATACTGCCATCAATTTGCCGCTGACAATTTTAGTACTTAAAAGCTTTTTTGAACAATTGCCAAAAGATTTAGAAGATTCCGCTAGAGTCGATGGTTACAACACCTTTCAACTACTATGGCAAATCGTGCTACCTATGACCCTTCCCGCTTTAGTGACTACTGGAATCCTCACCTTTATTTTTGCTTGGAACGAGTTTATTTTCGCTCTGACATTTATGACTCGTGAAGAATTGAAGACGATTCCTGTTGCTGCGGCTCAGTTGGGTGGTGCGACAATATATGAAATTCCCTATGGCCCGATCGCTGCTGCTACTGTCATCGGGACATTACCCTTGATTTTACTAGTTTTGTTTTTCCAGCGCCGGATTGTCCAAGGTCTTACCGCTGGTGCTGTCAAAGGATAAAAATCAAAATGGCTAAACTCGAACTCAAAAACTTGAATAAAACCTACAATCCTAAAGTTATCCCTGTCAAAGACGTTAGCTTAACTGTAGAAAACCATGAGTTTCTGACTTTACTTGGCCCTTCTGGCTGTGGTAAATCCACTGTCCTACGGATGATTGCGGGTCTTGAGGAACCGACTCGCGGTCAGATTGAAATTGGGGATGTAGATGTTACCTATAAACGAGCAGCCGATCGCAATATTGCAATGGTATTTCAAAGCTATGCACTCTATCCCCACATGACAGTGTACGAAAACCTCGCTTCTGGACTGAAGCTGAAAAAAGTACCACCGACAGAAATTAAACAGCGAGTGGCAGAAGTGGCAGAAGTTTTAGGATTAGCAGAGTTAATGAACCGCAAGCCTGGTCAAATGTCGGGAGGTCAACGGCAGCGGGTTGCTGTCGGTCGGGCTTTGGTGCGTAATGCCGATGTCTACCTGCTGGATGAACCTTTAAGTAACCTGGATGCACTGCTGCGGGAAAGAGTTCGAGCCGATATTAAGCAAATTTTTGCAGCCCAAAAAGTGCCAGTTGTCTATGTCACCCACGACCAAACCGAAGCGATGACGCTCTCTACAAAAGTTGCATTACTCAACGATGGTTATGTCCAGCAACTTGACCCGCCTGACCGCATCTATAACCATCCAGCTAATCTATTTGTAGCTGGATTTGTTGGTAGTCCGCAAATGAATTTGCTGACTTTACCTTGTAAGGGAAAATACGCTATCCTGGGTAACTTCCAAGTGCTTCTGCCAGATATACCAACTGTACCACCGCAAATTGTTCTGGGAATCCGCCCAGAAAATGTCCGCATTGCTCAACCAGGTGATACTCAGACTATCCAAGGGCGAGTATTTTTAGTAGAAAACTTGGGTATGCACTATTTGGTCAGTATCAGGATTGAGGGTTCACAAACTGAAGCGATTACAGTACGTGCTTTGTTGCCAATAGACCAAAAATGGAGTGACAAGGATATTACACTAGCATTGCCCCCTGAAGATATTCACTGGTTTGATGTGCAATCTGGTCATGCTCTTGTTAAAAGACAAATGTTAGATGTCAGTTAATCAGTCTTTCGTAGAGACGGCGATTTATCGCGTCTTTAGCGATCTAGAATTTTCTATCAAAAACCTTAACCGAATCCTATTGAAACCCTTCCTGGTAATCCTGAAAAGTGATGCTTGGGGAATTTGCGCTACCCTAAGTCAGGAAGCCAAGGATAAATCAGATGAGAAAATGGATTTGGCTGATGCTGTTGGTGCTGATGGCAATTACTGTTGTAGGTAGCAGAGGTAGTACGTTTTTTGAACAGCATCCCTCACCGACAATTGTTGAGAGCATTCCAGTAAAAACACCCGAAGTACAGCCAGAGTCAAAGGAAGTTGACATTACCCTGCAAGTGTCTCCTGACAAGCTGCTAACCCATATCCAAAAGTTAAATTTTCAGCGCTACACCACAAAAGAGCGATCGCTTACTCGCACTTATATTACAACGGAACTGGAAAAAGTCGGCTGGGAACCTAAATTAGAAAAGTTCGCCGATGGTGTGAATATTTTTGCCGAACGCCCAGGGACTAACAAAGCCGCTAAAGCTATTCTTGTAGGAGCGCATTACGACACTGTTGCCTTATCTCCTGGTGCTGATGATAACGCCAGTGGTGTAGCCGTAGTGCTGGAAGTCGCTCGGTTGCTCGGTTCCCATCCGACGCCACGGACGTTACAGCTAGCTTTTTTCGACAAAGAGGAAGCAGGACTTTTGGGTAGTCAAGCTTTTGTGAGTCAGACAGCACGCTTGCAAAATTTAGGCGGAGCGATCGTTATGGATATGGTAGGTTACGCTTGTTACACTACTGGCTGCCAGAAATACCCTGCCGGATTGCCTGTTACACCACCTAGCGACAAGGGCGACTTTTTGGCAGTAGTCGGTGATACAGAACATTTACCTTTACTGAATGCCTTTCAAAATTCACACAACATCCCCTCAATTGCTCTGAATAAACAAAAAGCAAATCTGCCAGCAGTCCTAACACTACCAATTCCTTTTAAAGGTTTACTGACACCAGACACCCTACGCAGCGACCATGCACCGTTTTGGTACCAAGGCGTAGGCGCTGTGCTGGTGACAGATACCGCAAATTTACGCACTCCGCACTATCATAAACCTAGCGATGTGCCAGCGACTATCGAGCGATCGTTCTTCACAGGAGCAGCACAAATTGTAGTTAATGCTACTAATGCCTTGTTAGAGAAAAACCTGGTTTTGGAAACTCAAGCACCAAGCTAACTTCTGAATTATGAATTATCTTGACCAGCTTTTGATTCTGGGAAAGTCAACGTCCAATTATTTTTATTATTGACCTGAGAATACAAACCTTGGAGAATGAGCCGGATAGTTTTTCGAGTTCTAATAGCCTTCTTTACCAGATAAGTTCCCGGTTCAGCAAAGATATTATCAAAGTTTTGTTTATAACCAAATTGTTTTGAACAGTAACTGCCAGCACCTTGGACTGTTAACACAAAAAATGGAGCTTGTTTGTATTTATCAGGAATCATAAAGATTCCATATACATGGTGACGACCACGCCACGGCTGAACAATAACTTTAGCAGCGTGTACTTGGAATTTTGTAGTTTTTGATGCGATAAAAGCCTCGAAATTGCAATCAGAATCATTCACAGGCCACCACAGTGTAATAATACTCAGGGAGAGTAGCAAAATTAAAATATATGGGAGTCTGCGACGCATAAAGCCAAGAAAAGTTATTGATGCGGCTGGTAAAATTTGATCAGTAATGATAGTGCACCTACAGCAGTCAGACTATTCACCTGCAACACATCTGCAAAACGTTTTAAAGGGCAAAGACAAAACATTAAGCAGTCGGTTAAATTTTGTTCTCAAAAAAAATTGCAGATTGTAGATGCGTAGTTTACCGCCGCAGGCATCGCTTACCCTGTTTTAGTAGCTCTGTTACAGTACTAAACTTAGCTGAGAAACCATTAAGCTTTTGTGGCTGTTAACACTGATTTATGCTGAAATTTTTAGCTGTGATGAATTCTACAATTCGTTGCTTTTGTTATGCTTATAATGTGGCTCTGTTTGCATCAGCAGATGCTTTGAGGAGATTGCAGCGACATTAAATAGCCCGTCGTAGACATCGCTATAAAGTTAAGAAAAAATTTACTTTTATTTCTAAGCAATTAATAGGGTAGTCAAATACACAAATATCCGTTATATTCCCGTAAGTAAGAATTGGTATAAAAGTTTATGGGAAAAATTTGGAGAAGTCTTAAGACAGTTGCAGGTTTATCTAGCGCCATCGCACTTACACAGTTCGCGGCAAATACTTCGGCTATTGCTGCTGACACGGTTGTTGTGCGTTTGGGTTTATTTACAGAATCTATCTCCCTTTCTGAGTTGCAAAAGGCTGTAAAAACTGGGAAAATACCTGGGAGTTTACAGTCTTACACTAAAGGATTATCCCAAGAACAACGCCGCTTCTTCTTGGGAGCGCTGGGCATGAATATACCCATGAATGTTGTCACACTTGATAAGTTAATTAATACTCAGATTGGTACAACTATTCTCAATGATTTTGCTACAGCCTTAGCCCGGAAGGATAAAGCTGGAGTACAAGCACTGAGAGCCGGATTGGTATTAGGTTCTACTGCACCACAGGGTCTTTCTATACTAAGTTTTATTGCGGCTTATCCCAGTAAACGCTTAGAAATTAATTTGCCAAAGGCTTGGGTTGTTGCAGGAAATTTAAATACAGCTTTTTGGCGCACCCAGCAATTTATGTTAGCGATCGCTCCCCAACTCAACCCGATAACAGCACAGCCGGGAACACCACAGATTGCTTTTCCTTTTGATCCCAGCCAACCAGGAAGCGCCCAAGTAAAAATACTCAACTTAAGTCTCAACGATCAAAAGCGCGATCGCAAAATCCCAGTTGATATTTACTGGCCAACTGCTGCAACTCTCGATAAACCCCTTATTGTCTTTTCTCACGGTTTTGGATCAGTCCGCACGGACTTGCGTTACCTAGCAGAACATTTAGCATCCCACGGTTATGTAGTAGCAGCTTTAGAACATCCCGGTAGTAATGCGGCAAATGTTAACTTAACATTACAAGGCAAAACCAGAGTCATGAAGCCTCAAGAGTTTTTGTATCGTCCTCAAGATATTAGTTTTGTCCTCGACGAATTAGCAAAGCTCAACCAAACGGCTAATCATCCCCTACAAGGGAAACTTGCGACCACGAACGCGATGGTTGTTGGCTATTCTCTTGGTGGTGGTACAGCTTTAGCACTTGCTGGAGCCGAGTTACAACTAGAACATCTTAAACAACGCTGTAAAAAGAACTTGAGTATCTTGAGTTTGGGAGAAAATATCCAGTGCATCGCTGAAGAACTACCAGAAAATAGCTATCAACTACGAGATACTAGAATCAAACAAGCGATCGCTCTCAATCCGACAACTTCTCTGATTTTTGGTGAAACTGGATTAACAAAAATACAAGTTCCTATTATAGTGTTAGCAGGTTCCGCCGATAAAACTACTCCAGCTTTAACTGAACAGATTGTCGGATTTGAAAAGATCCCATCCCCAAAATCGCTAGTTGGTATAATTGGGGGTACTCATCTAAGTGTAAAAGATCCCAGCACCACATTAGATCAGATCGGACAACCAAACACACCGATTAGTGGCGGTGAAGTTGTCGGTGAACAAGCAGCAGATATTCGTAAGTATGTTAAGGCTTTAACCTTGGCCTTTGCTGCACAGATGACTCCAGAAGCTAAAAACTATGCTATCTTCCTAACACCAGATTATGCTCAGTTTGCTTCAACTGCCGCATTTCCATTTCGTCTAATTACGCAGATTCCTCCTGATGCTATGGCAGTGGTGAAAGAATTTGTTGATAAATAAAGAACTTCCAATTAAACAAATATAAGACTTACGTATCATACATATTGACTATACTAATTTTGGGCTTTTGAGCCATGTCTAATACCCAGAACAGTAAATATGCAACAAAATCTAGGTTGCAATCAACATCTGAAATATAAATTTTGCTGAATGCATATTATGGTTAATTGGTATAGTACGTAAGTCCTGAAATACTAAATTTTTGAGTAGCTTACTTAAAATAGGGGTATGGGGAATGGTAGAAGTCGCCGCACATTTTACCTCCCCCCCATGATTTTTATATTTAGACAAAATAAAGTTTAAACTACCGATATTCGCTGCAATCGGAAGAGTGTACTTTATTAATTTATAATCTGCTGTAAGTAATGTACAGCTTATAAAATTGCCTTATACCAAATACTATGTAAATTTTTTACTTACTAAAAGTATATTAGCTTGATAGTAACCTTAAAGTTGCTTTTAAATCTACACCAAACTTTTACAGTATAAATAACTATTTAGACATAAAATTTATAATGTATTCATAAAAATAACGGAAGCTTAAGAGTGTAAACAACTAGAAGCAGACGCCGAATAATGATAATACATACGTATTCTATAGGAATCGTAAATTGCTTTTGAAAAAATCTTAAGTAATTGTAGGGTGTGCTAATTGACGTAGCATATTATACATATGTTTTAAAATTCAAACATTAGTTTTGTAGCTAAAATATCACAAATTAATTTCAACACAAATGAAAACAAATTCTTTGATGCGAAATATGTTTGTATATGTTGTCTTGATGGAACTTACTTTAAGTTCACAAAATAAAATGGTAAAACATTCTTATTTTCTCCAAGTTATAGATTAACCAAAATAACCAATAAAGGGCTTGTTTTGTTTACTTAAATAATTAGTTTCACCTACAGGTGTATTGTAAAACTAATTTAGAATTCTGAATTAAACAATTATTCCATTTTACTCAAGCTTATGCAACTCTATACAACTCGTGAAATTGAACAACTCCAGCAACACGAAGACCTTTGTGTTTTAATCGAAATTATGGAGTGGGTGAAAAAATTTTTAGGAAGGCCTCATCCTGACTTAGGTAGACCTGGCGCAGTTTGCCCGTTTGTACCTTACTCTCTCAAATCGAACAGTATTCGTCTAGCAGTTATTCACACAAAAGATTTGCATCCAGAACAATTAGAAGAGATTGTTGGACACTATCGAAATATATTTTTGAAAATAGATATTAAAGAGCAGGAGTTAGCAATTAATAGAGCTTTTTTACTTATTTTTCCTGACATCGATATAGAAGATGCTCCTAAAGTAATAGATAGTGTTCAGCAAAAACTTAAACCTTTGTTTGTTGAGTCAGGATTGATGATAGGAGAATTTCATAAACGTAATGAAAGTCCTGGTTTACACAATCTAAATTTTCGTCCACTTCGTAGTCCTATCCCCTTGTTAGCTATCCGGTTCATGGTTGAAGCTGACCTTCCCTTTCTTCAGAATCCTACCGATCCCCACTTAAGTATTCGGTATCTGGAAGCTTACTTAAAGCATTTTGAGCATAAATTTACAGATGCAACAAAGTTTAAAAATGCTCATCAAGCATTAGCTTTAGCAAAAGAACAAGTTAAAGAAGAAAATTTAGTGAGTTCTTGCATATAACAAATGTTTGGATTCCAGGTTAGTAATTGAGTATATGGTATGGAGAATTAAAAGTCTTTCCAAATCACTGCACCTTGAAATAAGTGGGATAAAAACAGCGAATTTACTGTTAGTTGTAATCGCTTAGTGCAGATAGCATCAAATTGTTATCAGGATGTAAATTATCGTCTTCCAGTAGAAGCGATCGCTAATTATCAATTAGTAAATATCAATACTTCAATAACTTCACTCTAATTGGTAATAAATGTATACAAACTTTTGCAAATAGATTTAAGATTGCTATATTATTTTTAATATAAAAAAGCAAATAGTTTGGTAAATAAAATGGCGCAAGAAGTAGAGCGTAAATATTTAGTTAAAGGAGATAGCTGGAGAGGATTAGCTGAAGGTAGTGTATATCGTCAAGGATACATCGCTACACAAGACAAAGTGACTGTACGTATACGTATAGTAGGGGAAAAAAGTTATTTGACTATTAAAAGCCCCAATATTAAATATTCAAGATTAGAGTTTGAATATCCTATTCCTATTAATGATGCTCAAGAAATACTTGAGACATTGTGTCAACGTCCCTTTATAGAAAAAACCAGATATAAAATAGAGTCGGGTGGTTTAATTTGGGAAATAGATGAGTTTGATGGTGTTAATAAAGGATTGATATTAGCAGAAGTTGAACTCAGTGATGAAAATCAGCAAATTGAATTACCAAGCTGGATTGGACAAGAAGTTTCTGATGACTCCAGATATTTCAATAGCAATTTAGTAAAATACCCTTTTTCACAATGGTAAGCTGTTACGCAAGGTGTAGATGCGCCTTCGTTGGAGACTCACGTAAGTGAGAACCGCTATACTAAACTTTGGACAAAAAAGTGTTCGTATAAATTATTTGCGGACTAAAAATCTGGCATCATAAATTATCCCAGTTATTTTAAATCTGAGTTTAATACCTAAAATCTCAGAATATTTACGCAGCTTTTTATTTATCAGATATTAATTTCAAGTACTTCTTAACAACAGATACTTATTTCGTTACGTAGTTTATTTCTTGAAAGTCTCATTAAGAAATATTTGCTCTACGGGCGTGTGATTACTTACTTATTAAATTAAAAGAAGTATAAAAAGTCTAGTATATTTTCGCCTATCAATTCAGCATTAGCTCCAATAGGATGTAGCGAAATACATATCAATCGCCAGATTAACAGGTGCGTTCTGAGCTAAATGACTATTAAGAAACCTTTGCTAATCAAGCAACCGGAAGTTGGACAGCTCATCAGTGAACTTTGTGGCATAACTGGTCTTATCCAAGAACAGTTTGCAGCATCTTTAGGTATAACTTATTCGACGCTAAACCGTTGCGAGAAAGGACATACCAAGCCTTCATCTCTAGCTATGCAAAAGATTGAGGGGATGCTAGAGGAGATGAGCGATCTTGGGCAGAAAGTGTCAGTGAAGTATTTGTCGAATTAGAAGGCAGGCTGAGAGGCAAATTAATTGAAGTTACTTTCCCCCAATTAACAGGTTATCGCTACGACATAACCACAAACAACTCAATTCTAATTTTACCGATGTTTGCAGATATGCATATTTTGCGGATTACTCAATCTTTGAGTTTGAGTTTACCGTAGCTGATATTTTCTTCACTTTTGAAGACGAGTTTAGGTTAAAAACGCGCAAAAACTCCAGGATTTTTTTCTTAATTGAGCACAAATATTTTTTAGTCAACTTTATCTGAACTGTACAATGTTTGATTATTCTACCCCCGCTTTAGCTACATACCTTAATATTTCTTCGCCAATAACAGCTTGCACTAACGGCAGCAAAGTTGCAGTTATCAATACTGAAGGTGTATGGGAAGTAGAAGGTAATGGGACAAAAAAACTAATTCCAAACTCTAATTACGGTGCTCGTGACATTGTAGCAATTGACGGCAAAACTTATGTCTTAGCTGTTCCAACGGGACTAGTAAAAATAAAAACTGACGGAACTAGCCAAAAAATAGTTAGCAACACAGCTAATTCAAAGACACGGGTGAAATTTTTGCAAAATTGGATTATTTACCAGTCTGCAAATACTCTATCAATTTATGACAAAAACCTCAACTTTAAAGCTAAACAGAGTTATGGCGTAACTGAGGTAATGGATTTTGAGTATAAAAATGGCTATCTCTACACTAGTGGTTACCAGCAACAAAAGAGGTTAGGTATTCCCGTCCAGATAGCTTTTCTTTACCGGATGGTTTTCGATGGAGCAAAAATATTTGCTTTGGCAAATTTAGCAGGAAATAACCAAGGTAAGCTTTGGGGTTACAATTCTGCCGATCTTGCTAACGACATGGCAGACACAAGACTTAACCGATTACATATTTTTGAAGACAAGCTTTATGTCCTCGGTTCAGTTTATGGAGGTAACTCAATCTACAGGTGGAATGGCAAAGACTTATTAACAAAGACTTTGATCGTTACAGACACCTATACCAACCCTGCACAGACACGTGATGAAACAAAAGTATATATAGGAACTGTTAATTTGACTAATTTTACTGTCGAGCGCGGACAGCTAAGTTTTCCCAGAAGGCCAACAACTGCGGGGATGGGAGACGGCGGTAGCAATTTCCCTAAAACTATTTACTCAGATGGCAGTAAAATTTTTGTGGGTTCTTCTGCTGCTTATGCGATCGCCAATAGAGATAAACAAACCTTCATGGGTAGACCGATCTCGCCTTACCGTGGAGATGCGTCTCTTTTAGTTGTGCCCAAAAACCTAATGACTCGGGACGCTTGGGTAACACCGGGAAATGGTGAAGTATTGCTATTTACTGATAAGTTTGCAGTAATCAAAACAGATAATAAAATCAATGACTTAGCTACAAATGTAGGAACTGCCCAAAAATTACCAACAAATACTTATTTCGTTAAGTTTTAATCGAGCAAGGAGATTGTCTACAATCTCCTTGCTCGATTCTTTTTTGCAAAAAACTATAGGTCAATACAGTTCAGATAAACCCAAAACCCAGATGTAGAGACGCAATTTATCGCGTCTGGAAAGACCAAATTATCTACACCAATAACCCTTAACCCAATATATCTAATGCCATTGTCGCTAAACAGGTGAATCCCCTGCGGGTAGACTTCATAAACGCTGGACAGTTCGAGCGGAGCAGTTGTCATTGCTACTAGTGGTTGTGCTTTTCTCAGTAAAGCTTGGTATTAGAGAACAGTCAGCCAAAATATTTATGGGCCGCAACAAATTGCCCACTGACTCTGAGAGAGCATTTAATTTTGAGTAGACAAATTGGTGATGATGATGCTCGTGCGATCGCCTTTTGTCAACGGATTATTGCCTTCACAGTCAGCAATAAAAAGTTACTTAACTATGCACAAGTTGGAGATTTTCTTAATAAACAGTATTTCAGGCGAATACTACCTGTATTTTAAAGATAGCGAAAGAATGAAGAATGACAATTTTGTTACTTCGTCTTTCCGAAATTAGGAGTTACTAAACTTAAAATTGAGCATTAGTGGAGGTCAAATCATGTTTTCTGGAAAAATTGAAAAAGAATTATTTAGTGAAGAAATTTGGTCTATTTGGCAAACAAGTAAATTACCAGATCATCTACAGTTATTAGCGGATCGAGAACTAGAAAAACGCGATATCTGGGAATTGCAGTCTCAAAAGCCTGACAATTGGTCTATTTATCCAAATCTCTATAATGACTCTAGTCATTCAACAAGTATTTAACAAAAGAGGTAGTTCTTGCGTAAGGCAGAAGGCTAGAGGAATACTGCCCTACGCAAGAACTACTGCGATATTTATAGTGGTATGGCAGAGTGCTGAGTATTGCTTAAATTCAACACTCACAACTCATAACTTTTTAAAGTTATCGCACCGATAGCTGTGGGTGTTGAACAGAATATTTTGTTACTATGCCAGAAATCTCAGGGTTGTAAAGCCTCAGATAATTCCAGTAGTTGCCAAATACTTGCCGCACATAGTTTTTAGTTTCATCAAAAGGAATTTCTTCAACAAACTCATCTGGATCTTTTGTAGTTAGAGTTTGCAACCATTTGGAGACATTACCAGGGCCAGCATTGTAACTAGCGATCGCCAGTAAGGAGTTATTGTTATATTGATCGTGGGTATGACCCAAATACCATGTACCCAGCATGACGTTATCATTGGGATTTTCTAAGTTGATTGTTTTAAAATCCACCTTGATTTGTGGGGCGATCCATTTAGCCGTACTCGGCAACAGTTGCATTAAACCAGTAGCATTAGCGACAGATTTGATTTTTGGTTCAAACCGTGACTCTTGACGCATCAAAGCAGTTACTAGTAGAGGATTAAGTTTACGGTCAATAGACCACTTTTTAATCTCTCGCAGATAAGGAAATGGATAACGCGCTTGCCAGTAGGTGATTTGTTTACTCAAAGTCTGATACTGGGCAAGTTCGGCTGGTATTTCCCGGTCTTCCAATTTAGAAATTTCATCAATTCCGATGAGATTTTCTCCCCTTGCCTGCCGCATTAACCCTTCGGTAAATTGCTCTGCTACCGTTGGCTGAATTTTGTTCTGAAATTCTGTTTGCCATTGTAACCAGGCATCACGGTCTTGACCTAGCAGATACAATTCTTTAAAAGTTTCAGAACCAGCAGGCGGTAATGGACGCTGGGCTGCGATTACTTCCGGGTTCATCACGCGCACGTTGTCAAAATTGCCGACATTTAGCCCTAACATTGTCGCGGCTCGCCATGCATAGTAAGAGTAGGGAAACTGGCTAATCACATACTCATAAGCAGTTTTAGATTCTTGCTGTTTCCCCAGTGTAGCTGCCCATTTACCTACCCAAAAGCCCGCTCTTGGAGCCAAAATACTATTAGGGTTATTAGTGACGATTGGTTCTGCCCATTGCCAAGCACCGACGTAATCTTTGGCTTCGGCTTTATCTTGGGCGGTTTTCCAACGGTATTCTGCTGCTTCATCAGAGTTGCCGTATTTACCTATGAGTAATTGCCATGCCGCGCTAGCTGACTTTTGATCCTTGAGAGTTTGGAGAGTTTTGGCTTTTTGTACGAGTGCAGTAGCAGCTTGTTTGGGAAATTTACTAATTACTTGCTCAAGATACGGTAAGCCGTCTTTAGGTGTTTTTGCGGTTTCTGCTAACCGCAGTAGTGCCGTCCCAGTTTCCTCACTATTGGGAAATTGCTGCACTAATTGTTTATAGGTGGCAATCGCTTTTTCTTTATCTTTGCCTCCCACCTGTAAGCCTCGTGCAGTTCGGTAGAGGTTGCGCGATGTTTTGGGTGCTTTGGCGTAAGCATTCGCCGCTTTGGGAAATTGATTATTTTCCCAATAGCTAGTACCAATGAGTTCCCAGTCTTCGGGTTTGAGATTAGGCTGTTTTACTAACTGATCCAAAACGCCCACTATGCCTGGTTGATCGTAGGCATATTTAGCCAAAATCAATTGTAATTGTGGCTGATTGGGATTTTCTTGCAAGCGTTTGCGGATAATTTCCCAAGTTAGAGGATTGGAAGGAAATTGAGCGATCGCAGTTTCTTGTTGCTTTGGTTGAGCAATTAGATATAGCGCTTTCACAGCCGCCGGTTCTTTGGGATACAGTTTCAGCACCTCTCGCCTGAGATCCGAAGCTTTGCCGTCCTCGCCCAGCAAATCCTCTGCCTGGGCTTGTTTGAGCAAAATGTAGGGCGCGAGGATGGGATAATCTTTCTCTAGTCCTTGGAGTAAAACCAGAGCTTTTTGCCCTTGGGTTCTTTCAATGTAATCACTCGCCAAAAGATAACGAGCGCGATTCCGATCTGGCGATCGCGATTCTTGAGCGATCGCAGCCAGTTTTGCCGCCCGTTCTGGCAGCGATTGCTCAATCAGCCCAAAGACGGCTGATTGAGTAACACTACCGTCCGATTTTTGCTCTGCTTGATTCTGACTCAGTTTGAGCCATTTTCCCAGAGACTTACCAATTTCGGGTGCTGATACCATTGCCCCCGTTAAAAAGGCAAACAGTGCCGCACCAGCAATTATCGAAATTTGCTTTTTCTGTAGTTTCTTCAGCATGAATACCCGCTGAATAGTTTGGGTGAATTTCTTGAAACTTTAACACTCCTAACCATCAGTGTTACCAATTTTTAATTTTAGATTTTTAATTCTATGTAGAAAAATCCTAATTTTCAATCCTTCAGTTGGTAATATTGAGTAATTAGCATATATTAGATATTATTACATCTATCTTAGGTATATCTTAAAAGATGCCAGTCAGCAGCTTTTCAGTTAGGAATTTTGACTCCTACTGATTTAGTACAAATGAACTTCCGTACCCTGTGGTAAACTGACGCAACAGTAAAAATATTAAAATCTTCTCTCGATAGATAGAACTTGACACAACCACTTGAGGGTTTTTTTGAGTTTTGTAGGGCGTGTTATCGCGTCAGTGTAACGCATAGTCAGAGATTTTCGGCGCGTTAGGACTAAAGTCCATAACATACCATACCAAATTAATAGCTAATGTGAAGCAGGTTTTTCGATTTGTGTGTATACCGTAGCCGAAACGGGGAGAGGAATGAAAGCGGGTTTTTTATTATACTTTCATACTTGACAAACATCCTCTAAATCCCCCATTGATTGCATCCTGAGTTTAGAATTCTGACTTCTCACTTAAGTTTTTCGTGAGCAGCCAAAATAATTTTTTCGGTTTCTTCCCAGCTAATACATTTATCAGTTACAGAAACACCGTATTTTAATTCTTCTTTACCAGTAATTGGTTGACTACCTTCATACAAATGCGATTCTAGCATCATGCCAACAATTGATGTATTACCATCGACTATTTGCTGAATAATATTTTCCAAGACAGTACCTTGTAATTTATAATCTTTATTGGTATTACCGTGGCTACAGTCGATAACAATTCTCGGTGGTAAATTTGCCTTTTTTAATTTCTCTTCTACCTGTTTGACATTTGCTGGATCGAAGTTGGGTTGACTACCACCTCTTAAAATTACGTGACCGTAGTCATTACCTTTAGTTTGAAAGACGCTCACCTGTCCCTTTTGATTAATTCCCAGAAAATTATGCGGGTTTCTGGCTGATTGTAGGGCATTCAAAGCTACTTGAATATTGCCGTCAGTACCGTTTTTAAAACCTACAGGCATCGAAAGCCCACTTGCCATTTCCCGGTGGGTTTGTGATTCTGTTGTGCGTGCGCCAATGGCAGACCATGTAATCAGTTCACTGATGTATTGAGGTATGATTGGATCTAGTGCTTCCGTGCCAGCAGGTAATCCTAACTCTGTAATTTTTAATAATAGCTCTCGTGCAATTAATAAACCTTTCTCTACATGGAAAGAATCATCCATATCTGGATCATTAATTAAACCTTTCCAGCCTACGGTTGTTCTTGGTTTTTCAAAATACACTCGCATAATTAGTAGCAACTTATCCTTGACTCGCTCGGATAATATTTTTAATCTGTGAGAATATTCGAGTGCTGCTTTTGGATCGTGGATTGAGCATGGCCCAACTACTATAAATTTCCTGCGATCCTGAAAATTCAGGATATGTTCTATTTCCTGTCTATATGCTAAAACTCTTTGCTCGGCTAATTGTGTCAAAGGTAATTTTGACTTTACTTCATTGGGAGTTAATAAAATGCGATCGTTCTCAATGTTAGCGTTATCGATATCAGTATTAAATAATTTGTTGTGCATAGGGATGCTTTGGCAATTCTATAGACGCACTTCAACTCAAAAGTCTAACACAAACCGATGAAATTTTAAAATAGCTTATTTTATGCTTGACAAATTTCTAATTAGACTGTACTCAATAAAATACAACTGAAAAAGGGGAAATATTTACCCCTTTTCTTTGCTATTAGACTGCTGAGTGAGTAGTAATGTATATCATTACTGCCATACAAACACTTTAGCTTCGTGTGGTCCTAAATCGATTATGATGCCATCGTCACTAGCTTCGACATCATAATTGCCTGTCCACTCGTGCCATGTACCAGCACTAGGAAAGTTAGGAACATGATACTCACCTAGGAAGTTTTCTGAGAAATTTGCAATTACGACTACACGAGAACCTTCATCATTCCAACGAGTATAAGCTAATACTTTTGCTTCAGGATTTTCGTGGATAAAATCAATATTTTCTGTGTAGAGAGCATGATTGCTTTTACGCAGGTTGGTTAAGCCTTTATATGATTCAAATAAACCACGATTTAAATCGTTACCTAACAACGTCCAATCAATTTTGGCAGATTCAGGTTGTTGAGGTTTATACTCGCCAAATTCCTCTCCCATCCAAATTAAAGGCACACCAACAGCAGTCATTAGGATGGCTACTCCTAATTTAGCCCGCCGAAATGCTTCTTCGTCAAAAATCTCACGGTTCCCCAGTTCAACCATGATATGATTATGGTCGTGGTTGGTAAGATAATTTACTACATTGATGGCACCCAAAAAGCCTTGACGCTTGCAGTCAATCACATCTTTTAAACGCTCTAAATCAAATGTATCACCACAAATGTGTTCTAGAATGCAGTGATAAAAACTATCATGCCAGCAACCATCCATTGGCCCGTCTACATTGGTAATGCTGGGAGTTTCAGGAATGTGTTCAGCAACATTATAAAAAGGCTTCATGCTAGCAGTGTTTTTGGCTTCCTGAACAATCCAGTGCATAAAGTCATAGTTAGCAATTTGCCGCGCCGCATCATAACGAATACCATCAAGATGATATTCTCCAATCCAAAAACGAATTGTGTCACCAATAAATTTCCAGGCTGGCTTAATATCTAATTTTTCATCATAATGTTCATAATTAAACTCAGGCCCCCAATTATTATCAGGGTCACGAGGTTCGTGATGATACCAATAATCGTGATCAATTTGTGTTAAGGGAGCAGATGCTTCTGAGTGGTTGTAAATTCCGTCAAGAATTACACGAATACCTCTACCATGACACTCATCAATCAAATTTTTTAACTCAGCAGTAGAACCATAACTTGATTCTGTTGCAAAGAAGTGGCGGGGATTATAACCCCAACTATAATCACCAGGGTATTCTTTAAGTGGCATCAACTCAATAGCATTAATTCCTAGTTCAGATAAATAGTCTAACTTTTCAACGACGTTTTTGTATTTACCTCGTGCATAAGGATCGTCCTCGCCACCAGAAAAGTCACCAACGTGCAATTCATAAATTACTAATTCGCGGTCAGCAGGTAAAGGTTTATCATCATGTTGCCAAACATAAGTATCGGTAATCCTTTTCCCATCTTTAACCCGGATAACACCATCATCTTTTCCACTTTGTTCATCTATATCAGTTGCATAAGGATCTGTAACATCAACCCATTGCTCTGGTTCCAAAAACCATGAATTTGACTGAACGCGGAATTTATATTTATAAACGCCATCTTCTAGTTCAACACTTGTGCGGAAATAACCATCTTCACCTCTTTCCATTGGAATTTCTTGCCAATCAGAAAAGGAACCAATTAATGCGGCTTCTTTGTTATAAGGTGCAAATAAATTAAATTCAATTGGCTTTGCCATAGAAGTGTTTATAATATCAGGGGTTGATAAAAATATTTTCTGATGCTCAATTGAATTTGCAAATAGCTCTAGAGAAATAATTAGATTGCGAGTGCTTCTATCTTCAGGAATAATTTGTTTTTTTTTATAAAACTTAACTGAAGTTTTTTGATTGTTAGCTGTTTATAATATTTAGTTATTGGCTAAAATCTAAATTCACTATCTTGTAATTCTTTTTTTAGCAAATAAAAGGTTTTAAATAAAATAAGGTTTTTATCATATTGAAATACAGTAGATATTTAGGAAAATCAGGCTGCTTTTCTCCAAAATATCTACTGCAAAATTAATCTTTTTTGTTGTTAGCTTGTTGGAGATAACTTAATAACCAATTCGCCGCCGTCGCCCTGCGAGTTTGTCGAGGCCCAAATTCTCCAATTTTGTAACCTTTGAAACCCAGTTTTTCTTTTAGCATTTGTTTATTTTCAGCAGGAATGGAACGAGTCAACTTGACAGTTGCGGGGCGAGATGCAATAAAATCTGGTGGTTGTGGGTACTCATTATGCCATTCTGCTGCAACTTGGTTAGTGTCCCATTGTGCAATTGCAAAGTCATAGCGATAGCCTAAACAATGCCATAGCAACTGGTTGACTGTGGCATCATCAAGTTTATCGTCAAGAATTGCCCAAATTGTTTCTGTATTAAGTGGTGGCAGGTTAGACATAAACAATTCAAAATTCCAAGTAGAAAAACTGACTACTGATTAAATTACAACAGTTTTCAAGTATTTAGACTACGGCTTGGATGGAGAGTAGGGTAGTCCAATTACTTGAAAAGCGCTGTAAATGTACAAAAACTAGTAGGTTTTAAGAAAGACTGAAATGAAATTTGCGTCGTTGAAGTAAAAAATAGATTGTGTATACACAAACTAGGTAGACTGGAATCATAAAGATTAGACCAGTTTATGCAGAATTCTACAGCACTGCCAAAGATTATCCGCGCCCATGTATTCATTTCTGGCCGAGTCCAAGGAGTGGGCTACCGCTATTCCACTGTCGATACAGCTAGGCAATTGGGATTAACTGGTTGGGTGCGGAATCTCCCTGATAATCGAGTAGAGGCAGTTTTTGAAGGGGTGCGAGAGGTTGTAGATAACATGGTTCGCTGGTGTCACTCTGGGCCACCTGCTGCTGTAGTTAAAGATGTTGTGGTTGAATATGAGGAACCGGAAGGGTTACGAGGATTTGAAGTTAAGCGGGTTAAGTAGGGAGTTAACAAGGACACAGGAAAGAAAAACTATCCCCTGTACCTGATAAACTATGCTGAAGTGACCTGTATACTCGTGGGTTTTTCCTATTCATCCTTTGAAGCAGTTTACCGCCTGTGAAAAATTTTGATTACAATGCAGATGTCCACTAGGCGGCCTGCTGTCTATCTACATAAATCTAGAATATACTCAATGAGTAATCAATTAAAAGACTACAATCCCAGCAGCGTAGGTGAAATAAATGGCAACCTCTTAGGTTTGCCCTGCGATTATGAGTCTGCAAACTTGATTGTTTTTGGTGTGCCGTGGGAAGTCACTGTTTCTTATGGTGCTGGTACTGCTAATGGCCCACAGCGAATTCTAGATGCTTCGACTCAATTAGATTTGTTCGATTTTGATCACTCTGATGGCTGGAAGCAGGGAATTTTTATGGAAGAAATTTCCCAAGATATTTTAGAGAAGAATACATACTACCGTGCTTTGGCAGCAAAAATTATCGGGCGATTAGCCCAAGGTAAACAACTTTCAGATACACCAGATTTAACATCTGTCCTAACAGAAATTAATCAGGCTGGTCAACGAGTTAATCAATGGCTGTTTGAAAATTGTCAGGCAGCAATTAATAATGGTAAGCGAGTTGCAGTGATTGGCGGAGATCATAGTTCGCCTTTAGGTTATTTCCAAGCATTAGCAACTAAATACTCAAACTATGGGATTTTGCATATTGATGCCCACGCAGATTTACGCGATGCTTATGAGGGATTCGAGTTTTCTCATGCATCGATTATGTTTAATGCGATGAAAATACCGCAAATTTCTAAGTTAGTGCAGGTAGGTTTGCGTGATATTAGTCATGATGAAGTACAAATGATTGACCAATCTGATAGTCGGATTATTGCTTATTACGACCCAGCTATTAAGCAAAAGCTTTACTCTGGCATAACTTGGATTGATTTATGCCGAGAAATTATCAGTCATTTACCTGAGTATGTTTATATTAGCTTTGATGTAGATGGTTTAGATCCAAAACTTTGTCCGAGTACGGGTACTCCTGTTCCTGGTGGGTTGGAATTAGAGCAAACATTTTGTCTATTCCGAGAATTGGTCAATAGTGGAAGAAAAATTATTGGCTTTGATATTTGCGAAGTCGGTGATGCAGAGTGGGATGGTAATGTTGGAGCGCGGATAGTTTACAAGCTGGCAAATTTGATGGATTTATCAAACATAATTCAGGAGTCAGGAGTCAGAATTTAGAGTGAATTGCACAATCCAGCTATTTAATGAAGCTTGAGCTTTTGAGTTATTAGTTGATTGCTGTAGAACTATAGAGCGTTTTGATTGAGTGGATTTTTCTCAAAATTTGTATCAGGAACAAACAAACAGTATATCAGCGTCTGTCTTTATATCTCTCTGACAACATAGATACTAAACTAATTCCAACTGATGAAGTTCTGGAATTATATACTTTTTTGTCTATTCGTGGCTGGATACTATTTCTTTGTTTTATCTTACTATGAAAATTATGCTGAAAAACTACTTGAACACCAATCAAGCGCGAATTTTCACTGCTTTGATTTTGACTGGTATTTTGTCTGTTACTAGCGGTTTAACACTTGTCAAAGGCGCGACGGGCGCTTCTGCGAATTTATCTCTAGAAACAAGCAATGAAGTTCTTAAAGACAATATTAAACCAAACCGCTTGCCACGTCCAGTAGCTAATGCGGTACTGCGAGATTTAGCCCGCAGGCAGGGAATTTCTACTAGACAATTGCAAATTATTGACTACAAGCAACAGACTTGGCGTAATGGTTGCTTGGAACTGCCTCAAGCTGATGAATTCTGTACGCAAGCCTTAGTTCCTGGTTGGCGGATTGTGGTATCTAATGGCAAAGAAAACTGGATTTATCATACCAATAACAATGGGCGATCGCTACGTTTGGCTTCGGCAAACAATCCCTCAGAAAATCTGCCAGATAAATTACCTACATCTGTAAAAAATGCGGTTTTACAAGCCGCATCCAGACGTTTGCAACAGCCAATTTCTCAGTTAACCATTATTGAGGCTCAACAGCAAACCTGGAGAGATAGCTGTTTAGAATTAGCTAATGCTGATGAATTCTGTACCCAAGCTTTAGTATCAGGCTGGCGGGTGGTTGTCGGTGCAGTTGACCAAACCTTGGTTTATCATACCAATCAAACAGGTTCCGCACTCAGGCTGAATCAAAAGGCTAACGAAACTACACTGAAGCCTGTGCAAATTCCAGCCAGTGAGTTACCACCACCGTTAGATCGAGATATAGTATTTCGCCAAATCTCCAGTGGGGGTTTTGCTGGCAGAACCTATGAGACTGTTTTACTCAAAGATGGGAGACTGATTCGCGTGCGGATTGGTGATGCCAATGATTCTGAACGTAGTGTTCGCCGTGTTTCGGTGCAACAGGTACAACAATTTGTGCGATCGCTAAAACGTTCTCAGTTTAGTAAATTTCGGAATTTGAGTTACCCAGCCCCCAGTGGTGCTGCTGATTATATCACCTTCACCCTCACCAGCCAAGAAGGTACGGTTCAATACAACGATATTTCTCAAAATAACCTGCCAAAGAATTTACAGACAGTAATCAAAGCCTGGAATCAGATTGCAGCCAGCGCACAGTCATAAACTTCATAGATGGAATTGAAGAATAAGAGAGTGGCAAGTCTGTAGCTGGGTTATTGCCACTCTCTTATAACATGACGGGTTTGAAATTTCCCAGATACTGGCGATCGCGCTATCTTGAAAAATTAACTTTCAAGATAGTTAAACTAATCACAGGTGTTTACGGCAATATGTTAGTTGGAATACTAATCTAACAATACCACATAGGATTAAAATTAAAAATATTATTAAGCAAAAATTAGTGCAGTAAGCTAAGAAAGCGAATCTGCTATCAAGTACTTTAATCTCATACAGAAATTACATGGAACAAGTAATTACTTCAATAGCAGATGCTTTGTTAGTAACCAGTAATTCTGGAAAAATCAAGAAAGTAAATCATGCTGCTCAAGAATTATTCGGTTTTGAGGAAAAAGAATTAATAAATCAACCCATATCACTAATCCTTGATGATGATCAAATTTTAATTAAAGCAATTTATCAAAATTGCTATTTAAAGCGTAATTATCAAAATATAGAAGTAGTTTGTCGAACCAAAACTAGAGAAAAACTGTTGATTGCTTTTTCTTGCTCAGTGATTTCAAAAAAAACAGAAGGACTAGAAGATATAGTCTACATTGGGCGTGATATTACTGCTTGGCAACGCCGGGAACAGCGTACAAGTATCCAGTATTCTATTACCCGCATATTATCAGAATCACAGAGCATAAAACAGGGAATTCCACAAATTTTGCAGTCGATTTGTCAAAACTTGGGATGGGATTTAGGTGAACTTTGGACACCAAGCCAATATATTGGCACTTCGGTACAAGGAGATAGTCTCAATGCAGTACTAAGGTGTGTGGAAATTTGGTCAAGTCGATTAGTTTCTGTCCGAGAGTTTAAAGCAATTACCTGGCAAACTACTTATACACCTAGTGTTGGACTGCCTGGTCGAATTTGGATCAGACGTTTGCCTTTGTGGATTAAAGATATCACAGTAGATGGAGATAAAAGGCGATCGCTACCAGCGGCGGAGGCTGGATTGCACGCAGCTTTTGGCTTCCCAATTTTAGACGATAGTGAAATCTTAGGAGTGATGGTTTTCTTTAGCCGTGATTTACTACCAAAAGATAAAGACCTATTGCAGATGATGGGTTCTATTGGTAGCCAAATTGCCCAATTTATTAAACGCAAACAAGCAGAAGATGCTCTTGTAGAAAGTGAAGAGAGATATCGAGATTTATTTGAAAATGCGAATGACTTGATTCAATCTGTCAATCCATCTGGTCGTTTTTTGTATGTCAATCGTGCATGGCGAGAAACTTTGGGATATAGTGAAGCTGAAATTGTGAATATGAGTATTTTCGATATTATACATCCAGAGTTTAAACAAAGTAGTTTACAAAGATTTTATCGCGTGTTATCAGGAGAAAAGCTTGGGCAAATAACAACTAGATTCGTTACTAAAGACGGGCAACCAATTTTTTTGGAAGGTAATATTAATTGCAAATTTGTGGAAGGTCATCCGGTTGCGATTCGTGGCATTTTTCACAATGTAAGCCAGCGAGTAGCAGCAGAAAAAGCACTTCGCTATCAGCAGAAAGAAACCGAACGTTTATTGCTGAATATTTTGCCAGTCACAATTTATAGAGAGGTGAAAGAACAACCAGATAGTATAGACTTTGCTGATGTCACAGTTTTATTTGCAGATATCGGTGGTTTGTCCGAAATTGCTACTTCTATGAGTGCAATTCAACTGCTGAACTTACTCAACCTAATTTTCTTAGTTTTCGATCGCCTCACCGAACGATACGGTTTAGAGAGAATCAGAACCATTAACGATGCTTATGTGGTGGTTGGTGGCTTATCTACACACCGCCAAGGTCGTGCAGAAGCGATCGCTCTGATGGCACTGGATATGCAAACTGCGATCGCTCTATTTAATACTGAGAATAACCAAAATTTCAGTATCCGCATCGGCATCCATAGTAGTTCGGTAGTAGCGGGAGTAATTGACCCGAACAAGTTTACTAATGAACTCTGTAAAGACACAGTAGACATCGCTAGCTGTATAGAATCCCAAGGGATTACGGGTAAAATCCAGGTTACAGAAAATACTTATAAGTGCTTATGTAATGAATTTATATTTGAAAAACGAGGGGAAATTGAAGTTAAAGGCAAAGGGAAGATGATAACTTATTTGTTGATTGGACAGAAGAAATGAGGGCATTGGGCATGGAGAAGAGACAAGGTAGACAAGGGAGAGACTTGTTCTATAATTCCCCCTTGTCCCCTTGTCCCCTTGTCTCCCCTGCCCCCCTGCTCCCCTGCCTATTCCCTTAGTGAGTATTCGGAATCAGCCGACCACAGGGATAAGTTGCTGTTTGCTGTGAAGCACTTTCAGCAACTGCTGCTGGAATCCGATCCGATGGTTGGGTTTTGGCTGCTAGATAGTCTTTTTGCAGTTTATCCAGAATGGCTTCTCGCCTGTCGTATATACGCTTCAGAGGACGAGGCTGGCATTTGTTCAACACATACGCACTCACCAGTGGTAGAGCGATCGTGCTATCGGTATAACAAACGATTGTGTTAGGTAACTCATCCGGGTCAATCTTACCCCAACTAACAGCTTCCGAAGGAGTCGCCCCAGATAAACCGCCTGTATCTGGACGTGCATCGGTAAACTGCACAAAGTAATCGTGTCCTCGTTCTTCTAACCCCAAGACTTCGTGAAGTTGCGGTTGGGTTTGTAGCAAAAAGTTTTTAGGACTACCGCCACCAAGAATTACAGCCGCACTTTTTCCTCCTGATTCACGGGCATTATATGCGATCGCTGCTGTCTCATTCACGTCAATTGATGGATCGATCACCAACTGCGAACCTTCCAATGCTAAAGCCGCCACGTTCATCCCAATTGAGCTATCTCCTGGAGAAGACGTATAAATTGGTACGCCATATTCATAAGCTGTAGCTATCAAGCAGGAATGCTGCACACCCAATTGCTTTTCTACTTCTCGGACATATTTACCTAGTAAATAGTGAAACTCAGCCGTTCCCATCCGCTTTTGAAACGCTTCTCCTTGAAGAATCTTACGGATGAACGCATCAGTTTCTAGCAGCACATCGTAACCAAAGATAATGTCATAAATGCGGATCGTGCCTTCTTGACGCAGTTTCACATCATCTAAAAACGGATTACCAGCGAAGAGTTCAAAACCCAAACCATAGTGCATATCATGGTAAAGATTTGCACCAGTGCTAATCATCCAGTCAATAAAGCCGTTGCGAATTAAGGGTGCAAGCACTGAAACCCCAAATCCTGCTGGCGTCATCGCACCAGAAAGGCTAACTCCCACTGTGACACCTTCTGTTAGTATATCGTGACTCAGTAGTTGGCAGATTTCCCGCAACCGCGCTGAGTTGTAAGCAGTGAAGTATTGATCGATCAAATCCACTACACTGATATCATTTGATATTGGTGTAGGGGTAATTTTTTGACCCAGCTGTTTAGACATTTTGGCACTCCCGAACAGTAAACACGCCGAATCTAATGGTATCTAGCTTTCAGCCAAAGCAACACATCTTTGGGTAAAGACGCGATTTATCGCGTCTCTACAAATGGTCTATTTGTCGCATTTTTTTAAAATTGGTATGACCTCGCGGTTACAGCAGTTTAGATAACACTGCCGTCACCGATTTGCTCCCCCTGTTTGAGGAGTACGGACTAGACGCACTCGGCATTCTTGAAGACGTAGGAAATTGGTTTGTAACTTTTTGGGTGGAATATTGAGTCAATTTTGCTAAACTTTCAGTTAGCCTGAACTAATAACTCACCACTCAGGACTAATGCAAGATAGGCAAGAACAATTTTCGCAAGTGGTAGTGACTGCTGGGCAGATGCGCGATATTGAAAAGCGGATCTTTGCAGCGGGAATGCCTGTAGTTGCTTTGATGGAAAAGGTGGCGGGATTAATTGCTCGTCGCATTTCAGAGATTCTTTCAAACACCCCTTTGTTAAGGGGATCTCGTGTGGGAATTCTTGTCGGCCCCGGTCATAATGGTGGCGATGCTTTAGTGGTAGCCCGTGAATTATACTTTGGCGGGTATGAGGTTTGGATTTATTCTCCTTTTTCTAAGCTTAAGGAATTAACTTCGCAGCACTTGCAGTATGCCGAGAGTTTGGGCATTCCAATTTATCAAACAATTGAGCAACTACCAGATTCTGATTTGTTGATTGATGGCTTGTTTGGATTTGGTTTAGAAAGAAACCTGACCGATCCCATCGCCTCTGCAATTAATCAGCTAAATGAATTGCCTGTACCGATTTATAGTATCGATTTACCTTCAGGTTTACACACCGACACAGGCGAAGTATTGGGAACTGCCATTCGCGCTACTCACACATTTTGCTTAGGTTTATGGAAACTCGCTTTTTTGCAAGATCAAGCATTGGAGTATCTTGGTAAAGCTGAGTTAATCGATTTTGATATTCCTTTGGCTGATGTAGAAGCCGTTCTCAAAGATACACCTAAAATTAAACTTATTACACGAGCAAAGGCACTTACTACTTTACCTTTACCCCGTCCAGCAGTTACTCACAAATATAAAGAAGGACATTTACTGCTGATTTGCGGTTCGCAGCGCTATGCAGGTGGAGCAATTTTAACTGGTTTGGGTGCTAGGGCTAGTGGTATCGGGATGCTTTCGATTGCCGTACCCGAATCGCTAAAATCTCTTTTGGTGTCACACTTACCAGAAGCGCTAATTATCGGTTGCCCAGAGACGGAAAGTGGAGCGATCGCCCACCTGCAATTATCAGAAAACACCGATCTGAGTTCCTTTAATGCGATCGCCTGTGGCCCTGGTTTAACAAGAGATGCTACGCCCATTGTGCAACAAGTAATAGAAAGCGATCGCCCTTTGCTTCTCGATGCCGATGGTTTAAATATCTTGGCACAAATGGGAGCGATCGCCACACTAAAAAAACGCCAAGCATTAACCGTACTCACACCCCACACTGGCGAATTTGAGCGATTATTTCCTGATGTCCCCGATGCCAAACATGACAGGGTGCAAGCAGTAAGGGAAGCAGCCGCGCAAAGTGAGGCGATAGTGTTGTTGAAAGGGGCGAGAACTGCGATCGCCAACCCTCAAGGTACTGTTTGGATTGTTCCTGACAGCACACCCGCCTTAGCCCGTGGCGGTAGCGGTGACGTGTTAACTGGCCTACTAGGTGGATTGTTGGCGCAAGCAGCAACTAAACAGATTCCCGTAGAAGATATTGTGGCAACTGCTGCATGGTGGCATTCCCAAGCAGGTATAATAGCCGCCCAAGAGCGTAGCGAATTGGGTGTAGATGCGTTTACATTGACACAATATTTGATAAAAGTTCTAAGTAATTAAACAGCTTTTAACTATGACTCTAAAAATCCAAACCGAAAAAGAAAAATTACAGGCAAGTACTAATTTAAAGATAAATCAAGAAACAGAAAATGAAAAAGTTCTATGTTCTCATTGTCAGCGCACCGTTACCAATGGTATTAAATGTAAAGGCATTTGTGTGGCTGACAACGACTATTAATTGAATTTGTATAATTTTAATTGAGAACGGGTAATAAGTAATTTATTTACTATTACCCATTAACAACCTTAACTAACTACCGCTTCCGCTTTTTCCTCAGCTTTTTCTTTCACTAAGATATAAGGCTTTTCTGCGCCTTGTGCTAAATAATCGGCTAGCTGACTTTCAATTTGATCGCGCACAATTTGGCGATACTCTAGAAAATGCTCGTTGTGGGCGCAAACAGAGATGTAATGCTCAATAACTCCAGGGTTACGCTTGAGAATACTGAACAAATGATGCCAGAATTTCCAGCGGGTTTCTCGTTTGATGCCTTGTCGCCAAATCACAATCAGCAACGCTTTTACAACTACCCACTCTGGCATTTTTCCTGGAGCTTTCCAACTTGGCAAGCCCATCATCAAAAAACAGCGATAGGTACGGTCTAAATACTGTGTAGGGTCGTATAAAGTACAGAAGGCTTCAATATATTCTCTGGCAAGTTCTTCGAGGGGACGGGTGGGCAGGAAGTTCATTAATGTTGTTTGGTTGATGTTGCCATCTTGATTTTCCCGCAGTCGCCCTTCTTTTTTCAGGCGATGCCAAAGGGCAGTATTAGGTAACGCTTGTAACATGGCAAAAGTTGTTGAGGGAATTGCTGCTTGTTCAGCAAAACGGACAATGCGATCGCCTGCACCTGCTTTTTCGCCATCAAACCCAATAATAAACCCAGCCATTGGGCGCAATCCCGCTTTAATGATGGTTTGCACTGCTTCAGTAAGAGAACTGCGAGTATTTTGAAACTTCTTGGTCATTTGCAAACTATCCTCATCCGGCGTTTCGATTCCCAAAAACACCGCCGAGAAACCACACTCAACCATCAACTCCAACATTTCTGTGTCTTGCGCCAAGTCAACTGAAGCTTCCGTGTCAAATCGGAAGGGATATTTGTGTTCTGCCATCCAGACTTTTAACTCTTTGAGCAACAATTTTACATTTCGCTTGTTGCCAATAAAGTTATCATCCACCATAAACACACCCCGCCGCCAACCCAATTCGTAGAGATAATCTAACTCTGCTAACAGTTGGGCTGGGGTTTTGGTACGCGGTTTGCGCCCGTAGAGAACAATAATGTCGCAAAATTCGCACTGGAAAGGACACCCGCGCGAAAACTGCACCGACATCATGTCATAAGCGTTCAATTCTAATAAATCAAAGCGGGGTATTGGTGTGCTTGTGACATCAGGTTTTTCTGTGGCGCGGAAAGTCCCAAAAGTTTCACCCCGTTTAATTGCCTCAATAAACATGGGTAGGGTGATTTCTCCTTCATCCAGAATGAGAAAATCTGCGCCAACATTTTCAACTTCATGAGGTACAGAGGTGGGGTAAGGGCCGCCAACTGCGACTAACTTGCCACGTTTTTTTGCTTCCTGAATTTGCTCAAGTAAATCTTGTTTCTGGACAATCATCGCAGAGAGAATTACTATATCTGCCCACGCCCATTCTGCTTCTGTTGCAGAGCGGATGTTGCGATCGACCAGCTTGAATTCCCATTCTTGGGGCAAAATCGCGGCTACTGTTACTAAACCCAGAGGTGGTAATAAAACCTTCCGATCGACTAACTCCAAGATTTTTTCATAAGACCAAAAGGTTTTGGGAAATATTGGATACACTAACAGTATTCGCATTTAGTATTAATCCTCACACTTTGATTGTTATCCCACTCTAACGAAAATAAAGAGTTATTGACTTTTTATTAAAGTTGTTTTATTTTACCATTGATATTTTTGACTCAAATCGAGGGACTGGGGAGCAGATAAAAAAGAGATAATTTTCCATTCTTTACTCACACTCAATAACGCCAGCCGCTAACGGATAAAACTCTAGAGGCTCTCTACTAAATTAGGAGAATTTACTGCTAATATGTTTCAAACCTTGTCAAAAGCCACAGACTATAATCAATTTTTAGCCTTTTCAACACCGCTAATTTTCAAAACATCACTCATGGTCGCACAATAATTTGACAAGCCGAAACTATCAGGATTGATGAATTTTTCGTATGTAAAATGCCGATAGTTCATGCAAAACCGATCCCAAGCGGCCATCCGAATGCGGAACAGAATAATAATCAAATTAGCCAATGTTATAGATATGGGAATGCGAAAGTAAATCTTTTTGCCTAGATAAGCGCAAACTTGTTTCACTGCTTGATTAGCAGTTAACGGTGCTTGACCTAAAACAAGCCGACGTGGTTGATCGCTTTCGGGAGGATGATTAATTAAATATCGCACGACAGTGGCAATATCTCGTGCGTGGATAAAGTGTAAACTGCCATCTGCTTCCAAAAAGCGAATTAAATTAATATATTTTGTCACTTCTGGAATGCCAGATGTGAGGTGAGAATAGGGTTTATTGGCATCACCGCCCAATACTAAAGTGGGAAATACTGTGGTAATTTTGGGTGCGATCGCTAATTGTTCTTTTTTCTCTAAGCACTCATATTTAGAACGGATGTAATCTGTGCCAATTTCCCCGGCTTCTTTCAATGGTTGATTATAGCGATCCAAAACGCTAGCTGTCGAAAAATAAATTACCTGCTGGCAACGTTCTGGATCTAACAGTTCGAGCAATTCTATAGTTTTGATGACATTAATCTCAAATGTCTGATCGCCGCCCCAAGCTGTGGCTGTGAGTACCGCCGTATCAATTGTAGATAGCAAATCGGCAAACTGGCGAATATTTTGCATATCACCTTGCAAAACATTAATGCCTGAACGTGCATTAGTATCAACTTGCAGTTTGCTTGGGTTCCTAACTAGTAGATACAGTTCGCAATCTGTTTCCTTAATTAAGGCTTCTGTTAAATAATGACCTACACAACCGCTTGCACCAGTCACTAAAATCCGTTTCTGGCTCATAGATAATTTATTAAAATGTTGGGAGTTAAAACTAAAGAGTTAAAAATAAAGTTAAAAGTTCCGAATCTCAACTAATAACTTATAACTCTGGAAATTTTAGATTTTGAATTTTGAATTTTGGATTGCAGTAAAAAGCGTTCGACTGAGCGCTCACGCCAAAGTCTAAAATCTGTCTTGAAAAGTTTGAGCGGAGGGAACCTCCGCTCAAACTTTTCGCAAAATCTAAAATCTAAAATTGCATGACTCCTAACTCTTAACTCCTGCAAGATTTAATTCCTTTGCGGTTTCAAAGAAGAAAGCGACATTTTCTTCAGGAGTTTCTGGGAGGACACCGTGACCGAGATTGAGAATGTGACCCCAATTACCAGCTTTGCGAACGGTATCAAGAATGCGATCGCGGATAAACTGTTTAGAGCCGAATAGTACGCCTGGGTCAAGATTTCCTTGAACTTTTACTTGTTTACCCAATCTGGCTCTTGCATCTGCCATATCTACAGCCCAATCTACACTGACAATATCAGCGCCAGATTGTCCCATTCTTTCCAACACACCCGCACTACCACTAACTAGTAAAATCAAAGGTGTATCGGGATGGGTTTGCTTGACTTGCTGGAAAACTCTCTGCTGATAGGGAAGAGCAAAAGTATCATAATCTTGAGGACTTAATTGACCCGCCCAAGAATCGAACATTTGCACAACTTGAGCACCAGAGTCAATTTGGTAGCGGGTATAGATAGCGATCGCATCTGCTAGTTTAGCTAAAAGTTGATGCAATATCGTCGGCTCTGAAAATGCCATGTTTTTGATGATGGAGTAGGTTTTAGAACCTTTTCCTTCCACTGCATAAGCTGCTAACGTCCACGGCGCACCGACAAAGCCTAATACCGTTGATTTATCGCCTACTTCCGAACGCAGCGCTTGCAAAATTGTTTTGATAAATGGTAGCGCTGCTTCTGGTTCTAAAGGATGTAAACTATCTATTTGTTCTTGAGTGCGGAGGGGTGAATGAATGATTGGCCCTTTACCTTCAGCAATATCCATGTCAATGCCCAAACCAGGTAATGGGGTGACAATATCAGAAAATAAAATTACTCCGTCTGGTTGGAAAGCTCTCCAGGGTTGCAAGGAAACTTCAATTGCTACTTCTGGAATTTCCGAGCGATCGCGAAACGAAGGATACTTCTCTCTTAAGTCTCGATATGCTTTCATATATCGTCCGGCTTGTCGCATCATCCATACAGGGGGACGATCTACTACTTCACCACGAGCAGCCCGTAAGAGATGAGGAGTCGTTGAATAAACACCCATTTATTACTTCATCCTATTTATGCCACTGTTCAGCTTATCATTCTGGGATTACGCTTTTCTAGCAGGTTGTTAGCAAAAGGTAAGTGGCAGGGCATAAAGTAATATTATTTTATAATCTTTTGATTATTGGATATGAGCGCTCGGTTGGCTTGACTACAGTAATTAATGCTAGCAAGGGCTATAAGTTCTTCTTTTTTTGGCTTATCCCATAAAATCATTGCCTTGAGTGCCACGTAGAAATGCACCTGTTACTTGGAGCATCAAGGGAACGTATGAGGAAAAATGCATAACAAAATGTGTCTCTACGCATGGCATAGAGACACATCCTTAAGAGTTATTTAACAGGTATCTGGATAAATTTATGCTTTCACTGTCGCTTTATGTTGTGAGCGTTTGAAAAGTGAAGTCATACCACAAGCACCAATTGCTAATACACCTAACATCGTATTAGATTCGGGAACGCTCTTGGCTAGTCTATAAGCGTGGTTATCTGTTTCAAAGGCAACACCATTTGAGCGCATCACAACTCGGTCAAATGTTTCTCCTTTATCAGCTACAAGATTGATAAACATATTAGCTTGAGAGCTAGTCCAACTACCATCAGCTATAGCAGTTGGCACATCTGCACCACTAAAAGTATTTAACAACTTATCGCCTTTGTAAATGTCAACAAAGTTGTAACTATCTAATGAACCTCCATAAAAACCGAAGTAATTAACAGCTTGTTTGAAGGCAATATTGACAAAACCACTGTCGCCTGCAACATTGCTACCTTTTGGGGAAATTGTTAAAAATTTAGTATTATCCCCATAAGGTGAGGCGTATTGACCACCTGCACTACCTTGAACAATGTTACTAGTAATATTAGAGTAAGTAACAAATCCATTGGGATCATTTGCTGTGCCATCGTCAAAGGTGACAGTTTTGGCATCAGCGTAGCTAGAAAACGGGCCAGAATTGACTTTCAGACTGACGGCACTAGCTGGATTTGCACTCATAACTACAGCAGTTATTCCGAGTAAAGCCAAAGAGATTTTTTGCAGCATTTTAGTAATAAAGCTTGAAGAACACAAAGAGAATTAAGATTGAACTTTTCTTGAAACCTAGCTATGAAAAACTGGTCTTATTACTCCAATAAAGTAGAAAGAATTTGCAAAGATTATTAGGCCTTTGTATATGACTGGTGTTGAGTAAAACAAGCTCAAAGATATAAGTTTATCTTTCTGCTTTGTGATCCTATTTTGATTTTCTTAACTCACAAAAGGTACGGTGTATATACTAAAATTTGTTTAAAGATTATGTGAAGGATATTGTGCAATTATAGTGGGTAAGACAAAGGCATATAAAATTACTCAAGATCGCAATCAAGATTAAAAACCAATAAAAAATCACCATTTCTCGTTTGCCTTATTTTTCAAGACTCAAAACGATGTCTACGATCAGCTACCCCTGAATAGATAGGTTAATGAAATTATTTCCTACCCTATTGAGAATAGACTTATATTATTGACATAATATCCTCGCCTTAGAGAAGTGACTAGTGGCGAGTAGCGAGTGGGAAATGGAAAATAGGAACTGGTGATTGAGAAATAGGGTCAAACAAGAATCAATATTTAATTGAGAATTGGGCAAACAGGGTATTGGGAAGAGACTTGGGGATAAGGGGAAGGGAAAGACTTGTTGCAAGTTCTAACTTTAGTCACCTTGTCACCTTGTCCCCTCGTCCCCCTGCTCCCCTGCTCCCCTGCTCCCAATCTCCGTAATTTCCCTCACTGTAACTTCTTATGCAAACTGACTCTAATAGTCCCGATAATCTTGCATCTGCTTATAATGAGCGTAATCCAGGAAAGTATTTGATTCCGCGATCGCAGCGACAGAGGTTTTTTATTCAGTTTACCTTAATGACTCTCATCGGATGGGTTGTGGGTGGCGTTGCCAGTATCGCTTTAGAAAAAATGATTCTCCAAAGTCTTTCATCTAACGTTGCTATCCAACCACAAACATGGAGCATTTTGGTTAGAAGTCTCAGTAACATTATATTTGCCGTGACTTTCGCTGCCGACCAGAGCCTTGCCCTTTACCGATATTTACCGGGTTGGCAGTGGTTATTTGCTACTAGTGTAGGTTGGCTGATTGCCAACGGTGTTTCTACAGCGTGGATTGAGTATATTTCGACTATTGCCTCATCATCTTCTGAAGATACTTTGATTTTTGGATTTTTGTCTGCGATCGCATATATAATCTCTGGAATTTGGCTCGGAATTTGCCAATGGCTGGTATTGAGGCGATATACAGCAGACATTTGGTGGTGGAATTTTTTACCCTCAATTTCTTTCTTCTGGATTACTATTTTGGTTTGGTTGCTTTTTATTATGCAAAATTTGATTCCAGAAACTTACCGTACTCCCATACTATATTGGAGTGGACAAGGATTGACAGCAGTTATTTTGGGAGCCATACCAGCAATTGGTTTGTGTACATTGAAAAGAAATTTATATCCCAAAACTAAAGTTTCTTCCTAACTTTTATTAATATATTCCATAACCTTAATACTTATGACTCGCCCGCGCATTCTCCAACCCGGTCAAAGTTATACATTTAGTAAGTATTTTGAATTACCTTATGCCCCAGCAGATATCTTGGCAGAACTAGGATGTAGTTACGAACGGGCATCACTACAACTCCCACAATATTCAGGTATAATTGACTATTTAGAATTTTTACAGCGTTACTTACGGCGCAATATCATACGCGTAAATCCTATTAGTGAAGCTGCAAAACGTGAAGTTTTAATTGCTCCTATTTTGTTGGAAATTTGCGACCAAACGCAAACTCAACTGAATATTGAGTACCCGATTAATGTTAGCGAACAACTCAAAGGAAGTTTTGATTACTATATTTCATCTTCCAATTCACTGTTAGTCGTTGAAGCCAAGCAATCTGATTTAAGCCGGGGGTTTACTCAACTGGCAATTGAATTGATCGCACTCGACCAATGGACAGATTCGCAAACACCAACTTTGTATGGTGCTGTAACAAATGGAGAAGATTGGCGATTTGGAATATTTTATCGACAAGATAAACGGGTCATGCAAGATATCAAACTTTATCGCGTTCCCGAAGGTTTGGAAGAATTAGTGCGAGTACTTGTAGGAATTCTTACCAATGCTAGTAGTTATACCAATTCTCTAAAATGAGGCAACACATTCAAACCCCCAAACCCAGATATAATCAGCTTTCTTAATTACGAATTAGGAATTGGTATTAGTTGTGTACTCAAGTCACTGCACCCCAAAGGATACAACCAGTTCTTTAATCTTTAGTACCCAATACCCAGTCCCATTTATTTGTCATCCCAAATCAGCTCTAAACGCTCTTGTGATATCTTTAGGGCTTTTTCCGCAGACTCTCCTAACAATGTAGCTTCTATAGCTCGACCAAGACTGTCAGAAAGACGGTTATATCCAGCAATAATCGGTCTAGCGCCAGCCAGAGGAATTTGTTCCACAAACATTTTTAACAAAGGTTTTTGGTTGATGAATTGCTGATAAGCTTCACTTTGAGTAGCTTTAAGGTTAACTGGTAAAAAACCGGTTCCCATACTCCATTCTATTTGGAATTCTTCACTCAATACATACTCTAAAAATTTGAGTACAGCTTGCTCTCTTGCTGGTGTGGTCTTCATTAAATAGATATTTCCAGTAGCTGTCACTGTAGCAGGTTTTATATTTGTAGGTATAGGAAATACGTTAAAATCAACATTAGATTTTATTATATAAGTCCAAGGCCCTGTGATTTGCATAGCAACGCGACCTGCAATAAAAGCGTCTTCTTCATAACCTCGCTCTGGAGAAGAAAGTGTTGCTGAACCATCTTTTAATAAGTCTTGCCAAAATTGTAACGCTGCGATCGCTCCTGGATTCGTCAAATTCGGACGGTTATTGGTAACAACTTCTCCGCCAGCACTTAATAAAAAGGGGAACCAACTAAAGACAGTCCATTCTTCCTTTCCTAAAGGCAGTAACATTCCGTACTGTTCAGGTCGATTGTCGCCATTGGTGTCTATAGTCAATTTTTTGGCAACTTCCCTCAACTCTTCCCAAGTCTTAGGAATTTGCGTAATTCCCGCAGCTTGGAAAAGTTTAGGTCGGTAAAAAATGCCTAAATTGCTTGTGTAGAGGGGGATTGACCAAAGATGACCGTCTAATTTTAATTCTTCCCATAGGTTGGGGTTAATTTCCGACTTCAATGGCGATTTATCTAGCCATTTTTCTAAAGGCTGAATTGCCCCTAGTTCGATAAACTGACCTGTCAATTGAGGGTCGAATGATAGAATATCTGGAGGCGCATTGCCCACAACTGCTGTTAATATTTTTGGCAATTGGGGTTGGCCTATGAAGATAGATTCTACCTGAACATCAGTATGAGTCTGATTAAATTTATCTACTAGTTTGTTAAACACATCCCGATTAGTAGGGGGATTGATTGATTGCCATAGATTCAGGTGAATTACTTCGTCATTCTTCTCAACTGTCCCCTGACAACCAGATAAAAATATCAAAAATATGCTCAGAATAATTCCCATCAGCGAAAACCGCCAAATAGAATTGGTCAACTGGCGAGAAAAATTTGGAATTTGGAATTGGAAAAGGGTAACTTTCATATCAACTTTTAGATTTGTTGGGCATCTATCACTTCACCAAAATAGTGCTGATTAAAAAGTAAAATTAATGTTTACAAGTGCTAAGAAGTTAAACTAATAAATATTTATTGTATAATATGATGCGTTAGTTTTCTTGCAACATAACTTTTATGGTAAATTCTACCACGCCTTTTTTATTAAGTAGCTTTTTAGAAAATTCATTTTATTTCAAGCATCATCTACAAGATTTTTTACATTTAGATCCAGAAACTATAGAGACAAAGTTAGCAGCAGCACAAGAAGAAATAAAAAACTTAGTACACAAAGATTTTAATTGGCAAGAAGCAAGTGCTTTCTATCGCGATCAAGTAGGAGAACTTTACTTATTTGAATTGGGGGCTTGGCATCTGTCAAGTCATGAGTATATTGGAGATATGTTACGGTTGATTGCAGATTTTGCCCAAGGTCGAGTGTTAGATTTTGGTGGTGGAATAGGAACTCATGCCCTTGGCGCTGCTCTTTGCCCAAAAGTTGAGCAAGTAATTTATTATGATATTAATCCCATCAATCGTGATTTTGTTCAGTATCGAACTGAGAAAATGGGACTGGACAAAAAAATAGTTTTTGCTCTGGAAATGCCTGAAAAAGATAAATTTGATACGATTTTGTGCTTTGATGTTTTAGAACATCTGTTAGATCCTAGCCAGCAGTTATTACAATTTTATCAAGCTTTGAACTCTGAAGGTAAGATGATAGTGAATTGGTATTTCTTTAAAGGTTTTAATCAAGAATATCCTTTTCATTTAAATGATCCTAAAGTAGTAGAAAGATTTTTCCATACACTTCAGAGTAACTTTTTAGAAGTTTTTCACCCTTATCTGATTACAACTCGCTGTTACCGTAAGCAGAGTTGAATTTAATTTCATGTCTTTTAGGGAGAGCCATAGCCAAACTTAATAAGTACGTTATTTAGGTGAAAAAATGATGTTTATGAAAATATATTAACGACGAAAATGCACCAGAAGTTATTATTTATGTCTACACCAATGGGTGCGTTAGGTTCAGGATTGGGAGGCGGAGTAGAGTTGACCTTATCTAATCTTGCTACAGAGATGGTGCGACGAGGACATCAATTAGAAATTGTTGCACCACAGGGTTCTGTCAGTAATTCATTACCTATTAAAGAAATCTCTGGAGAACTAATACATATACCAGCTCAAAATCAGAGTCGTGGCGATCCGATTTTGCTGCATAAAAATTCTGTTTTAGCGAATATGTGGGATTATGCTCGTCAAGTGCAAGCAGATTATGATCTGATTGTAAATTTTGCTTATGATTGGCTGCCATTGTATCTAACACCCTTTTTTAACTTTCCCATCGCACATCTGATCAGTATGGGTTCTTTAACAGATGTTATGGATCAGATTATTGAACAAGTAGCAATTAGTTTTCCGAATACTATCGGTGTTCACAGTCAAACACAGGCAGCTACTTTTACATTTGCACAACGGTGTATTTGTCTGCTAAATGGTTTGGATTTATCTATTTATAAATTTTGTCCCAAACCAACTAACAGCTTGGCGTGGGTAGGTAGAATAGCTCCGGAAAAAGGGCTAGAAGATGCAGTAGCAGCAGCAGAAATCACTGGTATTACACTAAAAATATTCGGTTTGAAACAGGATATATCTTACTGGGAGAAAATTTGTCAAGAATACCCTAATGCTCCCATCGAATATGTGGGATTTTTATCAACGATTGAGCTACAAAAAAAGTTAGGTCAATGTCGAGGACTTTTAGTAACTCCTCGTTGGGTAGAAGCATTTGGAAATGTAGCAATAGAAGCACTTGCTTGTGGAGTGCCTTTAATTGCTTACCGTCGGGGTGGTTTAACAGAAATTGTCCAAGAAGGCAAAACTGGCTTTTTGGTGGAACCTGATAGTGTTCAAGGTTTAGTAGAAGCGATTAAGCATTTAGATGAAATTGACCGCCAAGCTTGTCGCCAGCAAGCAGAAACTTTATACTCTTTAAAAGCTATGGGCGATCGCGTAGAACAATGGTTTCAAAAAATCCTGAAAAACTGATATAGTACCAATCAATATCTGCGCTCAACTATGGCGCAATCGCTAATATTCCCGCATCCCCATCTAAAGTTACCTCTACACCCACTGGTAAGGCTGCATTGGGATTATCATGGCCAAAAGGCAAATCAGAGACAATGGGAATACCCAAATCGCCCAAGCGATCGCGCAATACTTCTTCTACACTAAAACTAGATATAGTTGGTGGCGCTTCACAGCGAGTAAAACCACCCAAGGCAATACCGCAGACTTGAGACAAAGCACCGCTCAAACGCCACTGTGTCAGCATTCTGTCAATCCGATAAGGTGCTTCGGTAACATCTTCCAACGCCAGAATTACACCATCTAGATGTGGCAGGATTGGTGTACCTAAAAGGTGAGTAGCCACCGTGAGATTCCCTGGTAACAAAGTACCATTAACTACACCACCACCCCAACCGCAACCTTTTAGAGGGGTGAAAGAACCACCTTCAACCCAATCGAATAATCGCTTAATTGACCAATCTGGCTCATCTGCCAAAGTTGTCATTACAGGGCCGTGAACGCCGGAAATTCCTGCTGTATAAAGGCTCCATAATAAAGCTGTGATATCAGAAAAGCCTATCAGCCACTTGGGAAGCGCTGAGGTTGACCAATTCCAATCTTCTAAGATGCGGGTGCTGCCAAAACCACCTCTGGCACAGAGAATACCACGACAATCAGGATCTTGCCATGCTGCTGCTAGCTGTTGACGGCGATTTTCGTCTGTTCCAGCTAAATAACCATATTTGTCATCTATCTGAGGACTGACCTGTAACTGATAACCACGCGCTCGCCAAATTTCTAGACTTCGTTCAAATTCCTTGAATTCTCGCAAAGCACCACTAGGAGCAATTACTCGTAGTAAGTCTCCAGGTTTCAGGGGCGGTGGTAAGATTTTGGCTGGCATGAAACAAGTTAGGAGTGAAAAGTATCATATTAACAATGCTGCAACTGTGTTAACAACACAACAACCTCATCAATTGCCTGCCGTATAACTGTTGCAGACTGATTCGACTGATTGACGATAATACTAAAAACTAGCGGCTCATACTTCGGCGCATTCATATATCCAGATAGAGAAACTACACCCGTTAACGTACCTGTTTTTGCTTGCACAATGCCCTCAGCAGGTGTATCTTGAAAGCGGCCTTTCAGAGTTCCACTTTTACCAGCCACGGGTAAAGATGCACGATATATATATGCTGTTGGGGTTTTTGCCATTCCCCGCAGAGTTTGCACAAAAGCTTCTGGTGTCACTAAGTCACGACGTGATAAACCGGAACCATCCACTAAAATATAATTTGCTGGATCGACTCCCAACTTAGTTAAACTTGCTTTGACAACCTCCAAACCGACATCAGCACTAGTCTGATTTTTCAGTCTGATTTTTTTCACAGCTAATGCTCTCAGCAATGCTTCAGCATAAAGATTATTACTATTCTGAAGAGTTTCTGCTAATAATTCAGCTAAAGGTGGCGACTCTACAAATGCTATTTCTCCTTGATTCACACCACCATTTGCTACTAATGTTTGTCCCAAACTAATTTTTTCTGTTGCTAAGGCAGTACGGAAGCGTCGTAAGAAGTAATAATTAGGATCGACTACGGGCAAATCTATTAAAGAGGGTTCAGAATTTGTTGTCAGTTGTCCTTGAATTTGTAATACTGTTCCTGACAATTGGCGGGTGACATTGACATAGGTTGGTTGATTTTGGGGAACGGTTACTGACTGATTAATTATCCGCCACTGTTTCGCTTCGCCAGGATCGAGCCACAACACTTGCAAAGATTTACCTACAGCTTGCGGTACAAGTTTGAAGCTAAAAGTATTTTGATTCAGAATAAAGCTGCTGACTGGTACGCCATCACTTGACTGCACATCTTCCCATTGCCAGGTGGGATTAACAATATCACCTTGAATATAACTATCATCAGCAATCAACTGCTGAATTTGGCTAATACCTTTCTGTTTTAACTGTTGTGCCAATTTTTGTAGTTCAGTATCACTCAAACTAGGATCTCCCCTGCCAACAACACGTAAAACACCATTACCATTCTGATAAATAGAGGTGCGAATCCGAAAATTAGCACCCAATTCCTGCAATGCAGCTGCTGTTGTCAGCAATTTAAGGTTAGACGCAGGAATAAAATATTTCTGAGCATCTCGACTGTAAAGAGTTTGTCCAGTTGACAGAGGTTGTATTAAAATTCCCCAGCGCCCTCGACTAAATAAGGGACGATTGATTACAGCATCTATCGCTGTTCCCAGTTGGCTAGAGCAAATTGATTTTGTGTTGGTTGTTGGTGCAACTAGGGTTTGTGCTTTCGCAACCCTAGAACTAAATCCTATTTGGCTAGTCAAAAATATTAATAAAACACCTAGTGGTTGATTAAAAGTCTTAAGTTTCACCAATTTTTCTTATCCCAAAGACAGATATTTTTACCTTGCAAACAATTTCTTTCCGGAGAGAGAAGAATTAGCTCAGTAAAGTTACTTAATTAGTATAGGGAAGATGTTCACATGTTTCATATATAGGCGATGTCTACAACGGGCTGCGCCTACGCACAGAAATAATTTATGGGACTACAAAATAGAAACCCAAGTCAACCTGCATATACAGAAATACGAAATTGAGGCAACGGCGTGAGTACATTTTTATCTGGTGTAGCTGTATTACTTTCTACTTTGGCTTTGGGATGTAGCGGCTATGTAGCTTATGAAGTTTTCACGTTACGGCAGACACTAAATACTACTAGTACAGCCAGTAACACCATTCCCACTCCAGTGCCAAATTTTACAGTTACAACTTCTCCACAAGCAACGGCCTCACCATCCTCAGCTAGTACAACTTCAGCAATTAGCCCTGGTCAATTTGTGCAGCCCGCTTTTGGTAAAAAGGCAGAAGTTGAGTTACTTTCAGCAAAACGCATTAAAGATCCAGAAACTGGAAACCGTGATGTGGTAAATGTGCAAATGCGTATTCGTCGCCTTGCCACAGACGGAATTGTTGGTAGCGATATTATATCGGTTGCTAGTACAACAGCCCGCAATCCTGACACTAGCGTAACCTACAAAGGAGTTGCTCTTAATCGCTCAACAGGAAGCGTTTCTTTGTTCCCAGTACGTCCACAAGCCTCCGCAGATGCTTATATCTGGCTAAGAGTTCCCGATGGTATTAATAATTTGGACATTTTTGTACCAGATACAGCTGCATTTAAAAATGTACCAATTTCCTTTTAGCTAGCTAACTAATCAGATTGCAATCTGGTTTTTTTCATCGATCTACAATGCCATTGCATCGGCTAACAATGCGATTGCATCGGCTGACAATGCGATTGTATCGGCTGACAATGCGATCGCATCGAGTGATGAATTATGTTGTATAAATTTATGTAAAGAAATTAGCAAGTTTTGCGTAAAATTAAGGCGATCGCAACAGAGAATTATCCAGAGGTGACTTCAACCACTGTAAACCCACATTAGTGGTGTGAAATAACCAAAAGTTCCGCAGCTGCTGTTTGCTTAGAGGGGTGCAATGTCTAAGATAAATATTCGTTGGGGCTGGTTTATCGGAATTGTAATATGTGGTTTAAGCGTTTGGAGTCCAAATTGCGCTTTTGCCGAAATTATCCCAGATGGCACTTTGCCTAATAACTCTAGTGTCAAATTAGAGGGGAACAACAGCATCATTGAAGGAGGAACCCAAGCAGGTGGCAACTTGTTCCACAGCTTTCGGGAGTTTTCTGTTCCTCCTAACGGCGCTGCTTTATTTAATAATGCTGCGGATATTCAAAATATTATCAGTCGCGTAACGGGTGGATCAGCTTCTCAGATTGATGGGTTAATTCGCGCTCATGGTGCGGCTAATTTGTTTTTGATAAATCCTTGGGGGATTATTTTTGGCAAGGATGCGAGGCTAAATATTGGTGGTTCGTTTGTTGCAACTACAGCCAATGCACTGCAATTTGGAAATATCGGATTTTTTAGCGCGACACAAAAAAATATCCCTTCACCCTTGTTGACTATTAATCCTTCAGCATTGCTGTTTAATCAGATTAATCAAAACGCCGCGATTCAAAATAGCTCAGTTGCATTTGCAGGACAAGATCCAGCAGGTTTAAACGCATTTGGTTTACGAATACCAAATGGTAAAAGTTTGCTGCTAGTCGGTGGTAATGTCAGCATAGATGGGGGACGATTAAATGCTAATGGTGGACGAGTTGAGTTAGGAGGGTTGGCCCAAGCTGGTACTGTAGCGTTGGATGTAGATAGCGATAATCTCAGCTTGAGATTTCCTGAGAATGTAGCGCGATCTGAGGTATCCCTTACTAATAGTTCAGGTGTATTTGTAACTGGGGCTGGTGGCGGTAATATTGCAGTCAATGCCTCTAATCTAGAGATTTTAGGAGGAAGTCTTTTAAGTGCTGGTATTGGGCAAGGTTTGGGAACATCTGAAACCGTTGCAGGAGATATTACGCTGAATGCTACTGGCTCAATCAAAGTTGCTGGTGGAAGCACAGTTCGCAATCTTGTGCGCTTCGGGTCACTTGGCAATGGGGGTAACATTACTATTGACTCTGGTTCATTTTTGTTACGAGATGGCGCTCAACTTACTGCCTCAACATTTGGACAAGGGAATACGGGGAATGTGACAGTGAGTGCAAAAAATGCTGTTTCCCTTGCAGATAATGTTGCCATCCTCAGTACAGTAGAAGCTTATGGTATAGGTAAGGGTGGAAATATCAACATCAATGCTACAACACTATCACTAATTGATCGCGCTCAATTGCTAACCCTTATTCGTGGTGCATCTGATCCCCAGATGGCAGGACGGGGGGATGCGGGGAATGTCAATATTAATGTTACTGGGTCAGTTGATATTGCTAATGGGAAAAACGGTTTAAGTGGGATTGGCAGCTTTATGGAAACTGGGACAGAAGGCAATGGGGGTAATATTACTATTGATTCTGGTTCACTCTCGTTACGAGATGGTGCTCAACTTACTGCCTTAACTTCGGGACTTGGGAATGCGGGGAATGTGACAGTGCGGGCACGAGATGCTGTTTCCCTCGCTGGTAATACTTATATCTTCAGTACAGTGGAAGCAGGAGGTGTAGGTAAGGGTGGCAATATCGACATCAATGCTGCAACATTATCACTAATTGATGGCGCTCAACTTACTGCCTCAACTTCGGGACTTGGGAATGCGGGGAATGTGACAGTGCGGGCACGAGATGCTGTTTCCCTTGCAAAGGGTGACATTCTCAGCACGGTGGAAGCAGAAGGTTTAGGTAAGGGTGGCAATATCGACATCAATGCTGCAACATTATCACTAATTGATGGCGCTCAATTGCTAACCGTTACTCGTGAAGCATTTGCTACCCAGCCAGCAGAACGGCGGGATGCGGGGAATGTCAATATTTATGTTACTGGGTCAGTTGATATTGCTGGTGGGAAAAGTGGAATTAGCAGCAGGGTAGAAACTGGGACAGTTGGCAATGGGGGTAATATTACTATCGACTCTGGTTCATTCTCGTTACGCGATCGCGCTGGAATTACTACCTTAACTTCAGGACAAGGGAATGCGGGGAATGTGATAGTGCGGGCACTCAATACTGTTTCCCTTGCAAATAATGCTGGCATCCTCAGTACGGTGGAAGCAGGAGGTGTAGGTAAGGGAGGCAATATCGACATTAATGCTGCAACCCTCTCGCTAAAAGATGGCGTTGTACTGCTTTCTGCCTCAACTTCGGGACTTGGGAATGCAGGGAATGTGACAGTAAATGCAAAAGATGCTGTTTTCCTTGCTGGTAATGCTGGCATCCTCAGTACGGTGGAAGCAGGAGGTGCAGGTAAAGGTGGCAATATCGACATCAATGCTGCAACGCTATCGCTAATTGATGGCGCTCAACTTACTGCCTCAACATTTGGACAAGGGAATGCAGGTGCAATTCAAGTGAATGCTGCTGCTAAAGTCACCATTTATAGCAATAATTCTAACTTTAACAGTGGCTTGTTCGTTAACTCCCAAAGTCCGACGGGTACTGCTGGAGATATTATCGTCACCTCACCTAGAGTTACCCTAGACAACAATGGCAAACTCAGCGCCATATCTGCATCAGGTAACGGTGGCGACATCAATTTACAAACTGATTTACTGCTTCTGCGTCGTGGCGCTTCCATTTCCACCTCCGCAGGCACAGCACAAGCTGGTGGTAATGGTGGCAACATTAATATTGATGCCCCGTCGGGCTTCATCGTTGCTGTCCCAAGCGAAGATAGCGACATTACTGCTAATGCTTACACAGGCAGTGGTGGGAGAATCAATATTCGAGCCTTTCGTATCTTAGGCATTCAACCCCGCTCTAACCCAACTTCTCTTTCGGACATCACCGCTAGTTCTGAGCTTGGTGTAAACGGCACTGTAGAACTTAACACGCCGAATATTGACCCTAACAGTGGCTTAGTCAATTTGCCAACTGTACCAGTTGATACCGAGATAGCACAGACTTGTCAAGCTGGTGGAAATTTAGCTAAAAGCAGTTTTACAATCACTGGACGCGGCGGTTTGCCTCCTAACCCAGGTGAACCTCTTAACACTGATGCAGTGCAGGTAGATTTAGTGAGTCTCAATCCAAACGGTGATAACCGCGATCGCTCCTTTGTTCCCAGCAAAATAACTACTCCCGCACCAGAACGCATCATAGAAGCTACTGGTTTGGCGCTAAACGAAAAAGGAGAAGTTATTCTGACAGCAAATCTTCCCACCACTACGCCCCATAGTCCTTGGTTGAAGCCTGCATCTTGTAGAGCAATTCCTAATTCGTAATTCGTAATTTCAGATTCGTCAGATTGCAATCTGGTTTTTTTCATCGATCTGCAATGGCATTGTATTGACTAACAATGCCATTGTTTCGACCTGCAATGGCATTGTATTGGCTGACAATGCGATCGCATCGCCTTACAATGCGATTGTATCGGCTGACAATGCGATCGCATCACCTTACAATCCCATTGCATCGACCTGCATAAATGAGCTTACCTTATCTCTTCCCCGGCATATTTCAAATTGCAGCACTCTACCTTTGGTTCAGTTACAAAATCATTCAAACCAACAGCTTGCAATAACGCCGTCCAAGAAGTATCTTGCGAATTGGGGCGACGCAATTCGCTAGCAGTACTCAGCGCTTCATACCAAATACCATTAGCCGCATAAAGGTTTACTTGCTGGCGTGGTGTTGCTTTTTCTAATTGAGTTTTTAAAGCAGGCTTTAGTTGCTCCCGTTTTACATAGCCTTCAACATTAGCAAAAGGTTGCTTATCCTTCTGACAGTAGATGTTAAAATACCAATGATATCGCTTACCTATCTCTAAAGGTGCTGCTTTTGAGGGCAAACGAAAGCTAACTACTCCTGGTGTCCCCGTTAAAGAAGTTTTATAAGCAGTTTGATTTTCTCCTTCATCTTCTAGCACAAACTCTCCAGATGCAAAGTCAGATGTATAAGGAACATAAAATAAGAAACTAGGATGCTCTGCGATCGTTGTTCCAAATACCAATTCTGAGTTTGAATAAATAGGTACTAAAGCTGTGAGCCGCTTTTGAGAAGAAGTCATCTGCTTATTCATATCCTGACTACAGCCACGACTACCTGCTTCCCCTCGCTTACCTGGTTCCCCGATGTCTGGTGGTGGGGGCGGCGCAGCGAAAATCAGTGATTGATTTAATTGTCGATTAGGGTTTTCAGGCTGTGCCTGCACTTGGATACAGCTAAGGAGTGATAAACTAATGGCGAGGAAAAGTTGAATCTTTTGCATAGATAATTTCATTTGTTTTATACCTCAAGTTGTCGAAATCAGTTGTCGCTGACCTTGTTGTGTAGATAGGTAAATCACTACTGTGCCAACAGTAAGCACTAAAACTAAGGTTGACGGAACTAAGGGAACCCAAATACCCTGATAAAAGAGAATTAAGCAAAGAATGTATAAGCCTCCAAGTACGCCTCCTGCCGTTAGCAATAGATATAGTCTGGAGCGATCGCGCCAAGTGAATGTCTGCGACACAGCGTAGCCAATCGCACCTCCAACTACAGACCAACTCCAAATCCATAACACTTCAACCCAAACAGGCAAAACTGATATTAAAGGTCGGCCATCAATTGCAGCACTCACCAGCTGACTCACCATTTGCGCTTGCAGAATCACTCCTGGTACTTCCTGAGAAGAACCCTGTTCGCTCATGTAAGGGGTAAGACTATAATCACGGAAGCTTTGGGCAGTAGTACCAATGAGAACAATTCGGTCTTTGACTTGTTCGGGGTTGACCTTTCCTCTGAGAACATCTGTGAGTGTGACTATAGGGGCAATTTCTAAAGGTGAACCTTGATAAGAGCGGTAATTAAGCAATATTTGATAACCCCCGATATCCACTTTTTGATAGCCGCCCATCTGCGATTCTGTTTTAAAGCCATTTTGCGATCGCAACCGTTTGAAAACGATGTTACCTAGCTGCAAATCTCCTTGGGGAGTGTATTTTGCAAAAATCCCTTTTTTCTCCAAATAGTGGAATGCCAGTTGGGCGTTAAGGGCGTAGCGTGCAGTACAAGGAGACGTTGGGTTAGCTGGCTGCATTGCCAATAAATGACGACGCAAAACATTGTCTGAGTCGGGAACAATATCACTAAATCCTTGGCGTTCTGATGGTACTTCTTTTGGAGGTGAAACTCCGGGATAGTTTTGGGTGCGATCGCTAACTTTGCAAATTGCAAACAAATTGTTATCAGTTTTCCAACGAGTGGTTAAAGAACCTTGGTTAAGTTGTACTGGTTCAGCACGATAAATATCCAAGCCAATAGTTCGCGCTTGGTACTGTGCAAGTTTATCTAACAGTCGCGCCAGTGCTAGATTTGACAGTGAGCCACTTCTTTGCTTCTGTTCTGGGAGGTCAAGATCGTCTTCAGTTACAGTGACGATCAATAAACGTGAATCTTGCTTTTCTTGTGGACGCGATCGCATAAATTTGTCATATAAGAGCAACTCCCATGTTTGCAATCCTCCTTGATGTCTGACCCCCAGTACACCAACAGTTATCAGCAAGCTCAACAGTAGCAAGGTTCCAAGGCGGCGAATGTTGGGAATTTGGGGCTTTGCCCAAGTCATTGGCACTACAGCATGATGTTCGCTAATTACTGGTAACCAACTTGCACCTGGATATTCCTTTTCTATTCCTTTGAGCCTTTGTCTGGCAGTGCGAACCGCACCATATATAGATTGTCCTGCTGAAAAAGCCTCTAGAAAATGCTTTAAAAATTTTTGGGCTACCAAGTCTGGCACTGGTTCCCGCATGACAATAATTTGCGGAATCTGTAAATCTTGTAGTTCTCGCGCTAATCCTAATCCATCACAGGAGTTGAAAATCGCTAATTGTAACCCGTTGGCAACAGCATTTCTCAAGGCATATCTGAGTTCATCAATTGTTAATTTATCTGTTTTATTAATATAGATGCAACTAGCTTCACCCTCACTCTTGCTATGACCTGCGAAAAATAAGATATTCCAAGGTTGTTTCCACAAATTGTCCTCGATGTCTGAATATTCAGGTTCTACTAAAAAAGTTGTAGTGGCATCAGGTAATTTCTCTAATAACTGGCGGTCTTGCTCTACATCAATATCTTTACTATCACCTAAAATTGCCAAAATTCTAATTTTATTTCTGCTTCTGGATGTCTGCAATGCGGCTGTTACTGGTTCTGATTCTGGAACACTGAGAACAACTTCCGCTTTCGGGTAATCTCGATCTATCAAATCCCACAAATGCCAGGGAAGTTTTTTGAGTTGCAAACAATGAGTGCGAATCAACACCCGCACTTCTTCATCTGGCATCAAGTGTTTAAGCCATTTTTCCCGCACGGGACGAAAAGACTCTGATAGCAACCAGTTATTTAGATGCTCCTGCACCTCATTAGCTTTTGTATTGCACTCCTGACGGCGCTGGGAAATAGAACCATCGTAAATAATTTTTTTGGCTTTGATGCGGGTAAATTTCCATAAGCTGCGATATGTGGACTGCCATTGGTCAATTGCTGTTTCCATATCTAGATTGGAGGGTAGCTTGCCAGTAATTTCTGTAGTCGGGCGTTTGCCCTCTTCTCCAATCTCCAGCGTTACCTGCACGCCTAAATGCAAATCGCCATCTAGCTTCAGCACAACTAACTTTCTCATTGGCAGTATCCCTGCTGTTGTCCTTAACAAATGACAAAATTTTCTGTGATGCTGATATCTCCCAGAACAAGTTTAACGCCGAAACGTTCTCCCACTTCACAACTAAATTCAAATTGAATATTCTTATTGCTGCTTCTTGTTTGAGCTTCCATCACAGATGCTCCTTCAAAATCCAGCACCATTAGATGGAGATTTGGTGGCAGATACTCTAGTCCATTTGTCGGATGTAATTCTACAATAATGTCCATTTCTTGCTCGTTATCTGGAGGTAAGGTAACGATTAAAATCACAGTACGTTCGCTCCAAAACTCTCCTAAATCAATCAACTTACCTCTACTAATAGAAGCACCATTGCCGCTTCTTATACTCAAAGCTGGACTGACACTTGGAGTACCTAAAAGAGTCTCAACCTCTTGCCACCCAGCTTCAAAAATATTCTCCAACCATTGCTTCAAATTAATTATATTCTGATTTAAGGTAAGCGAAGTATCAGCTATTTCAGCAACTTGAAACTGAGAAAGTTCCTCTAAATACTCCAAAAGATTATCTAAAGGTTGCAATTGGTTAATGGGTAAGAAATCAGTTTGTACTTGCTTGACAAATCCCAGCAGCGTTGCTTCTCTAAATGATTTGCTAATTTGCACAGCTACATAGCCAATTCGATTTGACTGTACTTCCGGCGGCACATAAACAAATTGTGCATCTTCTAATACTGGACGACATTCTAATAAGCCCAAGTTTTTTAGCGACAAATCAGCAACATCCATAAGTGTCTGTTGGATGACATTCCAACTATCACTTTTATGCAAGTCTGTCTCAAATCCCATACAACACAAATAATAATTTACGAACGACACAGACAAAGTATTGAGATAAACTTGTTCACCTTTTGCTTGCGTGGCTTGTTGTCTGCGTAACTCTTCTGCTCGGTGCCTTCCATCTACAGGTATCGGGGCTGAAAATGTTAAAACGTTGATGCTTTTACTCATATTTTTGCTTAGCTGATTAGATGATATTAAACATTAAATACATAAATATTCATGGAATTTAACAGCAAATTTTTCCAAACAACGTTGATAAAAACTATGAAGAGATGTGATTCCAATACCCCATTCTGCCGAAATTTCTTTCCAGGAAATGCCAGAACATCTTCTTTTAGCTATAGCTTGAAAATTTGCCTCTGGATGACCTTTGATATGTTCCTTGCAAAAAATTAAATCTGGATCGGTTTCTATACATTCTCTTACTTGTTCAAATAAAGACATAGGTTGAGATGAGGATATATTTTCCAGGTGAGAGTTTTCGAGATTTATTTCATTTTCTTTGCCGAGAATTTTGGGGATAGCCTCTGGAAAAAAACGTTTAGTTAATAGCATATTTATCCAAGTCATCACTTCGCCGCGTTCTGGGTTATACTTATTAATATTGTTATCTTGGCAAAGATAGAAAAATAAATTTTGTACTGCTTCATCATAGATATCTTGATACAATAGTTGAAATTGGCCTTTATAAGGACGAACAAGCTTGCCTGACTGCCAAATAGCATTAATCAAACGTGTTAAGGCTATCCGCTTTTCCTTAGTTAGGTGCGTGTATTGTTGGGCTGCGATCGCTAAGTCTTTAAGTTGTTCATCTAGTTGTTTTCTCCAGTCATTACTCATAAAAGACCTCGAATCAGAACGTACCAAGTTGCAAATTCATCTATATCTCATGTATTGATCGCGACTTTTACACAAACCAGCCACAATTGTTACAAAACTTTATACTCAGGCATTGAACTGAGGATTGGGAAGATTTGGCTTGGCGCGACACCAGATTCTTTAGTACTTATCTTACATTTTGTACTTCAGCCAGTAGTATAAAAACTACATTTTTTATAAAATCTAAAATTATAATTTGGACACCTAACTAAAATAGGGAGATTATCTAAAGGCGAAATTGTCGGAGAAACAGCTTTCATTGATACCCGTTTGCCTTTTGCAATTGTTGCTACAAGTTGGGTTGGGGTTACTGGTTGCAGCTTTTGGGACGGCAGTATTTCGGCTGGCTCAGGGATTTGCACTTTTGCGCGTGGAAACAATTTCGGATGCCTCTACTCAAGCTGCTGTGTGGGATCGGCTGCTAAACTTGCCAGTATCCTTTTTTCGCCAGTACACTACAGGGGATCTTCAGTCTCGTGTGACATCAATTAGTACAATCCGTCGCCTACTAAGTGGCACAACCCTGATTACTCTAATCACTGGTCTGTTCTCATTATTAAACTTAGGACTTTTGTTTTGCTACAGATGGAAATTAGCTTTAGTTGCTGTGGCTGTAGCAGTAGTTGTAATCACTGTTACTACACTCTCTGGTATGCTCCTCGTCCGTAAAGTTCGTCCACTGTTGGAAATAAAGGGAAATATCTTTGGGCAGACGGTGCAGCTAATCAATGGCATTTCTAAACTACATGTCGCTGGGGCCCAGGAGCGCGGTTTCGCTTCTTGGAGTAAAAATTACAGTCGGTAAATAAAACTAGAACTTAGCACCCAGAACGTTGAAGATGGTGTTGCCCTTTTTAATACAGTGATGCGGACGATAACTTCTGGCATCCTGTTTTGGTTTACCATCCAACAGCTTGAATCAGCCCAGACTACGGGTGCAATCGAATTGAGCATTGGGACTTTCCTGGCTTTTAACAGTGCGTTTGGTACTTTTATTAAAGGTGCCACAGACGTAAGCAATACAGTTACCGATGCTTTGCAAGTCATTCCCCAGTGGAAACGCGCTCAACCAATTTTAGAAACTATCCCGGAAGTGGAGCTGTGCAAAGCCGAGCCTGGTAAGCTCATGAGTAAAATTGCTGTGGTTCATGTCACGTTTCGCTACCGTCAAGATGAACCTGTAACCCTGGAAGAGATCAGTCTCCATGCAAAGCCTGGAGAGTTAGGACAAAGTTTACAGGTTAAAGGTAATAGGGAATAATTTGTCTCCTGTAACCTGTAACCTGTAACCTTCTTCAATCACCCACCAACCTAAATCTCAGCCACCGCCCGTTCAATCAAGCGACGTGCCAAAGTTTGCGTACCTGTGTGTTCATAATAATTTGTTGCTACATCCAGGAATGCCGCCAGGTAATCTAACTTGTCATCAGCAATATTGGTAAAACTTTGCAAGTTGTGGACAACCTTTTGTGGCGTTAAATTATTGGCGCTAACTAGCCCACTCATCCAACCTTTAACTGAGTCAAAGCTTTCGCCGATAAAGTTGAGTTTTCCAGCAGAATTGTTACCTGGAATAACATCTTTGATGTTTTGGAAAGTCGAGTTTTTTTCTAACTCTTGTGGATTTGTTTGATTCAGACCAGATATCGCTTTGCTAATAAAATCTGGGCCCAAAGGTATCAAACCATCAACACAAACTAACGCCACCATGCGGATCAGTGACTCACCACTATACTCACCTAAAGAGGCAACAAAATCCCCAATACTGTCTCCAGGAATGCCGTTAATTTGACAGAAGGCTACCAACTCAGCCACTAATTTTAATGTTAGATCGATAGTTTGGGCTTTATCAGGTTTGGGAGTGACAGAATTTAAAAAACCTAATAAAGGAATTTTTTCACCGACTTTGTTAGCTAAAGCTGCTGCACCAAGTGCTTTATCTGTACCATCAACAGTTTGATATAACCATAAGGCTGTTTGGTATCCTTGGGATTTATCGTTGAATAGATAAATCGCTCTTTCACCAATTTGCTGAATTAAATCTTCGTCGTCTTCGCCAGTGACTTTCTTAATAGTGTTGACAAAGCCGACGGTATTTTGCCACTCTCCAGGAGCAACAAAATCAAGGGACTTTAACAGAGAAACAGTCAAACCGCCGGTTGGTAATTGATCGACCAACTCAAAAATTGATTTACTCACAAAAATCTCCTGATTTGGGTTTTGTTATCTAAACGTTTGATAGTACAAATCATTTCAGGTTAGCTAGACGATTAAGATTAAACTTCTCTAACCAATCTGCGCGATCGCCAGCTGTAAATGATGGATCGCGAGAAAGTGCTTTTACTTGGTACTTACCCACTAAAATTGCAGTTTGCGTCTTACCAACTTCTATTGCAGGATAACCGCCAATTTTTTTAGTGCTTTTTGAGAACTTTGCTGCTGCACTAGGTGTACTAGTAGTATCAGAAATAGACAGCAATGCCATATCTTTACCGCCTTTTTTCAACTTCGCTTCTGCAAAGCCTTTTTTCTCTTGGGTATACACGCGCTGGTAGCCATCACCTGCATCAGGGAAAAGCTTATTAAATTCGCTACCTTGAGTTGCAGTCTTAGCGATTGATTGACCCTTTTTTTGTTGAGTGCTTTCTTTTTGCACCTGGTCAAAACGTCCAGGTGTTTTGGCATTACAAGCTGTTGTCAGTAGTATTACTGACAGCAACAAGGCGGCTACCATTCTACGCCTACGGTGTAAAATCATTCTTGGCTTCTCCTTGAACTTGAGCTTTGAGGCAATTATCTGCGCTGCTAGCAATTATTACCCGTAAAATTTACTTTTTGATAATTTATTTCCTAAGTTCTCAACTATAAAGGTCATTTTTGCACTACTTAACATAGCAATTAACCCAATGCAAAAACGCCCCCCCTTTCGGGAGAGCGTCTTTTATTTATAGAAAAGTGTTAAGAGCGTATCTCAGATTACGATTAACCGTTGATAGCAGGAGCACTTAGAGCTACAGGAGCAAGATCGCCAGCAGCTAAATCTAGAGGGAAGTTGTGAGCGTTACGCTCGTGCATTACTTCCATACCCAGGTTAGCGCGGTTGATTACATCTGCCCAAGTGCTGATGACGCGACC
>NZ_JBALDC010000053.1:0-12184 GCF_036917575.1 Nostoc sp. | reverse complement strand
GTAGACAATCTGCTCTGTCTCCACAGTCGCTAGTTTTTGAGCGAAGTCAGATCGTTTATGCTGATCGCGTTCCTGGTAGCCGTAGGTCTTTTTTTTCGCGTATAGCCTATCTTCTTCAGTGCCCTTGAGATAGTGCGATCGCTGATGTCACTATCCCACAATTGTGCCATCTCTACCTGGGTCTGATCGCGGTGTTTTTGTGCAAATGCTCGGAACTTTTCCCAGTCAGTGATTTTGTGACTATGGCCTGTACGCTGTCTAGGTTTAGCTTTAACATCTCCGGTTTCGGCTTTACGCTGAAGCCATAGGTTAATAGTATTACGACTGATTCGGAAGTAAACGCTTGCTTCGCACCGTTTCATCCCATCTAGTTCAATAGCATCGATTACTTTGCGTCGGAGATCATCGTAGCTGTATGGTTTGGCCATGGCTCAGGCAAGATTCTAAACTGCTTTACAGTCTACATCCTAATCAATATGGCGGTTGCTATAACAACTGTCACCGTTACTAAATTTTGATATAGGAACTTTTTTAATTAGGACTTACGCAAAAACTCTCTGAAACTCTTATTTCTCTGTGCCGCGCCAGTTGCTTCTCCCAAGGGGAGACGCTGCGCGAACAAGTCTCTTAACCGCAAGGGCGCACTGGCTTCTCTGCGTACTTTGTGGTTCGATTTTCCGTTACCTGTGCGTAAGTCCTGTTAATAAGAGTATTTCAAGGTTTCTATCGTTTCCGGTAAGATTTCATAATCTTTACTTAATCGTCGACACCAATTAAACCTACCCTATGTCCTCTCAACAAGCCAGCGTTTGGGTAATACAACAAAACCCTTCTGTTCTTCGTGGCGGGTGACAACACTTACAATCCATCGATAGATATCAATCACCCAATGCTGAAAACCCTTACCACGATAGCCGCCATCAACCTAAATTGTGATTAAGCGACGGAAGCGATGCCTACGGCAGGCTACGCCTACGCGGACTTGATCGAGTTTGGAAAAAACTAGTTTGGCACCTGCTTGCTCGCTAACATTGGCAGCAGTGATGACAACAACGATGAGTAAACCAAGTGTATCAACAAGTATATGGCGTTTTTGTCCCTTAATCTTTTTGCCAGAGTCATAACCAACCTCTTGCGATATCAAAGTTGGCAGTTTCAATGCTTTGGCTGTCCATAATTGCCTCACTGGGAGATGCTTCTCGGTTTTGACTTACCCTTACCCATAAACGTAACCCAAGAGTGAATTTCAAACCATGTTCCATCTTTTCGCCATTGCTGAAAGTAATGATACACAGTTTTCCACTTGGGAAAGTCATTTAGCAGCATTCGCCATGCACAACCTACACACAAGATGTAGAGGATAGCGTTAACGATCGCTTGCATATCAACACTACGTTTTCGACCACCTGTTTTTGGCGCAGGAATTAGCCTTAATAGTAGTTCCCACTGCTCAGAAGTCAGATTACTTGGGTACGATGGATTCATGGCTCTCGTAACTCTGTCATACTTAAGTGTTTTTTCTAATGACAGGATACAGTTACGTGGGCTTTCTGACTTTTCAGACATCCTCTTACGGGATTTTTCTACCTGAAGGGAGCGAGTTATTTCTATTTTTCGTACAGTCGAAAGAAGGGAATTTGAATATATTCGTCATGGCTCGCATTGCTTAATTGCCAGTTTTGATGTTGCTACTGGTCAAATTATCGAGCCGACCTGTGGAGATACAAGAACAGAAGTTGATTTTGCCCTTCATATTCGTCAAACGATTGAAACTGACCCCCAGGCTAAAAAATGCAATCTGATTATGGACTGTCTGAACACTCATCAGTCTGAGTCTCTGGTTCATTTGGTTGCAGAAAAAGAAGGTCTGCATATCGACTTGGGTATTAAGGGAGAAAGTGGCATCCTGAAATCAATGAAATCCCGCGCTACTTTTTTGAGTGACCCAATACACCGAATTGTGTTCCATTACACGCCTAAACATTCTTCGTGGCTCAATCAAATCGAGATTTGGTTCAGTATTTTGGTTCGCAAGTTACTCAAAAGAGCCAGTTTCCTCAGTCAGGATGATTTAAAAAATCGAATTCTAAACTTTATCAACTACTTTAATCAAACAATGGCTAAACCTTTTAAGTGGACATATAAGGGCAAAGTTTTGGCTATTTAATGGTCTGTTTATTTACGCCGCACTGTACTAGTTTCTTAAAAAAAACTGTTATTAAAAAAGCAAAGCAAAAGAAGTTCTTTTTTTCATGTTTAATGATTGCCTGCTATCCAAATGGCTTGATATGATTAGATTATCTTACAAAAAAGTGAGGTATCAAATGAATACTTTATATTTAATCAAATTGGATTTGATTAAATATAAAGTATTCAAAAACAGACTAATAATTTAATAACTAAAGTCTTGATGATATTTATATAATTAATATTAATAGTTTATATTTTGTTAATAAAAATATTGTTCAGGATTTTTTATGGGTTTCGGTAATAACATTGGAGAACTAGACTCAATTTAATTATTAATTATATTTTATAATATTTAAAAATTAGTTATAAAAAAATATAATTACTTCAAAAGATATGCAAATAATACTTTAGATAATTGATTTATGACTGGTGATGTTATATATTAAGGGGTAGGTTGATTTGGATTTATTATCTCCAACAATTAACTTGTAATGTATCATAGACCAGAATTCATCAGTGTTGCAAATTGATTAGACCTCTAGCATAAATGATAAATTAAGAACCCCACCCCGCCAAAGTGTAGCTTTGTATCCCCTCCTTACAAGCAGGAAGGAGATTGAGGGATGACGTATATAAGCATTTTTACAAAATATCTATTGATTAGCAGTGTGAAATGGCTGTGGGTCTGAATATCTAGACTTGATACCAATAAATTGATGAGGTTACAGAGGAGCAAATAATCATGAGCAGCTTAACATCTCCACATACAGAAGTTCAAAAAACGAAGAAAAAAAGTTTAGCCACAGATAAAAAGCCTCGAGCTACAGATGATATTGTACGTAGTTATCTGCAAGAGATCGGGCGTGTAGATTTGTTGACTCGCGAACAAGAGGTTGTTTTTGCCCAACAAGTGCAGGAGATGATGAATTTACTGACTGCTAAGGAAGAATTGGCTGTGAAATTAAATCATGAACCGACGCTGCAAGAATGGGCAGATTGTGTGGACTTAAATATTGAGGTGCTAGAGCAACAAATAAATTTAGGACACCAAGCCAAGCAGAAAATGATTCAGGCTAATCTCCGATTAGTGGTAGCTGTGGCAAAGAAATACCAGCATCGGAACCTAGAATTTATGGATTTAATTCAAGAAGGTACTTTAGGTTTAGAACGAGGAGTGGATAAATTTGATCCTGCTCTTGGTTACAAGTTTTCTACTTATGCTTACTGGTGGATTCGTCAAGGAATTACACGGGCGATCGCTCAACAAGGACGTACAATTCGTCTACCTATCCATGTCTTTGAGAAACTGAACAAAATTAAACGAGTGCAGCGAGAATTATCTCAACAGTTAGGTCGCGTTCCTACTACTGCTGAAATTGCCACTGCTTTATCTTTGACACCTAGCCAAGTCCGAGAGTGTTTGTACTTAGCCCGTCAACCCTTCTCTCTAGAGGCGCGAGTTGGTGAACAACAAGATACAGAATTGCAGGACATATTGGAGGATGATGGCCCTTCTCCTGAGGATTATGCCGTTGAAGAGTCTCTCCACCAAGACTTACAAGACTTATTGGCAAAGCTATCTCCTCAGCAACGAGAAATATTAACCTTGCGCTTTGGTCTAACGGATGGGTATGAACTTTCTTTAGCACAGATTGGCGATCGCATGGGTATTAGTCGAGAACGTGTGCGTCAGATAGAACAAAAAGCTCTCAGTCTCCTCCGACGCCAAAAGGAACAAGTACGTAGTTATCTAGCTAGTTGAGGTTAATTTTTTACAATTTAGGGCATTTAAACTTAGGAAATCACCATTGTGACTGTGTAAAATTCAGTCATTTTTGGTGAAAATAAACCTAAATAATCTCTCTTAATGATTTGATATGAACACATCAAAGGCAATACAACAATTACAAGTACAATGGGTGACTTCTGAAAACTTTCGGCGTTATGGACAGGTGATTTTTGCAAGTCTTGATGGTAAAACTTATGATGGTGAAGATGCCCAGTTAAACCTGCAAAACGGGATTCCACGATTTTATATTATGCGGTTGGAAAAGATAGGGCGAAAGTTCCACAAAATCACTCGCCATGTGCAATGTACTCAATGTCTAGGTTCTTTGGAAGGGAAAGATTGGCTAATTGCAGTTTGTCCTCCTGATAATGATATGAATGAACCAGCATTAGAAGAGATTGCTGCTTTCTGGATTCCGGGGAATTGTTTTATTAAGCTACATGAGGGTACTTGGCACTCTGGTCCCCATTTTGACCATGAAGCTGTGGATTTTTATAATTTGGAACTAGCTGATACAAATATGGTGGATCATTTCACCCATGATTTTCTCAAGAGTCATCAATTAGAGTTTGAGATGGTTTAGGTATAGATTATGTTTAATTATACATATATACCATTTTTATAAATCAGTTCAACCATTTAAATCTATATTTTTACATAAACAAGGATTACGTCAGTTTGGTTATGATGTATAGATGTCTAATGTTAGCCTATAAATTGATATTCCAGCAGAATGGTTGCGTAGAAGTTTCCACTGCCTTTTAAATTTTCTTAAACATTCATTTTATGTCTTCTTCCAATTCTCAATCTTCTAATAAAAGCTTTGTCTACCGCGAATTCGGCAACGACAACTCCGCCGCCACAGAAAGACCAATTCCAGAACTGCCCCCACAACAACAAAATCTGAAAGTACAGGCTTCCCGCAAAGGACGCAAAGGCAAAACTGTCACAGTTGTTAGCGGTTTTCAAGCCAAACCGGAAACATTAGCAGATTTAGTGAAGCAGTTGAAAACCCAGTGTGGGACGGGTGGGACACTTAAAGACAACGAAATTGAAATTCAGGGCGAACACAAACAGAAAATTGTCGAGATTTTGACTAAGCTAGGTTACAAAGCCAAAATTAGTGGTGGCTAATCTTGAGTGCGGTTTACCGTATCTAAACTGCAATCTAGATTAAGAGAGTGAATGTTATCTTTGAGAGGTACAAATATGCTTGAACAGTGGTAAATTAGTTTACCGACAAGCTGTCTTTTCTGAGATGAATAGGAGGATTTAAATGGATTTAGTTCGGATTCTGTGTGCCATTTTCGTACCACCTTTGGGAGTTTTTTTACAAGTAGGTTTTGGTATAGACTTTTGGATTAATATACTTTTGACACTGTTTGGTTACATTCCTGGGATTATTCATGCAATATGGATAATTGCTAAGAAATAATTTTTATAAGTAGGTTGAGCATACCAATATCTGTGTTAGTAATGATTATAGAGGCAATTGATAAATTGCCTCTATAATAAAGTTCATAAAATTAACTATTTTGTATTCGTAACTTTAATTAAATAAAAATATTTAAGAATACCACTTTATTTTTGAAATATATATAGACACTGCCCAATAAAACCTGATATTTAAATAAAAGTTGTAAAAACAATATTGATCTAGTCTCTAATTTAAGCTCTTGTGTGCCGAAAAAAACCTCATTAACTTTAACTTTATAACATGGCATAGAGTCTTAACTCTAGAAGCAAGGGGCAGACGTGCAATTGCCATTGCACAGTTGGAACCTTTAAATCTTTGATTAAGCCAGTACGTATATCTAGTACCCAGCCATGAACCATAGGCGCTTTTCGCTGATAAAGTACCTGGCGCATGATGGAAGTTTGGTAAATATTTTTCACTTGCGCCACAACATTGATTTCTGCCAAGCGATTCAGACGTTCTTCTCTTGTTGGCAAGGCATCAATTTGTTCTTGTTTCTCTAGATACAGTTCCCGAATCGGATTTACCCAGTTATCAAGAATTCCGATAGTTCTCCCTTCTAAAGCTGTCTTAATTCCTCCGCAATCGTAGTGACCACAAACGATAATGTGTTCTACTTTCAGGTGTAAGATTGCGTATTCTAGAATAGCTAAAAAGTTTATATCCGTTAGAGAGACTTGATTGGCAATATTACGATGTACAAATAACTCTCCTGGTTCTGTACGGGTAAACTTTGTTAATGCTAGACGACTATCAGAACACCCGATGTATAGAAAAGGTGGTGTTTGTCCACTAGATAATTCTTGAAAGTAAGTTGGATCTAAAGCTAACTTTTCGGCAACCCAAGCCTGATTATTTCTGAGGAGTTGATCAATGCTGTTGTATTTCATCTTTCGTTAAAGTCGAGAGAGCATCTCATCAATATTTTATTTTAACTGATCTACAGTTTTATCTAAATCAAGATCAACTCTCTCAAAACTAAAATATTATAAAGATGACTATTTTTTCAATCTGGGGCAACAACTTTGCTACCGTTATGATGGTTGATTGACCAACGGTGATCTATGCTTACAGAGGAAAACTCACAAATTTCTTCTAGTCGCTTTTGCTGTACAGCAGCTTTACGCAGAGTAATAATTAGCTGATTCACCTGATGCCGTAAATCTGGATTATCATTAACTGCTAACATAGTTTGTCTTTCTAAAAGTTGAAGTATAAGTTCGTAGTGAATAGGCGAAGGTAGAGGAATTTGCTCCATGAAGTTAAATTTTGATTTCATATTTGGGATTTTGTATTATTCACAGTTTGTTTCTTGTGAATAAATTGTTACATACTAAATAACTAGTTACTTATGGCTTTGATTTGATTAGCAATAAAGATTTGGCAAAGATATTGATGATATTTGATGGCAAAGTGCTGCGTGTGTACGCATAGTGCGCTCAGTTATTCAACTCTTTTGTACAGCCCTGCATATTTTCAGGCAGGAGTGGTGTTTTTTTTAAAAATTCCTCGGTAATATACGGGCGATCGCAGCGCCTGGATCTGGTTGTTTTATTAAAGATTCTCCAATCAATACAGCAGATGCACCTGCTGTCAGCACCAAACTCAAATCTTCTGGGTTGTGTAGTCCTGATTCACTGACAACTAGGATGTTTTTCTCTTGCAACTGGCTACCCCTTGCTGGCAAAAGTTGGCAAGTAGTTTGCAGATCAACAGAGAAATCTTCCAAATTGCGATTATTAATTCCTACCAAGGAGACTCCATCTAATGCTAATACACGGTCAAGTTCTGCCAAACTATGGACTTCAATCAAGGCTGCCATTTTCAGGTTGTTAGCAATTTTGAGAAAGTATTGCAAATCTTGATCGCTGAGGATAGCTGCAATCAATAAAATAGCATCTGCACCATGAACTCGCGCTAGGTACATCTGGTAAGGATAGATGACAAAATCTTTGCATAATAAAGGTAAATCTACAGCAGCTCGAACTTTGGCTAAATTGTCAAAACTACCTTGAAAGAACTTGACATCTGTTAGTACAGAAAGACAGCTAGCTTTGGCTTGCTGATAAGACAGGGCGATCGCTACTGGGTCAAAATCTGCTCGTAAAACGCCTTTACTCGGTGAAGCTTTTTTAATTTCGGCAATCAATGCTGGCTTTGTCTTACCTTGACGCAAAGCAGCAACAAAATCACGGGTTGGTGGCGCAGAGAGTGCTTGATTTTGCAATTCTCGTAAAGGCAGCTTTTCACGCATTTGGTCAACTTCTACTTCTTTCTGCCAGACAATTTCTTCCAAAATATTGTTTGGCGCTGCATCAGGTACGGCAGCCTGATAACGTAATATGGACACGGAAATAGCTGGGTTAGGTGAACGGCGACGGATTTGCATAATTGGGGACTAGGGATTGGGGATTAGGGATTGGGGACTAGGGATTGGGGACTAGGGATTGGGGTAAAATTCTTCCCAATCCCCAGTACCCAGTACCCAATCCCTAACTGGCGATCGCTCTTTTATAAGCCTCGTCCAAAACTTCTGAGAGTGTTGGGTGGGCGTGAACTAGATGTGCGAGACTTTGGACAGATTGACGGTTTGCGATCGCCGCTGACGCTTCATGGATTAAGTCTGAGGCGTGCAGTCCGAAAATGTGGACTCCTAAGACTTCTCCGGTGTCTTTGCGATATATCACCTTGGCAATACCGTCGGCTTCATTTTCTGCCAACGCTTTGGAATTTCCTTTGAAATAACTCCTACTAGTGGCGATTTCAAACCCTTCGGCTTGTCCTAACTCTTTAGCTGCTGTTTCTGTTAAGCCTACATAACTGACTTCTGGGTGGGTAAACGCCGCTGCGGGGATACTACGATAGTCTACTATTCTTTCCCTCCCAACTATATTTTCTACCGCGGTGATGCCTTGAGCAGAAGCCGCATGTGCCAACATTATCTTTCCATTAGCATCGCCAATTGCCCACAAATGTGGCACGACTTCACCTGCTGATAGCACTGCCATGCGATCATCAACTGGGATAAAATTGCGCCGATCAAGTTCTACACCCACAGAATCTAAACCAAGATTTTTGGTCGCCGGGATGCGTCCTGTAGCCACCAAGCAAGCATCTACTTCGATGACATCTACATCTTCTTTAGTTTTGAAATCTGCTAATTCAATTACCACAGGTGAACCGGGAATAACTTTTTTGGCGTATATCCCCACTTTTGTTTCAATATCGCGGGGAGTAATTAGTACCCGTTCAGCAAGTTTGGCAATGTCGCGGTCAAATCCTGGCATTAACTGATCGAGGGCTTCAATTAAGGTGATTTCACAACCCAAAGCTGAGTAAATATCAGAAAATTCCAAGCCGATGTAACCACTGCCAATAATTGCTACCCACTCTGGTAGTGATTCCAACTTCACACCTTGGTCGCTAGTAAAGACAGTTTTGCCGTCTATTTCAATTCCTGGAGGCACAAAAGGAATTGAACCTGGAGAAAGTATGATGTCTTTGGCTGTAATGGTTTTTTCACCACCGTCTCCAGTAATAGAGACTTTTTGCGCCCCAGCGATTTTTCCCCAACCCCTGATGATATCGACTCCTAGACGTTTGAGGCTGTTGGTTAAATCGCCTTGAAGTTTCGAGACAAGATTGGTAGCATGATTGGCGATCGCTTGACGATCAAATTCCACGCTACCAATTTGAATTCCTAATGACTTGAGGTGGTGGGCATTGCGTAACTCCCGCACACGTCCAGATGCTGCCAGCAGCGCTTTAGAAGGAATACAACCCCGATTAATACAGGTTCCTCCCATATCGGCAGCTTCAATAATCGCTGTTTTCAGACCACAACTCACGGCGTGTAAGGCTGCGCCATGTCCGCCTACACCAGCGCCGATAATTACTAAATCGTAATCATATCCTTGACTCACGTTAGTTTCCCCGTGTGCTTCGCCTATTTATTCTCAACTTGACCGACAATCAGCGCAACCCTTTTAACAGTTATCAGTTATTAGTTTTATCGCTGAACTCTAAATCCCTAATCTTAGATTATCAGGACTGTTTACTGTTAACTGTTCACTGATTTCAGGTTCGAGTATTGCTAACTCAAATTATGATTCACTCACTTCTGGCGAAAATATGGATATTTTCATTATATGGGTTGCTTTTCTCAGAAAAGCGGCAATAAATTAAGTGAGTATTTGCCTGATAATGAAGAAGCTGAACCGTTGTACATCAAATCTTTAATACTCAAGTGTAAAAGGGGAAGACAAAAAGAGAAGTATGAGCGTTGGCTGGCGGCGTTGGCGCAGCCCGCCTACCGTAGGCATTAGAACTTTAAAGAGAGACTTGTTCAATAATTCTTTCTTTGTACCCAGTCCCCACTCTCCATACCTTTTTCTTTACAGCGCGTTAGCCTAACACTAAGCTGGATTTAGGATTGATCCAGAAGATTTACGCAGGCGATCGCTCGATGTCTATTCCCCAAATTAGTGAATTTACTATCCGCCGTCATGCCAACGCCAAATCTTTCCAGCGGGGCGAGGCATATTATAACGCTGGTGCTGTTGATGTTGTTATCCAACGTGGTCATCTGCTTCAGGCAAATGTTCTAGGCACCGAAGCTAGACCTTATCATGTCAACCTGAATTTTGATAGCAGTGGGTTAACCTCAGTAAAATGCACCTGTGCCTACGACTATGAAGGGTGGTGCAAACACATTGTAGCGACGATGCTCGTTTGTGCGCGTAACTCAGAAAAAATTGAGCAGCGCCCCACCCTTGAAGAACTACTAAATTGCCTGGATCATATCGAAACTCAAAGGCTGCTGCAAGAGTTGGTAGCAGAATATCCGCCCCTAATTGAGGCGATTGATCGTCATATCAGATGGATGACGAATCCTGTTAACAACCAAACAACTATAAAATTCGTGCGCCGCAATACTCTCGATCCCACTTTGTTTCGGCGGCAAGTACGGCAGATTCTCAAGGATACTGTGCGCTACTTTGAGGAGGGATATGAAGAAGACCCGATTGGTGAAGATTTGCTAAGTGTAGTCCAAACTGCGGTTAATTTTAGCGAACGGGGAGAAGGTGAAAATGCGATCGCTATTTTGTCAGCGATTACTTCTACCTGTGTCGAAAATTGGGATGATGTTGCCAAATATGGCGCTGAAAACGATGAAATTGTCGCTGAATTAAATAATGCTTGGTGTGAAGCAATTTTGATCACCGAACTTACTCCAGAAGAAAAAGTTGATATTCAAATAAATTTAGAAGCTTGGCAGGATGAGTGGAATGCTGATTTTGGTCTAGTTATGGAAGCTTTACGCCAAGGTTGGAATTATCCACCATTGCTACAAGTTCTCCAAGGTAACATTACTGAAAGAGGAGCTTGGGAAGAAGATGTGCCAGATTATGCTGATGATTTGGCATTAATTCGTCTGAAAATTCTCGAACGTCAAGAACGTTATCAAGAATACTTATATTTAGCAGAAGCAGAAGGGCAAACTCAGCAATATCTGACAATGTTGGGGCGTTTAGGCAGGGTAGAAGAAGCAATTGATGCTGCTCAAAGCCAGATGAACTCAATGGAAGAAGCCTTTGCCCTAGCGAAAAGATTCAGCGTTCAGGGGGCATTACAGCAAGCACTAGATATAGCCGAGAGTGGATTAAATTTACCAGGTAATTGTCAGTACGAATTGGGAATTTGGGCAAGTGATTTAGCTATTGAGTTGGGTAATAGTGAAGCTGCTTTATTAGTAATCAAGGCGGCTTTTCAAGTAAAGCCCTCCTTTGTGGACTACCAAAGGATGGCACAATTGGCTGGAAAAAACTGGAAAAGTGTCAAAACAGACTTGCTGAGAATTGTCCGTACTTATAATGGTTGGGGAACAGAATCAGCCAAGGTGGATATATTCTTACATGAGGGGCTAATTGATGAGGCAATTGCGATCGCTAGTGAACTAAGTTCTGATCGTTTAGAGTTAATTCACCGAGTTATGGATGTCGCTATCCTTCATAATCCTGGTTGGGTGATTGACAATGCTCGTCGCCGTGCTGAAAAGATTATGGATGCAGGTAAAGCCGAATACTACTATTATGCGGTTGAATGGTTGAAAAAGGCGCGTAATGCCTATCTAGAATCTGGGAAGAAAGCTGACTGGTTAAGCTATCGGGAAAACTTGATGCAAACCCACGCTCGGAAACGTAAATTGATGGGAATGTTTAAGGAAAGCGGTATCGAGTGAAGAGTGAGATATAAAACTGAAAATGACGTAGACACAATACCCTTCTCTTAACAAAGACACGACGCTAACGGAAAACCTTCGACTAGATGAATTTGATCTACTAAGGATTTTGGGCAACGCATAATTGATTTCACAAAATACAGGAGTGAGCAAGTAACTGAGGTATAAAATGCAGGACTCATGCATTAGATATAAAGAGTTCTTGCCTCCTGCCTCAAAATCCGTAGCTTTATACTTTATGCAAAAGAAAACTGCTATATCCCATTGATACTTTTAAGTCTGCAATAACTAGATGATTTAGCTTTTAAATTGAGATTTACTCAAGATATCAACTTTGGCGACAAAAGATGAAGTAAGATTCACATCTAAAGCAGTTCCCGTATAATCCCATAGTTACTAACAAAAAATAGTCCAGTGCGATGATTGATAAATATCCCCAAAATCTGATCGTGCCGTGTTTGCGGCTGAGTATGCTTCTATTACTGGG
>NZ_JBALDC010000052.1:0-95171 GCF_036917575.1 Nostoc sp. | reverse complement strand
ATGCCATGAGACTGCCCCCAATCTGAGATCAATAGTTTTCAAAGACAGCATACTACTTTATATTTGTCAACTCAAATTGAGATGCGCTTACCCTGCGTCTATAGCAAGGTTATTGCTCATCATGCTCACCTATCAAAACGATCTAGTATTTAAGATTGTGGCTCAGAAACAAGGCTAATATCTACTATCATAACTAAGATTGTTTTGAGCCAATTTCAAATACCTGCGATCGCAATAACTATTAAGCGAATAAAGTGCAGTTAGCAGGTGGTAACATCTGCAAGTGACGCGATCGCTTTTGCCAAATCTTTGTGATTACAGCCTGCTAACCACCGTCAAAAAATTAAAGATAAATCTACACTTCTAGTAATGACTGACCGAGATAACCTCCTTCAGCCTTGACACCAGGTAAAGCAAAGAAATACCCACCACCAATGGGGCGAATATACTCCTCCAAAGGTTCTCCAATCAAACGATTTTGCACTGTCACAAACCCTTTCTCTAAATCAGCTTGAAAACAGACAAACAACAAACCCATATCTAATTGTCCAGATTTGTCAAACCCGCGTGAATAATTGAAACCACGCCGCAGAATCAAACTTGACTCTGATTTACGTGGATTAGCAAGGCGGATATGAGCATTTAGAGGAATTTGTTTACCTTGAGGATCTTGCTGGTAATTGGGAATATCTTTCTCGTACTTCATTCCCAAAGGTGCGCCGGAGTCCTTAATGCGTCCAATAATTGTCTCTTGTTCCTGTAATGGTGTACGATCCCAGCGTTCGACTAAGTTGCGGATTACTCGCACCACTTGATAGCTTCCTCCTACTGTCCAAGGGGGTTCACCATTGTTTGGCTCTACCCAGACAATTCGGTTCATCAATTTGTCGTCACTAGCATTTAAATTTGCCGTTCCATCTTTAAAACCAAGCAGGTTACGCACCGTAGATTTGCCTTGTTTTTTGTGGGTATTTGGCGGCAGAAATCCAGTTATTTGCCAACGCAAAGTTATCAAGTCAGGCAAATTCTTAATGATGTCGCGTAAAGCGTGGAGATTCGATTCTTCAGTATTCGCACAGAATTGTAATAGTACATCCCCATGACATAAATCTGGGTCAAGCTGGTCATTGGGAAAATTGGGCATCGTATCTAACCGCTTGGGTTTCAAATTGGCGAGTCCAAAGCGGTTATCGAACAGTGAGTTACCCACAGATAGGGTGATTGTCAGGTTATTGGGAGCAATGTTCGGGCCCATAATCCCAGAATCACTAGGTGGAAATTTGGGGTCGCGCGGCTTGGGTGTTCCTCCTGCCATGAGAAACTGGATGCGCTCAGTTAAAGTTTTGAACAACCGCACTAAATCCGCCTTATTTGTAGCAGTTGTATCAAATGCAACCATCAAACCCGAAGCCGGAGTCGGAGTCAGAATACCTGCTTGGTGAGGCCCAAAGAACGGCACGACCTCTTCAGATGGGTCAAGAGGCGATCCCAGAAGAGTACGATAGCCCAAAGTCGTCAAGGCTGCTATTCCACCTGCTGCTGCCATGCCGATTAACAAGTCACGACGGCCAAGCTTGGGAGTAATGCGTAAACTTGGTTGCTTTGTGATAGACATAATTTACTCCTCTAGGAATTCGTAAAAGGGGCTGGGGAAGGTGGGGCCCCCTCTGGGGATAAGGGGTAATGGGGATTAGGGATTGGGGTAGTGGTAATCAAACGAAAAATTATGTCCGGGGCTTTAACCCCTCCCAAAATTAGGACATGTTTTCCCAGTCCCCAGTACCTCCAGCGGCGTTCGTTCCCGCCATTAACATAAATGTATATTGGGGGACTCCTCGCCGCGACCAGTTGATCAATTAGTTAACGCCCAGAGTACCGCGCAACTGAGATAAATCTTCAGAAAGGGCGGCTATTGCTGTTTTCATATCTTTTTTATCTGCTTCACTCACTTTGTCGTAGGTAGCAAAACCACCATCAGGGGTTTTGTATTTAGCAAGTTTTTGGTTAACTTTGGTGAAATTGCTATCTACACGCGTCAGCAAATCTGGGTTGGCTTTTTGGATAACGGGGCGCAATAACTCCACAATCTTTTGGGAACCCTCTACATTGGCGCTGAAGTCCCAAAGGTCAGTATGGCTGTAACGGTCTTCTTCCCCAGAGATTTTGGTAGCAGCTACTTCTTCAATCAAGTCAGCAGCACCGCCAACCATCTTTTTCGGTTCAATTGTCAAGGTAGCAATGCGCTTTTGTAAGTCTAGTCCATCTTTCTGTAGCTTTTCGGCAAAAGGTTTCATGCCTTTTGTAGTTTTGTCTTGAAATAAAGCTTTCTCTATACGATGGTATCCAGTGAATTCGGGATCGGCCTCTTTTTTGGCAAAGTCATCAGCACGGGAATCCATCGTTTTATCGAGATCGGAGAACAGTTCAGCTATCGGTTCTGCACGTTCCCAGTGAGCATGGGTAGAGGGATAGAGTTTCGTAGCTTTAGCAACGTCTCCTGCAATCACGGCATCCGTGAAGGTCTTGTTGTCTGCCACTAGTTGGTCAGTTTCTTTAGTGACGTAGACTTTGTATTCTGCGATCGCACCGACTAATTGACCTTGATCTACAGTTGTCTTAGCTTGAGAATTTCCTCCTCCTACTTTTACAGTGAGTTTACCTTTGGGATTGCTGCGTAAACCGCAAGCCATATCATATTCACCCGGTTCTAGATTGGTTTTGAGTTTTTGAACGAAGCCAGGAGCAATATTTTCCTTTTCCTCAATAACTTTCACCCCAGATAAAATCTCCCACTCCAAAGGTTGGCTGCTTTTGTTGGTCAGCACAAAGTTGTTTTCCCCAGATGCTAATGTCAGCTGATTGGGTTCGCAACCTTTATCTGTCACAGTCAAAGCAGTTTCTGTAGAATTGTTAGTAGAAGTATCACTGGCTACTTTTGCTTCTGGAGAATTATTCGTAGAAGTATCGCTTGATTTCTTGGATTCACAGCCAGCTACTGTCAAAGCAATTAGACAGATAATTGTTGAATATTTTAAAACATTTTTCATTGTTATATTTTCCTAAAAATTATTGAAGTAGCTAGGAATGCCTTGCTGTCGTCTTCTGTTCAGCGTTATTTCCTAAGAAGAAGAACAACATAGTAGGAATTAGATAGGCAAAATAGGCGATCGTCTCGCTGACAGTCGGGGTATCGTTATAACCAAAAAATCCCGTCAAAAGTGAACCGAGAAACCCATTTTTGGGAAGTACCCCGCTAGCATCGAATACCACTGTTTGTAGTGAATTCCACACTCCGGCTTCATGGAAAGCTCTCACTCCACTTGCTAAAAGTCCAGCAGCTACCACAATAATGAAAGCTCCTGTCCATTTAAAAAATCGCTTCAAGTTGATGCGGATACCACCCTGATAGATGCCTACACCGACGGCTAGTGCGGCTGCATATCCAAACAATGCCCCCACAGGAGCTTGAATTCCCAAATTTTGCTGAAACGTGGCTAGCAAAAACACTACTGTTTCCAGACCTTCCCGCAGTACTGCAAAGAATGCCATCCATACTAGTGCTATACCCCATTTATCCCCTGACTGTATGGCAGTTTCAATTTGAGAGTGTAACTCGCCTTTGATAGAACGAGCAGCACGGCGCATCCAGAAAACCATCCAGGTGAGAACTCCAACTGCGACGATGGAAATCACCGCTTCAAATAGTTCCTGTTCTTTCTGCGGAAACTCCTGACTGGTTATTTGCAAAATAATTCCAGCACCTAGACAAAGAAAAGTCGCTAGTGCAATGCCAATCCAGACTGACTTCATCAAATGGGTACGTCCAGTTTGCTTGAGATAACTGGCAATGATCCCCACGACAAGTGCAGCTTCAACGCCCTCTCGGAACATGATCAAGAAGGGAAAAAGCATGGATAACCTTATTAGTTATAATTACTATCAAATCATCATGAGAATAATAACTTACTTGAGAACATTTGTATATAAGCGCGAGTCATAAAATCTTTAAAATCTTAGAAGAATAAATTTTCCGTTTCATTGTGATTATTGTCTCTTGCTAGGGTGGGATTTTTATTACCTGATGTTTAATAAATAAATACTTTTATTTATACTCTTGTAAAGCCCCTAACTTGCGAATTCCAGGCCAAATCATAGCTGTAGCAATCACTACTACAATTGTGCCAATTCCACCGCCCACAACAGAAATTACCGGGCCAAATAAAGCAGCAGTCAAGCCTGATTCAAAGCCTCCTAATTCATTCGAGGCACTAATAAACACGCTATTAATAGCAGCAACCCGACCACGCAAATGATCCGGTGTTCTGATTTGAACTAATGTATGGCGAATCACAACGCTAATACTATCTAGTGCGCCACCAAGGATCAGCATCAACATAGACAGCCAAAAGGAACGAGAAAGTCCAAAGATAATTGTGACAATCCCAAAGCCAACCACTGACCATAATAAGGCTGGGCCGGCTTTACGCAACGGAGGTAAATACGCCAGGGTAATAGCCATAGTAAAAGCACCAATGGAATGGGCTGCTTGTAGATATCCCAACTCCACTGGGCCCACGTGTAAAATATCTTTGGCAAAAATCGGCAGGAGTGCGATCGCACCACCCAACAATACAGCAAACATATCCAATGTAATCGCTGCTAAAATTAACTGATTTTGCCAGACAAATTTAGCACCAGCTGCAAGTGCTTTAAGTGAGATTGGCTCAGTTGTGCGGATGGCTTTTTGCTCTTTAATCGGTACTGTAAAAATAAAACACAGCAACGCGGCGATCGCTGCTGCTATATACACTCCTGTAGCACTTCCCAACAGCGCAATCCCAAATCCTCCGAAGGCTGGGCCGATGACTGCGGCTAACTGAAAGCTACTACTATTCCAAGTTGCTGCATTGGTAAACGCACTCAGAGGTATCAACTGCCACATTAGAGCATCACTTGCTGGTCTGAGGAATGCTCTAGCGACACCTGTTAATACCAAGCTGGCGTAAATTAGAAAAATTGCACCTTTAGTATAAGAAAGTACTGCCAAAGCTAGGGAACAGAGAGCTAGCAGCATCATTGACAATAACATGATCAGTTTGCGATCGCGGCGATCGGCCACGTGTCCGGTAATCAAGGTGAGAGCAATCATTGGCAATACTTGCGCCAGTCCCACACCACCTAGAATTATCGCTGAGTTAGTCCGCTCATAGAGTTCCCAGCCGATGGCTACAGTTTGCATTTGCGACCCTATGGACAGTACCAGCCGTCCAATGGTAAATAGCCGATAGTCTCGAAACTTAAAAGCTGCAAAGGGATCGTGCTGTGCAACTTCAGAGTTATGGGGCTTTGAGTTCTGTTTTCTCGAAGACATTTTTTAGTAGAGTTAAGCCTTCTTCAATATTGGAAATTTGGTCTTCTGTAAGACCTTTGAGCAAGTCGGTAATATGAGCGCGAGTTTGATCTTGGGATTGCTTGAGATGGTGCTTTCCATCTTCAGTTAAATTGAGCAGCACCCGCCGCCGCTCTTGAGGATGAGGGATGCGTTGCACGAAGTCGCGTTGTACCAGACGTTCTATGGTTGCTGATGCCGTGGCAGAGGTGACACCTAAATGCTCTGCCAAATCAGATAATGAAGCACCAGGATTACGATTGATAAATGCCAGCGATCGCAACTGAGGTATAGATAAAAAGGCGGCACTATGGGCACGCATATCCGCTCGGATAAACCGCATCACTAATGGAACTGTCTCCATTACTCTAGCGGCACATTCTTCGGAAGTTGCACCTTGAGTAGGTTTATCCAAGGTCATGGGCTTGTTGTTCTCCTAGTTACATGGCCACCCGTGGATAAAGCTTTCCACCAATGATGGCCAAAATTATTAATGTTAATAAGAGAATTGTACAATCCAGACCAAAGCCATAGACGCTAGTACCATTTAGCAGCATGGTGCTGCGTAAGCCATCAACCTCATAAGTCAAGGGATTTAAATGGGAAATGAACTTTAACCAGTTGGGCATCAATGAGATTGGATAGATGGCATTGCTAGCAAAAAATAACGGCATGGTTAACAATTGTCCAATACCTGTCATCCTTTCTCGGCTTTTCACCAAACAGCCAATGATTAATGAAAAAATGCAAAAGGAACCCGCACCCAGCATGACTATCACTAGTACTTGGAGAATAGCTAAGGGATTGAGATTTAGTTTGACACCTAATAAAAATGACAATCCGTAAATGAATATTACTTGAGATAAGCACCGTACCCCACATGCCAGGGCTTTACCCAACACCATCGCCACACGGGGGGTAGGACTAGCTAAAAATTTATGTACAATCCCTAAATCTCGCTCCCAGATTAGCGTCATCCCACCACTAAAAATTGCCACAAACAGAATACTCTGAGCCAAAATGCCAGCAGAAATGAAGTCCAAATAGGGTAAATTCCCTGTAGGAATTGCGCGAGTGCGGGAGAAAACTTGCCCAAAGATCAGGAGCCATAAAGCTGGTTGCACCGCTCGAACTATTAAATCAGTTGGATCGTGGCGGAGTTTACGTATTTCCAACTCAGCGATCGCCAGGGTTTTTGTAACTAGCTCTTTAATTGCAGAGATTAAATTTACTCGGACGGTGGGTGGTGCTTTAACCCAACCGTTGAGCAGTACGTCTGGTTCTTGCTGTGTCACGGTAGTTGACTCCTGATGTTAACTGGTCGCCTGTATAGTGAATAAAGACATCATCCAAAGTGGCGTCAAGCTTACCTAGTGAGGCTTTTAAGTCGCTTGGTGTACCCATAGTAACGACCTCACCGTGCTGCATAATCGCCACTCGGTTACATAAGCTATCTGCTTCTTCTAAAAAGTGGGTTGTTAAAAATATAGTTGTGCCGTAATCAGCACAGAGTTGTAGTACAAGCTGCCATACTTGAGTTCGAGCGATGGGATCTAGTCCGACAGTCGGCTCATCAAGAAACAGAATTTGGGGTTGATGTAAAACTGATATGCCAATTTCCAGCTTACGAATCATTCCACCAGAGTAGTTACGTACCAAACGTTTCGCCGCATCTTGCAAACCCATGTATTCTAGAATTTCATAAATGCGGCGATCGCGTCCTTTGGCAGGTATTCCATACAGCTTGGCGAATATTAAGAGATTTTCGTAACCTGTGAGACTACCATCAGCAGAGAGCGCTTGAGGGACATAGCCGATAGCCCGTCTTACAGGATTAGATTCACGAGCTACATCATAGCCAGCTAAGGTTGCTTTCCCTGCACTGATAGGCAGCAAGGTTGTCAACATTTTAATAACTGTACTTTTCCCTGCGCCATTGGGGCCAAGCAATCCAAATACTTCGCCTTGTTCCACAGATATGCTCAGGTTATTAACTGCGGTTAACTTCCCAAAACGGCGTGTGAGTCCCTGAGTTTCCAAAATCAACAGTTTTGGTTCGCTAGGAGGTTGCGATCGATTTATTGTTCCCGTCAGTATTGTCACAAGTTTGATGCACCAGTAGTACTTAGTAAAACTAACTATTAGCTTCTCAATATATTTGTCTGAAGTCAATACACTTGTTACAGAAATCTGAATTAGAGTAAAAGGAAACTCAGTAGAGTGGCGGCGAGGTTATTGAAGGGCAAAGTATCACTGACAGCGATCGCAGTCTACCCAGCGCCTGTAAGTTCATTGTCAATTTGTGGAATTAAGGTAACAGCTTTCAGTATTTTCCGTTTTAGCTGATTGGTATAAAAGTTAATTATGCTTTATTTATATGAGTTTTTACGTTGTAAAAGAGTTTTTTAATCGGCAATTTTGATTGGTAATTTTGATTTTAATCATAAAAATATATTTGTTCTAATTTGGGAACACTAAAAATAATACTTGAGTACTGAACAGAGTCTGTATGGCAATAAAGGATGTTCTCGCAGATTTCCAGGGAGATGATTTCGTCCCTCCTAGAATCATTCGTGCTACTCGCAGTTTTAATCGTCAAGGTACTTCACTTTATTACTATATTTATGGTAAAGATTCTGATGGGCTTGTTGCTGGTCTAAAATTAGACTTCTTTAGAGAAGTTCGCTTTACTAACTTTAATAAACCTCATCCAGTAGAGAAATATAAACCTTATTTTGATAAATTTATTTCTGGATGGTCTTGTAGCCACGATGATGTGTTGCAATGTTTTGCATCATCGAATTCAGTAACAAAAGTGCAATTAGACAAGATGGCTAAACATTGGGAAATTCCTGTAGAGCGATTTATTAATACTTTATTACTTGCATATATGTTGTTGTGGGATGCTGAGGATGATGGCTGGCTTGATAGCTCTGATTGGGATGGCGGAGATTTCAGGGGTTGCTTACCTCCACTAAAGCGATGAAGCGTCTTGCAAGTTAGGTGGTATGGGAATTTGAACAACGTTACATACTAGATTTTACGCTCAAATGGCAAGATAGAAGTGCGACCATTCGCAGTGGTTGGATTATCGAAGAAGGTTCTGATGTCCCAAGATTAATAACCTGCTATCCTCTGTAATATTTGGAAGTGATACAAGATGACTAAAAGTACAATCAAGTTGCTGGATGTAGTAGCACTGATAGTTGATTTACCTGAATACAATCTGTATCGTGGTCAAGTTGGTACAGTAGTAGAATTATTAGCTGGTGGCGCTGCATTTGAAGTGGAATTTAGCGATGCCTACGGCGGGCTACGCCAACGCAACGCCCGGACTTATGAATCTATTGGTTTACGCCCAGAGCAAATTATGGTGTTACATTTTGAGCCAGCATCCCCTGATTCAGTACGGTCAATGGTGACAGCATAAGTGGTTTGTGCCCAGGGCGATGCCTACGGCTGGCTACGCCTACGCAGCTTTATCAGATATTCTGAAATAAAATCATATCTATAAACCTTTTGCAAAATATCCGATTATGGCGATCGTTGTTTCCCTTAGACCAGAATTAGAAGCACGACTGCGCGAAAAAGCTGCACAACAAGGACAAGATGTTAGCTACGCTCGACCATATTAAACATATACCAGCAAAGCGATCGCATCTGGTAATTTTGAGCGATCGCATTAAAACCGCATGGTTATGAGATTCTATCGCAATGATTATACCAGTTCTCTATAAATATAAATTATATAATATCTCTAGTTATCTTCAACATCTGGTTTCCACCAGGCTGTAGTTCGTATTCAACCTTTTGAATATCTATCTTGTAACCCTTTAAAGTGTAATATTTAACTATTTCATCTAAATGTTGTGAATGTTTCCACATTAAAGTGATCAGGGGAAATATTCTAACTTCTTTAGCAATACGCAACATTTCACCTACTGAATTTAGGTGAAAATCGTAATCGAGATGATCTGAATATAAAAATAATAAATGCGAACAAAGAGCTATATCAAACTCTTGATCATCGTAAGCCAATTTTGGCAATTCACCGACTCTGTATCTGTTACTCTTTTTGCCAGTCTCATAATCAGACAAAAATTCTCGAATAACTTTGACTCGATTGTGCCGCAAATCATCCGGGGATTTATGATAGCTCCATACCCAATCATTTGATGTAGCCTTCATTTGATTAATGATGTTATCTACCACTTCATTAAATCTTTTCAATATTTCATCACTAGAAAATTGGTATAGTGGATCAATAGAAACAACACTTTTACCGTGATGCGTCATTTCTGTATTAAAGCTTGCTGGCCCATCCCCAATCCCAATGATTTTTTTGTTTAAATCTGCATTTGTTAAATTGAATATTTTTATGTATTCATCCATTGATCTTCCAAAAGGAACTACTTGATCTAGAACCATTGCCATAAATTTTACCTTGTAAATATACTGATTAAACAGGATAATAGTAAACTTAAAATGTTTTATGCGCTAGGATACGGCAATCATTCAAAAGCACATCAAGTTCTTTTACAACTGTCAAGGGATTTCTAGCTATAAAGACAGCAGCGATACCTTCGGTAAGCTTCGCTAACGCAGCTTCATAAGGATTTCTACCTGTTCTATTGACAGCATTTATTGCAGCTTGATTTGATAATCCTCTGGCACTAACTAGCCATGCCGCTAACACATGTCCAGTACGTCCAATTCCACCAGAACAGTGTACAACTACTTTCTCATTTTGTTTGTCTGCTTCTATTAAGAAAGGAAGTATTTTCTGTGTGAGGGTTTCTAAATCAGATAAATGGAAATCTGCAATTGGTGTCCAACAAACTAGCTGATTCCCAAATTCCTGTTTGTATATGCTTAGAAGATCGGAGTAAGAAGCAAGCTGTTGTTCATCAAGAAGACAGCAAACACGCTTAATATCTTGGCGCTTCATGAATTCTATCCAATCCTGAACATTCTTGTCGGTGTATCCAGGTCGTGCAGCACCAAAGACTATTCGCTCTTTCTCCCAAGCTAGGGCAAACTTGTACATATTTAACTGTCTAGGTTGAGGTTAGTCAATCTCACCAATGGCAGAAAATGGCGATCGCAGTTTAAAAATTCCTTTACACCAATGCTAGCTAAAGTCACTAATGGCTACGTAAGTATACCCCACCATCTTGCTGTAGACCTGACACTACGCTTGTGAAAAATACTAATATATTAAGCTAAATGGAATGGTAAAAATAAATTTTTTCAATAAATTTTCTATTTTTGTGAATTATCTTGCTGGCCATATTACGTCTAATGCTTGTTTTTAGGACTTTTGCAGCTTACTTAGCAAGCTTCAGTAGTTACCTTGACTAATCAATGAGGTTAAGAGAAACTAACTAAATCCTGATGTATGTGCTTATAATATTAATAACTTTTGTAAAGATTATGATATATATATGTTGAAATATGGAACATTAGTTAACAAATGGCAAGTTCGTACCTAAATAAAAATGTTCCTATGGCTATATTTGTAGCCTTCTGCCAAGGCAGTAAAATTTAAACGTACTTATTCTGGTTGGCCAAAAGAATGGAGACATTAGAGTTCATAATCTATCCAGACGGTCGGGTACAAGAGAAAGTCACTGGCATTGTGGGTGCATCTTGCGCTGAGGTTACAGCAGCAATAGAGGCACAGTTGGGGCAAGTACTTAATCATGAGCCAACCTCAGAATATTTCGCCGCGAAGGTGCAGCAATCTAATCTGGCGAATGCACACACCACTTACAGCGATTGGTAAGTTTTCACAGTAGTTTAGCGTTATTAATTCACAACCACCATGTCACACTTTAGCCAAATTAAGACTCAAATCCGTAACCTTGATTCTTTGAAAGATGCTTTGACTGAATTGGGCGTAGACTGGAAACCTGGCCCACGCGAAGTTCGTGGCTATCGCGGTCAAACCCATCCTGCCGAAGTTAGTATTGAGCAGGAAAATGGCTATGACATCGGTTTTAGATGGAATGGCAAAGAATATGAACTGGTGGCTGACTTACAATATTGGCAGCAAGACCTATCTGTAGATGGATTTTTGCGCCAGGTAACACAGCGTTATGCTTATCAAACAGTTGTGAAGGAAACCGCTCGTGTTGGTTTTCAAGTTTGTGAACAACAAAAAAATAAAGATGGTTCAATTCGCCTAGTAGTACAGCGCTGGAGTGCGTAATGGCTGATTTTCTGCCGTCGCCGGAAGAACAAGAAGAGAACCGTTCCGGTTTGGAACCAGAATTAGGGGGTTTTTTACGGGATGCCCCAGAACGTTCTGGTTTAGAACCGGAATTGGGTGGTGTATTTCGCCAAAATGGTGTTTATGTTGATGAAATCACCTGTATAGGTTGCAAGCATTGCGCTCATGTCGCGCGTAACACCTTTTATATTGAACCAGATTACGGGCGATCGCGCGTAGTTCGGCAAGATGGGGACACTGAGGAAATTGTTCAAGAAGCAATTGACACTTGTCCGGTTGATTGCATTCACTGGGTTGATTACACTGAATTAAAAAAGTTAGAAGAAGAACGCAAATATCAGGTAATTCCTTTAATAGGTTATCCTGTAGAAGAGGCAGTTGTTGCTAGCCAACGTCGGCGTAAAAAGCAAAATTCAAAAACCAAAAAATCCCGTTATTAAGATAAAAACGTTAAATCAATATAATAAAGGACTGGTATATCCAGTCCTTTTGTTTTTTGTTATGTACTTAATTTCTGATGCAGGGATAATTTTGAATTTGGAATTGCCTGTAAGGGCTAACTTCCTTCATTTTAAATTTAGAGGATCGTGTTGTGAAAGTAGTTTTTCTACTTTTGCCTCGTCTAACCTAGCAGTTAATCTTCTAGTTTCATGCAAGTCTCTAGTAGTTTTTGCCAAAGTAAAAGTTGAGCCAACAGAGAAAGCCATACCCATACCCATAAAGCCTTTCACCCAGCCATTTACAGGTAAGTTTACAATGCCGAAGGTGGTCATAGAAATAGAAATCACAAAAGCTGCCCAAGTTTGAATAACCCAAGCTGCACTGTCCTTTTGGCTACCAATTGTTTGCATATTTCCTACCTTTGATATGACTTATTAATATCAATTCTTTATTTGTAATTAAGAAGTGTAAGATTTCATTTGGGTTTCCAAACTTATATCTATAGTTTAGTTTTGGAGAATTGATGTTAACAGTAATTATATTTACTGGTAGGTTTACTGGTATTAATAGTAAGACCAGTTTCATAACTGGACTTTAATAGGTAAGCTCAATAGCAATTGTAGTCAATAGAAACTGGCACAGGATTTGTACCAGTTTTACAAGTGGCATTAAAAGGATGAGTTTACTTATTGATCTGGAAAAGTCTGTACCTTGCCATCAGGACTGAGAACAACTCGAATTCTGACATTTTGTCCATTTTTATTGGCAGAAACAAAAGGTTTGCCAACTTCAGGCATCCCAGCGTTATCAACGAATTCTCTTGCTGCCTTATTAAGGGGGAAAATTCGTTCAATTGTGCCGTCAACACCAACTATCAAACTGTACTCTAATGTTTGTCCCAGTCCAGTAGGTGGTTGCCAGCGCTTTGTTAGGTATTCTCTAGCTTCTGCTACTTGAGGTGTGTCAAATAATGTGCCAGTAGCTACTTCTCTGGATGTGGGGTTTTTACCTGCGTCCCCTAATTGATCGATAAAGGGATTATTCTGTGCAGTCCCAGAGGAGGGAGGTTGTGAAGCAGGTTTTTCTCCAGGAGAAGATTGCTGTAAGGAACGGATTCTTTCGTCTAGCTGTTGTGAGGTTAGTGAGGAGGGTTGGGTTGGCGTATTGACACGATTATTATTGGGTATGGTGTCAAGAGATGGAGGAAGGACTGGTGAAATATTAGTTGGTAAACTGCTTGTGTTAGAAGATAGTCTGGGTGGCAAATTCCGCAGTTGAGGGATAGCACCAGTACCGCTTTGGAGACTTGACCCGGTTGAATTCTGTCCCAGATTTGGTAATATGGCAATTTCCTGGCCGGGGATTTTCTTGGATGGTGCAATCGCTTGATTATTAGGAAGGGTTGCAGTCGTCCCCTGAGGTATTGTCAATGTATTTGGTGGCGGTGCAGAGAAACTACTAGAACTAGGCGCACTTAGAGGTGCTTGGGATAAAGTGGATGTGGAAAGTGGAGGGGTAGAACCTAGCAAATTATTTGATGGAGAGGTTAGCCCAGGTTCAGGCGTAGGAAAGTTTAGTGAGGATGAAGGTTCTAGAGCAGTCTTTACTGCTGCTGAATCTGGTGTTTTGGCTGTCTGCTGTTGCTTTTCTCTAATATTGTTAGCATATTGCCAAGTAACTGGTAAAAAACCTATACCTAATACTAAGACTGCGGCAACAGGTGCCCAAGCAGGGAACCTTAGAATCGAACCTGTGCTATTGAGAGTTGGAAGTGCCATCACATCAGTTGAGTATTCATCTAAAGCACTTGCCAAATCAAATAGTTGTAGCAAACTAAGTTGAATTACTGGGCCAGATGAATGGTTGGCAAGAGAACCAAGAAATAGGTTGTGAGTTAAATAGCTGCTTGGTTCTAAGTGGATATTTGCCCCTGGAATCTGGGCACTAAAGGCATTTAATGTTTTTGTTGAAGACTTTAGTTCTGGCTCATCCACTGCTGTGCTTGACTTTTGAGTACTGGAGAAACTGACCCAAAAGCTTTCTGGAGACTGTTGGAGGAATTGCTGTACATAGTTGGTGACAGCATCACATAAAGCTTCGAGTTGTTCGCGATCGCCCCGAATTGGAACTCTGTGTTCTTCTGCTAGTCGGGGATCGTCAAAACGTAGCTCAAAACTCAAATGTTTGAGGACAGTTTTCCCCATCCAACGAGACAGAGGTGAGCTTTGCGCGAATACTTCTAGCGTGCAAGTCGGTGGGGTGTAGCAACGAATAACAGAATTTGATAGAGGCATGACAGGAACTGCGAAGAAGACTATATTGGGATTTTGCAAAAATTGAGCCAGTTGCTTGCAAACAAAAGTTGCAAAGGTGGATTCCTCCACTCAGAAATTTGTCAGGTTCCTTTCGTTATTCAAACTGGCGTAGCAAGGAGGAAGCATTACTGATAGTGCATTGCCCAAGAGCTAATGACCATCAAAAGAGTTTCCTGACCTAGCAAACTTTTCAAAACGAATTTTGGTTAAGGAATTTCAAATCTAAAATTTAAAATTTTGTTGAACGGTCTATAAGTGCTAGCCAGAGACGGCGATGCCCACCAGGAGCGCTGTAAAAAAGTAAATCTACAAGCAGTTTTAGGGCCAGGTTGGTTAGTAAATCCGTTGAGATTTTCTCGTCCTCTTCCATCCGCTCTTGGTAGGTATTGCAAAAAGCATCAATATAGTCTCCAAGTAAAGCAGCCTGGTGAGGTTCCCGGTTATTTTCTGCCATTTGTTCTAACAGACCGACAGCGCGGCGAATCAATTCCTGGTGCTGTTTGGCTAGGTAGCAGATGATCAAAACAAGCGATCGCGCTTCTTCGACATCTAGCTTTTTTCGCCCTCCTTGACCTTTGCGTAGAGGATTTGATTGGCGCAATCGCCATAAAGCTACGCGGTCTGGCACTCTTGACTCTAAATTCAGATCGGTTGCCGCCGAAAGCATTGCCTCTGAACCAATCCCAGTTAAGGTTTCTAGCGCCAACAGCACCAAGTCTAATTGGGTTTTGATATTGTCCCATTGAACTGTGTTTGGGGCTGGAAGCTTGATTAAATCCTCCCACTGGGAATTTGGAGTGGCTGAGTTGGCGGCCGAGTGCATAACTTTTAGCATAGGTGATCGAGCTGATAGAGGATGTTGCTGTTACCCATTTTGAAACCAGACTCTTAAGAATCAAGCTTGGTTTCCCATAAGCTATGAGCCAGAGGCTTCAGCTAGCTTTGTTATGTGGTAAACAGTAGGTATCTTTGTCCTACTCTAGATGAGAATTTATTTTCGACAAAGTAAAAAATTATCAATTCTAATTAAGGTTTTCCCGACTTTCGCTGTTAGCTCCGTATCAGAGTATAAATAAACTATTGTTTTAAATGCTAACTGCTAACGATCGCTAAGTAATTATGTAGAATACCTCCTAATTTGTTTGCGGTTTTAAATTTTGAAATTTCTTGATATTTATTACTTGGTCTTAATCTATACATAATTACTCTACAAATATTTTACCTGTTTGCTTAAGGCACTTTTTACTGCTGGACATTATTCCAACTTAGTTTTACTTGTGTGCAGCCTGTTATTTCAGTATAGGCTGGGCGACATCAGGACGATTGACGCCTCCATGAATAAAACTGATGACAAACTTAAAAATTTAATAAAGTCAGCATTTGGAAATATTGGATGATTGATTTAATCCAACTTAGTTGGTACTATAACTTTAATCACAAACCACACACACATCAGAACTCATTTATAAAGTTAATGGGCAGAGGTAATACTTTAAATATTTACTAAAACCCACACTGAAGCATGGGTTGCAGATCATTCACCTAGTAAAAATAGCAACGCAATAATATAACAATTATGAAAAAGCATTTTTTTGCCTTTTCACTGATAGCTTGTGCTGTTAGTGTCGTTCTGCCAACTCAGGCATTTGCAGTTAAGCTATATGCTGCTGGTAGTTTGCGCGATAGTCTCACAGAAGTAGCTGAATCTTTTAACGAAAAATATGGAATTCCAGTAGAAACACGCTTTGGCCCATCTGGTCTAACACGAGAATTTATAGAACAAGAATTTTCCAAAACAGGAAAATCCGCAGATGTTTTTGCCAGTGCAGATATTGATAATCCTCAGACATTGTTTGAAGAAGGTTTAAGTGAACCTGTAGTGAACTTCACCAGCAACCGCATCACGGCTGTTGTCAGATCGGGACTTAATATTACATCAGATAATTTGTTGGACTTTTTGCTAAAACCTGAAATCAAGGTGGGAACTTCAACGCCTATAGCAGATCCATCTGGTGATTATGCATGGCAAATATTTGACAAAGCCGATCAAGTTACACCTGGTAATTCTCAAATTTTGAAGAATAAAGCTTTACAGTTAGTAGGTGGTAATCCTAATGCTCCTATAGTTCCTAATGGCAAAAATAGTTTAGTCTATTTTCTCCAAGAAACAAAGCAGGCAGATATATTTTTAGCTTATTACACCAGTGGTAAGACTGCCCAAAAAACAGAAGGTGGTGACAATCTGCAAATAATAGAACTACCTGACTATTTAGCAACCAAAGCTGATTATGGATTGACTACACTGAAAAACACCGACCCCGATGGAAAAAAATTAGCTGAGTATATCCTGTCACAAAAAGGGCAAGAAATTTTAGCAAAGTATGGATTTAGCTCACCCTCTACTTCTGTTCCCGAACATCAGGGAGCAGGTGGAATTCTACTGGCTTTAAGTGTAGCTTTAATCCTGCATAAAAAACAATTAATTAAATCAGACCATCATAGGTAGAAAACTTCTTACCTAATTTTGTCTTGTTCTGATTCAAATCAATCTGATAGTACATTCAATAAGGAACCAATATGTTTACAGTCACGTGAATGATGGCTATACCGATAAACTATTGTTAGTAATCACCAAAGTTCCAGAACCAATAATCTCATGTTTCTTGCTAGTTAGCTGACAATTATTGCCGGATATTTCATTATCTTCATCCTAACTTTGGGTAATGAAATATAGCAGTTTTCGCTTGAATACAGACCACTGTTAGGGCACAGCATTCCTGTGCCCTAACAGTGGTCTGTATTCCATGCAATTGAGAACCGCTATAGTTACATTTATTGCTACTTTATTTTATATGAACAACGGTAACACCACTGCCGCCATCTGCTTGTTCTGCTGGTTCGTAGTTGTTCACTCTGGAATGATGTTGCAAAAAGGCGTGAACTCCTTGTCGTAGCTTACCAGTGCCATAGCCGTGAATAATCCAGATTGGGCCTGTAGCTTCCGAAATGGCTTTGTCTAAAATGTATTCAGCATCAGCCACCCGTTTACCACGCAAATCTATGGTATTTTGGGAAGTCCGAATTTCTGGGACACTTTGCGGTGGCGGGGTTACTACTGCTGGGGCTGGTTTGGGTTTGACGACTGGTTCGGCTTTTTGACCATCTAGAGATTCTACGTCTTGCAACTTTACAGTCATCTTCATTAGCCCAAAGCGAACGCTTAACTCGCCATCTTCATCAGGGGCGGTAATCACATCCGCGAGCTGTCCCAATTTTGGAATGCGGACGCGATCGCCTATTTTAGGCATAAACCCAACTTTTGGTTTTGCTGGCGTTACTGGCTGATATTGCTGACCAATCTGATTTAAAGCGTTGGTTGCTTGCTGCGCCTCTTGGGCTGTGGGCGTACCTTTCTGCAAACGGCGGATTACTTGGGCAATTTCACCTTTTGCTTGGGCGATCGCTTGTTGCACTGCTACTTCCTGTGAAGCCCGCAAACTGCTTTCCCTTTCCTCCAAACTTGCGGCTTTTGCGGATACTTCTTTGTATAAACGTTCTGCTTGTTGCAACAAAACTTGGGCTTCCGCAGCTTTGGTTTCTTGGCGGCGGCGTTGCGCTTCTAAGCCAGCAATCACCTGGTTAACTTCATCTGTGGCTTCTCCAACTTGGGTTTTTGCCTCTTGTACAACTTCTGGTTTTAATCCCAAGCGCAGGGCAATGGTTAGAGCATTAGAACGTCCAGGTATGCCCCACAAGAGACGGTAAGTAGGTGAGAGAGTACTTTCATCAAATTCTACAGAAGCATTTTCAAACCGATCGTCTTCATATTTCAGGGCTTTTAATTCCCCGAAGTGAGTGGTGGCAATAGTTAGCTGGGCATGGTTGGCGAGATATTGCAACAAAGCGATCGCTAAGGCGCTACCTTCCACTGGATCGGTTCCAGCACCAACTTCATCAAGTAATACGAGTGATTGGGGGTTAGGGATTAGGGATTGGGGATTAGGAATTTCCTTTTCCCCAGTCCCCAGTCCCAAGTCCCCTGTTCCCAATGCTTCCAAAATCCGACTAATTCGGCGGATGTGTCCAGAGAATGTGGATAAACTTTGCTGTAAAGACTGTTCATCACCAATATCTGCCAGCACTTTATCAAACCAAGGTATTTCCACTGGTTCGCGGGCGGGAACAAATAAACCCACTTTGGCCATTAATGCTGCTAAACCCAAAGTTTTTAAGGTTACAGTTTTACCCCCAGTATTTGGCCCGGTAATTGTCACCACCCGAATTTGCGGACTAATCAGTAAATCGACAGGAACTACTGGTTGCCCTTGTTCGTGCTGTTGTTGCCACACTAACAGAGGATGTCGTAAGTTCCGCAAGGTAATGATTTCCCTGTCTCCACGCTGGATAAATCGTGGGGGGTTCGCTCCTAGCCAATAACTATATCGCGATCTAGCGGTTGCCAGATCCAAAGTGGTAGCGATCGCTAATAATCTCTCCAAATCTGGTTTAACTGCGGCTACTTGTTCTGTCAAAATGCGGCGAATCGTTTCTTCTTCGGCTTGCTCTCTCCTGATGATCTGCCGCAGTTGGTTGCCCAAGGGTACTATTGAATTCGGTTCCACATACAGCGTAGCCCCGCTAGTAGAGGTATCGTGGACTATACCGGGGATGGCATCTTTTTGGGGTGCTTTTACAGGAATAACAAAGCGATCGCTCCGTTGCGTAATCAGCTGTTCTTGAACTGCTCCAGATTTTGCCTGCAAGATATTTTGCAGTTTTTGAGTAATTTGAGTACGTAATCGCCGCAAGTCTGTGCGAATTTCGCCCAGTTTTTGACTCGCACGGTCAGTTATCTGGGCCCGTTCATCTATACAACGGTGAATTTCCTGTTCTAGTTCTGGATAAGTCCGTAAATCGGCAACCAAATCAGTCAATATCGGCAAATCTTCCTGATTGTTAATCACACGGCGCAAATTTCTAGCACCAGCGAGGGTGGTGGCGATCGCTAACAGTTCATCTCCTGCCAAAACTCCACTACGTTCTGCCCGTTCTAAGGAATCGCCAATATCTTGAATTCCTTCAAATGACAATCCTGTAGTCAGGCGAGTTTCCAGTTGGTAGACTTCTTTGGTTTGGTCTAACAACTCTTGGCTTTGGATCTGAGAATCGGGTATTTTCAGATGACGCGCAGCTGTCGCCCCCAGTTTCGTTGCCGCAAAGGTGGCAAGATGCTGGCAGAGGCGATGCCATTCTAATAATTCTAAGGTTTCAGATTGGATCAAGGTTTCAACATCTAATCTGAAATTATGGTAACAATTCTAGCTCCTAGATGGATAAATCTTAAAGGAGAAAATTTTCCTTTAATTCAATCAGCCAGATAGTCCGTGGTACTAGCTAAGTAATAACTGACACAATAGACTCTCTTTTTTGAGAAAATATGTTATCAAAAACAACAGAAAAACGAATTAGGCAGCAACTATTTCTTGAACCAGAACGTAAGGTTGAACGATGAGAGTATTAAATCGTTTAGTGCGCTCGCCATTCCATTCTCCCACTTGTACTGTCGTAGGTTTGGTAATCAATTGTTTATCAATCCATTGTTCCACTGATGGAATGTTATCACCGGCGATCGCTACTCCAACATCCACCAAGTTTAGCTCAAGGTCTACCAAAATTACTGCATCTCTTTGTACATGAGGAATTAGCCACTCCCACTCTGCCTCATCCAAAATTTCTGTTAATTCCGCTCTTAAATCCGACATTACTTCTCAATGTTTATTTGTAGATGGCTATTTTTACATTATTCCTTAGTTCCCAGTTCCTGACAAATGATTAAGCGCAAAGTCTGAGCGGAGGAAACCTCCGATCAGAACTTTGTAAGAGAGGACTAATGACCAATAACTAAACTTCTGATTTCATTTCATCAATTTCAAATAAAGACACAATTACTCCAGCAATGGGAATAGATATAAAAACACCTAATAATCCTGCTACTCTAGCACCTACTAGTAAAGCAAAAAATACTACTACAGGATTAAGATTCAGCGCGCCCTGCATAATTCGAGGCGCAATCAAGTTATCTTGTATCTGCTGGAGGACAATACAAGCTATTAATACTTTTACTGCTAACCAAACACCTTGAGACAATACAAATAGAGTAACTGTGCTTACTGCTAATGTCGCACCTATACCAGGGATTATATCAACAACTCCGATGATTATTGACAATATCAAAGCAAAAGGCACTTTTAATAGTAAAAATACTAAAAATGTTGAAATTGTTAAAAATGCACTTAATAGCAACTGACCTCTAAAAAATCCTAAAAAAGACCTCCTGATTATATTTGTAAATCTATTACGACGCTGCTTTGGTACTATTTTTAAAATAAAATTCCACAGGTTTTCTCCATCTAATAGCATGAAAAACGCTACCACTGCAATCAAGATAAAAGTTATAAAATTTGTCATTAACCCCTGTAAAATAGCTAAACTATTAACAAGAGTTGATATAGCCTGATTTCGTAATTGTTCTTCAATAAAACTTAAATCTATTTGGAAATTACGGTTTTTTAACAAACCTTCTAGTCCCTCCAATAAAGGCACTAAGGAGTTTACAAATGCAGTGATACTATCAATTAATTGTTGTCCTTGAGATAAAACTGTTAAACTCACTGTAATTATCACACCGCCGATAATTACAATACTGAGCAAGAAAATGACACCAACAGCTATGCCGTGGGGCAAAAAACGCCGCAGCCCTTGTACAGGATAACTGAGCAAAAAAGCTAAAATTGCCGCAAATGTAAAAATAACAATGACCGATTCAAAATAAGCTAAAAGTTGTACAATTGCCCAGCCAGAAGCAACTAAAAGCAAAAATCGAACTAATGCCAGATTATTTAATCGCTCCCAAAAACTCTTGGTTTCAAAGCCGCTCATAATAATTATTAATACTCGCTAAAGGCGAGAAGCAAGCTACGTAATTCATAATTCATAATTCATAATTAAGATATAAAAAAGCTAGTTGTGTGTGTAGCAAGAGAAGGTTATCCAGCCTAAAAGATGGATGATTTATTTGTTGGAAGTCCTTTAGTTGATTCCGAGAATGAATTGATTTTAAGATTAGATCAACTTAATAGCGATCGCTACCTTTCTAAAGCATACATCTCTTGTGTATCTAACTCATCTTCCTAAATCATGCATTTTGTTTATGACTGTGGCGCACTTTTGTGTTATATTCTCCAATTCTTCTTTATTACTGGAGTTAGGAGCATCAATCAAGTTACCAATTCTGACTGTAATCGGAACTGCATGAGGTAAGGACGCTCCTTTTTGTAAAATCTTTTCAGTACCCCACACACTCACCGGCAATATTGGCGCTTTTGCTTTCGCCGCCAGCAGCAATGCGCCTCTTTTGGGGTCTGTAATTCGACCATCTGGGGTGCGAGTCCCTTGCAAGAAAACACCAACAGCCCAACCATTATCGAGATATTGTAGAGCGGCACGGATGGCATTGCGATCGGCATTTCCCCGACTCACCGGGTAAGCACCATACAATTTAATCGCTTGCGCCAAAATCGGGATATTAAATAACTCTTCCTTAGCCATGTACGCCACTGGACGACGTACACAATTAGAGACAATCGGCGGGTCGAAGTAACTAGCGTGATTACTCACTACTAGTAATGGCCCTGAGTTAGGGACATTTTCCGCACCATAAATCTGACCCCGAAAGTAAGCGTGAAGCATGGGGCTGACGACTGACCATTTAAAGGCGTGGTAAAGTGCCAGACTGATCGACGGTTCGCGGTTTTTGTCCACAGAAGATAATGCAAATCAAACTGAACTTAGCATAAGCGATCGCAACACTCAGATCAAACGCAAAAAACCTGTAGATATGAATTGCTTCACTCATCTGGGAACACTAAATCTAGAAATCTTTAAGATTTAGCAGCATGGTTAACACTACGGTCAGTATTACTGGATACAAGGTTAGTAAACAACTCTATAACGGTTCTCGAACGATGGTTTATCGCGGTTATCGAGAAACCGATCAAAAACCTGTAGTAATTAAATTACTGAAAAATCCTTATCCAAGTTTCAGCGAACTCTTGTCATTTCGTAATCAATACACTATAGCTAAAAATCTCAACTCACCTCTGATAGTTCAAACCTACAGTTTGGAACCGTATCAAAATAGCTATGCGTTGATCATGGAAGATTTTGGAGGAATTTCTCTTAAAGATTATTTCATCTCTGTAGACAGGCGAAATATTACCTTTCTACAAGAATTTTTAGAAATAGCGATCGCCCTATGCAATATCTTAGATATACTATACCGTTCGCGGATTATTCATAAAGATATCAAACCTGCGAATATTTTAATTAATCCACAAACAAAACAAATTAAATTAATTGACTTTAGTATTGCATCTTTACTACCACGGGAAACTCAAACGCTCATCAGTCCCAATGTGTTAGAAGGGACACTCGCTTATATTTCCCCAGAACAAACAGGAAGAATGAATCGAGGGATTGATTATCGGACTGATTTTTATTCACTGGGTATTACTTTCTACGAATTACTCACAGGAGAGTTACCCTTTCAGTCCAAGAATATGATGGAATTGGTACATTGTCATATTGCAAAACTTCCTGCTCCTTTGGAGCTATTCAATATTCCTAAATCGATTTCATATATTGTGATGAAATTGATGGCTAAGAATGCTGAAGAACGCTATCAGAGCGCATTAGGACTAAAATATGATTTAGAAAATTGTTTAACTCAACTTCAGTCAACTGGTAAAATTGAGAGTTTTCCAATTGCCCAAAAAGATGTGTGCGATCGCTTTCTTATCCCTGATAAATTATATGGGCGAGAAGTAGAAATAGCTACCCTACTTGAGGCATTTGAAAGAGTTAGCAAAGGTGCAACTGAAATGATGCTGATAGCGGGGTTTTCCGGTATTGGTAAAACTGCTGTTGTTAACGAAGTTCATAAACCGATTGTGCGCCAACACGGTGATTTTATCAAGGGCAAATATGACCAATTTCAACATAATATTCCCTTTTTTGGGTTTGTGCAAGCATTCCGACATTTAATAGGTCAATTATTAACAGAAAGTGATACTCAAATTCAGCAATGGAAGAGTAAAATCTTAAACTCTCTAGGTGAAAATGCACAGGTAATTATTGAATTAATTCCTGAATTAGAAAGAATTATTGGCAAACAAGCACCAGCAATAGAATTATCAGGAACGGCATCACAAAATCGATTTAATTTATTATTTCAAAAATTTACTCAAGTTTTCTCTAGCGTTGAGCATCCATTAGTAATATTTTTGGATGATTTGCAATGGGCTGATTTAGCATCGCTGAAATTAATACAGTTGTTAATGGCTGATACAAAGTATCTTTTATTAATTGGTGCTTATCGAGATAATCAAGTAAACCCAGTACATCCGTTGATGTTGACTCTCGGTGAAATGCAAAAAAATACGGTAATTATTAATACTATTACTTTGGCAGAATTGAGTCAACAGGATGTGAATCAATTAATTGCTGCAACACTTAAATGTTCAGAAAATTTAGCATTACCAATTTCACAGATGGTTTATCAAAAAACTCATGGTAATCCATTTTTTGATACTCAGTTTCTCAAATCATTATATCAAGATGGGCTGATTAAATTTAACTTTTTAGAGGGTTGCTGGCAATGTGACATCACACAAATTAGTCAGCAAGCAGTCACAAATGATGTAGTTGAGTTCATGGTATTGCAATTGCGGAAGCTAGCGCAGCCAACTCAAGATATTCTGAAGTTAGCTGCTTGTATTGGAAATCAGTTTGATTTGAAAACATTGGCAATTGTTTCGGAACAATCGCAAATAGAAACCGCAGCTAATTTGTGGAATGCATTGCATGAAGGTTTAATTTTACCCACTAGTGAAGTATATAAGTTTTATCTTGGCGAGGTAAATCAAACTATTGCTGAAGAAAATTTGGAAATTGTTACCTATAAGTTTTTACACGATCGCGTCCAAGAAGCTGCATACTCTCTTATTCCTGAAAGGCAAAAAAGAGCTACCCATCTACAAATAGGCAAACTATTACTTCAAAACATATCTGATATCGAAAAGGAAGAAAAGATTTTTGAAATTGTTAATCAGTTAAATGTTGCATTAATCCTAATTGTTGATCCGATTGAACGAAAACAACTTATAAAATTGAATTTGAATGCAAGTAAGAAAGCAAAATATTCAACTGCTTATACATTAGCAGTTGAATATTTAACAATAGGTTTAGAACTTTTACCTGATGAAAGTTGGCATAGCGAGTATGAGCTAACACTAATACTATATCAATCTATTACAGAAGTACTTTATCTGAGTGGTGACTTTGAACGTATGGAAAGCTATGCAACTGTCGTTCTACAACAGGCAAAAATCTTCCTCGAACGAATTCCTATCTACAATGTCAAAATTCAAGCTTATATGGCGCAGGCACAACACAAGAACGCTTTGCAAATTGCATTGACTGTTCTTCAATCGATAGGAGTGAAACTGCCTCAACAAGTTAATCAAACTGATATTGAGTCTGAACTGGAACAAACAAAACGTCTTTTGGCAGATAAACCAGCGATAGATTTACTAAAACTGCCCAAAATGACTGATGTTAATATCCTGGCAGCAATGCAAATTTTGTCGAGTATTATGTCAGCTGCTTATCAAGCTGCCCCCTTATTGTTTCGAGTAATTGTCTTTAAACAAGTTCAATTGTCAATCCTCTATGGTAATGCTCCAGAATCTACCTATGCTTATGCTAGCTATGGACTTATACTCTGTGGTGTTCTAGGAGAAATCGATACAGGATATGAATTTGGAGAAATGGCATTACTATTACTTGACTGTTTAAATGCTTTCAAATTAAAGTCAAAAACTCTATTTGCAGTAAACTGTTTTATTCGACATTGGAAATCGCCTGTTAAGGAAACTTTAAATCCTCTTTTACAAGCCTATACAAGTGGTCTAGAAACTGGAGATATTGAATATGCTGTGATGTCTGCCTATGTTTTTGGCAGATATGCTTATTTAAGTGGTCATGGGTTAGACGAATTAGCCCAAGCGATGGAAAACTATAACACAATTATGCATCAGTTTAAGCAAACCACCTATTTAAATTTCAATAGCATCTATTATCAATCAGTTTTGAATTTGTTGGGAATGTCAGATAAACCTTGTTTTTTAATTGGCGAAGTTTATGATGAAGTCACAATGTTACCTCTGCATCAAGCTGCCAATCAAACTAGTATTATTTGTCAGCTTCATTTTTGCAAACTGCTATTATGTTATCTCTTTGGCAATTATCAAGAAGCATTAAATAATGCAGGAGTTGTAGAAAAATATTTAATCAGTGTGACTGGATTAGTACTAATTCCAACCTTTTATTTTTATGAATCGTTGACTAATTTAGCCTTATATGAAAACTGCTCAATAACTGAGCAAAAATTAATTATTGAGCGAGTAATGAAAGCTCAGAATCAGCTAAAAAAATGGGCAGAGAGTGCGCCACAGAATTATGCACACAAATACAACTTGGTAGAAGCTGAAAGCTTTCGGATATTAGGACAAAAAACTGAAGCAATAGAATTGTACGATCGCGCCATTTCTCTTGCTCAAGAAAACGGCTACATCCAAGAAGAAGGACTGAGCAACGAACTTGCTGCCAAATTCTACCTCGACTGGGGTAAAGAAAAAGTCGCCCAAGCATATATGCAAGAAGCATACTACTGCTATGCTCGCTGGGGAGCAAAAGCCAAAATTGATCACCTAGAAAAACGCTATCCTAAACTGCTCCAACCCATTCTGCAACACCAACGAATCAACTTCAACCCCCTAGAAACTATTGCCTTACATGAAACTTCCTCATCACCTCAGACTTCGATAGACAGTACTGGTGTTTCCAATGTTCTGGATTTTACCTCTGTCCTCAAAGCCGCTCAAGCTATCTCCAGTTCTCTGGAAATAGATCAACTCATTACCAGTCTTACCCGGATTATCTTAGAAAACTCTGGCGCGAAAAAATCTGTACTAATTCTTCCTCAAGAAGATACTTGGCAAGTTAGGGCAATTACCTTTATTAATCATGGATTAAATTCTCATATTGAGATACAAACCATTCTTACTTCACAACTACTAGATACTTGTCAAGATATTCCTGTAAATATTATCAATTACGTCAAAAATACCCAACAAACAGTTGCAATCAATAACTTGCAAACAGATATTCCTGGTGTAATTGGGGAATATATGTACCGAATACAACCCCAGAGTGTATTATGTACCCCGATTATTAATCAAGGGCATTTAGTAGGGATTATTTACTTAGAAAATAAACTGACTCCAGGAGTGTTTACTAGCGATCGCCTCAGGGTTATTAATCTGCTTTCTTCCCAAGCGGCAATATCTCTAGAAAATGCTCAACTTTATCAACAAGCCGGGCAAGCATTACAAGACTTACAACAAGCCCAATTACAAGTTGTCCAAAGTGAGAAAATGTCTGCATTGGGTAACTTAGTCGCTGGGGTAGCCCATGAAATGAATAATCCTTTGGGGTTTATTTATGCCAGTCTTAAACAAGCAAAACCTAGCCTTGCAGATATTGTTGAACACTTGAAACTATATCAAAAAAGTCTCCCCAATCCAGATGATGAAATTATCGATCATGCCGAAGAAATTGACTTAAATTATAGTATAGAAGACTTACCCAAGATTATTGATTCAATGGTAATGGCGTGCGATCGCCTGAAAAATATCAGCACCAGTCTCCGCACTTTCTCTCGTGCTGATAAGGATTACAAAGTACCGTTTAATATCCATGAAGGTATGGATAGCACGATTTTAATTCTTAAACATCGCTTGAAAGCTAATGAACAACGTCCAGCAATTGAAGTCATAACTGAGTATGGTAATTTACCTAAAATTAATTGTTTTCCCGGACAATTGAATCAGGTCTTTATGAATATTTTGGCAAATGCTATTGAGGCGTTAGAAGAATCAAATATGGGGCGAGGCTTTGAAGAAATAAAGACCAATTCTAACCGAATTATAATTAAAACCTCAGTAGAAAATGAAGGCATAAAAATTACCATTGCTGATAATGGTCAGGGGATGACTTCTGAAGTCAAACATAAGATTTTCGATCATTTATTTACAACAAAAGGTGTGGGTAAAGGGACAGGATTAGGATTAGCGATCGCTCGTCAGATTGTTGTAGAAAAACATGGAGGAGCGATCGAGGTAAATTCTAGGCTAAATGAGGGTACTGAATTTGTGATTCAGCTACCCCTGTAGCATATACATCTGTTTGATCTAGATAGCACTGCAAGTAATGATTCTCCTGTCTCAACCCTACCTAATAGAAGCTAACTAAAAAAATTAAACAGGTAAATCACTAGCACTCTGGATGTTTTGTAAAATCAAATCAGGGCTATTACGTTTAATCAAGCCAGTTAGGACTTTACCAGGGCCAATTTCCATTACTCGCTCAATACCATTAGCCGGTAATTGCAGACAAATTTCTCGCCATCTTACAGAACCAGTCATTTGTTTATTCAGGCGTTGCTTTAAAATCTCGGCATCAATAGAGGGAACTGGTTCTACATTAGACAAAACTGGTACAATCGCGGGTTGAAATTTTACAGATTCTAAAATGTCTTGGAATTTTGCTGCTACTGGTGCTATTAAGTGTGAATGAAATGCTCCAGAAACTTTTAAGGGAACCGCACGCTTTGCTTTAACTTGAGTCATCACCGCTTGTACAGCCTCAGTCGTGCCTGAAATTACCACCTGAGCCGAACTATTATCATTTGCTATCACCACATCAGGCGTTTGATAAATGACTTTTTCTAACTGTTCGCGGTCAAAGTTCATTAAAGCTGCCATCATGCCATCGACGGAACTATCCATAAGTTCTGCACGACGCTTCACCAGATATAAACCAGCTGACCACTCAAATACACCCGCTATATAAAGGGCAGTATATTCTCCCAAACTATGACCGGCAACTAAATCTGGCTGGTATCCCCGTTCTCGAAGCAGATCAGCAAGAATGCTTTCAACTACATAAAGAATTGGTTGAGTATACAGCGTCTGTGATAACTTCTGTTCTTGAGTTTGACAAATTTCAATTACAGACCAACCCAAAATCTCCTCAGCTTTGGCAAGCTTATCTTTTGCGGATGGTATATCGAGTAAATCCATTCCCATTCCCAGCGCTTGAGAACCTTGTCCGGGAAACACCCATGCAGTTTTTGTCATTGGTCATTAGCCAGTAGTCATCGGTCATTGGAGATTGGGGATTAGGGACTAGGGACTAGGTACTGGGGAAGAGTTTCCCAATACCCAATACCCAGTCCCCAAAATCCCTATCTTCCCCATTGGAAAATTGCTGCGCCCCAGGTAAGACCAGCACCAAAGCCGGATGTCGCAACAATATCATTGGGTTTAATTTTACCTTGTCGTACTGCTTCATCTAAAGCTAAGGGGATGGAAGCAGCCGAGGTATTGCCATAGTGGGCGAGATTACTGATAACTTTATGTTCTGGGATATTCAGGCGTTGGGCAACCGCATCGATAATTCGTTGATTAGCTTGATGCAATATCAGCCAATCTATCTGATCGACGCTGATATTGGCTTGAAACAAAGCTTTATCAATTATTTCTGGCACTTTTTGGACAGCAAAACGGTAGACTTCTTTGCCGTTCATCGTAATCGGTTGGTAAGTGCCTTTGGTGATATTTATATCAGTCAGTAGTTCTTGGGAATTACCTGCATAAGCAAGATTGAGGTAATGGTTTTGAGTACCATCACTTTTAAGTGCAAATCCTAATAAGCGATCGCTTTTGGCAGCCTGCAATACCACTGCTCCAGCACCATCACCAAACAACACACAAGTCCGCCGATCTTCCCAATCTACCCAACGAGACAGGATATCTGCCCCTATTAACAATACATTTCTATAGACACCAGTTCTAATGTATTGGGCTGCTGTAACCAAACCAAACACAAAGCCGGAGCAAGCAGCAGTCAAGTCAAAGGCTACTGCGTTGGTAGCTCCCAATTGCGCCTGTATTTTACAAGCACTACCAAACAAATCATCAGGGGTGGAAGTCGCCAGCAGAATCAGGTCTAGGTCTTCTGCTTTAATTCCCGAAGCGGCGATCGCCTGACTGCTGGCAGCAGTAGCGAGTACACTCAAGGACTCAGATGGCAGAGCTAATCGACGTTCACGAATTCCCGTTCTTGTGGTAATCCACTCATCTGATGTTTCAACTAGTTCACTCAATGTCTGGTTGTGTAAGGAAGTTGCTGGTACTGCCGAGCCACTTCCGATAACTGCTACGCCTAAGTTTTGCACTCCTAATCTCCCAAGCTATCAGCTTTTTGCCCTTTGTCTTTTGTCTTTTACAAATGACTAATGACTAATGACCAATGACTAACCGTTCTCGCGCTCTAGAATATATTGAGACTGAATTCGTTGTATCACTTGGTTGTCAACAGCTTCTTTTGCCATGCGAATTGCATTAAAAATTGAAGGTGCTTGGGAGCTACCGTGACCGATAAAACAGACTCCTGCCACACCTAGCAGTAAAGCACCACCATGTTCGGCGTGATCCATTCGCTGCTTAATCCGCTTCAAGTTGGGTTTTAAAAGTGCTGAACCGATTTGACCGTGCAATCCTTGGGGTAATTCTTCCCGCAGAATTTGTAGAATCACTTCTCCAACGGCTTCGGCAAATTTTAACAATACATTACCTACAAAGCCATCGCAGACAATTACATCAAAGTTACCGGAAAGCACATCACGCCCTTCAGCGTTGCCAATAAAATTAATTTGGGAATTTTCGCGTAGCAGTTGGTGGGCGCGGACGGCTGCATCATTTCCCTTAGAGTCTTCTTCGCCGATATTCAGCAAACCCACCTTCGGTTCAGTTGTACCCAAGACATACTTACTGTAAGCCGATCCCATAACCCCAAACTGCTCTAAAAACTTGGGGCGGCAATCTACATTTGCGCCCACATCAAGTACCAGCACTGGCTTACCAGCAATAATTGTGGGGAAAACTGTCCCAATAGCTGGGCGATCGATTCCTGGTAATCTTCCTAAACGGAGCAAAGCTGATGCCATAGCTGCCCCTGAGTGACCCGCAGAAAATACGGCATCTGCCTTTTGTTGCTTGACTAAATCCATCGCCACATTAATAGAAGCCTTGCGTTTGCGTCTAACTGCATTTAAAGGCTCCTCATTCATAGCGATCGCTTCTTCAGCATTCACGATCTCTACCTGCCCTAAACTTGTTTTTGATGGCAAGGCAGCTTCTATTTGTTGGGGATCGCCAACCAAAAGCATATCTACACCCAATTCTTCTCTTGCTCGCAATGCGCCAGCAACGATTTCACCGGGTGCATGATCCCCTCCCATTGCGTCAATTGCGATCCTTACACGAGTCGATCCCATTGCTCACAGCTTCTAGAAACCTTACAAATTTTACCAGATGGCAATGCCCGAAAAAGCTTAATTTTCTGACCGCCAAATTAATTCTGTTACTATTGCAACAATTTTTGCTGGCAAGCTCAAGATAGCACGAATTGGGGGATTGGGGACTGGGGATTGGGGATTAGGTAATGGGCATGGAGAAGAAACCTTTTAGTCTTACTAGTAGTCTGCCAACCCAAAGATGCGCTTTTTCGGGCTGGGGAAAGGGGAAAGGGAACTGGGTTTGGGATTTAAAACCTTTCCCCCTGCCCCTTATCCCCAGAGGGGGCCCCACCTTCCCCCTTCCCCTTTAAAGAGCTTTCGTCACGAAAGCGAACTACTAGTCTTCCTAGTCCCCAATACCCAGCCCCTGCTCCCTATTCCCCAGTTCCTAGTACCCAATCAACTAGCGTCCGAACACCGTAGCCAGTTGCCCCTGCCCCGTTGTAGCCATTTTCTTTATCTGTCCACACTGGGCCAGCAATATCTAGGTGCGCCCAAGGGGTTTGTTTGACGAATTGCTTCAGGAAAAGGGCAGCGGTGATTGCACCACCTGGACGCGGCCCTGTATTTTTCATGTCCGCAATACCAGACTTTAACCCTTCAAAATATTTTTCTTCCATTGGCATCCGCCAAATCTTTTCCCCTGAAGCTTGGGCAGCTTTTTCAAGCTGTGAAGCTACAGCATCATCAGGTGTGTACAAACCAGCAATATCGTCACCCAAGGCAATGATGTTGGCACCAGTGAGTGTGGCTAAATCAACGATCGCGTCTAAGCCCAATTTGTCGGCATACACCAAGGCATCTGCGAGGGTCAAACGTCCTTCAGCGTCGGTGTTGTTCACTTCAATTGTTTTGCCATTTGACGCTGTGAGAATATCTCCAGGGTGCATGGCGTGACCGCTAATCATGTTTTCAGCCGCCGCCGAAATAAAGTGTACTTCAACATCTGGCTTAATTTGAGCAACTGCTTTAGCTGCCCCTAAGGTAGCAGCTGCACCCCCCATATCCATCTTCATGGTTTCGATGCCGCTACCAGCACCTTTAATGTTGAGTCCGCCGGAGTCGAAGGTTACACCTTTGCCAATGATTGCTAATTTCTTTTTGGGTGTACCTTCTGGCTTATAAGTTAGGTGAATGAATTTCGGTGGCAAATCGGAAGCTTGGGCTACTCCTAAAAATGCACCCATACCCAACTTTTCACAGTCTTCTCGTTCCAGAATTTCCAGTTGTAAACCATGATCCTTGGCGATCGCTTCAGCAGTTTCCGCTAAAGTAGTCGGTGTTACTGCGTTAGCTGGTGCTGCTACTAATTGCCGTGCTAAATTTACCCCGGAAACGACTTGATTGGCGCGAGTAATCGCAGCTTCTTGTCCACCGAAACCTAGTAAATCTACGGTTTCTATTTGTGAACCTTTATCTTCTGGTTCGGATTTAAAACGAATATCTTGATAAAGTGCTAATTCCACTCCTTCTGCGATCGCTTGGGCACTAGCAGCTGGATCGTTGTTCCACAATGGAAAGCTAAATCCGAGAATTTTGCTTTTTTGCTTTTTTCCTACCCTAGCTACAGCCGCAGCAGCGCGGCGCAGAGAATCTAGTTTTAGTGCATCTGGTTTGCCTAAACCTACTAAAATCAATTTCCGCACTGGACTATCAGCATTTACACGGGTGAAAATAGTGCTATTGGCTTTACCTTTAAATTCTTCTTCGGCAATCAGTTCTTTTAAGACTCCAGAAAACTTTTGATCTAAAGTAGCTAGTTCTCCGGTTAACTCCACTGCATCTTCAAATAATCCAATTGCCAAACTATCACCTGCCCACTCTAGTAAAGGCTTATCACTAGGTTGAATTGTCATTTTGGGATTTTGTGTAAATATTCCTTCTTGTACCAGTATTGCTCAAAATTTTGGTTTAATGGTGAGGGGAGTGGGCATTGGGCATAGGGAATTGGGCATTGGGCATGGGGAAACAGAGGTCAGCAAGTATAAGTTAACGAATTAGTATAAATAGCACTCGTTAACGAGTCTTTGATACTCGTTAATCCACCTCAGAACTCCGTTAATGAGTCTTTGATACTCGTTAATCCACCTCAGAACTCCGTTAATGAGTCTTTGATCCTCATTAATCCACCTCAGAACTCCGTTAATGAGTCTTTGATCTTCATTAATGAAGCTATGAACTCTACTCTTTTACCTCCTGCCCCATGCCCCTATACCCTATGCCCCAATTTTATTTGTGTCAATGTCAAATTTGCTGGCGATCGCTTCTATTATTTTTTGCTCAGGTGCTGTAATCTGATTATCAAGCTGGGCAATTTTGTAACATTGAGCCAATAAAGGTATGGCAAAGTCACGATTCAGTTGATTAAGCAATACATCTAAAGGCTTGGGCGATTTGATATTTTGGGCAATGGCATCCAACGAAGTTGGACTGAGGTTTAAAGCTTTTAATTCTGGTAAAATTTGTTGCCAAGTCTTTTCTGGATGACTAGCTAGGATCATGTGAACTAAGATTTGATCCATGAGAGCTTGTTGAGCGATCGCACTTTCTAGATACTTTTCACTTTCGGCTTTTAATGTTGCCAATGTCTGTGGCGATGCCAAGGAAGTAGATTCATCCAGCTTGGTTTCGTAAAATCGACACGCAGCATACCCCAATGAATAGATCATCGTCGCATTTGCACTAGCTCCAATCACTGCACCCGCCAAGGGCAAATTTCGCAGCAAGCCTAATCCCGCAGCTTTCAACAAACGTCCTCCACCTAAAGCCAACCCAAAAATTGCCAAAATTTCACCTTTACGAGCAGGATCTTTCAAATCTAGCCCGTAGACAGATGCAATTTGATAAAGCATTTCTGACTGCAATTTTGTTGTGGCTGTTAAATCAATTGCCAACAATGCCACTGCTATTCCTGGTAAAAAACTAGTAGCTAGTCCAACTGTGGCTGCTTTAGTTGCTTTTTCTACCATGATTCGGTGAGCAAGCTGGCTGGGTGATTCATTTGGATACTGTTTCTTGAGTTTGTTTACTGCTGCTTCTGCTTGTTCTAAATCAACAAGGTTAGTATCGTTAATCAGCCAATTGAGATTTAATACTCCAGATAGTTTTCTAATTAGCCAATTTTCGCTGAGGCGATTTACAACTTGACCACTGGTTTGAGTTGTTTGCTCAATGAACTTGTGTGTTTCTTTTACTGTCGCTTCTCCCACCACTATTGCTGTGTCTAAAACTGCTTGGCCAGTCTCAGCAACAGTTTTAATCAAAGACTCTACTACAGACGGTTCATTTTCTACTGATGATTGAGCCTGGATTTTTACTTCTGAAGTTTCTCTGGGTGAATTAACTAATTTATTTACTTCTCTTTCTTGGGGTTTATCTGCCATTGTTTGACACCATCTTGTAAAGCCTCTCTCTTTAAGTTGTAGCGAAGTTTGAGGAGCTTTATCATCAGTCAGTTCGCTCTTTTCACAAACAGAGTAGCCAAACAACAGCTTGAAAGACCGCAGTCACTTTACACTTTACCTCATTTTGTACATACATAAATGCCTATAATAATTCTATTTAAATTAAACTATGTAAACTTGACAGCGCTTTAATTTATCTTTTAATTTTTGAAATGGGCGAACCTACGTTAGAGAAAATAAACTTCTATAATTTTTTTCCAAGAGCTATCAAAATCAGCACGATCGCTAACATTGGTCAGATCATTTGTTATTTGCCCAAAGTAATATCAGATTCTAGATAGAGTTGCAACATTTGTAGTAGCTAGTTTACAACTTTTTAATATTGGGATCTCAACCCAAAATTCTGCTCCTTGTCCTAGTTCTGAAATACACCAAATAGCTCCATTGTGTTTTTCCGTGACTATCTGAGCGCTAATTGCTAATCCTAATCCAGTGCCTTTACCTGCGGCTTTTGTGGTAAAGAAAGGGTCAAATAATCGTTGCTTAACTACTTCGGTCATGCCAGCGCCATTATCTGCAATTTGTACAGTTATGCGATCCGAGTTGCGTAACTGAGTACGAATTAAAATCTGGCTGGGGTTAGCTTCTATCTCCTCAAGAGTTCGCAGACTGTTATAACTTTCCAGGGCATCAATGGCATTACCGATCAGATTCATAAACACTTGATTGAGTTGTCCGGCATAGCACTCTACTAAGGGAATATCACCATATTCCTTGACTATTTCAATTCTGGCATTTCCAGGCGTTTGTTTGAGGCGATTTTGCAAAATCAGTAGTGTGCTATCAATACCTTCATGAATATTGACAGGCTTCATATCCGCTTCGTCAAGTCGAGAAAAATTTCGCAAGGATAGAACTATTTCACGAATGCGATTAGCTCCCATTTTCATTGAACTTAAGATTTTAGGTAGATCCTCAGCCATAAAGTCAAGGTCGATCGCTTCTATATGAGCTTGTATTTCAGGTGTTGAATCAACATTAGACTTTTGAAAAAGTTCTACCAGTTCCAATAAACCCAGCGTATATTGACTTACATGAGTCAAGTTGCCGTAGATAAAGTTAACTGGATTATTAATTTCGTGAGCTACACCAGCCACTAATTGACCTAAACTCGACATTTTTTCGGTCTGAATCAGTTGGGTTTGGGTTTCTTTGAGATTATGCAAAGCTTGATTGAGTTGTTCTGCTTGGGCAGTAGCAGCAGCAGTAGCAGCGCGGCTTTGATTATACAATTGGGCTTGGTTAATGGCGATCGCTAACTGGTCAGCCACACCTCGAATGATTTCTACCTCTTCATCACTCCAAGGGCGAAGCGCTCTACTATGTTCGCAGACAATCACACCCAAGCGACCCGACTGAGTTTGAACTGAAACTGTTAGTAGAGACTTAAAACCCAATGTCACTAGTAAATTTCGACTTTTGAAATCAAGCCACGAATCTGTCGCAATATCATCAAAACAAAGCAAATTCCCCTGCATAATAGCCTCACTCAAGGCTTCCACATTCTGGATAGGAGAACAGCCTAAAGGTTCTGTTAAGTCGGGAGCGCAAGCTTGCTGACTCAGTTCCAAGCTAGTAGATTCATCTTCTTGATGACACCAAAAAAACTGGCATCGATCAATCTGTAGCAGTTCTCGAACTTCACCTACTACTGTACTCAAAATCGTATTTAGATCCAGCGAGTCGCGAATTTGACTAGATAGACGAGTTTTAAGGATTTTTTCGCGTTCAACTAGCTCTCGCAACTGGGCTTCAGACTGCTTTAACTCTAGCTCTTGCATCTGACGATTGACACTAGCTCTTGCTAGTAGCCAAGAACCAATACCAATTAATCCTACTAACCCGGTATATAGCAGTAGCAATTGACTCAAAAATTGGTTTGATTTGGTCGTAAAAGTCTCTGGTGACACCCATGAAACAATCTTCCAGTGATAGGATTTAGCATCAATTTGATTTTGGCTTGGTACAAAAGGCAGTCCTGCTCCCGTACTAGATTTTTGTGCTTCGACAAGCGGGTAGACTGTGGTAAAAGTGAACATTCCCTCAGCAGTTTGGAATTGTCCTGATTCTTTTTGAGAAATTTGCTGCCATGCCTGGGGAAAAGTTTTACCAAAAGTACGGTTTTTGCGATCGGAAAATATAAATCCCCATTCGTCTTCAGGCTTCAGCCCTTTTAACCAGTAGCCATCGGCATTCAGTAGCATTTCCCGGCTAGAGGCGTTAGCAAGGACTTGATTCAAATTGTCTAGCAGTTTGACGCCGAAATAATTCAACACCACAATACCTCGTTTCTTTCCACGGCTATCAAAAACAGGAGTGCCAAAGCGGATCATTGGCTTGATGGGTTGTTCAATCCGATCTTGTTCGATGTTGAGGTCAAGGGGGGAGACAAACACTTGTCCTTGGTTCAGGCGGAAAGTGTCATTAAACCAGTAGCGTTTGGCTTGCACTTGCAGTTTCTCTTCGGGGACAATCCCTGGTTTACCTTGGTTGAAGTTGACTCTAACAACTTCCTTACCTGATTGATCGAAAAAACGAATTTGGTTGTAAAATTTTTTATATCGAGAAAATAATAAGAATTCTTTGGAGAGTGCCTGTTTTTGTGCATCCACTCCTTCTAAAATTCCCTGTAGCTCATTTTGTTTAGAGATAACCATTAAATCTGAAACAACCGAGTGAAAGTCCCCGCTGATTACTTTTGTTTGTAAATCTACCTTCCTAAGTTCATTGGTTTTTAATATAACTTTCTCAGTTTGTCGCTGTTGGTAGTAGATAGTCCCTACAACACTCCCAGCTAAAGCTGACAACGGCAAAAAAACCATTAGGAAGTTTTTGATTAAAACTCGAACTCGTGAATGGATGTGTGGTGACATATCTGATATTTAAGTAAAACTCCAAAATAAAGCTAAAAATCAACTAAGTTCCAGCTGCGCTACATTTTCTGAGCAAGGTTGAGAAAAGACTTTTTCTCTTGATAGGTATAGGTAATCAGTCCAGCTACCAAATTCACCATGAATTTGAATACTTTGTGATTTCTGAAATGTTCTAGTTGAATAATGTTCTGCCTTTTTTTGCTATTGTCAGTTAGACACTCTGAGAATCAGTACCGAAAAAACACGAATATAAGGCAGTAGTTTTATACCTATAAGTGGTTTTATACTGAGAAAAAAGACACAACGTGATGTCTACGCTAAAAGTGGCTTACCAGAAATTGGTTTAGGAATTAGGCGAGAACGGGGAATTTATCAAGATATAGTGCGGGAGTAGCTGTACTGGTATGACGAAAAAGGGCAAAGATTGCTAACACCAGAAGAACGCATTAGGGAAGCCGAAGAATACACAGCTTTTGAAGAACAGCTACGGATGGAAGCAGAACAAAAAATGAAAATGTTAATTAAAAGATTGAATGCGCTAGGTGTCGATCCAGAAAGTTTGTTGTAGATTCACCAAATCTTGTAATTTTCGCTGCTTTAATGTTAATTAGCTTCCTAGCTAGGGAATTATATTTGTAAAGTAAATAATAGCTTGATGGTACAAATCGTCATGACTGGTTGCTCAATAAATATATTTACCAAAACCTGTATCAAAAATATGGAAGTTAAATTAGGATTTGGAGCAGTCCCAAAACCTCAATATGTCTTTGTCAGCAAAGAATCCGATCACTGCTGGTATATGCTCGCTGAAGATGAAAGACGCATTCCAATTTATGAGAGAGCTTTGATATGGCAAGCGATCGCGCTCACAACTAACTGATACAGAAATTTTGGACTTCATTGATTACCTAAAGCTACAACTAAGCCAAAACTGCCCAATTTAGCTTCTATTGTGTGAGCTTTAGATAATTACGATCGCTTTTAGTCCAAATCTTCTTCGGTAAGCGCAGCATCTTTCATAATGCTTTTCAAAGTTCCAATCGGTAAATCTCGATTACTATGAACCGGAATGGAAAGTATCACATCAACACCTTCCTTTATGTAAATATGATGACTACCAGTAATTCGTTTCAATTCCCAACCCTGTCTTTCCAAAATTTTACAAAGTGCTTTACCTGAAACCGCTTTCATAGCGATATTTCAACCAACTGTTTCTCAGGGTCAAGTTCTTCTCGTTCGCTAGCAACTTCTAACCAACCTTGAATCGCATCTTGCAGCATTTCTAATAGATGTTCGTAGGTGTCTCCCCAAGTGTGGCATCCTGGTAGGGCAGGTACTGAGCCACACCACACACCGTCTTCCTGCCAGATAACTGCTTTAATTTTCATCGCCAATCATCTCTACAAGATTGCGACTAATATTTTAGCATTAAGCCGAGTGCGATCGCTTGTCCATTGCATTAAGGTGTTAGCTTTCCTGCGATCGCACTCAACACGAAAAATATTGACAACTGCATTCATCGCAGTTTCAAATTTATACCTTCTGAATGTTAATTAGTTGGTATATCAGGGAAATCTAAGTATAATGTGATGCCTTATTTTTATGTTTAACCTTTAGACAAGTAGTAACCAAATACTAATCACAATCAGGAGTATTTCAATTTCATGATTCCACTTATTTTGGGTGCTGCTGCTTTGGCTACTGGAGCCTTCGGAGCGCTAAAAAGTGCTGAAGGCATTGGTAATATGAATCAGGCAAAGGAAATTGGTGAACAGGCTCAACAAAAATACGAAAGTAGCTTGCAAAACTTAAAAGCTACCTGGGAAATTACCAACCAGTCAGCAGAAGTCTATGGTCAAATGCAGCTTCGGATCAAGCAGGATACAATTTCACGCTTTATAGCTTTTATTGAGAGAATTGGTCAGCGAGCTTCCCAAAACAATCTAGACATTGTAGCTGGATTAGACATCTCTACTCAGCAAATTCAGGAGTACAAAACAGAAGTTATCAAAGCTGAACAGTGGGTAAAAGGTGGTGTCTCAGCAGCCATTGCAGCCTCAGCAGCAGGTTCTGGTGCAATTACCTTAGCAAGGAGTGTAGGTACAGTTACTGTTTCCAAATTCTTTGGATTGTGGGCTACTGAAGTCGGTATCTCACAACTTGGTGGTGCTGCGGCTTGGACTGGAGCCATAACTTGGTTAGGTGGTGGAACCAGTATGGCGGTTGGTGGTGCTGTACTGGGAGGTATTACACTCGGCCCGGCGTTGATGGTTGGGGGTTTTCAACTTGCTGGTAAGGGTGAGGAAGCTTTGACTAAAGCGCGGGAGTATGAAGCTAATGTCAACGTAGAGATTGCCAATATTGAAGCAGCTCAAGATTTTCTATTACAGGTTAAACGGCGAACAGTGGAACTGGCTAATTTAGTGTGTAATTTAAACAATCGTGCTAAATCCGCACTTCAAGAGCTTGAAGCCCAACATTTTAATCGCGATCGCGATGCTAGCAAATTTCAAGAGGTAGCACTTTTAATTAAAGCACTTGCAGAAATTATGAAAATTCCTATTTTAGAAAATGAAGGACTGTTAAACCCTGTTACTTTAAGCATCCAAGCTAAATACAAAACTTTGGGAGGTATTTAGCAATGGTTTTACCAAGTATCGGTGCAATATGTACTGGGGTTAACGCCACAAAATCATTAGCAAGCGTTATTGCTAATTATAAGCAAATTGGAAAGCAAGAACGGACTAAAAGGCGTGAGATAGCAGCTTTGGAAAAAACACAATGTTTTGATATAGTTGCTTCAGCTTATACTGAATATAAGATAATTGCCGAAGAGGAACAGACAAACAGACGAGAGATTGATGCTTGGGAAAAAGAAACAATCACCAAGATTAATGCCCAGCGAGAGTTGCTGATGGCGTATCTAGATCGCTCTTTTGATGAACGTGCAGAAAACTTTCGCGCCTTGTTTGCTGTCGTCGATCATGCGATCGCATCCGGTAATAATGACCAACTAGCCCTTACGTTAAACTCAATCACAGAAATTGCTAAATCAAGCCCTTTCAAAGACCTTGCTAACTTAGCTTCTGTTCGCGCTGCTTTAGATGATCCAGACCACGAATGGACGTTTTAATTTTATAAAAGTGCGATCGCTCTCTTAAAATATTTCAAAAAAGCTTGCAAACGTAGGCTTTTTTTTATGTAGTGTAAGGCTTACAAACGCTCTGAAATAATAGCGATAGCCAATATCGCAATAGTTGGGCTGTCTGTTCAATCCACAAATTAAAATCTGCTGTATAAGTTCCACTCATAGCCGTTTTCGATCAGTTGCATAACTTAGGCAAGCCAAAATATCCTCTTGTGTCAAATAAGGAAAGTCATCAAGCACTTCCTCGTAGGTCATGCCAGAGGCAAGATAAGATAAAACATCGTATACAGTAATTCGCATTCCTAGAATACAAGGCTTACCACCTCGTTTTCCTGGTTCGATTGTAATAATGTTTTGGTACTGCACAGCTATTCAAACCTCAAAAATCTTCATCGTCAACAAAAAATTCGGCATCGTCTTCCAATCTAGAATTACGCTGCCCAATACTAGCAAGTCCCCAAAGTGGTTGCAGCACTGCCATGCCAATCAACCCGACAACGGCACTAAAAGCTAGCACTAAACCCATTGGTATCTGAATTGATTGGAACGTTAAGAATTTTAACGATACGGGTGTGGCATTTTGGACTGAAATAATTGCGATCGCAATTACCCAAACCGCTACAACTAGAGATGTCAAAAAAGGAGCGATTTTCATACTTTGATTGAAGTGAGAAGTTAGGAGTTATATTTTGCTCAAAATGAGAAATCAGGTGTTAAGAATTGTAAATTAATAATTCTTAACTCCTAATTCATAACTCTTAACTTTGACAGATTAAACTGCTACTGCCTCTAGTTTAGCAATGGCACTCTCTAACTCTTGAGCGATTCGGGTGAGTTTTTCGGGAGTGTTAGTTTCTAAGTAGACGCGTACCAATGGTTCTGTACCGGAAGGACGTAGTAAAACCCAGCTACCTTCTTCTAAATACAGCTTAATACCGTCTTTACGCCCCACCTCCTTGACTTTAATTCCTGCTACCTCTGTAGGTGGATTTTTGGTAAAGGAGTCGATGACGGCGGTTTTGTGTGCTTCTGTGAGGTGCAAGTCTAGGCGGTTGTTGTAAAGTGGGCCATCGGCTTCGGCGATCGCTTCCTTGACAAGTTGACTCAGGGGTTTGCCTTCATAAGCGATCGCTTCTGCCACTAGCATATCGGCTAATACTCCGTCTTTTTCGGGAATATGCCCAATAATACTCAAACCACCTGATTCCTCACCACCAATTAACACGGCAGTTTCGCGCATTTTTTCGCCAATGTATTTAAAACCAACTGCTGTTTCGTAAATTTGCAGCCCATTTTTAGCAGCGAAATTATCCAGCAGGTGGGTTGTCGCGACAGTGCGGACTATGGCGCCAGTTTTACCTTTGTTTTTGATTAAATGACGTGCTAGAAGTAGCAGCACAGTATTTGGAGTGAGGATGTTTCCTTGTTCATCAACGATACCAAAGCGATCGCTATCTCCATCAGTTGCCAAGCCCAAATCGGCTTGATCGCGAACTACCGCTTCCACTAACTCAACTAATTGTTCTCCTTTGGGTTCTGGCATTCCACCCCCAAATAACACATCTCTCCAATCATGGAAACTTTCTAACTGAACGCTACTATGTTGCAAAACTTCATCTAAATAGCCGCGAGAGGTAGAATACAAAGCATCGTACTTTACCTTTAAATTAGCGCTTTTGATTTTTTCTACATCAAGTAGAGTGTAGATAAATTGCAGGTAATCTGGTTTGGGATCGAAAATTGAAATTGAACCTGATGGGTTGCTCCCAGGCAATTCATCCGATGCACCTTCTATATTTGCCACAATAGTATCAGTAATCTCTGGAGTGGCAGGCCCAGCATAATCGGGTATATATTTAATTCCACAGTAAGGTGCTGGATTATGGCTAGCAGTAAACATTAACGCCCCAGCAGAATTTAGGTGACGGGCGTTGTAGGCAATTACTGGTGTGGGACAATCCCGCTCAGTAATTTTCACAGTCCAACCCAAATCTGCTAGTACTTGGGCCGCTGTTTGGGCAAACTGATCAGCTAAAAAGCGAGTATCGTAGGCAATAAGTACTGGTCTATCTTTTGTGTAGGCTGTTTGTAAGTAAGTGGCAATTGCCCTTGTTACTTTCCGCACATTCGGAAAAGTAAAGTCATCTGCAATAATCCCTCGCCATCCATCGGTACCAAATTTTATTTTGCTAGACATTTTTGCCACTTGCTCCGGTACATTATCAGTACTATAAAAGCTTCCCGCAAAGCGTGTGTAGCAGCAAGTATCCTTTGAAGTTCTTTCTAAGAAAGCCTTAGTTTAAACTTCTCCCCACCGTATTTTCTCTCACTGTTTCTGAGCAATGTCAACCCCCGATCGACCTTTTGCCAGTTATCACCTTTGGTCTCTAGTTGCCCCAGCGACTGGGCAAGAACGCTGGCATTGCCAGATGAGACGGGGGTTTATCAAAGCACGGCAACATGAGCCACAAGTCAAAGCACTTTTAGGGCAAGCCACCGCACCCCAGCGAATTGGCATACTCGCCCAAAAAGGCGTTTATGAGTTTCATCATCACAGGCATCTGTTGAAGCAAGCAGATGGTGTAGAAAGAGTTGCACAGCTACTTAAATTAGGCAACTCAAGCATTCAAGTCCAGCAACGCGTGCTGCAAATTTTGCAAAAATATCACGATGCGCCGTTGCTTTTGGATAAAGATATTATCCAATTAACTCCAGGTGATGAAGGCTTTCCTAAACCGATAGTAGTTGAACAAGAAGATTATTGCTTTCGCTTATATGCGGCTATGGACTGCGTTTTTATTGAGTCTGATAGCACTTTACATATTTTGGATTTCAAAACTGGTAAGTCGGCTTTTGACAAACGACAGGCATTAGTTTACTTGTTAGCTGCTCGTTATCTTTACCCTGGACGAAAAGCTGTTGCATCATTTTATAATTTAGAAATATGTAAAAAATCAGAATTAATTAGTATTAATAATAGTGAATTAGAATCCTTAAAATTTGAGTTAGCGAATATTGCCCACAAGCACCAGTACGATTTGCATAAATATCAGAAAGAAACTACTAATTTCAGTACAATATTCCCTCCTAATCCTGGCTCTCACTGTCGCTTTTGCCCATTTAATTCCATCTGTGAGTTTGCCGATTTTAAGCAGCATCAATCATATCCATTGCCCAGTTTGAGAGTTAATAGCTAATAGGGAAATGTAGAGAGAATTTGCAATGTTCGCTTTTCGTAGACATCGCATTCTAAGTAAACACCTGAAAATCTTGTCTGACAAGTATTTAGAAATAGGAATTTCAATGCGTCTGATTTACGTCTTTATCTTCGTTAAATTTTTAAGAAACATCCGCTAAATCCTCGTATTTTTACTGACCTCATTCTCCACTCATGTCAGACAACCTAGATGTAAATTGTACCCATGTTCATCTTTGGTTGTGAGGACTGTGAGTTTTCTGGTTACTATCAAGGTTGTCCTAAAGATATAGTTGTGCTTGATGGACAGCTTTCGCCTGATAACTTTTTTGCCGGTGGTACAGGTACAACTACTAAAATTTCCGACCCACCTCAGTGGAAAGATTGGTCTCAACAAAAACGCAATACTGCTATTAATTTACTAAATAATTCTGATTAGCAAGGTTTAATTAGTTCAATGCCAGAAGGGGGGAGATTAAATCCTGGGGATAAAGTTAATGCTCCAACTGTTATCATTCCAGGGCAAGCGGAAGATGATCCAAATACTCCAGCAGATGAGCGTTTGCTGAAAAAGCAGCCGGGATTTTTTACTAATCCCGGAAGAGATGATTTTGATTATGACGCAGACAAAACAGCAGACGCTTCCGATCCTGAGCCGCAAAATCCTTCTGTGCCAACAGCAAGTAGTGGTTCATCTGACCCATCATCTACTTCGCCTGATTTTAATGAACCACTCGATACTTCTCAGGAACCAAGACCAGAACCATTATCAGAAATACCCGAAACTGCGCGAGCGAAAGATTTGGCGGAAGCAAAGGCGGCTGAACTGCGTAATACGTTGCCTAAGAAAGATCGTCCAGCTGCGACAGCCGCCGCAGTGGATACTGAGACTGGTAAGGTTTACTATGGCACTAGCGGTAAACCTTTACCCACAATAATCGATGAATATTTAGCAGAGCGAATGCCTGTACCTAGTGAAGAAAAGTGGGAAGTTTCCAACTGTGCTGAGTTTAAGGCAGTCAATGATGCGCTGTTAGATGGAGCCAACATAATGGATTTAGAAGTCCATACCGTTAGGACTAGATCGGGTGAAGCATATTCCCGGTGTAGAAATTGTCGAAAAACTATTGATAGTCCAAACGTGACAAGCGACCCATAGCCCGTTGATTAATCAAGGACAATCTTGACATAGGAAAAGGAACAATTACTTATGGCAGTATTTTCAACAGAAACAAGAGCGTTGCTACAGCAGGTAGGATGGAGCGAAGACCGTTGTGTGAATACAAGCGAATACGAGAAAATCTTGCAGTCAGAAGGGTATCCTATTCATACAGCTGTAGTAGATTTTCTAAGGCAGTTTGGGGGCTTGCGAGTCGTACACCCACATCATCGCCTTAAAGAAGAAAAGGACGAATTTTACATTAATCCAACGGTTACTGCCTCACATATCTATCCTGAAAGGGTTGAAGATTACAGTGAGCGGGTAAATGCTCCGCTTTGCTTAATCGGCGAGGCTTTCAGCTATCATATGACTTTAGTGATGGCTCAAGATGGTAAAGTATACGCAGGCTACGACGATACGTTGATTCATGTAGGGGACTCTGGAATTGATGCCATTGAAGCCCTTTGCAGTGGAAGGGATATGCCAGAAGTACCTTGACACGAAGCCTAGTTTTGGTTCAGAGGAAGCGGGTAATGGTAGAAGCAAAGTATCGCAGCTATAGCTTTGCAATAGAGATACCCTTCGGGGCTAAATTAATATGCCGGACGATTATCATTTACTTCAACTTGGTGATTTAACGTCGCTAATTACAAGTGTAAATGTGTCTCTATGGGGAAACGAAGTATCAGTTGAATGTGTGTACGATCCTACCGAGGATCGCTTGCCTTATGTGCTAGTTTTTCTAGGACTGTCATGACATAAGGTGGAGTGTGCATGACTCAGAGGAAGTACATGAAGTAGAAGCTGATCTTATCGGCTTTTCTATCGGTGCAGAATCCCATAAGAAAGGTGCTGTAATTACCACAGACATCTTTGAACTATCTATAATTTACGGCAGTTTTGTTCTTCAAAAAAATTGGTAATAAGCAGAGAGTATTAAGGTGTGTTAGCCTACGGCATAGCACACCCTACTCGCTTTCTTAGCACCTTTCCCCAATGCCCAAATTCAAAAAGGTGGTAATTCTTTAAGAATTGTGAACCGAATATGATTAATCGCCAAATCGCCGATGGGAATATCTTCTTTGGTTAGGCGCGCACCTTTGCTTGTCACAGTTTCAAAGGTGATGCCTTTGCCAATTTCGATGTGATACCAGCACAAGCCCATAAAAAAGCGCGTTGGATAAGGCCCACCTTCACTCACATCGTCAGGATTTGATTCCATTGGCAACCAGCCAAAATTTGGGACGTAGAATTCTAGCCAAACATGATTAAAATCGGGTTGTAGCGGTACTCCTACGAAGTCACTATGGGGAGGACATTTGTATCTACCTACGGTGCGGCAGGGGATGCCATTTAAACGGGATAAGGCAAGTAAAACGCCGACATATTCGCCACAAGAACCAACGCCCCGTTCTAAAACTGTGTCTGGCGCATCAATGTAAGGTTTAATACCGTAGGATAACTGATCATAAACGTAGTTGCGGATGCTGTGCATTTTCCGCAGCACATTAGTTTCAGAACCAATCGCTTCTCTGGCGGCACGGCGAACAATGGTAGTATCCATTGCTAAATCGTCGTCATCCACTAAATAGCGTATTTGTAATTCTGGGGATAATTCAGGTATATTCTCTACATCTCTAGGTGTAATCCGATATTTAATCCCTCGAACTTCCAAAAGTGCTTTCCAGCCAAATATATGCCGTTCTCCTGGTGCCAAAGAATCAAATTTAAACACTGCTACACGTTGCCCCTCTACTACTTCTTCGGTAAAAGGTATACCAATAGGTTCAACGTGTTTTACCTTTTGACGCTCAGTTTCCGATGGTAGAGCGATGCGCCATTCAACATCAGGTAAATAAACTTCATCTAGAGGTGCAATTTCCTCAGCATAAGACATTTCAATCAGATAGCCGTTAGAGAGAGCGTAACGCTTATCTGGCTGGTAATGATAATACAGAGGATGAATAAAAGTGCGATCGCGGAATGTTAGTTCATGACTCGGATCGGCATTGGGGTTATCCCGGATATAAGGCTCCTCTGTAGCATAAGCGACGTAGATACTTTCTTTGCCTATTTCGTCTTTATGTATTGCTATGCCTGTAGGACATTCAAAGGGTGTCAAAACACTGAATTGCAGTTCTCCCGTGGCTCTGTCCATCGCGTAAACTGATTGTTCGATGCGATCGCAAATCCATAGCATTTCTTGGTTGACTGCCAAATTCTCTATCCCAACTCCAGGGGCATAAAATCTGGTAATTTCTTTTCGCGTTTCGCGGTCAAAAACCAGAATGTAGCCCAGCCTTTGACAACTTACATAAACTGTTGTATCCCAAACAGCAATGCCATCAGCTGCATAAGGCAATGTTACAAAATGTTCCAGATCCAAAGCGTTGAGCTTGCACAAATAAACACTATTTTCTCGGCTCACCCACAGGGTATCATCCCACACCGCTAGACCAGTAACATCGAGAAATTCTTCAACTTGATGAGGATTGAGAATTCTGCTGTTGTCAGAGGTAGGATCGATCTCCAGTAGATGTCCTTTAATACTGTCAATGGCAATCAGTCTATCTTTAATGAAAGTAATGCCACACAGGCTAGCAGCAGTAAGCGGTCGAATTGTTCTTTGCCCAAACATCTGGCTAACGGTCAAAGTGGGGAGTGCAAAACTCATAAAACCTTATGGTAAGTGTAAAAAACCCTCACCTTTAGGTAGGGGAGGAAACATGACTCAAACGGTTTTAGCGTGGTAATACCAATTGCTTGAGATAGAAAAATCCTAGTCGAGCAATGGCTCCCCCGGTTGGGGTGAATGAAGAGTGCTGAGTTAAAAGACTGCCCACAATGGGCGTTGCTCGAACCCAAGTACATCAATAGACCTCTTGCAAAAGTAACTTTTGCAAGAGGGGGGAAAGGGAAAAGGTTAAAGGGGAAAGGTTTAGGGAGCCTTTTCCCCTTACCCCTTACCCTTTCCCCGACTTCTGCAAGAAGTCTAATTAGTGGTTCTCGATCGCCACGTTTACGGGGAGGTACTAATAATTATCGGTACAATGTGTTCCGAAAAACTCTTTCGTGAGAAATAATACTATGTGAAAATAGGAGGAATTTACAAATATTAAAAATTACATATACACTCATACAACTGGGCAATCGGCTTAATGTAACTTTAGAAAATGGAATTCCTGCCATCACTAAATTATGATCGAATTTTGTAACCATTTGCTGTGACCTACACGATGTCTGCTAATTCTCTGCCTGAAGGTGCCGCCGTTTGGCATAGTTTAGAAGTTGATAAAGCGCTAGACCTGCTTGATAGTAACGCAGACAGCGGCTTAACACCTCAAGAAATTGAACAGAGATTACAAAAATACGGCCCCAACGAACTTGAAGAAACTGCTGGCCGTAGTACTTGGGAAATTCTACTCGATCAGTTCAAGAACATTATGTTGTTGATGCTGATTGGCGTAGCTCTCATTTCTGGGTTTTTAGACTTAATGGCTTTGCGGGAGGGTAGATTAAAGCCTGGTGAAGTGCCATTTAAAGATACGATCGCGATTTTAGCAATTGTTATCCTCAATGGCATACTCGGCTACGTCCAAGAAAGCCGTGCCGAAAAAGCTCTGGCTGCTTTGAAAAAAATGACTTCTCCCTTAGTGCGGGTGATCCGCGACACCAGACTGGTGGAGATAGCAGCTAAAGAACTAGTTCCAGGGGATGTAATGCTGCTGGAAGCTGGGATGCAGATAGCCGCAGATGGACGCTTGCTCGAACAGTCGAATTTACAAGTGCGTGAGTCGGCATTGACTGGTGAAGCGGAAGCGGTGAATAAACAGGCATCATTAAAATTGCCGGAGGAAACATCATTAGGCGATCGCTTAAATGTCGTCTTTCAAGGAACTGAGGTAGTCCAAGGACGCGCCAAGATTCTGGTGACTAACACCGGAATGACTACAGAACTGGGTAAAATTGCTGCAATGTTGCAGGCGGTGGAAAGCGAACCTACGCCTTTACAACGGCGAATGACTCAACTGGGTAATGTCCTAGTTACGGGTTCTTTAATTCTTGTGGCGATCGTTGTCGTTGGCGGTGTGATTAAGGACGGAGGTTTTAAAAACATCCAAGAACTCTTGGAGGTTTCCTTGAGTATGGCGGTTGCTGTAGTGCCAGAAGGTTTACCTGCCGTAATTACTGTCACTTTGGCACTGGGAACCCAGCGAATGGTGCGCCAAAATGCCTTGATTCGCAAATTGCCAGCAGTGGAAACGTTGGGTTCTGTAACTACCATTTGTTCTGACAAAACTGGCACCCTGACTCAAAATAAAATGGTGGTGCAATCGATTTCCACCAATAACAAAACTTTTCGCGTCACTGGCGAAGGTTATGCTCCCACAGGAGACTTTCAGTTCAATGGTCAAAAAATTTCCTTAGAGGAATCTCCAGAAATCTCCGCGTTATCAGTCGCTTGTGCTGTTTGTAATGACTCAGTGTTGCAAAAAGAACAAGGCGAATGGGCAATTTTGGGAGATCCTACAGAAGGGGCATTAATTACTCTGGCGGGAAAAGCTGGAATTGAAAAAGACCAGTGGAACAGTAAATTACCTCGCGTTAGAGAGTTCCCCTTTTCCTCAGAACGGAAGCGGATGAGCGTGATTGCTCAGGTGGAGGGAGTCGCCACAGGTGAAGCATTTTCCAGAGGTGTCGATCCAGCGATCGCCAGTTTTCTGCAATCGCAACCTTATTTAATGTTTACCAAAGGTTCTCCAGAATTAATCTTGGCACGTTGCACTCAGATTCATTTGGGTAATGACACAGGTCGCTTAACTGAAGCACAACGCCAGAAAATTTTGGCAGAAAATGACCAAATGGCGAGTAAAGGTTTACGAGTGCTAGGTTTTGCTTACAAACCCTTGGTAGAGATTCCCCCAGAAGGTTCAGACGAAACATCTGAGCAAGATTTAGTCTGGCTGGGATTGGTAGGAATGCTAGATGCACCACGCCCAGAAGTCAGGGCATCTGTACAAGAGTGCCGAGAAGCAGGTATTCGCCCAGTGATGATTACTGGCGACCACCAATTAACAGCACGAGCGATCGCTACCGATTTAGGAATTGCCCAAGAAGGCGATCGCTTACTCACAGGTCAAGAATTGCAACGGATGACTGACCAGGAATTAGAGCAAAACGTTGACTTGGTAAGCATCTATGCCAGAGTTTCCCCAGAGCACAAACTGCGAATTGTCCAAGCACTGCAACGCCGGGGTCGATTTGTAGCGATGACAGGCGATGGTGTCAACGATGCTCCAGCCCTTAAACAAGCCGATATCGGTATTGCAATGGGCATTACTGGTACTGATGTCAGTAAAGAAGCTAGTGACATGGTGTTACTTGATGACAATTTCGCTACCATTGTCAGCGCCACCAAGGAAGGCAGAGTTGTTTATACCAACATTCGCCGTTTTATTAAATATATCTTGGGCAGTAACATTGGTGAAGTTCTCACAATTGCAGCCGCACCCTTAATTGGTTTGGGAGGTGTTCCCCTGACTCCCTTACAAATTTTGTGGATGAACTTGGTGACAGATGGTTTACCAGCCTTGGCATTAGCTGTGGAACCTCCAGAACCGGATGTCATGCAACGTCCGCCTTTTAGTCCCCGCGAAAGCATTTTCGCTAGGGGATTGGGTTCTTATATGATTCGCATTGGCATCATCTTTGCGATTATCAGTATTGCCTTAATGTGGTGGGCTTATCAACATACCCATGCTGCCGGGTATCAGGGAAATCCCGAAGCTTGGAAAACAATGGTATTTACTACCTTGTGTATTGCCCAAATGGGTCATGCGATCGCGATTCGCTCCAACAACCGACTGACCATCGAAATGAATCCCTTCTCCAATATATTTGTCTTAGCGGCTGTTGTCGTCACCACGATTTTGCAACTAATGCTAGTTTACGTCCCGCCTCTACGAGATTTCTTTGGTACTCATTACTTGAATATGCAAGAGCTGGGGGTTTGTATTGGTTTCAGTGCTTTAATGTTCGTCTGGATTGAAGCAGAGAAGATATTTTTGCGGATTATGGGCAAGAAAGCCGTGTAAATTGGGGAGCCAGTCGCATGGGCGGGTCTCCCGACTTGTGCGAACTGGCGTCATGGGGCATGGGGAAGAGGACAAGGGGACAAGGAGAATTGGGGACAAGGGGAAGGGAAAAACTTGTTGCGAGTTCTAACTTTTATCACCTTGTCCCCTTGTCCCCTTGTCTCCCCTGCTTCTTCTTTGTCTCCCTCCTCTCCAATCCCCAATCCCCAATCCCCCATGCCCAATTATTACCATGTACCTGAAAACTCTAAACCTCCGACAATTTCGCAATTATCAAGACCAAAATGTTGAGTTTACTGCTGCCAAAACAATTTTGGTAGGTAATAACGCTCAAGGAAAGTCGAATTTGTTGGAGGCGGTGGAGTTATTGGCGACATTGCGATCGCACCGCATAACCCGCGATCGCGATTTAGTTCAAGAAGGGGAAGCTATAGCCCAAATTAATGCCACCCTTGAGCGACAAACAGGTGTTAGTGACCTGACCTTAACCTTGCGCCGCAATGGTCGCCGTAGCGTTGCTCTCAATGGTGAATCGATCCGCCGTCAAATGGATTTTCTCGGCATTCTCAATGCAGTCCAATTTTCCAGCTTGGATTTAGACTTAGTACGTGGCGGCCCTGAAGGTCGCCGCAACTGGTTAGATACACTATTAATTCAACTTGAACCAGTTTATGCTCACATTTTGCAGCAGTATAACCATGTGTTACGCCAGCGCAATGCCTTTTTAAAACGCCATGTAGAGACGTTAGATGCAACTTCTTTACAGTCAGAACTAGCGCTGTGGGATGCACAGTTAGCGACTACAGGAACTAGGGTAATTAGACGACGCGATCGCGCTATCCAAAGATTAGCTCCCATTGCTACCACCTGGCACGGCAGTATCAGCGGCAGTACAGAAGTTCTGCAAATCAAGTACTTGCCTAATATTCCTTTAGAGGATAACCAGCCAGAAGAAGTACAGCAAGCTTTTTTAGCAAAAATTCAGCAACGAGCCGTTGCTGAAATGTACCAAGGTACTACCCTTGTCGGCCCCCATCGAGACGAAATAGAATTAACCATTAACCAGACACCTGCTCGTCAATATGGTTCTCAAGGTCAGCAACGAACGCTGGTTCTAGCTTTAAAATTAGCCGAATTACAATTAATTGAAGAAGTCGTCAAAGAGCCACCATTACTATTACTTGATGATGTTCTTGCCGAACTAGATTTATCCCGCCAAAATCAATTGCTTGATGCGATTCAAGACCGCTTTCAAACTTTAATTACTACCACTCACTTGGGTTCTTTTGATTCCCAATGGTTGAAGTCATCCCAAATCCTTTTGGTGGAAGCAGGAGAATTAACAATTAAAAATTAAACATTAAAAATTAATATGTTTGGATTAAGGGTTATTGGTGTAGATAATTAGTCTTTAAAGATGCAATTTATTGCATCTTTACATTAGGGTTTTGTTGCTTATTCTATATTGTATTGATTTAAATATATTTTCATCCGGGGACTTATAGTGTCCATCTGTATGCCTCTACTCTAATTTTTTTTGATGTTTTTCAAACCTTTTAAAAACGCTGAGAACTAAAAAAGTTAGCATTGCACTGATTAATCCTAACTGCCATAAACCACACCCAGCAGCAATTCCCAATGCAGATGAAACCCAAATAGCTGCTGCTGAGGTGAGTCCGTGAATTTCAAGTTGCTGTGATGCTTGAGAAGATTGGCGCACAATTTCTCCAGCACCAAGAAATCCTACACCAGCTGCAATCCCCTGAATCACGTGGCTAAGTGCATCAGGACTAGCTTGCAGTCCTCCTGTCTGCAAAATTATCAAGGTAAATAAGGCTGAACCTAAACTTACCAGTATATGAGTTCTTAAACCAGCTGGTTTGTGCCTAATTTGACGTTCTAAACCAATGATTGCTCCAATAAGCAATGCAGTACATAGCCGGAAGCTGATATTCAGCCAATCATCAGTTGCAAGGTAGTAAGTGTTTGCCAATGTTTAGTCTGATATGAAAAATTCTATATACTAGGTTAAATCGTAATATTTTTATAAAAATAGTACAAAACTATTCTTAGTTTTTTTGCTATTTAAAATAAGTTAGCCACAAAACTATACCTTAAACTGCTAAATTTAACCCATATACTTAACAATTAAATATGATCCAACCATGTACAAGTCGAGCAAATCAGTTATACAGCGTATTTAAGATTGCTAAAGTACACAACGATTCGTTTCAAAGCCAGGTATAAAGCCTGTTTTACTTATGACTACTGTTAGCACAGCCTATTCGGAATTCTAAATTATGCTGTCAGGAGTTTCTACCTCCTGTATCCTGCTTCAAAACCCGTAACTTTGTAATTCATGCAAAATAAAACTACTGTAAGTCCTAAGTAATTTTTGTTCAGAATTAAGTGGATTAACCTGATAACATACCAAAAAGAAATCGCTGTGGTTACAAATAGACAACTAACAAATTGAGTGAATAAACTCTACTGGCTAGATCAAATTAAACTACAAGACCGCGCCAAAGTAGGTGACAAAGCCTTTTACTTGAGCAAAATTATCCAGCGTGGCTATCCTGTGATGCCTGGTTTTGTAATTTCGGCGGAAATTTTGCGGCAATTTCTCGAAAATCTCAATAGTTCGGAATCATTAGTAGCTGACTTACCTTATTCTTCACTACACCTAGATGTCACTAATTGGCGTCAACTTCAGCAGGTGGCTAGTCGCTTGCGTCAAGAAATTCTGAGTGCAACTGTAACTCAGGAGTGGGTGAATACAATTTTCCAAGCAGCTAGAGAATGGCAAACTAGCTGTTTGATTCTTCGACCTTCATTGGCAGTATCAACTGCTACTCCAGGAATAAACAATATATCAAGTTTACTGGAGTCGGTATTTTGCCAGTGCGAACCGGAAGCGATCGCACTGGCTCTAAAGCGCACTTGGAGTCAAATATTTCGGGCCCGGAGTCTATTATATTGGCAGCACTCAGGAATTAATCTGCAACAAATTAATCTCGCCGTTTTGGTGCAACCTGTTGAAAATGCGATCGCCAGTGGCTCACTCACAGCCAACTCCTCTGGGTGGGAAATTGAAGCTACTTGGGGATTAGGAATTGCGATCGCTCTTGGCGAAGTACAGCCAGATGTTTACTACATTCAACCAGAAACTGGGGTTGTGCTTGAGCAACAACTGGGCAATAAAATGCTGGCTTATGGTGTTGATAATCCAACATCTAGAACTTTTTGGCAACCCGTACCCAACTCAGTGCTAACACCAGATCGCAATTGTCTAATTACCTATTTACTTCCAGAAGCACAACAAAAACGGTACTCTTTACAACAAGAATACTTACAACAAATAATTTCTCTGGGAACTCAACTAATAAGTGAACTAGGTAAAACTTTTACGATTAAGTGGACTATCATTCAACAAACGACATCTGACAAACTTTATATAACACAAGTTAGTCCTTCTCAATCAATTTCCCACTCACACTTCATTCGGGGACTAGGAGCAGCCGGGGGACGGGTTGTAGCCACTGCCTTAGTAATTATTAATCCGCAACAGAAACCCGAACAACTACCCAAGGGAGTGATTTTAGTAGTACCAACAGTTACACCTGATTGGTTGCCATTATTGCAACAAGTTGGTGGTATTATCACAGAACAAGGGGGCTTAACCAGTCATGCGGCAATCCTAGCTAGAGAATTAGGTATCACAGCAGTAGTCAACGCCACATCTGCCACAACTTTAATCCAAACTGGCGAACGATTGCTGCTTGATGGCGACAGAGGAGAAGTTTATCGCATCAAAGGAGACTCAAAGGAGGAGATGGAGAGAGGGAGAGAAAAAAATCTTCTTTCCTCGCATCACCCCAACCCGAAAGCGCCTCATCCGGCTGTTACGTCTCATCTACCTATGATTGCTACCCAATTGCTGGTTAACTTGAGTCAGTCCACTTTAATAGAACAAGTGCAAAACCTGCCTGTGGATGGAGTGGGATTATTGCGCTCAGAATTGATGGTACTAAATATATTGAACGGACAACATCCCAATAGTTGGATTTTAAGCGGGCGTCAGGCAGAATTGTTAGAGCTATGGTCTGAGCAGATTATGCAGTTTGCCCGTGCCTTTGCCCCAAGACCAGTTTTTTATCGCTCTTTAGATTGGCGATCGCAGGATTTACCATCATTGAGTGATAGTTTACAATCTTCGCCCCAATCGATGTTGGGCGAACGTGGCACTTTTAGCTATTTACAAAATCCCGCAGTCTTTGAACTGGAACTGAAAGCTTTGGGGAGTGTACAACAAGCTGGCTACACCAATGTCAATCTACTGTTGCCCTTTGTGCGGACTGTAGAAGAATTTGTCTTTTGTCGTCGCAAAGTTGAGCAAGCTTTTTTAACCGAGGTGGTGGAGTTTCAATTGTGGATGATGGCAGAAGTCCCAAGCGTCTTGTTTTTATTACCAGAATATGTTATTGCGGGTGTGGCAGGAATTTCTATTGGTACAAATGACCTGACCCAATTATTGCTAGGAGTGGATCGAGAACAAGGACAGCTAGCAAAAGTATTTAATGAACGTCATCCAGCAGTCATGGGTGCGATCGCTCAACTGATCCAGATGGCTAAAAGTGCCGATATACCTTGTTCAATCTGCGGTCAAGCACCAGCCCTTTATCCAGAAATTATTGATAAATTAGTGGAATGGGGTATTACTTCCATTTCCGTTGAACCAGAAGCAGTTGAGCGAACATATCAAGCGATCGCTCGTGCTGAACAACGTCTAATTTTAGCAGCAGCACGCCGAAAACTTAATTAGTTATAAGTTATAAATTAATTGCTTACTGCCAATTTATTTAATGTAGCCAGTTTCGCGCAAAAACTTCCGTAAATCGGCGAAATATTTAGTGCGGTCGCTTTTTTTATAAGCTTGCTGCACTCGCCCCCATCCATCCTGTCCTTGACTTAACAGATATTTATCTGCCAAATAAGCTGCTAAAAAGCCCTTACCATCATCGCCTTGTTGCCGTGCCTGAGTATAAGTTTGCCATAATTCTGAGGCATGATTAGAGATTAACTTGGGATAGCGACGAGTCACATCAACCATTTTCCCTTGGCGATAATACCAAATTTGTAGGGGATAGGCAGAAGCAGCGTAAGCTGTAAAAGCATAGGCAAAGCGATCGTCTCGGCTATCAAACTCTAGCAGTCCATCTTTGTCTAAATCTTTAAGTTGATAACCACCATTGCCCCATTCATGACGAATCTTAAGATACTTTTGGGATTCGCTGTCGTAGCGGTAAATCAATGAATAAGTACAACAATGCGCTCCACCTGTAAAGAAATCGGCGATTATTTCTGGTTCTTTGTTACCGTCCAAGTCTTGCACTGGTAAGTTATTTTCTTGTCCAGATATATTCCCCACAGGTCTGTCATATTCATCTTCTTGCGGCAGCTTTTGATCCAAAACAGTTTTACCCGCCCGGATAATTTTCAATCGGACATTTTTATACTGATATTCCTCTAGTTTTTCGTAAGATATTTCTGCCTGCACATTGCCTAATTCTCCAGTTATTGTTTCTGCTGTTACCGTCTGGGTAAATACAGCCGTTGCACTCAAAAAAGATAAACCGATTAGAGATTGACTGATAAAGGAGCGAATAGCAATCATCGTTGGTGTTGTATATAGCACATTCAACTTTATACAACACCGCAGAAATATTCAATATCGGTAAATCGCTGCAATGACCAAATTTTTAAAGCGAATTGGGTCTTGTCGCACTTCTGGCCCGGCTGGGTGCGTTGGCATATAAATGGAAACACAATTTCCTCTTAGCTGTTCTATTAATGTCTATCAAAAGCTTTCAATCATCCAGCATTTGGAGTGTTACGATCGGAGTGTTCTGTCTTAAGAGGATATACATTTTTTGGTTGCCTAACAAAACCCAAAGTTACTCGTTTCATAATCCAGTACAGCCCGACAAGGATCACAAAACTAATAGCAATAATTACCAACGGCTGTTTACCGAGAATTTCTTCGACACCTTTAGTCAATACGGCATCGGGTTGAGTAATAAAATCCCAACTGTTGAAACGCAAAAATCTTCCCCAATAGACACCAATAGCACACAGAAAATGTGTAATCAACTCAAAGCGCCAAATCCATTGGCTTTTACCGATACGATGTAAGTAATGACCCCAATTAATTAACGATATTACATAAGCTTCAAATCCACTTAAAATTACTAACAAATATAGGGGAATAAGTACTAAAGTAATCATCCACACCGATTGAATCGTGCGGATATCATCTATTAAGTGAATTACATCGGTCAACAAATACGGTGCATTTGGTAAGAAAGCATAGAAAACTAAGAATCCTAGCCACCAAAGCCAAGTGCCACCGCGCCTCATGCGAAATAGCCAGACACTCAAAGCTAAAGGTATAAAAGCCAGAAATAAATTCCAAGTCATCCAACTCATATTGATTCGCAAGACTTGCACGACTTTGGCTATCAATTCTTCTTTCATAGGTGCTTACTCGGAAGAGGTTTTATTGATATAAATTCACTTTGTAGTGTTAATGTTAACCTTAGCAATCGAGTTTTTTTAGCCTCCAATAAAATTAATTTCCTCCAATATTAGACAAGATTTCTGTGTAAGTTAAAAGTAAATGCAATCTCCTGTATGTCCAAAATTTAGAGTTTTTATGCTGGAGGATGAAATTTATCAACCAATCGGCTTAAGTCACTAGTATAGCCAGAAAATCATCAGGGTAAAACATACCACCGAAACCTAGTCAGAGTAACAAAAACGCCGCGAATAACTGATGATGGACTTTTTTAATTGCAATGTTGCCCCTGTGCTAACTTATTATATTGATTTCATTTTGCCCTGCTAGAGTTCCAGAAGCAGCCAAAATTTTTATCAAGTTGGCCTTTGCTTAGAGGCAGACGAGACGCGCATCCCACAAAAAGTAGTTGGATATTTTTTATTGAAAAGTCCCTAACTAACGCAGTAGCACTCGACTACGCGGGCCGATCGCTTGTTTGGGTGAAGTAGCTGTTGTACAACTTTTGGCAGAATTCTGTGAACAAGCAGCTTGAGCTAGGGTTGCAGGGTTAACAACTACTTGATTAACCTCTAAGGAATTACCGTTACTCAATTCCATATTAGGTGTAGTAAAAAGTGATGGAGAATTAGATCCAGATGTATACGTTGTAGGTGTAGGGGAAGTTATCGCACTTCCACTATCAACTACAGGTGCAATATTGAATTCATTTCCACTATCAACTACAGGTGCAATATTGAATTCACTTCCACCATCAACTACAGGTGCAATATTGAATTCACTTCCACCATCAACTATCTTTGGGAGAGTGGATATACTATCACTACTAATTACGGATGCAGGAGTGGGTGTACTATCACCACTTACTATCGGTGCAGGAGTAGGCATACTACCATCAGCACGTGTTTTTACCTGCACATAGTCTGACTTGTATATCGGGACGTAATTAGTAGGATTGTTCTTAGTATTTAAGTTCCGCGAGTAAGTCCCCGTGTCGTCTGTATCAACACGAGTAATGCTTTGATTGAAATTGGGATTATTTCTAGGGAGTTGGATAGTCCCTGATAATGTGCCAGTGCTTTGAATTGTGATTTGAGCCAAAACGCTTGTTCCAGTTAAAGCGATGATGACTGCGGCTAAACTGCTGCTGCTAATAAGAACACAACCCAACTGAATTGATGAATTTAATTTCATGAAAAAATTACTCCTTTAATCACGTATCAAAAAGAACACTTACTACTTTTACCTACTCCCACTAAGCAATGAAAGCATCTAATACTGAATTATGTAATGTGAAAATTGCGTATTTTATTACATTTACATCAGTACAAAACTAAAACCGGAAACTTGCTCTTAATGTTCCAACGATTAATGCATCGTTAGCGGCATTGTGATCGGGATTGAAAATGACAAACAAGCCTGGAGTCAGGGCAATATTGTCGCTAAGTTGGGTGCGGTAAAAAACTTCTACGTGAATTGATGTGTCATTACGTCCGCCTGGTGTCCCCCCATCAGAAAAGTTGGGAAAATTGAAGCCATCAGGTAAAGTACTGGAAGTAATTTTGGGCGGTTGTCCGACAAGAACGCCTCCTAAATTCCCAGGACGCAGCAAATTAGGGAAAGCTGCGAATATTATCCAATTGGTAGTTTCTACACTTCCAGAAAGGTTAGATGGCTTGGAGGAAGTAAAGCCACCCTAACCGCCCAATTGCAAGTTAGGGTTAATTCACCAAGCAACGGTAGCGCCAATTGCTTGGGTATCGAAAGCTGTAGGATCGATCTGCAAAAGGTGATAATCAGTTGAGAATCGCCAATACCACCTCCCAGTAAGTTATCTGGGGAGTGGGAATAGAGATAATGTATGCCGACATCAATGTTATTTGTAGGTGCTAAACTTAACTGAGCGCCAGCAGTATATCTACCGCCAAATAGTCCGCCCTGGTTGATGTTGCCAGGAAAATTCGGTATTTCGGTACTATAAACGCCTTGCAATCTTTGCAGCAGGATTAAATCTTCATTATTAACAGTATTAATTTTATTGTTAGCGATCGCATTGTTAATTTTCTCCAAACAAGCATTTAAACCAGTCGCAAATTCATAAGGGCTGATGCTACGATTCCCCAGATAAGTCCGATCCGCATATCCAGCAGTCCAGCCATAGCGAGTGATTAAAGTTACTCTGGTTCAGAATGTGAGGTAAAAGCAGAGGGGCAAGAGAGTAGGAGGAAATTCAAAAATTAAAAATGCCCAATTCCCAATCCCTAGTCCCCCAAATAGATTATTCTGGCTCGCTACAATACTTATTCATCTGATTCACTAACGTATCTGACTGTTTGCCAACAGTTGTAGCTGTTGTCAGTGCTGAGTCAATTTCGGCTCTCGCCTTTTGAATTTTTTCTCTCCCAGATTCTGAGGCTTCTGCTGTCTTAGTTGCACCAAGCGCTCTAGCTGCCGTAGCGATCGCTTGACTAAGATTTTGAAAAATCTTCACAAAATCGCCTTGAAATTCTTTCAGTTTCGGATCTGTTAGCTTCAGTTCTCGAATGGATTTAGTCACAAAGTCTAAATCTTTAGATAGCTGTATGCTAGTTATCACTTGCGTTCCTTTATTTTTATCAATTAGAGAAGTTCCAGTATTCACAACTCGAATCAGTCGCTGGCACTGGGAAACTTTATTGTCGCTGCAACTAATAACGAACAAAGCAAGGCTTAGGCTAACAGCAGCAAGAACAGTATATTTATGTAAAACAGACATTAACACCCCAACAGCAATCAAACCCACAATATAGTATCCAATATTACGGGTAAAATCAGCAGATGTTTGCCTCTATTTTCCACAGACTTTACACACCCCCGTTTTGCAATTTGGAATATGAAAACAAACTCATCTAACTCGCTGTTAACAGTATCAACTGGCCCACTAAAGATTTCAGAGTTGCCTCCCAACTCCGTGGGTACAAGTGATGAATCTATTCATCTTTCTCTAGTAATTCCTACTTATAAAGAGCGTGAAAACATCAAGAATATAGTCAGCATATTGAGTCAATTACTGGATGAATCTATTGCAGAAAACTATGAACTAATAGTGGTAGATGATGATAGCCCAGACCGAACCTGGGAGATAGCACAATTTTTGACGACAGAATACCCTCAGTTGAGAGTGATGCGACGCCAACAGGAACGGGGGCTGTCTTCAGCGGTGATTCGTGGGTGGCAAGCAGCTACAGGGAATGTGTTGGGGGTGATTGATGGAGATTTACAACATCCACCAGAGATACTCATACAACTGTTGCGTAGTATTGAGCAAGGAGCAGATTTGGCAGTAGCTAGCCGTCATGTAGAAGGAGGCGGTGTTAGTAGCTGGAGTGTTGTTAGGCGTTTTTTGTCTCGTGGCGCTCAGTTGTTAGGCTTGGTGATCTTACCGGAGGTATTGGGCAGGGTTTCTGATCCGATGAGTGGTTATTTTCTGGTGCGCCGGAGTGCGATCGCAGGTGTAACACTTAATCCAGTCGGATATAAAATTCTCCTAGAAGTAATTGGCCGGGGAAAAGTAGACCAAGTTGCCGAGGTTGGGTATGTATTTTGCGAACGCAAAGAGGGCGAGAGTAAGGTGACATGGAAGCAATATATAGATTACATCCACCACTTAGTGCGATTGCGGCTTTCCACAGGGAAAGTAGGACGATTGCGTAGAAAAGTCAATTTCCCCATCGGTCGATTTGTGCGTTTTGGGTTTGTTGGCTTTAGTGGTGTGTTTGTGGATTTAACAGTGTTTCACTTGCTGCGTACTGTAATTCATTTAGGTTTAACTCGCAGTACGATTCTTTCGGCCGGAGTGGCAATCGTAAATAATTTCCTATGGAATGATATATGGACTTTTAGTGATATTTCTCAAGGGCAACGTGCTTTGCATCAACGTTTCAAGCGATTTTTGAAGTTTAGTGCGGTCTGTTTAGCAGGAGTTATATTACAAGCTCTAATAATTAACTTTCTCTATAATATCTTGGAAATAAATCAGTATTTAGCTAAGTTGATGGCGATCGCAGTTGCTACCATCTGGAACTTCTGGGTTAATTTGAAACTTAGCTGGCGTGTCACAGACGTGAAATAATCACAACGAGGGATTTGAGATTTAGATTTTTATTTTTAGATTTTAGAACGAACTTAAATCTCAAACGTCAAATCTACAGATCCATGAGTGTGAGGCCCAGCAATGAGAGTTCTTTTCCAAGGTGCATTTTATTTTTACAAACAAATTATCTCGTTGCTACCTGCATCTGCTATACATTTCCTGCCTCTGGCAGATAAAAACTTTGGCTTACAACGCAAGTATTGGCATAATTGGCAGACTCGCCTTCCTCCTTGGTGGGTTGATCTCTTGGCGATCTTAATCTGGCTGATTGTCGGCATCAGCTTGCGCCTAGTCAACTTGACTGCAAAGCCTCCTTGGACTGATGAATTTGCCACCTTGGTGTTTAGCTTGGGGAATACTTTTTTATCAGTTCCCCTAGATCAAGCGATCGCACCTGATATTCTATTACAACCACTGCAACCAAACCCAGCGGCGACTATTGGTGATGTCATTCACAACTTAGCTACACAAGATAGTCATCCACCACTGTATTTTGTACTGGCCTACCTGTGGATGAAATTATTTCCCAGCGATGGAGGATTAGTATCGTTGTTTGGTGCGCGATCGCTACCAGTTATATTCGGTGCTGCCTCCATTCCGTGTGTTTACGTATTAAGTAGGGTAGCGTTTCGTTCGCGATTAGTGGGACACTTAACTGCTGCCATGATGGCAGTATCACCCTACGGTGTATTTTTAGCACAAGAAGCGCGTCATTACACTTTGGCAATCTTATGGGTAATTGGTTCCCTCACCTGCTTAGTAATTGCCACACGTCATATTCAAAACCGCACACCTTTACCTATATGGGTAGCACTTTTATGGGTAGGAATTAATGCTTTAGGTATTGCAACTCATTATTTCTTTACTCTCACTCTTTGCACAGAAGTCGTAGTTTTGATTTTTATTGCTTGGCTTCAATTGCAAAATAGCAGCAAATTTTCTCTTTTCTTCTCTCCTCCCTGGCGGCGCATCTATGCCGTTGCTATAGCTACTTGTGTGGCGGGTTTAATTTGGATACCAACCTTGTTAGAGAATGAAAATCGTGGTGCTTTGACCGAGTGGATTCGAGGTTCGCGCGTTGGACTAGATTGGTTAAGCCCAATTTTTCAAGCTTTAGGAACATTGATTGCAATGATTTCCCTATTACCAATTGAATCTTCTCAAGCTTTGGTTGTGATTCCTTCTGGATTGGTGATGCTGACTTTCTTTATTTGGGCAGTACCAATTTTGCTGCGTGGAATTAAAATTCAACTACAGCACCCAGAAAACCGGATGATGATTCAGGTGCTTGCTGGAGTAGTTATCAGTGCGATCGCTTTATTCTTTATCTTTACGTACTTTTTAGGTATTGACCTCACCAGAGGTGCTAGATATAACTTTGTTTACTTTCCGGCGATCGTTGTTTTACTAGGCGCAAGTCTTGCAGTTTGTTGGCATCCTTCCCAGGAATGGATGGAAACAGAGCCAGGGAAAAATCGGATAACAAGCATAGGTAAATGGGGAATAAACGGGAAAAAAGCCGTAATATTAATTTGGTTAATGGGATTTTTTAGTGCAGTTACAGTAATCTGCAATCTCGGCTATCAAAAATATTATCGCCCTGACCTGTTTGTGCAACTAATTCAACAAATATCCCCAACACCAGTACTGATTGCCACCACCCACAAAACTTATGTACATACAGGGGAAATGATGGGAGTTGCAAGGGAGATTAAACTTGCAAATTCACTCCAAAATCCTCTGTTTCTCCTTGCTCATCAAGATAGAGATCCGAATGCTTCCACCATTGCTCTGGAAAATACTTTAAAAAAACTACCACGACCTTTTGACTTGTGGCTGGTAAACTTTCACGCACCCGTAGCAGAAACCATGAAAACATGTGTTATGTCTAATACTCAATCTTTGCCAACTGTAGATGGCTACGAATATGAACTTTATCATTGCCAATAAGTTGGGGACTGGGGACTAGGGACTAGGGACTAGGGGGATGAGAAAGCTAATAGGGAGAAATATTGAACAAGTTTCTTCCCAATCCCCAATCCCCAATCCCCAATCCCCAATTCCCAATCCCCAATCCCCAATCTATATGCATCTTGTGGAAGTTCCTCAAATATCAATATCCATAGGAGACTAGAGAAAGAAAAACAAAATATATCTCACACGTTTTCAAGTAGCGAAAGCTATAACTAGCTAAGGAGGGTTTATGCGTGCAGTATTGATGGCAGGGGGTTCAGGAACGCGACTTCGCCCGTTGACTTGCGATCTGCCCAAACCGATGGTACCGATTCTAAATCGACCAATTGCTGAACATATTATCAATCTCCTTAAACGACATCAAATTACGGAAGTTATTGCGACATTGCATTATTTACCTGATGTCTTGCGAGATTATTTTCAAGATGGCAGCGATTTTGGTGTCCAGATGACTTATGCTGTCGAAGAAGATCAGCCTTTGGGTACATCTGGCTGTGTGAAAAATATTGCCGAACTTCTTGATGAAACTTTTTTAGTTATTAGCGGTGATAGCATAACAGATTTTGACCTGACGGCAGCGATCGCATATCACAAACAAAAAAAGTCAAAAGCTACTTTGATTTTAACCAGGGTTCCCAACCCGACTGAATTTGGAGTGGTGATTACTGATGAGGAGAGACGGATTCGGCGATTTTTAGAAAAACCCTCTAGCAGTGAAATTTTTTCTGATACCGTCAACACTGGTACTTATATTCTCGAACCAGAAGTTTTGGAATATCTGCCAGCAAACGTTGAAACTGACTTTTCCAAAGACTTATTTCCTTTACTACTAGAAAAAGATGAGCCAATGTATGGTTACATTGCTCAAGGTTATTGGTGTGATGTTGGTCACTTAGATGCTTATCGCGAGGCTCAGTATGATGCGTTAGATCGAAAAGTGCAACTAGATTATGCCTACAAAGAAGTTTCTCATGATTTATGGGTAGGTCAAAATACTTACATCGACGATACGGCTGTAATTGAAACTCCAGTAGTGATTGGTGATAATTGCCGCATCGGAGCAAGAGTACAAATTGAGGCAGGAACCGTAATTGGGGATAATGTCACTATTGGCGCTGATGCTAATCTTAAACGTCCCATAGTCTGGAATGGGGCATTTATTGGCGAGGAAGCAGCTCTTTCTGCCTGTGTGATTTCCCGTGGCGCTCGTGTAGACCGCCGCGCTCAAGTATTAGAAGCTGCGGTTGTCGGTTCGCTTTCTACGGTGGGAGAAGAAGCCCAAATTAGCCCAGGCGTGCGTGTTTGGCCCAGTAAAAAGATTGAGTCAGGCGCAGTTTTAAATATTAACTTGATTTGGGGGAACATCGCTCAACGCAATTTATTTGGGCAACGCGGTGTCCAAGGATTAGCTAATATCGACATCACCCCAGAATTCGCTGTGAAATTAGGATCTGCTTACGGTTCTACCTTAAAACCTGGTTCTAAAGTAACGGTTTCCCGTGACCAGCGTAATATTTCTCGGATGGTGACGCGATCGCTGATTGCTGGTTTAATGTCAGTAGGTGTTGATATTCAAAACCTCGATGCCACAGCTATCCCCATTACCCGCACAGTTATACCTACAATGTCGGTAAATGGTGGTATCCACGTCCGGGTACACCCCGATCGCCCTGACTACATTTTGATTGAATTCATGGATGCCAAGGGGATTAATATCTCCAAAGCTGTGGAAAAGAAAATTGAAGGGGCTTACTTTAAGGAAGATATGCGACGGGCGCTAATTCATGAAATTGGCGATGTATCTTATCCTAGCCAAGTCATGGATCGCTACTGTACTGCTTTTGAGAAACTTTTACATGTTCATACACTCCGCAACAGTCGCGCAAAAGTGGTGATTGACTATGTTTATGCCGTATCAGGGGCAGTTTTACCTCAAATGTTAGATAAATTTGGCGCTGATGCAGTCGTACTAAATGCCAGTGTCAATAAAACGGCGATGTCAATCACTGACAAGGAAGGATTGCTGACTCAGTTAGGTCATGTAGTGGAGGCATTGAAAGCTAACTTTGGGGTGCAAGTATCCGCTAATGGAGAACAGCTAATTTTAGTTGATGAATCAGGCTACCCAATTCGTGGGGAAATGTTAACAGCACTGATGGTAGACATGATGTTAACTGCTAACCCCAGAGGAACAGTAGTTGTACCAGTTCATGCTTCCAGTGCTATTGAACAAGTCGCCCGTCGCCATGATGGCAGAGTAATTCGCACTAAAGCCAACCCTACAGCTTTAATGGAGGCTTGTCAGAAAAACCCGAATGTGGTGATTGGAGGTAGTGGGGAGACTGGTTTTATTTTCCCACAACTGCATCCGGGATTTGATTCCATGTTCTGCATTGCGAAGATAATTGAAATGTTGACCATACAAGAGCGATCGCTTGCTGTTGCGCGGTCAGAATTACCTCGTGTAATTCACAAAACTTATACAGTTCGCTGCCCGTGGACAGCCAAGGGTGCTTTGATGCGTTACTTAGTCGAAACTCACCCAGCCCAAAACCTAGAACTCATCGATGGAGTGAAAATTTGTCAACCCTACGACGACAGTTGGCTGTTAGTTTTACCAGATGCCAGCGAACCACTGGTGCATTTATATGCAAATAGCAACGATCGCGAATGGGTAGATGAAACTATGAGAAACTACCGCACCCGTGTCCAGTCGTTTGTGGAAAGACAACAAGAATATCAACCAGCTGAAGTTTAATTCGTGATGACGCTCTCTACGAGACATTAAAAGCGAACGCGGACTCGCTACCGCTACGCTAACGTAATTCGTAATTCGTAATTGAATTCTTTAATTACAAATTACGAATTATTTAGGGCATTCTGGTAAATTTCTCTCAGCGTAATTGCAATCAAAATGAATTAAAGCTTCCCTAGTAGAATCGAATCCTGGAGTTGTCCTATATGGGCTACTTGTTGGACTTGCTTCATATAGCCAAATTTTCAAATAGTAATTACTATTATCATCTGTAGACCATAATTCATAACGGTAATTACCTCCTGACCCCTGACTATTTAAGTAATCAGCTAATACTTTATTTGATGTAGACACAAAGCTCAATACAGTCAAAACTGGAATTATAGATAGTTTTAGTATTTGGATTAATTTCATAAATACACAAAAAATTTACTCCCTCTAGCTTCTTTTACCGAAGTAGTTTTTGAAACCAGTAATTATCAGGAATATTTTATAAGTATATTGTAACAAATACAACCAATGTTTTCAGCAGCGATCGCACTATTTATCAATTAATTTTCTTGATTAAAGTCGGTAAAAATGTATGCAACCTATGAGAAATATATTCGCGAACAATTTGCAGTCGCTACTGCAATATTGATTCACTTAATTAGGACTTACGCAAAATATTTCTCAACCTCTGATTTCTCCGTGCCGCACTAGTTGCTTCTCCCTTGGCGCTAGCCTCTCTCTTTGGGAGAAGGTGAGACGCTCTAGCTTGCTTCCCCGTTCGCGCTAGCGTCTTTGAAGGAGAAGGGGTACAAGTCTCCCACAAGGGCGCACTGGCTTCTCTGTGCCTCAGTGGTTCGTTATTCCGTAACTTGTACGTAAGTCCGATTAATATTATAGTACAGTAAGTCGATAATGTTGCCGTACTATCATGAACCAAAAAATGGTGTCACATAACTCCTCCTAAATCAAGTCTTGCACCGCTTTTAGCCTAAACTCTTTTGTTCAGACGTTCATCTCAACTACTCCTATTCAAGTCAGTGCAAGGTTTCTGACCAATTAAGGTACGAAAATTCTTGCTGCCTCGTCTAGTTTTCAGTTTGTTTACTGAAATTCTTAACAAAAGTTTACTTAATCAAATAAAAAAGACTCTCAATAAGTCTGGTAGTATATTTTCAGAGTTATTGAGATTGATACTCATTAAGTAGGTCATGTATTTGAGGTATTTGCAAACTTTTTGAAAAGATAACGCCATGCAAGCGTGGCAGTTCAAACACTACTGGAGTCGATGCCTTGATGGGCAGGGAACGCTGGATTAACCAACCTCTCAGGGCGACTTTTCTGCAAAGCACACAACTATTTATTTATCAGGTGTCAATATGGCAAAAAAAATTGGTTTGTTTTACGGTACTCAAACTGGCAACACTGAATCTGATGCGGAAAAAATTCGGGACGAATTTGGTGGTGATGTTGTAACATTACATCCCATTTACGAGGCGGATACTAGTAGTTTTGATGAGTATGAATTGCTGATTATTGGCTCTCCCACATGGGATATTGGTCAACTTCAAAGCGATTGGGAAGGCTTTTACTCTGATTTGGATGAAATAAATTTTAGTGGTAAGTTGATTGCCTATTTTGGTGATGGAGACCAATATGGTTATAGCGATAACTTCCAAGATGCAATTGGAATTCTGGAAGAAAAAATTTCCAAACGAGGCGGTAAAACTGTTGGTTACTGGTCAACTGAGGGATATGACTTTAATGAATCGAGAGCTGTAAAAAATGGCAAATTTGTTGGTTTGGCACTTGATGAAGGTAGTCAATCTGAGCTAACAGATGAACGAATTAAAACTTGGGTTACTCAGTTGAAGACAGAATTTGGTTTGTAAAGATTTGGGGCGCACGGCTAGCTGTGCGCCTTTATTGAAATATTTGGAAGTTATAGGTATTTATGTCTGATTCATTTGATGTTTTATGGTTAAGTGCCAGTCCTGCTTTACAGCGTTTTGATAAACCATTACTTGAATATTTATCTAGTTATATAAATGTCGCCCAGTGGGAATACCAGCAAACTAAAGATGAAGCCAGTTGCATAGATCAAGCCGTGGATTTGCTGTATGACTTTTTCAAATCGCTTGATCGCCCCGTGCATTTAGCAGGACATGGGATGGGTGGTGCGATCGCCTTAACCTTTGCGCGTCGATTTCCTCAAAAAGTGCGATCGCTGACTCTGCTGGCTGTAGCAGCTCAACCTGCAAACAATTGGCAAGCTCACTATTACTTTCAAAGACAACTTTTTAGCATCAGCCGTGAGTTAATTTTAGCAAGTAGTGTTCGCAGTCTTTTTGGAAATCAACCGCCTCATACTACTAAAAAGTTAGTAGCAGCTTTAGATAAAGATTTAGAACAATCTCCATCATCACACTCTTTATTTAAGTTGGTTTATTTACCCAAGGGTGGAGTTTCTATGCCAATGATGGTATCTGGTAGCAAGAGCGATCCGGTAGTCAACCCACCTGCATTGCATGACTGGTTAAATTGGTTCAAGCCAGAAGATAAACTCTGGGAATGCCCACAAGGGTATCATTTTTTTCACTACTTCTATCCTCAACAGGTTGGCGAACAAATTTTGAGTTTTTGGCAAAGTCACCATCCGCATCTACTGGAAGCATCTGCACTATCTTTTAGCACTTCTACAAATTAGTAACTTTGAGAGTGCGATGCCTGAGGACAAGCCTTACTGCTAGGCACTTGTGAAATTTGCGATGTAATGGGATACGTTCGCCTTTAGTATTGACGCTGCGATCGCGACTTAAATGAGGAGAAATCCGATCCGCCAGACCACTGAGTTATAGTAGCCAGGGCTGGCTTGGTGCGTGTGGTAAGTAGATTTTGAGTAGGTTACTACTTACACACCAGAAAATAATTATTTAAAATACTATTGCTAAATTAAGTTACATTATTCAACAAATCTGCTTTATGATTGTGTTGTTAGCTGATAAAAGTCATTCAACCTCTCGATAAGTCCTTACTACTTTACTTAAATCCTCGCCAGGGGAGACTAAAAAGATGAAAACCCCTAAAACAGTAGAAGACATAATCACTAGTCGAATTGACAGTAGCGGCCGTGATGTCTTTATGCGTAAGGATTTTGTAAATATTGCTAGCTACACTCAAATTGGGCGTAGTCTTAAGGAATTAGTAAAAAAAGGTAAAATCGTTAAAATTGGTTACGGGCTTTATGCTAAAGCTGTATTTTCTCCTTTGTCAAAGCGTATAGTTCCCCGTCGAGGGTTACGTGAACTAGCAACTGAAGCTTTAAAGAAACTACAGATAGAGGTTGTTGCATCAAGCTACGATCAAGCTTATAGTCAAGGACGTACAACGCAAGTTCCAACCGGGCGAGTTGTTGGCGTTAAAGGGCATATTTCACGTAAAATTGGTTACGACGGTAAATATGTAACCTTTGAATACGTTTCTTGACCAAAATCTTGTAGAAGTTATCGCCAGTGATCTCGGTGTTGATCCTTCGTTTGTTGAGAAGGATTGGTATGCTATGCAGATAATTGCATCCTTGATGGCTGTCAATCATTTTGGTGTACAGTTAGTTTTTGCAGGGGGAACTAGCTTATCAAAAGGGTTTGGACTTATTAAGCGTTTTTCGGAAGACCTTGATTTCAAAGTAATTTTGCCAAAAGCAAATCCTACACGTCATGAATGCAGTACTTATCGAAAGCAAATTGTTGAAGTAATCCGTGGAAGTAGTTCAGAATGGTCATTGGACGACGAACCAAAATCTGAAAATGCAAATCGCAAATTTACTTGCAACATTCGCTACAAAGATAATTTTGAGATAACTGCGGCACTTCGTCCTTATATAAAGTTAGAAGTTAATTTTGTTTTGCCTACTTTGTCTATTGAACAAAGACCTTTACAGTCTTTTATCGCTCAATCAATGGATGAACAACCAGAGGTTCCTTTAATGGCATGTGTTTCACCCATAGAAACAGCAGCAGAGAAATTAAGTGCTTTAACTTGGCGAGTGTTATCTAGAAACAGAGGTAGTGAAAAAGATGATCCGTCTCTTATTCGCCATTTATATGATTTAACAGCATTACGAGGCTTAATTTTTAATTATTCAAATTTTTCGGATTTAGTTGTTAGTGTGATAGCAGAAGATATAAAGCGCAGCATAAAAAAAATTAAATCATTGGCTAACTCCCAAGTAGAATTCTTGCAAGAAATGGTGCTAACACTAGAAAATGATTCTTTGTATGGTAATGAATACCAGCAATTTGTTACAGGAATGTCTTACGCCGTAGAAGGCGAATGCCCTACTTTTAGTGAAGCTATAGACGCTGTGAAAAGCATAATTAGCATAATTAAATGAAAAAAATAACAGTTTAGTTAAACGTGGCACTCGACACTATTTAACAATAAAAATCTTAATTTTTGAATACCCTATATAGCTTTGAATTCATATATTTTATTTTTCATAGCTTTATAGGCTTCTTCTTTTGTTGATAAAAATTCTCCTAAAAGAATTGAGTTATAATTTCCCTTACTATTCTCTAAAGATTCTCCAATTATAGTAAATAAGCAATAACCCTAAGTTTAACTGACTAATTCAAGGCATAAGTTATGAAATTTTTTACTCCAACCAGACATGGTATGAGTCCTCACTAGAGACAGGTGCATTAGTCACTGTTGATCAAACCCAATCCAGAGTGCATATTCTACCAATTAAGGCGTAGATAGTCTTAGGGAAATATTGCTAACTCAGTTTCTGGGTCAAAAAAGTGAATTTTTTCTAGAGTTAGCGATAACCAAAGTTGCTCTCCAACTTGTACAAATCGATCTGGTGGGATTCGTACTTGTAGGTAATTGGCTGTAGTCGCAGGTTTAGATCCTGGTTCGGCAATTTTAACAGCGAGAAAGGAATCGTTGCCGAGATTCTCTACCAAATCTACTTGTACGGGTAGATTTTTGGTGGCTGGCATACTCAAATTTAAGTGTTCTGGGCGAATGCCTAAAATTAAAGTTTTCCCATCATATTTTTGTAAAGCTTTTCCCCAGACTTCTGGCAGGGTAAAACGAAACTGGGAATGAGTAATCAACTGCGGGGCATGAAATTCTACAGAAATAAAATTCATCGGTGGTGAACCAATGAACTCTGCCACAAAAAGGTTGGCAGGGCGGTTGTAAAGTTCTAGGGGAGAAGCAACTTGCTGAATTTTACCCTCAGACATAATCGCAATCCGATCGCCCATTGTCATCGCTTCTGTTTGATCGTGGGTGACGTAAATTGTCGTTGTCCCCAATTGGCGCTGCAATTTCACAATTTGAGCGCGAGTTTCCGCCCGCAGTTTGGCATCTAAGTTAGAAAGCGGCTCATCCATTAAGAATACTTGGGGGTCACGCGCGATCGCTCGTCCCAATGCAACCCGTTGTCTTTGTCCCCCAGATAGCTGTTTGGGTAAGCGATTCAGCAATGTTTCGATTTGCAACAGTTGGGCAACACCACGCACCTGCTCATTTACCGCCCGTTCTTTATCAGAAGTGAAGCGCAATCCTTTAGGTAACTTTCTTGTCGCTCCTACAAAAAGATTTTCTGCCCACGTCCGAAGATCAGAAGTATTTTCTCCTCTGCTTCTCTGCTTTTCTGCTCCCCTGCTTCCAGTGCGACGTAACCCAAAGGCAATGTTGTCATACACCGTCATGTGAGGATAGAGGGCATAATTTTGAAACACCATTGCGATGTCGCGTTCCTTGGGTGGTAGGTCATTGATCAAGCGATCGCCCACCCAAATATTACCACCGGTCATCACTTCTAACCCGGCGATTAACCGCAGCAGAGTGCTTTTACCACAACCAGAAGGGCCTACCAGCACCATAAATTCGCCATCTGCGATCGTCAGGTTAATCCGCCGCAAGACATTGATACTTCCCGCCCGTTCTTGCGCTGCATCAGTTTTCTCCTCAAGTGTGAGAGGAGATTGGGTTTGTGAGTTAACACTTTCTCCTTTACGTGAGGAAAAACTTTTATAAACGTTTTCTAAAATAACTTGGGACACAACTGTTAATTATTATCACTGGGCATTGGGCATTGGGCATTGGACAATATGACTAATGACCAATGACAGTTTAGCGCCCATCATAATACACGTTCTATGTAAATACGAAAAGTTAAAAAAACAGCTTGTACCATAAAAAGCAAACTATTCTAAATTTTAGGGCTGTCAGGAGGTGTTGTTATGACTACCGATGTACCTAAAAATCTTTCCCAAGACCTAAGCATTAACCCTGTCCATGACATTGTAGACGTACAAACCACAGATTGTTGCATTGTGGGTGGAGGCCCAGCAGGAGCAGTATTGGCCCTGTTGTTAGCGCGTCAAGGCATTTCTGTGATGTTGTTGGAAGCACACAAAGACTTAGATCGCGATTTTCGCGGCGATACGATTCATCCGTCGGTGATGGAAATTATGGAGGAATTGGGACTTAGCGATCGCTTGCTAGAACTCTCCCATACTAAAATGCGCCAAATTAGTATTCAAACTCCTCAAGATAATGTCACATTTGCAGATTTTAGCCATCTGAAAACCCATTATCCCTACATTACAATGCTTCCCCAGGTAAAATTCCTGGAGTTCATTACCCAAGAAGCACAAAAATATCCTAGTTTCCATCTGGTGATGGGTGCGAATGTGCAGGAATTAATTACTGAAAATGGTGTGATTCAAGGTGTCCGCTATCGAGGAGGAGGTGGTTGGCATGAAATTCGGGCAATACTGACAGTGGGTGCAGACGGTCGCCACTCACGTTTACGCCACTTAGGTGAGTTTGAATCCATCGAAACTTCGCCACCAATGGATGTCCTCTGGTTTCGCCTACCGCGTCAGCCAGAAGACTCTGAAGGGGGAATGGGGCGCTTTGGTCAAGGTAAGCTAATCGCCATGCTTGACCGTGGTGATGAGTGGCAAGTTGCATATATCATTCCTAAAGGAGGCTATCAACAACTAAGGGCTGCGGGTTTGGAGGAATTAAAAAAATCTGTTGTCGAAGTGGTGCCAGAATTCCAGCAATACATTCAAAATTTACATGATTGGTCACAAATAGCTTTTCTCTCTGTCGAGTCCAGCCGTGTCAAACGTTGGTATCGTGAAGGTTTGTTACTCATCGGTGATGCGGCTCATATAATGTCCCCTGTTGGTGGAGTTGGCATTAACTACGCGATTCAAGATGCTGTAGTTGCGGCGAATGTACTCGGCAAACCGCTCAAAAACCGACAAGTACAACTTAGCGATCTAGCAAAAGTACAACGTCAACGCGAGTTACCCACACGCATCATTCAGGCGTTTCAAACTTTTATTCAAAAGCGGGTATTGGCCCCAGTTCTCACCTCAAATCGCACCTTTGTACCACCTGCGTTTTTGCGCTTACCCATCTTGCGCGACCTTCCAGCCAGGTTGATCGCCTTGGGTGTTTTTCCAGTTCACGTCAAGGCTTAATTTTTGCCAAAAATCTTTTCTATTTAATCAATTAATGGTACAATTATACTACTCTATGCAGAATTGAATGCTCATTTAGTCAAGCGAGGGTGGCGAACAGTATACTCAATGCTGTTCAAAGCGATCGCTTGGCTTTTATGCTAGAAAGAACTAAAAACTCAAAGCGTAAGAATTCTGCACCCAGGAGTCAGAAGTCAGAATTGATAAGGAGTTTAGTATGATTGGTATATTCATTCATCAAGTGTTCTCCTGACTCCTGAATTCTGAGTCCTGAATTCTCTTCTCAGAGTGGATGTAGAAAATTTGTTCAAACATTATTAAAAAATGCAAAAGATTAAACCTATTTAGATATTAATTACCACTACATAGAAAAACCCCTCTTTTTGAATCAGCACTTTTTGCAGTCAGGAGTAATTTTAATGAATAGCTGCGTTTTGATGGCAGAAATTATCAACGAGCCGCAACTCCGTTATACAGCCGATAATCTCGGAGTCACGGAAATGCTGGTGCAGTTTCCCAATTCTCAGAAACCAGAAGATCCGCCAGCCACGCTGAAAGTTGTTGGTTGGGGGAATTTAGCAACAGAAATTCAGCAAAACTACCACCAAGGCGATCGCGTCATCTTGGTAGGACGTTTAAGTATGAATACTGTTGATCGTCAAGAAGGTTTTAAAGAAAAACGCGCTGAATTGACAGTACAACAAATTCAATCTGTTGGAGGTAGTTTTAATACCGATCCATTACCCTCAGCAACCGTAACTCCATCATTCACTGAAACTGCTCCCCGACAACCATCTTCAGCATCTCGTCCTCCACAGAAAGAGGTTCCCACTTACGAGTCAGCACGTCCAGCGCCTACTCCAGCGACAAATCCTGTTGGCGTTGCTCCCCAAACGAAAACTTACGAACCCGTACCCCAACCCACTTATGAGCGAACCACTTATCCAGCAGTGAAAGAGGAAGAACCAGATCCAGATGATATTCCCTTCTAAAGTTGGTAATTGAGCGTGTATTTAATTTGCTTACATACTTGGCAAAAAGCATTACGATTAGACAATTCCTACAAATAGCCATCCTTTAGGATGTGCTATTTTTTTGTCTGCCTTGACACTTTGCGTCTTATCGTGAGAAATCGCTTAGTTTAGCTATCGAGTGATTTAGAAATAGAGAAAGTTATACCGTTTTTTAAGCAACTGAGGTACACCCAAATCTTTTTTAGCAAAGTTAGTACTTTGAAAACGTACCTCACCAAATCAGGAACCACTATATAAGCAGGTGGGTGGGAAAATTTATCGTTGAGATGAGGCAGATGGCAGAGGGCAAGAGGCAGGAGGGAAGAGGGTTTTAGTCTATTTAATTTTTCTTTACATAGTTTTGTTTTATTGTGCCAACTTACTTAGTAAGAAGCTATCCTATTAATAAGATTTGTGTGACAAAGCTTAAGCTGATTGAGAACCAAAAAACGAAAAATCAAGGTTTTTTAGCACATTTTACAAAGCTATTACAACCATCTATAAAAGCTGATAAGTTTAACGGTGTTGGCGCTAAATCTGTAGTTACAATATTTAAAAAAATTTCTTAACGCTTAATTTATAATGCTTTCAATCAGTTGCTTAAGCAAGGAACTATTTATGGTATCAATTTTTACACGATGTTTAGCAGAGTTTGTGGGTACTTTTGTACTAGTATTGGGTGGCTGCGGAAGTGCTGTTTTTGCAGCAGCATTTCCAGACGCTAAAGCCAATGAATTAGGAATTGGCTTTGTAGGTGTTGCTCTGGCTTTTGGTCTAACAGTGCTAATTATGGCTTACGCAGTCGGTCATATATCCGGTGCTCATTTTAACCCTGCTGTATCATTTGGTCTTTGGTCAGGAAAGCGTTTTCCTGGCTCTGAGTTACTTCCATACATTATTGCTCAGGTATTGGGATCAATATTAGCCGCAGGTCTAGTTTATTTAATTGCCAGTGGTAAACCAGGCTTTACGCTTTCTGGTTCCAATCCGTTAGCGACAAATGGTTTTGGCGTACACTCTCCTGGAGGCTATTCACTGGCTGCTAGTTTCATTACAGAGGTTGTACTTACCTTCATTTTTTTAATTGTGATCTTAGGTGCAACAGATGGTCGTGCACCAAAGGACTTTGCACCAATTGCTATCGGTTTGGCACTAACACTGATTCATTTGATTAGCATACCCATAACGAATACATCAGTCAATCCTGCTCGTAGTACTGGTCCAGCACTTTTTGCTGGCGTAGAACTGTTTAAGCAAGTATGGCTGTTTTGGGTAGCTCCAATTTTAGGTGCGATATTGGCAGGTTTATTCTATTCAAGAGCTTTAGGTGAATCAGGCGCACCAGTTGTAGGTGAGGCAGAACGTGAATTTTCGCCCGATGCGGATGATTATTCGCGACGATAGTAACCTAAGTTGCAAGTTATCAGACTCTAGGGTGCTTCAAGCACAGAGTTGAATTCGATCTAGATGCAACCAGATGTACGGTTGCGCTACGCGCAACCACAAATCAAACTCAATCAAAACTAGATATACTTAACTACTGATTTACCTACACATACATCAAAACTATTGTTAAAATCCAAATAATTTTCAGTTAAGATTCATACCCAACTCCTATGAGAGAAACTGTCCTAGAGGTTCGCAATCTCCAAGTTGAATTTCCCGGTGATGGCAATCACGTCAAAGCTTTGGATGGTATTTCCTTTGAGTTGCATCGAGGTGAAACTCTAGGAATAGTAGGAGAATCAGGGAGTGGTAAATCAGTGACAGCCCTAGCTGTGATGAGTTTGTTGCAAACTCCCGGTATAGTGACTGGCGGTGAAATCTGGTTTCGTCCTCAAGAGAATGCTAACCCCATCGATTTAGTAACATTGCCTCCTGAGCAAATGCAGTTACACCGGGGTGGCGACATCGCCATGATTTTTCAAGAACCGATGAGTTCGCTTAATCCGGTTTATAACATCGGGTTTCAGCTAATAGAAGCGATTATGCGACATCAAAATGTGTCAGCAGCCCAAGCACGACAAATTGCGATCGCAGGTCTGCAAGAGGTTAAACTTCTACCTAGTGATGAAGAGATCCAACAGCAGTATATCGAAACTTGGCATCAAAGCAACAGCAATTCATCGAAACCAGAACCATCAAAGTTGACGCAGTTGCTTAAACAACACAAAGAAGCCATGCTGGAACGCTACCCTCACGAACTTTCTGGGGGTCAGTTGCAACGAGTGATGATTGCAATGGCAATTTCTTGTAACCCATTAATCTTAATTGCCGATGAACCAACCACAGCTTTAGATGTGACGGTGCAAGCGACTATTTTGGAGTTAATGCGAGAATTACAGCAAAGCCGTGACATGGCAATGATTTTCATCACCCACGACTTGGGACTAATTTCAGAAATTGCTGACCAAGTAGCGGTAATGTATAAAGGCAAAGTTCTTGAATCTGGTACTTCTGAGCAAATTTTCAGTAATCCCCAGCATCCATATACTAAAGGCTTGATAGCTTGTCGCCCCACACTCAACCGTCGTCCCCAAAAATTACTTACCGTTTCTGACTATATGAGTGCAGAAGAGACGCCAACGGGACAAGTAATAATTCAGCCAAAAGAACCTGCACAACCCATAGAAGTGACTACCGAAGAGATTGCTGCAAGATTGGCAAACTTCAATGAATTGGAACCCCTGTTGCAAATCCGCAACCTGAAAGTTGGTTTTCCAGTGCGCGGGGTGTTTGGTGGGACAAAACGCTACACTATGGCAGTTAATGGCGTTTCTTTTGATGTCAAACCAGGGGAAACAGTAGGTTTGGTGGGAGAATCTGGTTGCGGTAAAACTACCCTTGGTAGAACTTTGCTGCGCTTAATTGAACCGATGAGTGGTCAGATTATCTTTGAGAAACAAGATATTACTAGTCTCAAAGGAGAACGGTTGCAAAAACTGCGGCGGGAAATGCAAATAGTCTTCCAAAATCCTTTTAGTTCCCTCGATCCCCGAATGAAGGTTGGGGACGCGGTGATGGAACCGTTGTTAATTCACTCCGTTGGTAAGACAAAACAACAACGACGCCAGCGAGTAGTCGAACTGTTAGAACGGGTGGGGTTGAGTGCAGATGCAATTAACCGCTATCCTCATCAGTTTTCTGGCGGTCAACGCCAACGGATTTGCATAGCCCGTTCTTTGGCGTTAAATCCTAAGTTTATCATCTGCGATGAATCAGTTTCAGCGCTGGATGTTTCCGTACAGGCGCAGGTATTAAATCTTCTCAAAGAATTACAGTCAGACTTTCAGCTTACCTATATTTTTATTTCTCACGATTTAAGTGTAGTGAAATTTATGAGCGATCGCATTTTAGTCATGAATCGCGGTCAAATTGTTGAAGAAGGCACAGCCGAAAGTATTTACCAAGAACCTAAAGAGGAATACACACAAAAATTAATTGCTGCGATTCCTACTGGTAGTGCTGAACGTGTGCGAAGTCGTCATCAGAAAGCTGTATAGAAATAGAATTCAGGAGTCAGGAGTCAGAATTCAGCATGGGATAGCAAAACAGTAGCGAGTATTCGAGCGTCATACTAATTCGTAATTCGTAATTAAGAAAGTTATACCAATTTGAAAAAAGAATGCGAAAAATCGATTATTTGTAGAGACGCAATTCATCGCATCTTTATCGAAAGATGTGTTGCAATCATTAATTTGATTGGTAAGCTGTTCCACATTTAACTTGCATATACTGGGCGGGCGAGACGCCCACCCCACAAGAAATGTACAATTTCAGATTATGTAAACTAGATGTGGTTTAGCTTATTAGATATGGCATGGTTTTCGGGATTTAAATGTGTTGCCTTATTTTAGAGAATTGGTGTCAAATCTGAATAAACGGTTTACACCCGTACTAAATATATAAATTTAGTTGTTTTGATTATGATTTATAAATTTTTTGTTAACAGATATTTGTACAAACAAAGTTAATTACATCTGCAAGTCCCGACTGAGTTTTTAAATTAGTAAAAATAAAAGGTTTATCGCCACGCATTTTTTTAGCATCTCGTTCCATCACACCTAAATCTGCACCAACGTATGGTGCTAAATCAGTTTTGTTAATCACTAGCAAATCAGATTTAGTAATACCAGGGCCGCCTTTGCGGGGAATTTTATCACCAGCCGCAACATCAATGACGTAAATTGTTAAATCTACTAATTCTGGACTAAAAGTAGCAGCTAAATTATCACCACCACTTTCCAAAAAGACCAAATTCAAATCGAGAAAACGTTCTTCTAACTCTTCAATTGCCGCCAAATTCATCGAAGCATCTTCGCGGATAGCAGTATGAGGACAACCACCAGTTTCTACACCCAAAATGCGATCGCTAGCCAACGCCTGAGAACGCACTAAAAATTGAGCATCCTCCTGAGTATAAATATCATTCGTCACTACCGCAATCTGATACTGCTCGCGCAATTTTTTACATAAAGCATCCACCAAAGCCGTCTTCCCCGAACCCACTGGCCCAGCAACCCCTACTCGAAATGCATTCATAACTCCTTACTCCTGTACAAACGCGATTAATCGCGTCTCTCCTAACTCCTAAACAACCTTGTATACTGCGTTTCATGCTGCATACTCGCCAGCGACAAACCCCAACTACAACAGGCGAGTTGATCGTCCTCCAAAGCGAGAATTTCCAATGTCGCAGCACTGAGTAATGATTGTAAATCTAGCAATAACTGTTGTCCTGCTGTTTGTCCAAGGGGAATAAGTTTCACGCCAGCAGTAATCAAATTACTTGCCCAACTGTGCAGATATGCGAGTAATGCTGCTTGGATGCTGATTTGCCAATGAGCAACGGCAATGCCAAAAGCGATCGCATAATTGCAAGGATTCCTAACAGCATTAGCAATAGGTATAATCTGCGGTTCTAGTTTAGCAAGTAATTGGATCAGCGATCGCCCCATTTGCCAACTAGAGGCGCGTAATTCTTCTGTTTCCCTAGCTGCGGATAACCATAAATTCCAACGGCATAAAGACTCAATATCACCTATTTTTGCAGCTTGCTGCGATCGTACCATCACCGCCGCCTCCAAGCGAATTGCCCCATAAAGCAACTCTGCTTTTAACCAATCTTTGAGATGTGACTGGTTAGCGATCGTACCATTTTCCACCAGCATTTCCAAACCTTCAGAATAACTATATGCTCCCACAGGTAAAGCGGGGCTAGCCAGCTGCAAAATACTCAAAAGATGACTATCAGTGAGCATGATGGTATTGTCCATAAGCTCCCAATTCTGGCTGAAACGGTAAAATTTCCTCTTTAACTTCCAACCCCAATTGTTCTAACATCTGGCGTAAAACCGAGTCTGAGGACAAGCGTAAATAAGTTGGGGTAATTTCTACAGGTACATGGCGATTTCCCAGATGGTATGCTGCTCGTAATAATAAAAGTGGTGTTTGGGCAAAGGCAGTGAGAATTAGTTCTGGTTTAGCAGTAACTCTGATTAAACAGCTATGGGTTTCTTCTTGCAAAATATCGCCATCGTGTAAGACAGTTCCTCTGGGTAAATGTAAAAACACAACTTTACCATCTTCAGTTTCAAAGCGATGACGAGTGCGGGTGCGTTCTTCTGCTGTCAGCGCCAGAGTGAAAGTAACTGCGGCTTCAGGGTTAGGTGGTTTAAGTTGGGTAAATGTCAGCATACAGAGTTTCGCCTGATTTTCCGCTTTTCATTATGGTTTTAATTTAACTTTAGTCAGTTAATAGGCAATGTAAACCAAAAAGTTGCCCCTGCGTTCAATGTACTGTTCACACCAATTTCGCCACCGTGAGCATGGATAATTTGCTTACACAGATACAATCCTAATCCCAAACTTACAGAATTACGGATATCTGCACCCCGAAAGTAAAGGTCAAAAAGCCGATCGCTTTGCTGTTGATTAATTCCCACGCCGTTGTCACTAACAGTACAATAAATTTTGTCATCTCCACGAGTAGCGTTGATTGTCAAGACCAATCCAGGGGGATTATGTTTGAGGGCATTAACAATTAAGTTAGAAAAAACTCGCCATAGTTGCGTGGGATCTGCATTCACTAATGGCAAATCTGCGGATACCAAATTTGTCAGCTTGGCTTGATTTTGTGTCAGCAATGGCTCCAAATCAGCGATCGCAGCTTCGACAACCGTCAATAATTGTACGACTTGACGTTGTAAAAAAACACCCTGCACCTCACTAATATGAGTTTCCATCAAGGAATTAATTAAGTTCAATTGGCGATCGCTACTTTGAATCATCCGTTCTAAAATTGAGCGTGAAATAGGGATTGGGGATTGGGAAGAGACTTCTTCAATAGTTCCCTCTTGTCTTTCTTCTTGCCCTTGATCCCCAGTTTCCAGTCCCCCACTGTTAAGCAAATTCTTCAGTACCATTAAAGTACCTAGTACTGGGTTGCGTAAGTCGTGGGAAACTGCATGGAAAAATACTCGTAGTTCTTCTTCAGTTTGCTTGCGTTGGGTAATGTCTTCAATCAAACCTTCGTAGTAAAGCAATTTTCCTTCTTCATCACAGACTGCGTAGGCTTTTTCTGAAATCCAGACAATACTCCCATCTTGACGATAAATTTGGGACTCGAACTCGGAAACGCTGCCATACTTTTCCATCAGGCGCACAAATTCTGCCCGACGGTTTGGATCGACGTACAATTGTTCAATATCAGTGAAATTTGCTGTCACCTCGTTTGCTAAAGAGTAGCCATAAATCCTGGCTAAAGCTGGATTTGCCGTAATGTAATGTCCATCAGGACTACTTTGAAAAATCCCTTCAACAGCGTTTTCAAAAATGCTGCGATATTTAGCTTCGGCAACTTTGAGTTTTTGGTAGGCAGATTCCAGTTCTTGACGGGCGAAAAATTCCGAACGTTGCAAGCGATCGTACAGATAAACACCGATGTCACATATAGTACAAAACCAGAAAATGTATAAAATGAATGTTACATCATATATTCCTGGGTGATCGGGGATTGGTGTTTTTAGCCCAAGTGCTGTATTCACACCAAAATAGTAAATCAGCACACTCACTTGAGTCAGCAAGTGAAGAATCCAGCATACGGGCATCAACACAGCTTGGCTCAAGAACAATAGCGACCAACCAATGGTATCCGGTAGCGCGAAACCAGTAAGAGTTGCAAATAACTGTGACGCGAAACTAATTGACCAAGAAGACCCTAAAAATAATAAATCTGGGCGATGACGACCTAATTTAGTTTTATGTAAGGCAAAGCAAATAATTATACTTGCAAGCATTGCCACATCAATTACCAGGCGTTGAGTTCTAAGTTCTTCTGGTAGTTGCTGCAACTCTGCAAAAGGAAAAAACAAGCCGTAAAAGTCTCGCAAAGTAAAAGACAATAGACAAATCAGTGCCAGCCATAACCATAAACGTAATCTCTGCCACAAGAAACGATTACGCCAAGCTCTATAAAGAGTGGTGATTTCATCTGTTGTTGGTGCAGAAAAGGTTTTTCTCCACCAGCTTTGCACTGTTGTAAATGGAGTAGCCATTAGCATCCGAGCAACTTTGCCCATACCTTGAGGGTGTTTCCTTTACTCAACATTGCCATAAATAACACCCTCTCATTTTTTGGTGATTTATGGGCGATTTGTTACGGATGAAGTGAACAGAGGTAGTGTAAACCAGAAAGTTAATCCACGCTTGCGATTACTCATAACCCCGATTTCGCCGCCATGCGCCTTAATAACTTTCCGACAAAGATACATTTTTAAGCCAATACTTGTAGAGCAGCAATCTTGAGGCTCGCGGACATGAAGATCGAAGAGGCGATCGCACTCTACTTTACTCATTCCCACACCATCATCTTGAATCTGAATGCGAATCATTTCCCCCTCAACGGTGGCATTCAGAGTAAAATGTAATCCTGGTGGATTATTTTGCAACCTATATGCGATCAAATGTGCTGAGACTTTCTGCAAGCAAGTCCTATCCGCCATTACTAACGGTATATCGGCAGGAACCAAGTTCTTCTGAGTTGCTTGGTTTTGCGTCAGTATAGGCTGTAAGGAGGCAAATATTTCTTTCAGGAGATTGCTAAATTGCACAGGTTCGGGTTGAATTACTAGACCCTCTTTTTCAGCAGAATTAATTTCTAGTAATGAGTTAATCATTCCCAACTGGCGATCATTCCCCTGAATCATCCGCTCGATGATTGAGCGAGATATGGGTATTGGGGATTGGGGATTGGGGATTGGGCATTGGGTATTGGGCATTGGGCATTGGGAAGAGACTTTTTCAATAATTCCCCCTTGTCCTTGATTCCCAGTCCCTGATCCCCCTTGTCCCCTTTTTCCCTGATCCCCAGTCCCTAGTCCCCAGTCCGCACTCCCCACTCCCTGATTTAACAAATTCTTTAATACCATCAAGTTACCCATCACCGAAGTTCGTAAATCGTGGGCAACTGTGTGCAAAACTACATCTTTGACACGATGCAAATTTTCAACTTCTTGTATTTTCTGCTGCAACTGCGCTGTCCGTTCTTGGACTTGGTGTTCTAAATTAGTGTTGAGTTCTGCTAGTTTTTGGTAAATCTGGCTTTGTTGAATTGCGATCGCTACCTGTTGTGACATCTGCTGTAACAAATCAATTTCTATTGGCTGCCAATCACGCGGCCCTGAGCATTGATTGGCAATTAACGCACCAAATAATTCATTATCTAGCATAATTGGTACAGTTAAAGTCGCCTTTGTTTGGAATTTCCGAAAGTGCGCTTTTACTTTGGGAGATACTGATATTTGCGTTACGTCTTCAACGACACGCACAAGATTATCTTTTAGTAAATTTCGTAATTCTTGTAAATAAGCTTCATCATTAGTAGACCAACCTGAAACTGATGGATATTTGGGATCTACTGATTCAGCAAGAGTTCTGACTCCTAAATTAGCATTATTTAAACCGATAAAAACTCGATCGGCTTGCAGAAATTGCCTAACTTCTGTCACGGTGGTTTGAAGAATTTCTTCTAAGTTAAGCGAAGACCGAATTCGCACTAGGGTTTCTGCCAACAAGCGATCGCGTTGCGCACAAAGGCGTAATTGTGCTTCTACCTGTTTGCGTTCTGTAATGTCGTGATGCACTGCTAAAATCGCAGGAGTACCATCCAAATCAATGACTTCGGCTGAAAGCAGGCTTGTAATTATCTCACCAGATTTTTGCCGAAATTCAATTTCCAAGTTACGAGCGACTCCCGTGCTTTGCAACTCTTGCACTAAGTTTAGGCGATCGCGATCGTTTACCCAAAGATTTAACTCAAAAGAACTTTTACCAATTGCTTCATCTCGCCCATAACCTGAAAGATTCACAAAACTGTCGTTAACTTCGATAAAGCGTCCATCTTGCAGCGTGCTAATCGTAATTGAATCGGGGCTACAACTAAAAGCTTTCGCAAATTTTTGAGCAAGATTTTGTAAGACGATTTCTCCTTGTTTGCGATCTGTGATATCTCGGACAATTGCTAATACTTCATCTGCACCACTAACTACCAACCGCGCCTCATAATCTCTGACTCCCAAAGATGTCGGTAGTTGATATTCACAAGTTTGCAAAATTCCAGAATCTAAAGTTTTAGCGATCGCTACTTGGCTAATGGCTACAACATCACTCGGCAATAACTCTTGCAAATTTTTTCCAACTATTTCTTCTCTCGACAAAGTGATATTTGCGTCCTCGCTTTTCAAATCTAGATACTCGCCATCGCGGCTGATGCGAAACATTAAATCGGGGATAGCATCTAAAATCGCTTTATACCGTGCCTCACTTTCTTGCAATTTTTCTTGGGCTTGTTTTTGGTTTGTAACGTCTATAACCAAGCCATGCCAAAGAAAATCACCATTTTCTTGTAATTCGGGTTGCAAAGTACCTTGAATCCATTTAAGTTTGCCACTAGGCGTAACGATCCGACTTTCCCAATGCCAAGGTGTAAGAGTCGTGCGACAAACAGCAATAGATTCTGAAAAAGCTTTTATATCCTGTGGATGAATCAGTTTGTATAACACCTGAATGTCTGCCTGTATAGCTTCTGGTTCTAATTCATACAAATATTTACAACCAGAACTAATATAAGGGATAAATACAGAACCATCCTGCCGTTGCAGAATTTGGAAAATCATTCCCGGTAAATTGCCAGTAATTGTTTCCAACAGAGTGATTTTCTCTGGTGGAAAATCTGGTTTATGCGGTGATTTTACAATTTCATCCACTCTTAGACCCTTTGATATATAAGCAATTGGCATAATATTCAAGGTAATCATAGCCATTGTAAAAGTTTTTGGCTGTCAGCGCGTAGGCGTAGCCCGTCGTAGACATCGCTAACAACAAAAAAAAGTGGCTCTTCTTTCAGAGTAGTTCTGGATGCTGCGATCGCATTCACCCAATCGGGTGAACCATTTGTCAAACAGCGAATCAGTTCAGAAGTGCTGAGTCACTTTCAGGCAAAAGTTTCATCTTTTTCTGAACACTAAGTACAGTTTTGCATAAATTCGTAGCTTTTTTAAATGCCAAGGAATATAAAGATATAGCACTGCTACGTCTCTACAAGAGTTATGAATAATAATTAATTTCTAGAAATGTCTCATAAATGACTAATTAATAAAATTTTGTAGTCAGCTAATCGTCATTAAAATAGCACTCCGTGTCTTTGCGTAAAAGTATCTGCACATCAGCTTATTTTCATATCTTTGAAAAACAAATCCTGATTTTGGGAACAATAACTATTATATGTGCTGCTAAAAGTCAAACTTGTAATAAGCAGTCTTGATTATTGAGAGCATAACCATGACAACAGCAATTCATGATTTTTATAGCATGAACAGTCACAGCAGAGGAAATAATTGGCGGCAAGCAAAATCCTCGTGCTTTAGAACATCCTGATGATATTGCTGGCATCGAGCAAGCAATGATGGAATCTGATCAAAATCTGACACCATTTGTTCATGAATGGCGACTCATCTTGCCATCAGGAACCGTGAAATGGGTACAAGCGGCATCTCGTCCAGAGCGACAAGTGGATGGTGCAATTGTTTGGGATGGTTTAATTTTAGATATTAGCGATCGCAAAGCTGCCGAAGCTATCGTCCAGCAAAAATCTCAACAACTAGAACAAGTAATTGAAGACTTACAAAAAGCCCAATTACAAATTGTCCAAAGCGAAAAAATGTCAGCCCTTGGAAATTTAGTTGCAGGTGTCGCCCACGAAATCAATAACCCAATTGGCTTTATCGCTGGAAATGTCAACGAAGCGAAGTTAGGATTAGAAGATATCATTGAACACTTGCAATTGTACCGTTCTGGTGCATCTACAGCAGAAATTGAACAACATGCCCAGGAGATTGAGATTGATTATCTTTTGGAAGATATACCCAGAATGATTAAATCTATGAACGTGGGGTGCGATCGCATTCAAAATATCAGCACTAGCTTGCGAACTTTCTCGCGGGCAGATAAGGATTACAAAGTTCTGTTTAACATCCATGAAGGTATTGATAGTACTATTTTAATTTTGAAACATCGCCTGAAAGCTAATGAGCACCATCCAGCAATTGAAGTGATTACCAACTACGGCAATATTCCCCAAGCAAAATGCTTTCCTGGGCAACTCAATCAGGTATTTATGAATTTACTAGCAAATGCCATTGATGCCTTAGAAGAATCCAACCAACGATACAGTTTTAATGAAATCCTTGCTAATATTAATCAGATTACTATTACCACATCAATGTATGATGATAATTATGTAAAAATTCAAATCTCTGACAACGGTATTGGGATGAGCGATGATGTCAAAAAACATATTTTTGAACATTTATTTACTACTAAAATTGTCGGCAAAGGTACAGGATTAGGATTAGCGATCGCTCGACAAATTATAGTCGAAAAACATCAAGGCACTTTGGTAGTAAATTCTACTTTTGGACAAGGCTCTGAGTTTGAAATAACACTACCAATCGGGAATTGACTAAATAATTCGTAATTAATATTATATTTGCATAATTAGTTATGATTTCCACAGTCAATTTTACCCCACACGCACGCCAGATGCTCTCTTTGAGAAGCAGCTGCGCGTAGATTGCTTATTTGCAGAGTACGCAGACTCGTTAACGATTCACTGGAGGGTACAGAACAAGCACTGATTGCAACTACGAATTATTTTGACAGACTACTAAAATAAATATATTGCTTTCACCCAAACTGATAATATGAATACTACCACCATCAGTTTACCTCCTATCCTCGAATTAAATATCGACTTGACTGACGAGCAATTTTTTCAGCTTTGTCAAAATAATCGAGACTTCAAGTTTGAGCGGACAGCTTCAGGGGAATTAATTATTATGCCACCTACGGGGAGTAGTACTAGCGATCGTAATGCCGATTTAACTTATCAATTAAGAGCTTGGAGTCGTCAAAATCAGCTAGGTAAATCCTTTGACTCTTCTGGTGGTTTCAAATTTCCTAACGGTGCAGAGCGTTCTCCAGATGCTTCCTGGGTGAAAATGGAACGATGGAATGCTTTAAGTGAAGCAGAAAAAGAAAGATTTGCTCCTTTGTGCCCCGATTTTGTGGTTGAGTTAATGTCTCCAAGTGATTCATTAGAAAAAACGCGAGCCAAAATGAGGGAATACATCGATAATGGCGCTAGATTAGGCTGGCTAATTAATAGAGGACAGCAACAGGTAGAAATTTATCGTTTTAATCGAGAAGTTGAAATTTTACAAAGTCCTAAAAATCTATCGGGAGAAGATGTTTTACCAGGATTTGTTTTAGATTTGGCAGAAATTTGGTGAGTAATTGTTTACCCTGAATCATTCGTAATAAACAAGAAACCCGACAAATTTTACGAAGCCGGGGATTTGTGGGTTGTAATTCTCACAAACAAAATAGGATTGCTATACTACCAAATTATGATAATTTAATTTCACGAATAGCCCAGACAAGTACTTCTAAAAACTCTTTGAGAACTAATTCATCATTCAGAGCAGAGAAAGGAATATACCAGCAATAAGGATTAATAGAAATTGATGTTCCTATGACAGACTTAAATCGAGTCAGAAGTTCTGCTTTATTTTCTTCTAAATTGAATGGTGGCTCGTAGGCACAAATTTCTACAGTGGCATTACTCCAAACTCGGAAAAAAGTACGATTTTTTCCCTGATAATAAAATTTAGGAACAAAAGAGCCATGACTTCTACCTGTACCCCATTGAATCTGCAACATTTGAATAGTCGCCCATTCTAGAATCAGACTGGCGACATGAGCCGCTTTTGGACTGTATTTAATCTCAACTTCTTTGATGAAAGTTGATGCATTCCATTGTTTTTTCTCTAAGGAAAGTGTGGGAGGTTTCTTAATTTGACCAATGACTGTAGGAACCAAAGTTTTTAAACCCTGACCTACATATTGTTTAATCTCTACTGCCAATACTTGAGCCGGACTCATTTGCTGATTTAAAAACTCGACTATCCGCTGAAGTTCGACAGGAATTTTATCAGCCACAAAGACGAGACGGACTTTACCTAATTGCAAGTTAACTTTGACTTGTTGCCAAAACTTTTCTAAATCAGCCTCTTCGTTACCAATTAAATCTATTAGTAGCTGTTCAGCATTAGAATTAGCTTCAAACTGGGGACGGATTTTCTCAATTGACCAATAAACTACCGCATTAGCTGCATAATCAAGCATCTGACCAACCACTTCTCGGCGAATCCGGGTATCGCTCCTCCGCTTAACTTCTACAATGGTGGGAATTCCATCTTGATCGAGAAATAAATGATCGAGTGCCCAACGTCCAGCACTATCTTCGCTATCTGGTATTGCTATCTCCTGTGAGATTAACAACCAGCGTCTTGGTGCAACACTGTCTATCTGTTCTCCTGCTAACAAACTCGGATAGTCAGCTAGTAGCTTTTGTAGTCCATCTTCTGATTCATAAGGTTCTTCCTTCATTTCAACTAATTGACAATTATCCTGAATCAAGTAAATACCACCACTCATAAAAACTCCGTTGTGTTGACCTAATTTAAGGTTCCCAATTTCATCGAGTAGCCAACACCTGTTCGGCGAGTTGGTATATTAAAAAATTGAGATAATCAACTTTGATCGCAACAATCAGATAGAAAGTAGTTTATCGATACATTTAATCTAGTTTTACTTAAAGGCAAAAACTAATAATGCGCGCTCGAAAGTGGGATGCTTGGCAGCAAATTTTAGGAGGCATGAATGCAATTACAACAGACACAACTTTTAGAAAAAACACTCTGGGAAGCAGTTCTCAATCGAGATTACACTTTTGAAGGCAAGTTTTTGTATGGTGTTCGCTCTACAGGCATTTATTGCCGACCTATTTGCCCTAGTCGCAGACCGAATCGGAATCAAGTTTGTTTCTTTGAGTCGGCACAAGATGCTGAAATTGCAGGTTTTCGACCTTGTAAGCGCTGTCAGCCACAATCTGAAACGGTTCCAAATACAGCCAAAATCTTAGTAGTATGTCGATATATTGAAGCACAAGTCGATCGCATCCCAACCCTCTTGGAATTATGCTCTCAGGTGGAAATGAGTCCCAGTTATCTACAAAGAATATTCAAGCAAATAATTGGCGTATCGCCTTTTCAATATGCAGATGCACTACGTAGCCAACGATTGAAACAGCGTCTTCAGTCGGGGGAAGAAATTGCTGATGCAGTTTACGACACGGGGTATGGTTCAAGTAGTCAACTTTATGAGAAAGCACCTAAACAACTGGGAATGACGCCAAAAACTTACCAACAAGCTGGAAAGACAATCAGCATTGTCTATGCGATCGCTCCATGTCCATTAGGATATTTGCTTGTGGCAACAACACACAAGGGTATCTGCGCCGTAAAATTAGGTGATCAAGCAGACAAGCTCGAACACATTTTGAAGCAAGAATTTCACCAAGCGCAGATCGTGCGTGACGATCGCACACACAAAGACTGGATACAAGCAATCCTCAATTTTATTGCAGGAGGCGAGGCACATCTTGATTTACCACTTGATATTCGTGGGACAGCATTTCAGAAACAGGTTTGGCAAGCATTACAAAAAATTCCTTATGGCGAAACCTGCACTTACACTGATATTGCTCGTAATATTGCCAAACCCCAGGCAGTCCGAGCTGTAGGTAATGCTTGTGGAGCTAATCCGATCGCGCTAATTGTACCGTGTCATCGAGTGCTGCGAAGTGATGGCAGTCTTGGTGGTTATCACTGGGGAATTGAGCGCAAACAAAAACTGCTTACACAAGAATTAGAACGCACCGCGCGGGATTATAATTCTTCCTTACTCGCCACTCCTTTTTCCAAAGATGACTCAAACACCTGAACTAGAATCGTTGACTGAAGAAAGTTTGACCCGTGGTTTAATAGTGCTTGCCAACCTTGATAGCGATTTGGCTCGGATTTTAGAAACACTGGGGCCTCCACCAATATGGTCAAGAGAAGCGGGTTTTGCAACACTGTTGTGCATAATTCTGGAACAGCAAGTTTCTGTAGCGGCTGCAAGGGCTGTATTTAAACGTCTATGTGAGGTTGTAACTCTGACGCCAGAAAACTTTTTGATATTGGATGATGTTCAATTAAGAGGAATTGGATTTAGTCGGCAAAAGATTCTATACTGTCGTGGATTGGCTCAGGCGATCGCAACTGGTCAGCTTGACCTCAGCAAACTCCAAACAATGGATGAAACTACTATCAGAACTGAGTTAAAGCGTCTCAAAGGGATCGGAGACTGGACAGTTGATATTTACTTGCTAATGGCGCTGCAACGTCCTGATGTCTTTCCTAAAGGCGATTTAGCGATCGCGATCGCTTTACAAAAACTCAAAAACTTGGCAACGCGTCCAACACCAGTGCAACTAGAAGAAATGACACAGCACTGGCGACCGTGGCGAGCAGTTGCAGCAAGACTTTTATGGCACTATTACCTAAGTAATCCCAAATAATTCCTCTTTCTTGGCACACTTAGCGGTTCCTATTATAAATATAAACTAAATGGCAGAAAATCAATTAAGCTTAATACCAGAAAAGTCTGAGAAAACTTCAAAGATACTGCCGATAATCATAGTAATAATTGCATTACTCGCTTTATCTTCAACAGCAATATTTATTAAAATTGCTGTTAGAGAAATGAGCGCTGTTGCTACATTTTTTAATCGTTTATGGATAGCGGCTATTATCTTTGGATTATGGAATGGAATTAACCAAGCACAAACTAAAATTACAGATGATGAACCTGTATTACCACAGCAGCCTTACCCAATCAAAGAGATCGCGTTTTTAATTGCAGTGGGTTTAGTTCATGTATTAGGTCGATTATCTTGGACTTGGTCGCTAACTCAGACTAGTGCTGCTAATGCTAATGCCTTAGGTTGCCTCAATCCGCTATTTACTACTTTAGGAGGATGGCTATTTTTTAATCAAATTTTTGGTCGCAAATTTATCATCGGTCTGATGTTAGCCATAATCGGTGCGATCGCTGTCGGATTTGAAGATTTATTGCGTTCTAATAATAATATTACAGGTGATGCTGTTGCCTTCATATCATCGATATTTTATGCAGCAAACTTTTTACTTATTGAACAGATCCGTAATAAATTTTCAGTTATCACCATACTTTGGTGGCGTTGTGCGATCGCAACTTCATTGATGATACCAATTGTACTAATCTTTGAAAAACAAGTTTTTCCAGTTACTTTGTCGGGGTGGTTAGTAGTGTTTGCGCTAGCTGCTATTTGCGAAACCTTGGGTCATGGGCTAATTATATACAGCCTCAAATATTTTTCATCAGGATTTATCTCTTTATTCTTACTACTCAATCCAGTGATTGTTGCGATTCTTGCTTGGATACTTTTCTCGGAAAAATTGAGTATTTTTAACTTGTTAGGTTTGGCTCTAATTTTAGCGGGTATATATCTAGCAATTTCTAATAAAGAATCTGTGCAATCTAAAGTTGAGTGAATTTTAACGAGTTCGTAGTAAAAACTTTAGCCCTGATTTTCTCAGCCCGAAAGTGCTTACTACAAACCCTTAAAATAAGTTTGTAGTCTTCTATGGTATTACTCAAGTAGTAATGCCAATGGTAAGTCGGTTACAGTTTACCAGTGAATACCTTTTTGGCCGGGCCTGTCATGTAAACTCGTTGGTCGATTTCTGACCATTCAATTTGCAAGGGACCACCAGGTAATTCTATAGTGGCAGTGCGATCGCATTTCCCAGTTAATACACCAGCTACTAAAGAAGCACAAGCACCAGTCCCACAAGCTAAGGTAATTCCAGCACCCCGTTCCCATACCCGCATTTTTAAATAGTCACGGCGTACCACTTGAATAAATTCGGTATTTATGCGTTGGGGAAAAACTGGGTGATGCTCAAATTTTGGGCCGATGGTTTCTAATTCAATTGCTGCGACATCTTCCACAAAGGTAATGCAGTGGGGATTTCCCATATTTACACAGGTGACATCCCAAGTTTTTCCCGCTACCTCTAAAGGCTGAGAAATTACTTTTTCTTGGGCGGGTACAAGGGTAGTAGGAATTTCACTAGCAAGTAACCTGGGTAAACCCATGTCTACTTTAACTTTACCATCAGATAACAGTTGGGGAGTGATTACACCACCCAAAGTATGAATGCGATATGAGTCTTGATTCCGGGATTCCCCTTCTAAGTCTGCCAAAAAGCCAGCTAAACAGCGAATGCCATTGCCACACATTTCTGGTTCAGAACCATCAGAATTAAAAATCCGCATGGTGTAATCAGTGCCGTTTTCTCCAGGCAAGGCAAAAATTACACCATCAGCACCGATACCAAAGTGGCGATCGCACAACTCGATCGCTTGCTCTGGAGTCACTACAGGCAATGATGACGAGCGATTGTCAATCAGAATAAAGTCGTTGCCTAGACCATGATACTTAGTAAATTCGATTGCCATTTCTTCAAGGATGAATTATCAAGGATTAGTTACTCTTTATTTTGCCTTGTAGGTTCATTATTACTAAAAATGCTTACCGAATTTGACACCACTTTACCCAGTATTAAACAAGTCCAAAACCTAATTAAACAAACAACGCCAGTAGAATTAAAGCTGCTGACTGGTGATGTACTTACAGGAAAGGTTTTATGGCAAGATCCACAGTGTATCTGTATTGTTGATGAAAACACTCAGCAAACCATTGTTTGGAAACAAGCGATCGCTTATATTAAACCCAAGAGTTAGTCAAAAATCGGCGTTTGAAACGCCCCTTTCCACGGTGCTGGCTAAAATTTACCAAATTAGGAAAACCTTGTAGTGTTAAAAATGATTTTTACTACCACTACAAAAAATTCTTAAGAGGTTGTTTTAAAAGTATTTGGCTGTTATTTTAAGCACTTATTGATCCCCCCTAACCCCCCTTAAAAAGTGGGGAACCGGAATCAAAGTCCTCCTTTTTAAGGAGGATTTAGGAGGATCTAGAACCTTTTGATACCGACAAGAGGACTTTTAAAACATCCTCTAACGTTACGAACCCAAACTAGTACCGTAAGGCAAAAGTCAAAAATCAAAAATCAAAAAGCTTTAATTTCGCGCTTTCTGGCTATTTTAAATGGTAGGTTTATTTACGCCGCGTTGTATAGCAAAGTGCTGTTAGCGGATAGCTAAGGTTGAGCCACTGCTGAGTAAAAACCCTTTTTTCTCAAGGCTTTGAGCCAACACTGTCCTAACATTAGTGACTACGGCTATACTATAGCGCTTCTCGTTTGCGTGAGGTACACCTGTAGGGGCACGGCAGTGCCGTGCCCCTACACCCCGCGATATAATGTTGTACCGCATCTGAATGGGAACCGCGAAGTTTGTCAAGGGAACTTGGCTATTTATTGGGTAAGGGGAAAAGGGGAAAGGTTTTTAATCCCTTTCCCTTTCCCCTTTAACCTTTCCCCAACCTCCAAGAAAGCATTTTTGGGTTGGTAGAGTACTAGTGACACTTTATTAGCCGAAGTCAACAGAGATTAGCGATCGCTTGCTTTTGCATTTAAGATTTTTATATACCAAAAGTAATGAAATAGGCATCAATCAAATAAACGTGTAATAAAATTGAAATTTTATATAGATTTCAGATGATTGTTCAGTTAGACAATCTTTGTTCCTATTACCAAAGATTTGGCGCTTGCCTAGAATCCGGCGATCAAGATGAGTCATGTTTACTGTGGGAGCAGGCATTGCAAGATGTCTTAGACTGGGTGCAGGGTAAAACTTTAAGCATTTTGGACTATCAGTTTTTGGTAGCCAACCAAGAACTAGAGCGTCGCCAACTTCAGCAAAAACTAGAAGCCGCTAATGAAGAATTGCAGCGATTAAATATTATAGCTACTATCGATTCCTTAACTCAAGTGGCTAACCGCCGACGATTTGAAGAGTATCTTGATATTGAGTTGCGGCGCATGATACGCTCACAACAGCCCCTCTCCCTCATCCTTGTTGATGTAGATTTCTTCAAATCCTACAACGATACCTATGGTCATCCAATGGGCGATCGCTGTCTTAGGGAAATTGCTAGAGTCATCGAAGATGTTGTTCAACGTCCTACTGATTTAGTTGCCCGTTATGGTGGGGAAGAATTTGCTGTAATTTTGTCTAACACAGACATACATGGTGCTGCTTACATTGCAGAAAAAATTTGCTTTGCTGTACGGAAACTGGCAATTCCCCATGAAAATTCACAAGTTAGTTCTCATGTAACCCTGAGTGCTGGGTCAGCTACAGTAATTCCTATATCTAATTTTAACTCTCAAAAAATAATTGTGGCGGCGGATAAGGCATTGTATCAAGCAAAGGCAGCAGGACGCGATCGTGTGTGCAGTCAAGAGCAAACGTTCCTCTCAGATAAGTTGTTCATTAGAGAGGAGTTATGGCTGTCTATACACAAATTCCACCAGCTTAAAGAGAAAAACCAACAGCTTATGAAGCAAGCCCAGGAGGCTATGGAGAAAAACCAACAGATTATGCACGAAAGCTCCAAAATTATGTCTATGCGATAAAATTTTTGGACAATTATTCCTGTCAATATTTGCTAATTGGATTAGTTCATTTTTTATTAAATTACTCTTCTTACAACTGATACAGCGCTTCTCGCTTGCGTGAAGTACATCCCTAGGGGCACGGCACTGCCGTACCCCTACACCCCACGATATAATGTTGTACCGCATCTAAATGGGAACCGCTATAACCCTCTTCTGTCACTTTCCGGTTATTCTAAATAAAAGGATTAGAAGAAAAAACTCTGCAAGGGAGGTAGGGCAATGGATGTAGAATTA
>NZ_JBALDC010000051.1:0-14484 GCF_036917575.1 Nostoc sp. | reverse complement strand
GGTGAAACAGCGATCGCACCACTTTCCACAACATCACCAGAAATTGGTGAAACACCAACAATTAGCGCCACATCACCGGAAATTGGTGAAACAGCGAGTATTTTCAGAAAAACTATTGACAATGAACAAACAGTAGAATCAGAATTTCCCTTTGCGGTAACAAATCCTGAAATATCAACCTTTGTTGATACCCCAGATAATCCAACCTCCCCACATGATGAAGTAAGCACACCACCTGAAGTTGAGAAAAATAGTTTACAGACACCCAATTTTAAAGAATCAGAAGAAAAAACTTCTCCAGAGACTCCGACTAAAGTCGATTCTTTTCCAGACACTTCATTACAACTAAAAAGCGCTGAGACTCACTTACCTCAGATATCTAATTCTTTAATTCCTTCTTCCTTGAGATTGGATATTGGAAAACAGAAACTTTCAAGTCTCAATTCTCCACAGCTTAATCCTCTTCAAAACCAGACAAGTGATATAGGTGAACCTTCACCTCAATACTCATCACCTCCTTTGATTTTCCGAAAAGCACATCCTAGCACTAATACATCTTCTCAATGGTCAAACACACCTTCTCAATGGTCAAGTGTAGAAGATTTACTAAATGGAAATAATGATGAATTCACTAGCTTCAACTTTAGTGATGTGGAATCTAACAGCCAAAATTATGAATCTTCTCAAGTTTCAGAATCACCACAAGTTTTTGCCAAACATCTTCCTTCATCTAGAAGCTTTGCTAATGGTGGAGAGGTCATTCCACCTGACATATCTAGAGAAATCGAACCAATAACTGAGACGATAGAGAGCGTATCCTCGTCTTCTCAAGAAGATGATAAAGATGATACGGCTGATGTTGAAGCTCTAGCTCGTGAAATTTATAACAGATTACGGCAACGGATAGAAATTGAGCGAGAGCGTCATGGCGGTCACTCAGGTCGATTCCCTTGGTAAATACTATTCAATAATTTTAGGAGAAAAACTCAAATGGCAAGTCCAGCAATTATTGTTATTCAGAAGTCTCAACCGCAACTTGAGAAAGCCAAACTTGTAGCTCATAACGGTGAAGCACCAAATATTGAATTCATGTTTAATCCCACAGACATTAGTTTTAGTCGAACTGTTAGATGGGAGAGTCAACAAGGTAATAGAGGTACCGAACTTCTCCCTAAAGTTAACTTTTCTGGCGTTGAGCCTTATAAATTCACACTTAAACAGTTACTCTACGATACCTATGAAACGAAAGAGTCAGTAATGACAAAGTACATAGACAAAATTAAAAAAGGTGTAGAAACTATTAAAGGTTCGCCGGATAAGCGACCACCTGTTTATAAATTGACATGGGGAACAGAGTATTTTTATTGTGTAATCACAAGTCTAACTTACACTTTAAATATGTTCCTAACTGATGGCACACCAGTTAGAGCACTGGTAGATATATCCTTGCAAGAAGTAGATAAAAACAACCTTCCTAAAGGAAAAGCATCAGCTTCTAAAGGAACAGATCGTCAGCCAAATCAAAAGGTAGGAAAAACTGATCAACCAAAGTCAAAAAAGCGATAAATACTAATTTATCAATCATTTATTATTCAAGGTAAATCTGAGTATTTTATCTTTATAAAATAATACTTATGGCTAAACAAAGTCTTTATTTAAGTGAACCAAAAATCCAGATAGAAGGACTAAGCGATTCTTCAGAATTGATGAAAGATTTGCTGCAAATCACTATAGAAGAAAGTCTTCATTTGCCAGCAATGTTTACATTAGTAGTACATAATAGCTATATTCCTGCTTCTGACCGTCAACAAAATAACCCTTGGCGATATGAGCAGGTATTTAAGATTGGTAAGAAAGTGAAGTTAGGTTTTAGTGAGAGTACTACTCTAGATCAGAATTTTAAAGAAAATATCGAAAAAATTCTGATTGAAGGCGAAATTACGGGGCTGGAAGTTCACTTCAATGAAAAATCTGAAGCTGATATCATTGTTCGCGGCTATGATATTTCCCATCGTCTTCATAGAGGTCGTTATAATCGTTCTTTTTTGAATCAAAGGGATAGCGATATAGTCAAAAAAATAGCTAAAGAAGTAGGGATAAAACTTGGCAATATAGACCTAAGTGGCGAAGTCCATAAGTATGTCTTCCAAGAAAACCAAACTAATATGGAGTTTTTACGGGAAAGGGCTGCTCGCATTGGTTTTGAACTATTTATTACAGATGGCAAAATAAATTTTTGCAAACCAAAAGCTCAGGGGGCTTTACCACTAAAATGGCTAGTTGATATTAAGAAATTTAGTACTCGCGTCACCAGTGCTGAACAGATAAGTTCTGTGGAAGTACGTGCCTGGGACTATATGAAAAAACAATTGATTACCCAAACAGCTAAGAAAGAGAACCAAATAACCCAGACAGGTAATAAGCTCGGAACTAGTACTAGTACTGCATTTCCTAATCTGAAATCCCAGGAAATGATTGTTGTAGATAAACCAGTTGCCAGCGCGAAACAAGCAAAGACTATGGCTCAGGCTCTGTGTGATGAACTGGGAGGAGAATTTGTTTATGCAGATGCCAACGCAGAGGGTAATCCTGAGATTCGACCGGGGCGAGTTGTTACTCTTGAGGGTATGGGCGATCGCTATAGTGGTAAGTATTATGTTACAGAAACACGCCATCTCTTCAGTCAGCGTGTTTATAAAACTGATTTCAGCGTGCGGGGACTACGTTCTGGTGACTTATTCACAACTCTATCTCCAGAAAAACGCCTACAACCATCTGAGACTTTATTAGTGGGAATTGTGACTGATAACCAAGATCCAGAGGCATTGGGTAGAGTGAAAGTCAAGTTTCCCACCCTCACAGAAAAAGATACAAGTGACTGGGCAAGAGTTGTAGCTTTGGGAGCAGGGAAAAATAGAGGTTTCGACTGTTTACCAGAGATAGACGATGAAGTGCTAGTAGGTTTTGAGCATGGCGATATCCACCGTCCCTATGTAATTGGCGGAGTATGGAACGGCAAGGATGCACCACCGGAAAAGGTGCGTGACTCAGTTACAAAACGTGGCGTAAGATTACGCACCTTTGCAACTCGTGTTGGACATACTCTACAGTTTATCGATGAAGATAAACTAACTAGTAAAACAGGTATTCGTATAGAAACTAAATACGGTCACACAATCTATCTCAATGATAGTCAAAAGCGTATATTAATTAAAACCAAAGGCGGTCATACAATCGAAATGGATGACATCGCTAGGTCTATTTCAGTGCAATCAACAGGTAATCTGTCATTAGATGCTGTTGGAAATATAGACATCTCTGCCAAAGGTGTAATTACAGTTAAGGGTGCAATGATTCGCCTTAATTAATTACTAATTCGTAATTCGTAATACTCGCGCCTAGCGTGAGAAACAAGCTACGTAATTCGTAATTTTTAGCGAAACATAGTTTAGTAATGAAAAACACTATAGGAGGTTGTCATGGGTAGACCAGCAGCAAGAATTACCGACAATGTAGCGCATCCCTTACCGCCAGTATTGACAGGAGGCCCAGGTAGTCGCAATGTGTTTATTGGGTCTTTACCTGCATGGCGAGGTGTGCTTGCAGCAGCAGTACCGGCTTTGCTATCTGCCAAAACATCTTCTGATGCAGCTGTCTTAGCAGCTGAGACTGCTACCAAGGCGGCGGCAGGTACACCAGCAGCACCTGCTGCCCTAGCCGCCGAACAAACTACAAAGACAACAGCATCAACTACCATGAGTAGCGCAATTACTTCTGCTGCGGCAGGTGCTGATATTCATAATTGTGCCACACCCTCGCCTGTACCTCCCCATGGCCCCGGTGTTGTAATTGACGGTAGTAAGACAGTGCTGATTAACAACCTGCCTGCCTGTCGTATGGGCGACACTATTATAGAAGCATTAGGGCCACCGAATAAAATTGTCAAAGGTAATCCCACTGTTTTGATTGGCGGCTGATTGCAGAGGTAGAAGGGATAAGGGAGTAGCAGGGTAGAGAAGTGAAATTCTGATCTGCATCCACGAGTATTAAAGACTCGTCGGCGAGTATCAAAGACTCGTTGGCGAGTATCAAAGACTCGTCGGCGAGTATCAAAGACTCGTTGGCGAGTATCAAAGACTCGTCGGCGAGTATCAAAGACTCGTCGGCGAGTAAAAAAGACTCATTCACGAGTATCAAAGACTCGTCGGCGAGTAAAAAAGACTCATTCACGAGTATCAAAGACTCGTCGGCGAGTAAAAAAGACTCATTCACGAATATCAAAGACTCATTCACGAGTATCAAAGACTCATTCACGAATATCAAAGACTCATTCACGAGTATCAAAGACTCGTTTACGAATTTTAATTTATGCAAAATTCCAGTTATATAGCAGTAGTCATATAGGTTAGGACATAATGACAAGCGTGAATGTCAGGAAGAGTAATGTTTTTACCTCCTGCCCCCTACCCCTGCCTCCTGCCTCTTCAACCTCGACCTTTGGCGAATAGGCTTAAACTTTCTGTGCCGATATCTTTGAAGATATCCATGTAACAGCTGTCTAAGTGTCAGATATGGTTTATGGTGGTCAACGAGAATATTTGGGAACGGGTTGGGCTTATCCACTGCATTTAAGCGTGCAAGGTGGGATACAACTTAGCCGTGAAGATCAAAAAGTTAAAGAATCTATTTGGATTATCCTTCGCACTGGAGTAGGTGAGCGGGTTTATCGACCGACATTTGGATCTCGCTTGTCAGAACTGGCGTTTGCAACCTTGAATAGCGAAACCTTGCTGCAAATCCGTCTTTATGTTTTGGAAGCGTTAGAAGTTTGGGAACCTCGGATTATTGTTGATGAAGTTCTCACAGATCCCGACCCTGTGCGTGGCAGAGTGGATATCATCATCAATTATCGACTCAAAGACAGTCGTGATATTTATAGCTTTGTTTATCCTTATTATTTGGTTTCAGCTGCGGAGGAATCGTGAACTTTGACTTTCTACCAAAATTACCTTCTTCCAACTTAGACGATCGCGCCTTTGATGACTTGGTAGACGAATGTATAATGCGTATTCCTCGCTACTGTCCAGAATGGACAGACCACAACCTCAGTGACCCAGGAATTACGCTAATTGAGTTATTTGCTTGGTTAACTGACCAGATGTTGCTCAGATTTAACCAAGTACCTCGAAAAAATTATGTAGCTTTCCTAGAATTACTGGGTATTCGTCTCCAACCTCCCGCCCCAGCGCGCACGGAATTAACTTTTTATTTAAGTGCTGCACTACCTGAAGCCTACACTATTCCGGCAGGATTAGAAGCTTCAACTATTCCAACTGAAACCACAGAAGGTATTACCTTTAGTACAGATTTACCTCTAATTATCGGCAACCCGCGCATACAACACTTCTTAACTGCCCAAACCACCGAAGATATTCCCCAATCTCTGCGAGAAAGAGTCACAAGTACATGGACTCGTGAATCTAACGGTTTCTGGACAGGTAATGAACAATCGATATTTGAAGAAGAACCTCAGCCTGGTAACTGTTTTTATTTAGCGATCGCTTCTGATGATCCCTTAGATGGTAATGTTCTAGATATTACTTTTCAAGGAGCCGCAGCTACGCCTGCTGGTATTAACCCCAATCAACCGCCTCGGAAGTGGGAAGCCTGGGATGGAGAACATTGGCAACCAGTTTTATTCCAAGAGTCAGATGATGAAACTCGCGGCTTCAGTTTTTATGAACTCGCTGAACAGGGTGGTAATCCGTCTGAAGGGGCAGATGTCCGTCTGCATTTACCGTCAAATTGGCCTGTGACCAACTTTACCTCTTACCGGGGTCGTTGGCTACGTTGTAGCTTTATTGCTACAGAACCCAATCAATCTGGTTACAATCGTCCACCCCGAATAACTGGTTTAGCAGTGCAGTCAATTGGCGGTACAGTTAGGGCTAGTCACAGTACCTTTATTGAAGATGAGCGCTTAGGAATTAGTGATGGTACACCTGGTCAGACTTTTGAATTACAAAATGCACCAATTTTAGAACGCCGAGAAAATGAGTATATTCTAGTTACTCCTGCTGGTGGTTTGCCTCAGAAGTGGACTGAAGTGAGAGATTTTGCTGATTCTGGGGCGCATAACTTTCATTACACCATTGATTCGCTGACTGGTACAATCCAATTTGGACCGCTGATTCGTGAACCTAGCCAACTTAAACAGCAAACATACGTGCGAAGCCTGCGGCAGCCTGCACCAACGCGAATCCAGCAACCATCACTAGATGACACATCTGTACAAGCTAGTACCTTAGAAAACAATCAGTCGGAACACCAGTACGGCGCAATTCCTCCCCGTGGCTCAGAGATTAGGATGGTTGCTTATCGTACAGGCGGTGGTAGAGAAGGCAATGTTCAAACTGGGGCAATCCAGTTTTTGAAGTCTGCATATCCATACATTACTAGTGTGGTCAATCGTGTACCAGCAATCAACGGTGCGGATGCCGAATCGCTGGAACAAGCTGTAATCAAGGCTCCCCGCATCCTTCGCACACGCGATCGCGCCGTCACTGCTGAAGATTTTGAAGTTTTAGCTCAACAAGGAGGGAATGGTGCGATCGCTCGTGTTCGCTGTTTGCCAGCGAATTCTCAAAGACAAGCTGGTATAGTTAGTTTACTGGTAGTTCCTTACGCCAATACAGATGCGATCGCCCAAGGCAATGGCATGACACCAGAAAATTTTGCCCTCAGTAATGCCCTGCAAGAGCAAATTTTGAGTTACTTAGATGAAAGACGGTTATTAGGGGTACAAATAGAATTAGAAGAACCAAATTACGTAGGTGTTTCTGTACAAACAGAAGTTGCTTTAGAGCCAGCTTATGATAACCCTTTTGCCAGAGAAGAAATTCGTCGGAATTTAAGGCGATCGCTGTATAAATATTTAAATCCATTAACTGGAGGAATCGACGGCAAAGGATGGCCCTTTGGGCGACCCGTTTATACATCAGATATTGTAGCTTTACTGCAACAAACTCTAGGCGTGCGTCATTTAGGCCCCGTCTTGCTGTTTCCCATCCGCAAGCAAGGAGAAAATTGGCGACGACAACCATCGCCAGAACAGCTAATTGACCCAGGCTCGGAAGGTTTAATCTGTTCTTGGGCTGACACAAATCTGCGTTCTAATCACGACATCCAGATAATTCGTAATTCGTAATTCGTAATTTGTCATTTGTCATTTGTCAGTAGTTATTCTCCCCCAGTCCCCAATCCCTAGTCCCCAGTCCCCAATCCTATGGTTCAAAGTCGCTCTAGTCCATCTGTACGCATTCAATTAACGCCAATGCAAATTCCCGAAGCTTTACCTGTGGCAGGTTTAACATTTGCAAACGCGAAAAACATGGATGTAGCTGGACGTAGTTTACTCTTGCATCCTGGGCTTCCCAGCGAGATGATTGTGCAAGTGCAAAACTTAGAACAGCGTCCTTTGCAGGTAAACTTAAGGGTTGAAGGAAACTTTCCATCCCAGTGGTGTCAAATTGGTACAGAAGGCAGTGAAATACCGCCTCGTGGACAAATGGATGCTGTCCTCTACTTCTCAATTCCCGACACATTTTTTGAAGACCAAGAAGCAATTTCTCCTGGAAAAAAAGATAAACTAACTCTCAATTTTCGCAGCTTAATTACTCTACATATAGACCCAGGCACGGACAACGAACAAGTTGAAAGAAGCGAGTATTTCGATTTATATATCCGTCCCTACACTGCCTACATGGAATTCTTGCCAATTTTATATCGGGAAGTGGATTTTATTGGTCGCTTCATGAAAATATTTGAGCAAGCTTTTCAACCAATAGTTGATAGTTATAATGTCATGTGGGCAAACCTCGATCCTTTGACAGCACCGCAAGCATTACTACCCTTTATGGCTCATTGGGTTGCTTGGCAAGTAGATTCTGTTTGGGATCTCCAGCAACAACGGCGTTTAATTCGCCGAGCTGTAGAACTTTATCGCTGGCGAGGAACTCGTAAAGGATTGCGTCTCTACTTGCATCTTTATACTGGTTTACCGCTAGACGAAGATTTACCTAATGAAGCTGATAAACATATTAGTATTACAGAACCTTTTGGCCCAAGTTTTATTATTGGAGATGCACAATTAGGAAATGCCGTTTTAGCAGGTGGACAACCATATCATTTTATAGTACGTTTGCGTTCAAATATTTCTAGTGGCATTATCAACGAAGAACTGATCCAAAGAATCATAGAACAAGAAAAACCTGCTTTTTGTACATACGAATTATCTATTGAAAATCCCCCTAATCAATAAAATCTCCAACTTCTTCTCTCTATGACTCTGCGTGAGCCTTTCTTAAATTTTGAATTTTGAATTTTGAATTACTTATGTCTCATCCTTTCCCACCCCCACCAATTAAATCTTTTGAACGCCTGCAAGCCGCAGACGGTTTATTAATCAATGCAGAACGCTGGCGCACAGCCCATGATTACCACCGTAATCGGCAAAATGCTCAATATCAAAGTTTAAATCAACCAGGAATTGTCTGCGGTTTAGGCGTGCGAGATGTGACTGCTCCAAGCCAAGTTGAAGCTAGATATCGAGATGGACGTTGGGTACAAATTCAACCTGGTATTGCAATTGATTTAGCAGGTAATCTAATTGTTGTACCAACTTCTTATGATTTTCCTATAGATTTAGAAGTTGTAAGTTCTGAACCGCTCATGATCTACTTAGTAGTTAGCTATGTAGACCCTGATGAATTGCGGCGCGGACAGCAAAGAGATGTTGTTCAAGAAACTTATCGAATTGACCAAATAAACTCTACGCCAGCCAGTTCAGAAATAGAAATATGTCGAATACTTCTGCAACCAGGACATACTGACATTACCCAACCTGCGGATGCTTTCTTTCCTGGATATAACAATATTGATTTGCGTTATCGCCGTCAGGCACAAATGCGTCCCCAAGCACTTGTATGTATGGCGCAGGCGAATCATAGCGATCCCGAATGTGCGCGTAATTTTTTCAGCCTTTCGTATTTGTTACAAGCAGTAGAACCTTTATACCCAAGTTTGCGAGGATCTGATGAACCAGGTCAGGTTTCTTTAGCAGAAAATATCCAAGACTATGACATCCTTTATCTCACAGGCGGACAAGCAATTTCTTTAAATAGTCTCGAATTTGAATCTCTCAGAAATTACTTAAATTTAGGTGGTGTACTTTTAGTTGATGCGCCAACAAATGCTAATCCTCTAATTGAGAGTATTCAAGCCTTAGCACAACAATTAGAAAGTCCTTTAAGACCTTTAGAAGAATTACAAAGGAGTCATCCTTTAAGGACAAAACCTTTCTTATTTGCTGCTTTGCCAATGGTTAATCAACAACAGATTAAACTGTTAATTGGTGGAGGAATTATTTTAGCAATTGGAGATTTAGCAACTGCTTGGGGACTGGATAGAGATTTGAGTTTACCCAGATTGACCATTCGTACAGCTCAGGAATTAGGTATTAATATTCTTCACTATGCTTGGAAGCGGCGACAATTAATAGGTTTGCAACAAGAAGATAATTCCGGGCAGTGGTAAAAGCCAAGTTAGTAGAATGGGCATTGCTTTTAATCGTATTGAAATGATGCAAAAGTTTTTGAGCAATGCCCACCCTACAACATAAAGTTTAAATTATTGACTTTGTTTCCTTATATTGAATCACTTAAACATTACTTGATTATTTCTACTTAAGTCGAATACTGTTAAAATGCATCATTCACTGAGTTAAGAACGCCTTACATTCAAGCAACACCATTCTTTTCGTTTCCATAAGGTAGCAACAACCCAACCATTCTCTTCTAAAGCGTCAGCAACAGCTTTAGATTGTTCCAGTAAAATACCACTGAAGATTGCCCAAGTTTCAGGTTTAGCGATCGCACTCATTTCTGGAATCAATTCAATAATCACATGAGCCAAAATATTGCAGACAATACCATCCACTGGGCTTGCAATTAGTTTTGTCAAAACGTCTACACTTCCCTGTGCAAGTAGTAAACGTTCTGAGATAATGTCGTTCAGCGCACCATTACTGATAGTTGATTGCACCGCCAAAGGGTCAGTGTCTACTGCATAGACTTTCTCGGCTCCCAATAGCAGCGCCCCAATGGAAAGGATACCAGAACCACAGCCAATATCCGCAATTACCAGATGCTCATGTTTACCACTATTACCCACAAAGGATTGAGGAACTCCACTTAGCCGCATTTCCAAGGATTCCAAACATAGCTGAGTAGTGGCATGGTTGCCCGTACCAAATGCTACACCAGGGTCAAGGCGAATGACTAACCGTTCGGTTGTTTCTGGTAATGGTAGCCAAGCGGGGTTAATTAGGAAGCGATCGCCTATTTCTTGTGGATGCCAATATTGTTTCCAGCTAGTCGCCCAATCTTCCTCATCAATTAATTGCCATTGTAGTGAGGGAGATGAAATTCCTACACACAGAGCATCTTGACGCAGCCACAGCGACAGTGCTGCCAAATCTAGTAGCTGTGTTTGAATTGTCGGCAGATAAGCCTTGACTAAAGATGAATTTCCTTTATTTTCACTAGCTGTACCACGACAGCCAAAATCTTCCAGTCGCCAAAAGATCGAATCTTCTAAGTCTGGCTCACATAAAATATTTAGTTCCCACCAAGTATTTGCCATTTTTGAGTGCTGAGTCGTGAGTGCTGAGTCGTGAGTACTGAGTCGTGAGTGCTGAGTCGTGAGTGCTGTTAGCGGAAGCGGGGCGTTTAGCCCGTGTTGAGTGTTGAGTGTTGAGTTATGAGTTTAAGAGTTAGGAGTTCTCCTGTTTAACTGCTCACTCTTGACTATTCACTCCTAACTTTTTTACTTAGCACTGGTTACTCAGCACTTAGCACTCATAGGTTTAACTGCTCACTCTTCACTACCCACTCCTAACTTTTATTCACTCAGCACTCATTACTCAGCACTCAGCACTCATAGTGTTACTGTATACGCATCCCGAATACCAGGGACTTTTATAATTTCATCCAAAATGCCCTCTGGTAAAGGGTCATCTATACTCAGAGCCATTACCGCATCACCACGGACGATTTTACGACCTACTTGCATACTGGCAATATTCACATTAAAACTGCCGAGTAGGGAACCAAGTTTGCCGATAATCCCTGGCATATCGCGGTGCAAGGTAAACAACATATATTTGCTGGGTGGGACGTTAATTGGGAAACCATCAACGTCAGTGAGGTGGATTTCCCGCTCACCCAACAAAGCACCTGTAACAGAATGAGTACCTAAAGTACCCGTAGCTTCTAGATGCAGTGTGCCAGCATAATCTCGAATAGAAGCATCGCGGGTTTCAATCACCCGAATTCCACGTTCTTTGGCTTCTATGCTGGCATTTACGTAATTTACTCGTTCCCGCAAAGCTTGGTGAAGTAGTCCTTTGAGGGCAGCAACGATTAAAGGCTGACTTTTATTAGTTGCGAGTTCCCCTTGCAGTCGAATATTGAGTACTTCTACCCGTCCACCAGCTAGTTGTCCCACTAGATTACCGAGAGTTTCTGCTAGTTGCATATAGGGTTTGAGTTCTTCCAACACATCGGGGCCGAGTCCGGGAATGTTGACAGCTGAACGTGCTGGTAGTCCTAAAAGAACATCGCGAATTTGTTCGGCAACATCAATAGCCACATTCACTTGAGCTTCTGTAGTAGATGCTCCCAAGTGAGGGGTGAGGATGATTTCTTTACCTAGCGATCGCAATTCAGATTCACCCAGTGGTTCTGACTCGAACACATCCAAGGCTGCACCACCGATTTTACCCGCTTTCAGAGCTGCTGCTAAAGCTACTTCATCAATGATCCCACCACGAGCGCAGTTGATAATCCGGGCTGTGGGTTTCATTTTTGCCAGAGTTGTGGCATTGATTAAGTGGGTAGTTTCTGGGGTTTTCGGGATATGTAGGGTGATATAATCTGCTTGCTGGAAGAGTAAATCTAGCTCCACCAACTGACAGCCAATTTGTTCGGCTCGTTCTGTAGAAATAAAAGGGTCATAAGCTAGGAGTTTCATCCCCATTGTTCTAGCTACAGCCGCAACATGGGAGCCAATTTTACCCAAACCGACAACACCGAGAGTTTTTTTGTAGACTTCTGCACCAACAAAACTATTGCGATCCCATGCCCCGCGTTTCACCGAAGCGTTAGCATCGGGGATGTGGCGAGACAAAGCCAAAATCATCGCTAACGCGTGTTCGGCGGCGGCAATCGTATTTCCCTCTGGAGAATTGACTACCACAATTCCTCGGCGGGTGGCAGCAGGAACATCCACATTGTCTACACCAACACCAGCACGACCAATGATTTTTAGTTGGGTGCCGGCTTCAATGATTTCTTGAGTGACGCGCGTACCAGAGCGAATCATCAGCGCGTCGTACTCACCAATAATTGCGATCAGTTCTGCTGGTTTTAGACCTAGTTTGACATCAACGGTAGCAACTTGCGAAAGAATGTCAATTCCAGCTTGGTCAATCGAATCAGAGACAAGAACCTTAGACATGATTACTTCATTTAAAGCTACAGGTTTTGCTGCACAAGACTTTTTAGTTTAGTCTTTATCTGTCGCAATTTTGCAAAAATTATTCGTTTGAATATCAACTTTACCTTTACTTACACTAAGTGCTGATAGTATCAAAGCGTGAATTGCTCCCAATGGGCACTGCTTTCTAAGTTTTTGAACATAAGTTAGCTGTTTGCACCACCCTGTCGCTAAATATAAAGCATGAATAGCACTAAGCACCGATATATTTATTAATAGTTAAGAGTTACCAAAATTTTATCGGCACAAGCAATTTTCTTTATGGGGTAAAAACGCCTGTATTCATGATTAGACTCACACTTTAGCTTATGCAATGCTATCACAACCGGCAAACGAACTAGTAATTATTATATCTGTCGAATCTTGTCTGTTTCTCAATACCACAAGTGGTATCCCTTAGTCAAAGCAAAACATTACATCATCAAGATAATTGGATTGTGACAGTTAAAACTTAGTCATCAAATAAATTTTCTAACTGATGATTCCGGCAGATTTGAGATTGTCTACTAGTTAAAAGTTAGCAATTAGTGTCAGTAGAGTACTCTATATAGAGTAGTAATTTGTCAAGCTAATTTTAAGAGTTTGTAGTAAGTACTAAAGTGCTTAAAAAACCAAGACTAAAGTCTTGACTACGAACTCGTTCACGCCTCGTGATTAATGAGACAGACTACTAATGACATTGTAAGGGGAGAAATCGCTATAATTCTGTTGAGCCAAATAGAGCCAAATATCCTTTGAGTTTTGGGAAAACCAGCCATGTTAGAGTACAACTTGCCAAGGTACTTGCCCTCAGCCGAGGAACTACCAGACTCAGATGAGACGCCTGTGGATAATGAACTGCAAGAATTGATACCAGGCTTATTAAAGGCGATCCTGCTGATACTTTGGTCAGAACGCATGGACTGGTTGTTTGCGATAGATATGGGTATCTATTATCACCCCGATAAACCGCCAATTGTACCGGATGGGTTTTTGAGCTTAGAGGTAGAGCGGTTTTATGATGAGGAACTGCGTCCTAGTTATGTGCTGTGGGATGAAAACGTTGTACCGATTTTCGTGCTAGAAGTAGTTTCCCAAAATTATCGCAAAGAATACACTACTAAATTGAACGAATATGAGGCTTTAGGTGTACTTTATTACGTGATTTATTCCTCCCGTCGCCGCCGCAAACCGCATCTGGAAGTACATAAGTTAGTTAATGGTAAGTATGAACTGCAAGGGGGAAACCCCGTTTGGCTACCAGAAATTGGACTGGGAATTGGTTGCGAAAGGGGAAATTATTGCGGTGTAATGCGGGAATGGATGTATTGGTATGATGAGCAAGGACAACGGTATCTCACGCCCGCAGAACAAGTAAAACAAGAGACACTACGCGCTCAACAAGAATCATTACGCGCCCAACAAGAAGCGCAACGCGCTCAACAAGAATCACAACGCGCTCAACAAGAAGCGCAACGTGCTCAACAAGAATCACAACGCGCTGATGTTGCAGAACAACGGGTTCAAAAGTTGGTGGAACAATTAAGAGCGCTCGGAATAGATCCAGATAATCTGGCTTGACTGAAAATATTTTGCAATCTTTTCAACAAAACCTAATTTTTAAGTTTTGTTAGATATATGTATTTTTCCTAAATAGCTGTATTTTTTTACATATTATTAATTAGATTATACATGCTTGATACAATTGCGCCCATGTAAATTAGCAGTATATAGCGTTCGATCCAGTCTTGTAATAACTCATCAGTGGTTTTTCTACAATCTGCAAACATGGCCACGGGAGCATCCCACTTTGGCGAAAACATCAAATAGTGAGTGTTCCATTAAGGTAAGCACAACGGACAGAAAGTACCGAATTAACGTTCTCAATTT